>JBBAAM010000004.1:0-114822 GCA_041658245.1 Melioribacteraceae bacterium
ATTGCTAAACCGCCGTAAGGGTTTTATAGGGTCAATTTAATAGATTTGGAGAGGTGAGTGAGTGGCTGAATCCCGATGTAATCGGGATTGCTAAACCGCCGTAAGGGTTTTATAGGGTCAATTTCATAGACTTGGAGAGGTGGGTGAGTGGCTGAAACCAGCGGTTTGCTAAACCGCCGTACGGGTAAAACTGTACCCCGGGTTCGAATCCCGGCCTCTCCGCTTGCAATTATAAAGCCTTAACTACGTTCAGAATATGCGTTTTTGAGGCTTTTTGGCTTTTTCACTCTCCACATAATCATCCTAAATCCACCTATTTATACCTGGTTTGGATACTTTTGGACACTGAATCTTGATAAATAGATTATTCTAAGCAAAGCAATTATTCATCATGATTTTGTTTAATCAGAAGGTCATCTAGTCTTTTTACTTCTTCATGAAGTGAGTTGGACTCATTATTCGAATATGCTTTCCCCGTCTCCACTTTGTTGGGGAACACTATTTATAGTCCCAATGCACTTTTGTAGAAAACCGCTGGGATCATTTTTTAATGTAGGCGTTCAACCCGATCACTACAGGCTTACCATCAATGATACATTGTGTCGGTGTGTTTCCATGCGTGGTTGCAACAACTAATGTTTTGCCGGATGCGCTTGGCGTCGGTTTCTGCAATTCAATCGTGATGATAAGTTTGTTATCTTCTATTTTAACTTCCATGTTATAATTCTCCTATCATAATTTATTTGTTTCCTTTGGGGTACATGTGTACCCTTATGGGTACAAAACCACTACCTCTCCGCCCATTCGCTAAGTAAGAGGAAATTGCGCGTGCGGCGAAGATTGTGATTCTTGAATTTCAATTTACACTTTGAGATTGCATCTCTTTAATTAATTTATTTGAGAAGCATCATCTTCTTAACCTCGCGGAAGTTTTTGCTACCGTCTAAGGCATTTGCCTGGATTGAATAGAAATATACACCGCTGGTTTTGCTGCTTAAATCTAAGAGCATTTCATGATAGCCGGAAGTTTTGCTGCCAAGTTCATCTCTAAGAACAACTTCTCCAAGCATGTTGTAAAGCGTCAGCGTAACATTGCTTTCTTTCGGCAGACCGAAAGCTATTGTTGTCGCAGGGTTGAACGGATTCGGGAAATTCTGATAGAGTAAATATTCTGTTGGAATTATTACCGCTTTCCGTTCTTGTATAAATGCTGGACTTCCAACTAAAAGTGCATAACTTCGTTTTCCCATTTGCTGTGGAAGTGAAAACATATTCTTCTCTTTCAGATTTGTAAACTTATTATACTGCTTATCTAAAAGATATGTTTCGCTTTCCGGGAAGAATTCAATTCCGTTAACCGTAAGTTGAACTGCTTCTTTACTTAAATTTTTCGCTGTGAAATCAAACTGCGTTCCTTCGCCGATCTCTTTCCTTTGTTCAACAATCAGTTTTTTATAATCGGTTGAGAGACTATCATTTTGCAGAACAAGAGTAACTTCGCCAAAATCTGCTGGCGGCATAAAGTAATCGTAATCATCTGCATCATTACTTGCTTTTGTATTGAAACCTGCATAGACGGATGATCTTTCAACACCCCTTTGTTTGCAATCGATGGAAAATCCTTTCTCTCCCAATTGATAGACTTCTTTCTCTTTAAAGAATTTCTTCAATGTTCCGCTTGCGTCATAAGGAATTTTAAGAGACATCAGTCCCGGTGTGTTATAGAAATAGAATCCCTCGTACGTTGTCATTTCCGAGACTTGATCATAAGTTTGTCCATTCCATTTATAAAGTGGATGAGTCGTCAGACCATTCAACTGTTTTATTTTTGTCCAGCTTGTACTCTTCTCAAATGGATTTGAGATGATGTTCCAATTCGCTTGTAATGGGATAGAGTAAGTACTGTCAGTAGCGAGCGGAACCGGTTGAACATTCGCCGAAACGGTTAACCCGTTCTTGCTGACTATCCAAAAACCATTGCCCGGCTTAAATGTATATTTACTGCTGCCGTCATATTCTTTTAAGTAATCAGACTGATTTGCGCTGATTATTCCATTATCAAAAAAAGCATTCCAATCCGTTTTTTGCGAACCGGAAACCGTTTGAGTAATTGGAATATTAGAATTTCCCGGAAGTCCCACCATCCTATAATTTCCGCTAAGAGAAATATCCCCAAACGTGATCGTTCTTGTTACAATAACATCAACCGGATAACCGGCGCCATTCATTGACAGAGTTGTTACTCCGCTCCCCGTATTATGCGAAATGGTTAACGTGCCGGTGTATTGCGTTGCTGCCAACGGAGTAAATTTAAGATGCACTTCCTGACTTGAGTTTGGCGCTACCATAAAATTGGTTTCGACGGTTGTAAACACAGAGTTGGAAGAATGAATATTCGTTACAACTAAATCCGCTGTACCGGAATTATTAATTGAAAATGATGCTTCTGTTTGTGTGTAAACAGTGATAACCCCGAAATTCATTTCTTTACTTGAGAGAACAATATTCGGAACATGCTTCTGCCCTTTTCCCATTAACGATATTTGAGATGGACTACCGGCAGCGTTATGCTGAATTGTCAATGTTCCGCTGTAACTTGAATCCGATGTAGGTGTAAAATTCAGTGTCAGCAAGTGCTGCAACCCAGCGCCGACAGTGAATGAAGTTTCCGTCGTAGAAAAAACTGATTTATTCGCAGAGATGTTCGTAATAAATAAATCAGCAGTTCCTTCATTGACGATAGTTATGGTTTTCTGATTATTCGAACCGATATAAGTTGTATCAAACGTTACTGAAGTAACTGCAATTTTTATTATCGGCTTCGGTACTTCAATACCGGAACCAGTTAGTGCAATTTTAACCAAACTTCCTGCAGCATTGTGATAAACATAAAGCGTATCGGTATAACTTATTATTTCTGTTGGCTTGAATGAGATCAACACTTCTCGTGTACTATCCGGTTTAATAGTTTGATTGAATGTCGTTACGTTATAAGCAGAACTTGTCTGATAAAAAGATGTTGATTGTATTTGCAGATCAGCCGTGCCTGTATTGGTGATATTTATCTGCTTTTCTTCTGTAGAATCTTTATAAATATTTCCGAAATCCAAACTGTTTGTAGAGACTAAAATATTCGGAAACTTGTTATCAAGAATTACAAATGCCGAATCGCTCAGATCAAAACTTGCCGCATCGTTTATATCAACGATCTTTATGAAACACTTACTAGAAGGTTCTCCGCTTACTGTCCACGTGTATTTTGCTGAATCAACTGATATTTGATTATTGATGGTCGCCCAGCTTATTCCGTCATCGGTAGAAAGTTGGATTCTGATGTTGGAGGTCTCAGCAGCACCATCAAGCGTTTCTCCATTTCCTTTTGAACTACTAGATTTATGCGAAGGAGCTTTCGGCGCAATTAACTTACCTGATCCTAATTTCCATGTAATATCGTATGCTTCACCGAGCGTTAGTTTTTCTCCTCCGTTTGGAGTAAGTACGACCGGTTTTACTTTTGTCACGATCGAAAAGACATCGCTCGTATCGCCGAAGGATGGATTTACAACATCGCTTATCCTAATTAAACATATTTGGGAAGGATAATTCTGTACATCCCAAGGATAACTTTGGTCCGACGCCTGAACACTGCTCGCAATGTTCATCCAAGTGCCGCCACTGTTTGTTGATAACTCTATTTTTACTTGTTCAATGTTTTCGCGATACCAGGTAATTGCTTTTGTAGTACCTATTTCCCAAACATCCGACGCTTTTGGTGAAAGAACTTGAATCTTAGGAAATCCTTTTATTGTGAAAACTTGATCACTCACATCAAAGACAGTGAGATCATGCGCATCGCTAAGTTTTATTTTACAATCTGCTGATGGAAGATTAGGAACTACCCATGTGGCTGTTCCCATAGATGCAGTAGCGCTATCTTTCTGAACCGTCCAATTCGCACCGTTATCGGTTGACAATTCAACTTTAACTTTATTCACTCCGGTGCTTGTCCATGAGATCGCTTTAGTTTCACTTACAAGCCATTCTTCGCCGCCGTTTGGCGCGGTTACGATAATCTCCGCATAATAAATTGTGAACGGCAATGGACTCACACTAAACAATTGTGAATTATTTGCATCACTGATCTTTATTCTGCATACTGATGATGCGGTATTCGGAACTGTCCACTCATACTTTCCGCTGTCTGCAACTGCAGAACTTGTTAAGTTCGACCAACTGCTTCCATCGTTCGATGAGAATTCAATTTTGACGGTTGTAACTTTGTTCTTCGTCCAGGTGATAAAATGTTTTGTTTCCATTCTCCATTGTTCATTCCCTACCGGAGAAGTTAACGTTAATGATGCCGGACTTGCCGCAATAATTATAAACTTTGCGTTGCTCGTATCAGCAATAGTGTTATCACTAACATCTTTTATTCTGATAAAACAACTATCCGAAATCGAATCCGGAACCGTCCAGCTTAAAGACTGATTTGAAGCTGCAACACTTGACGAAACAGTATTCCATGTTCGTTTATTTGTTGTGGAATATTCAACCGCAACATTTGCAACGTTACTGCTTTGCCATGCGATAGTTACATTTGCACCGACTTGCAGTTCTTCTCCGCCATTCGGATAAACCACAGTAATACTTGGTTTGTAAATTGTGAACACTGCTTTTGAAGTATCCCAAACAGCAGCGTTAGTAGAATCACTTATCCTCACTTTGCATTGTACCGATGCAGTGTTTGGAATAACCCAAGAATATGGGGATGAACTTGAATAACCTACAACTTGCCAAGCCGTACCATTGTTTGTTGTGTATTCTAACTTGAACTTATTTACGTTGCTGCTCGTCCATGTGATGCTTTGTGTAGAACCAACTTTCCAACTCTCCCCACCGTTAGGAGAAGTTACTGCAATTGATTTTTGTACAACTAATTCAATCGTAAAGATTGCATTTGAAGAATCGCCGACCGAACTGTTCTTGAAATCACTGATCCTAACTTTGCATTGGGTTGAAGGTGTATTTGGAATTGTCCACGCGAGCGTACCAAGACTTGCTTTAACTGAATCTTTTACTGTTAACCAAATTCCACCATTGTTTGTGGAAAATTCTAATTTTACAGTGTCAACGTTTGAGCTTGTCCAGGTGATGTTATGTGATTCTCCAACTTTCCAATTCTCTCCTCCGTTTGGTGAAGAAACTAATATTTGAACAACCGGAATTGAAGTAATTGCAAAAACAGCGTTGCTTGAATCAGCAAAAGTAGAATCTGATTTATCGCTAATTCTTACTTTACATGTTGCAGAAATTGTTGAAGGAACTACCCAAGTATAAGTTCCTGCACTTGCCGGTTTTTCTGTAATTGGTATCCAGCCGGAGCCTTGATTTGTTGTGTACGCTATTTTTACAGTATCAACATTTGTTTGCGTCCAGGTTATGGCATGAGATGAACCTGCCTGCCAGCTCTCTCCGCCGTTGGGTGATGTAACCGTTATTTGCGGAGAATAAATTTCAAACACAGCATTGCTCGTATCTGCAACGGTTGTATCTGCATGATCAACAACTCTTATTTTACAGTTTTGAGAATTTACTCCTGGGACAATCCAACTATAATTACTTTGAGATGCAGGAATTGTACTAACTATTGTTGTCCAACTTGTACCGTTATCGGTAGAATAATCTATTCGAACATTTTCTATAGAGTTGTTAGTAGAAAGTTCTTGGTTGAGAGTTGTCAGTTCTCGGTTTTCAGTATTCAAACTTAACTTTCCACTTTCAACTTTCAACTTTTTACTAAATCCTATTTCTTCTCCACTGACCAATCCCTTCTGCCCATTGCCGACTGCCGACTGCCGACTGAGTACTGCCGACTGAGAACTGCCAACTGCCGACTGTTTACCACTCCCCACTCCCCACGTAATCTGCTGACTGCTATTTCCCTTCCACCGTTCACCACCGTTTGGAGAAGTTACCGTTATTTTTTGTACCGGCGCTGCAATTGTAAAAATGCCGCTTGTATCAAAAACAGAAGCATTATCAACATCACTAATTTTTACTTTACATTGTGTTGATGGTGTATTCGGAATTGTCCACGCATAACTTCCGCTGCTTGCCGGAGTGCTTGCAATTATTGTTGCCCAATCTGTACCGCTGTTGGTAGTGTATTCAAGTTTTACGTTTGTAACGGAGGTGCTTGTCCATTTAATTGTATCAACAGTTCCTGCGACAAAATTTTCTCCACCGTTGGGAGAAGTTAATTGTAGAATTGCGGTAGGGCTTTCATCCTTGAGGCACCGAATACTGAAACCGTTTCCCTTGTGGTTATCGTCCACGTAGATAAATCTATCATTGACCCACAAGTACATGACGAAGGCATTCGTTGTAGTGATCTGTGTAGAACTCCAAAAGTAAGTACCGCTTACTAAAATATCGAAAAAACCATTATAGTTGCGGTAGCCCGCTAACAAGGCAGAGAATCCGCTTGTGTTTGTACCAACCCCAATTCCCGTACCTTGCCCTACTGTTTTTAATACGTTTCCATTATAATTTGATAAAGATGCCAATGTATTAAACTCTCCTTGTGTTGGTATGTGCCAACCCGTTGGACAAATTCCTTGTGTGCCAGGAAACGTACTATATGCCATTGCTTCATTCCACTGATACAAACCTCCATATGTATCGCAATTTGTTGGACTATTGTTATAGCAATATTTTTCTATCGTACCGTCATTACTTGCGTTTGTTAAACTGTCTATCATTGTTCCAATATCTAGGTTTTCTTTTAACCAAGTTTGGTTACCGATTTTTACAGTGTGGTATATTTTGCCAGCATATGTAATGCTGTCATATCCGTTAACGTAATTAATTGAAAAAATATTATCACTTGTATCAGCTAACAAACTATTAGTAACATCACTTATTCGTGTTTTACAATTTGTAGAAGAAACCGTTGGAATTAACCACGCATAACTACCGCTACTTGCCGGAGTGCTTGCAATTATTGTTGCCCAATTTGTTCCGCTGTTGGTTGTGTATTCAAGTTTTACGTTTGTAATATTACTGCTTGTCCAATTAATTGTATCAACTGTTCCCGCAGTAAAACTTTCTCCACCGTTGGGAGAAGTAATTTGAATTGATGCAATTGGGATTTCATTCTTGAGGCAACGTACACTAAAACCACCATAATCCTTGCCGCTGCCAGCTAAGAGGATATTGCTATCAATATTAGATAAACCCAGAGTGTAAGTATTTGAAATATTGTATTCAGTGGAACTCCAGTAGTAAGTAAAGTTTCCCATATTGTAGAAGATTCCGTCAACATATCGATAACCACCAAGCAACCCAGAAAAACCACTTGTGTTTGTACCGGCTGAGTTTCCACTCCCTTGCCCTATTGCTTTCAATGCATTTCCATCATTGCTAACTTCTGTCCTAAGAGTCTCAAATTCTACTTTCGTTGGTACATGCCAGCCTGTGGGACAAATTCCTTGTACTCCGGGAGTTGTGCTGTATGCCAATGATTCATTCCATTTGTATAAACCTCCATAAATATCGCAATTTGTTGGATTATTATCATAGCAATACTTTTCTATTGTACCATTGTCGCTAGAGGCTGTATTTGTCTGTATCATTGTTCCAATATCAAGGTTTTCTTGTAACCAAGTTTGGTTACCGATTTTTACAGTGTGGTATATTTTGCCAGCATATGTAATGCTATCGTATCCATTCACATAATTGATAGAAAAAACATTATCACTTGTATCAGCTAACAAACTATTAGTAACATCACTTATTCGTGTTCTACAATTAGTAGAAGATATCGTTGGAATTAGCCATGCATAACTTCCAGAATTTGCCGGAATGTTCGCAATTATTGTTGCCCAATCTGTTCCACTGTTGGTTGTGTATTCAAGTTTTACGTTTGCAACATTCGTACTTATCCATTTAATTGTATCAACTGTTCCGGCAACAAAACTTTCTCCACCGTTGGGAGAAATAATTTGTAGAGATGCCGTGGGAGTTTCATCTTTTAGGCAACGAACACTAAAACCAAAGTTCTTGGCGAAATTGATCAAGATGATATCGTTATGGTCCCAGCCCATGTACATCCCATACGCGCCCGTAGCACCACTCTCCTGAGAACCCCAAATGCTAGTGCTAACCCCTAAATTGTAGAATCTATTGCTTTGGCGTCCGCCCGCGAGCATTGCAGAGAATCCACTTGTGTTTGTACCGGCTCCGCTTCCGGTTCCTTGTCCTACCGCTTTTAATGCGTTGCCATCATTGCCTACTGACGTTGCCAATGTACCAAACTCTGATTGACTAAACTCTGATTGCGTTGGTACGTGCCAACCAGTTGGGCAGATACCTTGTGTGCCGGATGTGGTTGAATATGCCATTGCCTCATTCCATTGGTACAAACCACCGTAAGTTGTACAATTTGAAGGATTATTGCCATAACAATACTTTTCTATTGTACCGTTATTACTTGGATTTGTTAAACTGTCTATCATTGTACCTATATCAAGATTTTCTTTCAACCAGGTTTGCGTTCCAATTCTAATTATGTGATATATTTTGCCTCCATATGTAATACTCTCGATCGAAATTGAGAATATATTATCACTTGTGTCTGCAATTGAAGAATTATCAACATCGCTGATTTTAACTTTGCATTGTGTTGATGGCGTATTCGGTATTGTCCAAGCATAACTGCCGCTACTTGCCGGAGTGCTTGCAATTATTGTTGCCCAATCTGTTCCGCTGTTTGTTGTGTATTCAAGTTTTACGTTTGTAACACTCGTGCTTATCCATTTAATTGTATCAACGGTTCCGGCGACAAAACTTTCTCCACCATTGGGAGATGACAAGGTGATAGTTGATGATATAGGAATATCATATTTTAGAATTGATTTTGCTCCAAGCGCCCAAATATTATTTCCTTCAATTGAGAGCGAATGAATGTAATCTGTTGAATTTGTTATTTGTTCCACCCATTTCCTTCCTCCATTTGAAGAATAAAGAATTTTTCCTAATGACCCAACGACCCAACCAGTATCGGCATTTAAAAATCGGATTGATTTCCATTGAAAATCTGGGAGATTAATTTTTTCCCAACTTTGCCCACCATTAACAGTTTTATATAAAATCCCGGTGATTGAATCAGTTTTGTTTACAATTGCCCAACCATGAATTCTATCTACAAAATGAAGTGAATGTAAAGCCCCTTTGCTTGTATGTTGAAACTGTCCATTCCAAGTCAGCCCGCCATCAGTAGTATTATAAATTTTATCAAATTCACAAAGAGCCCAACCATAGAATTTATCTACAAAACAAAATTCAGTAATATTACTTGGTAAACTTCTAAGCAACCATGTGTTTCCTCCATCCGTTGTTCTTTGTATCCCTGTTTCCTTGGCAACCCATCCATTTAAACTATCAATAAAATAAATCTTTTCTCCCCAACGGTATGGTATGTTGACGAATTCCCATGTTGTTCCACCATCAATTGTTTTAATAGTGCCTGACACGCAACCTACATAACCCAAATTGTTATTTATAAAAGAAATAGATCTATAGTTACCAACAGTCATTACGTTTTGATTAAGTCCAACCCAACTTTGGCCACCACTGGTTGTTTTAAAGAGTAAGTATTCTTCTGGGCCTATGTTTGTTCCTGAAAGATAACCAACATTTGAATTGACAAAATCGATCGCAGTAAATTGTCCCGTGATATAAGGGTGCGCTTTCTCCGACCAACTCCCGAAATATTCTATTACAATTTCAAACGAATTATCACTTTCATCAAATATTGTTGGCGCGTTTGTATCTAACACTCTAACTTTGCAATTAGTAATAAGCGAGTAAGGAAGTATCCATGCATAACTTCCACTGCTTGCCGGAGTGCTCGCAATTATTGTTGTCCAATCTGTTCCACTGTTTGTTGTGTACTCAAGTTTTACGTTTGCAATGTTTGTGCTTGTCCATTTAATTGTATCAATAGTTCCCGCAGTAAAACTTTCTCCACCGTTGGGGGCAATGAGAGTAATTGGAGAATTTGGATTAGCAAGCGAATTTTCGTACGCACCCATATCCGGATTTGAACCCGAAGGATTTGGCCGCGGATTGCCTTCTATATCTTTCAATGGCGCATTTGGTGAGGTAGCTGCACCTATACAAGGACTAATGTTTGTAAGATGATAGTTGTTGTTTACCGGATCGACGAACAATGGATCAACATCAATATTACCCGTACCTGTAAATCCTCCATCAATGTTGGAATAGGTCACGCTGGTTGCCCCTTGCGCAATGGTTGCATCTATTCCAGTGTTATCACGAACGATACTATTTATGACCGTTCCACCAGAGATAGCATAGATACCCGAGTTTGTATGGAAGTATGAATCGTTCTTTACAATTGTTGAGTTGATAATGGTGGGAGAGGAACCTCCACCGGTTTTAATGCCACCGCCATTATCGTTCCCATAGTTTCCATAGATCAGACAATTAATAACAAGAACACCATTCCCGAAAGCATTAGCAATACCATGATTAGAATTATTTTTAATAATACAATTCTCGATTGTAGCGCTGGCATACCAGCATTCAATTCCACCGCCTGAACCGGCTGAAGCAGAATTTCCGGTTATGATACAGTTTTTGATAGTCGGATTAGAACCATTATAACAATAAATACCTCCCCCGAAGCGTTGAATTCCACTTACAAGTGTTCCCGAACCGTTAGTGATCGTAAATCCATCTATTATGGATGAAGATGTTTCACCCGAAATAAATCTCACACAACTTCCCGCTTGATTTCCATTAATCGTTGTATTCAAAGAACCGCTAGCGCTTCTTACAATTATTGCTTTACCACTGAAATTTATGTTCTCATAATAAGTCCCGTTGTAAACAACTATCGTATCTTCGTTTTTTGCCGCATCAATAGCAGCCTGAATAGAATTAAAATTACCCGAACCATCAGTTTTAACAGTATATGTTTTTGGAGCTGGGGTTGCACTCACTTCATTTGAGTAACCGCTCTCATTTCCGGTGCTGTCCACAGCAGTTATGCGGTAATAATATACAGTTCCGTTGGTAAGATTAAAAATTGTTTTCGTCGTGTCGGTGTAACTAACGCTGTCAACTTTATTTGTAGGATTTGCGGAAGTGCCTCCGTAAATGCGGTAAACGCGAAGGTCGGCTTCACTGTTTCTTTTCCAATTTAAAGTGACTTGCTTACTGCCGGAAGATGCAGTCAAGTTCTGCGGAGAGGCAATAATTTTTATGATGGTAAATACGTTATCGCTCATATCAGTCAGATCAGAATTTGTGGCATCTGAAATTCTTACTTTGCAATTTGTTGATGAGACACCCGGAATCGTCCATGCATAACTTCCGCTTCCGGCTGAAGTACTTGCAATTATGATTGTCCAGTTCGTTCCGTTGTTAGTGGAATACTCGAGTTTTATGTTCGAAACATTTGTGCTTGACCAGGTAATATTTTTTGATGCGTTTGCCTGCCAGCTTTCACTTCCGTTTGGAGCTTGTAGTGCTAATGCTTTCGAGATCGTTGTTCCCGATTTTAGAACCGCCACACCTCCGGCATTTGTTCCGAACCATTTATTCGCTGAGGCGTCTATCGCAATTGCATTTATTCTACTATCGGATAAACCTGAATTTGTTGTTCTGTAAGAAGTCCAATTTGTTCCGTCAAAAAGTCCAACACCACCAAGCGAGCCTGTCCATTTATTTCCCGAATTATCAATCGCTGTGGTAAAGACCCAATTATCTAAATAGTCAGCAGTTCTATCATAAACATTCCAATTTGTGCCGTCGAATTTTGCAAATCCTCCCGTTGTGCCTAACCATTTATTTCCATATCTGCTGATTGCGATTGCATGAACCTGGTTATTTGGTATTTGAGAGTTTGTAGTTTTGTAAACAGTCCAGTTGGTTCCGTCAAATTTAACGAGACCGCTGTCCAACGTTCCGATCCATTTATTTCCTTGTTCGTCAATAGCAATAGATTGAACTGCTTTATATGGCAAACCCGAATTTGAAGTTGTATAAATTGTTCCCGTTGTGCCGTCGAATTTAGCGAGTCCTTCGCTTGTTCCGATCCACTTATTTCCCGCAGCGTCTATTGCGATTGCTTGAATCGCGCCGATAGGTAAACCCCAATCATTCGTGTTGTAAACAGTCCAATTAACATTATCGAACTTGGCGAGGTATCTGCTAAAAGTCCCGATCCATTTATTACCCGCGCCGTCTATCGCAATTGAACTAACATAATTATAAGGCAAACTTGAATTTGCGGTAGTGTAAACCGTCCAGTTTGTGCCGTCATATTTTGCAAGACCATTCTCTGTGCCGATCCATTTTATTCCGGCATTATCAACTGCTATTGTTTTAATAGAGTTGTGCGGTAAACTTGAATTGGTAGTATTATACACAGTCCAATTTCCGTCAGAGATTGTAAACGTGGTATCACTAACATCAAACAATGCTGCGTTGGTTGCATCTGTTGCTCTAACTTTGCATAGTGTTGATGGAGTATTCGTAACCGTCCATGCATAACTTCCACTACTTGCCGGTGTGCTTGCAATAACTGTTGTCCAGTTTGTTCCGTCATCTGTTGTATATTCGAGTTTTACATTTGTAATACCAGTGCTTGCCCATGTAATGTTTTGTGTAGAACCGGCTTGCCAGATTTCAGAACCGTTGGGGGAGGTAATTTGGAGCAATGCAGTAGAGCTTTCATTCTTGAGACAACGAACATTAGTACCGATAGCTTTATTATAAGTGTTGATTGTTATGTTTGAATCGTTACTATATAATACCATCGATAATAAATTTGTTGAATTTCCCTCAGTAGAGCATAGTAAGTATGTATAGTTTCCTAAATTAGAAAAAGACTGAATCTCGTTATAATGCCCCGCAAGAAATGCAGAGAAACCGCTAGAATTTGTGCCTATCCCGCTTGATTCATTTCCATCATTATAAATTCCTTGCCCAATCGCTTTTAAGGAATTTCCGTCATGATTTACGGTTTCGATTAAAGTATCGTATTCTGTTTTTGTTGGTAAATGCCAACCAATGGGACAGATACCTTGTGCGCCTGAAGCTGTATTATAAGCCATCGCTTCATTCCATTGGTACAATCCACCGTAAGTATCACAATTTGCGAGGTTATTATCGTAACAATATTTTTCAATGGTGCCGTTATTGCTTGGGTTTGCACTTCCTTGTATCATCGTTCCAATATCAAGGTTTTCTTTTAACCAGGTTTGGGTGCCAATTGTTACAGTGTGATATGTTTTGCCCCCGTAAGTGATACTATCCATTCCATTAATTGTAAAAACATTATCACTTACATTTGAAGTTTCCGAATTATCGGCATCACTAACTTTTACTTTGCAGTTTGTTGCAGGTGTATTTGGTATCGTCCACGCATAACTGGCACTACTTGGCGGAGTACTCGCGATAATTATATTCCAATTTGTTCCGCTGTTGGTTGTGTATTCAAGTTTTACATTTGCAACATTTGTACTTACCCAAGTTATATTTTGTGTTGAACCGGCTTGCCAGGTTTCGGAGCCGTTGGGAGAGGTGAGAGTTATTGCTGATTGTTGTATTACTGCTTCTGAAAACCAACCCTCATGCCCTTCAACTTGATCATTTATTCCGTCTACTTGAGCATCATAAGCCGTCACTGCGATTGTATCTGTCAATGCAAATCCGTTAAGAGTATAACTTGTTACATTCCCAACATTAATTACATTTGCAAATGAATAACCTGTTGGCGAACCATAGTAAATTTTATAACCAACAATATCACTTTCCTCATTAGGTGACCAAGTGATTTTTACACCTCCAGAAACTGAGGATTTAAAAATCCTTTTGACCGGTAATAACGGAGCCGTGATATTTAAATTATTCAAAAAAGGTTGGTAATTAACAGTACCTTTGCTGGCGTCATCTTCAAAGTCGTATATTCTTGAGGAGATGTTCGAAGTGCTTGCAGAGCCCCACCAGTTATTTGCACAAGTTAATGAAGTAGAAGAACCACCACTGAAAGACAAACTGTATGTAGTAGTATCTAAAAAATTATTTTGTGACACAGTGTTCCAATTTTCCAGTAATTGGATAGATGCATTTCCAATATTTCCGTAAAATGTATTCCCAATGATAGAATTTGAAGATCCTGTATTAAACACACGTTGATCAATGCCGCCAGCATCATTACTAATAACCGAATTGTTATGAATTTTTGTGTTGGAGATATCAAATGTGTGGAAAATAATACCGTATTTATTTGCCCCGTTAAATCCATTTCCGCTGATTACATTGTTTTCAATAAGTACTTTCTTAACTGATACATGGCCAAAAATGCCACAGTTAGAATTGTCGATTATCAGATTTCCAACAATTTGTGTCGAATCGCTGTTAGATGATACAAAGTAAATTCCAACTCCCTGATTTTTATATATTTTATTGTCTAAGATTCTTGCAAATCCAGTGGGGCCAAAACCACCTTGCCCAATAGATATTCCAACGGGGTAATTTCTTTCAATCAAATTTGATTTAACAATAACTTCATCTTGGTTATTACTGATTTTAATTCCGCCGCCGTCTCCCTGGTAACCGGCTGTTCCATTATTGGCATAAATTTGATTGTCAGATATTTCAACTAGAGCTGTATTTTGTGAAACTCGGATACCCCCAACTCCTACGTCATTTCCATTGGATGTATTTGAATAAACAGAATTACCCGAAATCAATGTGTAATTGATTGTTGCCCTAATGTCAATTCCTGATGCTATTTGGTATGCTTGATTATTATAAATAATGTTGTTTAATATGTTACCATTTCCACCAGAGATGTAGATTCCTCCACCATTTGAGCTATATTCATTTCCTGTGCGAATATTATCTCTTAGAACACTATTTAATATTTTTATATTATTTGGATTGATTGCATAGATAGCTGTTCCCAGGTTACTCTTTACCAAACAATTTTTAATTAAAGGAGTTGAGTTATCACAATATATCGCACGATTTAATGAAGCACCGGAATATTCTATTTGAGAATATTGCAAAACTGAACCTGAGATATAATTATTATCGGCATCAGTGATGGCATCTTTCGATGAATTTGTAAAAAATAAATAAGTCCAATCTCCTGGTTGAGGGGAGGCCACATTTGAAGTAAATAGAATATTCTGCGTTGCTGTCCCCAAAGCTATCAGGGTACCGTCAATTTTAATCCCTTTCGCTGCATTAAATTTTACTACAACTCCAGCTTCGATAATTAAAGTTGAAGTTGAATCAACTATTACACTATTTGTAACAATATATGGACTTCCTGCGAGTGTCCATGTTGTATTAGATGAAATAATACCACTAACATTTGTTTGGCTCCAAATAGCCAAATGAAATAAGGCAATTAATGTAATTATTTTTTTCACATTTCCTCCATTATTAAATACTGCATCATAAACAACTTCCGTTTTTAATTTTTTGCATGTCTTTTAGAGATACCATCCCTTGCGGTTGCATTACTATTTTACTTTCCTTAAAGGGATGGTATCTCTGTTCTCTGTTTTTAATTTTCAAATTATCGAAATAATAAACACTGTTTACTTTTCTTTGTGCCTTGGTGTCTTAGTGGCAGTTCTTTTTTCGCCACAGATCCGCCGCCGGCGGAACGGAGACACTAAGTGTGTTATTAAGCCAATTATGAGCCAACTGAGCCAACTATGAGCCAACTAATTTTAATAGATAATACATTGATGATCTCATTAGACATAAATAACTTCCTTTTCAATTCTATCAACCAGCGATTTTCGCATCTTGCTGTGCTTTCTAACTAAATCTACTTTTTTGCCTAAAACTTTTTCAAGTAAAATAAGTGTTCCGGCAAAACTGCTAAAGTCCGGTTCTGAAGTTTCGATGATAATATCAATGTCACTATCGTTCTTCTGTTCGTTACGAGCAAAAGAGCCAAAAAGTCCTATCCGTTTCAAACCATATTCTTCAATAAGCGTAGGTTTAATCTGCTGCAATTTATTTAGCACTTCATCTTTTGTATTCATAATATTTAAATTCCTTATAATTTTCTTGCAAATTACTTATTTAATTTTTGAGATACCTTCTGTTAAATAGAGAGTATCATTATTCTCGGTTTTACACTTTGTGGCTTGGTGTCTTAGTGGCAATTATTTTTTTCCGCCACAGAGGCACTGAGACACTAAGATTTTTTTCTTTTATCAAACGCATTACCCTAAAGGATAATGCTGCACGAACAAAGCATCTTAAAAGATGCTGGTTAGTTTCTTGTTTTAGAGATACCATCCCTTGCGGCGGCATTACCATTTTGCTTTCCTTAAAGGGATGGTATCTCTGCTCGCTGTTTTTTTAGAGCCACCATCCCTTAGAGGGATGGTAGCTCTTTTTTGCATTCATTACTCCAAAGTTAAATGCTCAATATCAGTACTCATTTTAGTTTGGTTATGAAACTCTAAGAAATTCTTCCTGTTTCCGAAAAAAGAAATAAGGTCATCAACTTTTACTAGTCCAGAGATACCATCCCTTGAAGGGATGGTATCTCTAATCGTATTAAATGAACTATATTTCCAAAGACTCAAATCATTTACGTAACCGTGGTGAAACGGATTCTTATGGATATAATATGTTAACCATTGCAAATAATTTTCATCTTTCACCATCAACCTTTTATATCGTTTCTGGAAAAGACTTCCTGTTCTTTTAACGTCTTTGTTTATTGCCTGTGAAAATGATTGCAGCATCCTTCTCAATTTGTTTTCGAGAATAACTTCATAATAATAATCACTAGAGATACCATCCCTTTGAGGGATGGTATCTCTCTGAAGGATGGTATCACTTTCATTTCCCTTGGTTTTAACTAGAAAATGAAAATGATTTGGGAGCAAGCAATAAGCGTAAACTTCCAAGACACTACCAAGGTATTCTTTCCATTTTTTTAGAAATTAGCTATAATGCTTTTCCGTAAAAAATATATCGCCCGAATTGTTCCCTCTATTATAAATGTGGTAGAAGGTATCGGGATAAAACGGAATATGGTAATCAATTCTTTTCAAGTACGCCTCAGAGCTACCATCCCTGCAAGGGATGGTAGCTCTTTCCTTTCTCATCTCTTCTTAACAAAAATGAACTGTCCCCCTTCATCACCGATATTCTTTATCGGTTGGAAGATGGGGGTTTGTTCCGAGTTATTCGCTACGGGAATTTGCAGTTCGTTAAATAATTGTCCCGCAGTAAAATATTGGGATTCATTTTCTCTTAAACTTTTTAACAAATAGTAGGTAAACACAGAATGTCCGTCCCGTCCGCCATCCATAACGGGTTCATTCCCGCCCGAAGTTAAAGCGCAGCGTGAAGCTCTCCGGTAAACTTCTTTAAAGTATCTATCTGAATTCTCAAACGGCAATTCTTCTGTTCTTCCTCGTAAAATATCTCCGCTGAAACAAGCATCTGAAATTAACAAAGTATGGCGCGAACGGATTCCATTTAAATAGGTTTGTAGATCAGGATTGGAAATATATCCGCTTGTGGATTTTGAGGTCGCATTTGCTGGGACCCAATATCCTTTATTATACTGCTGATTAAACTCTCCATGACCTGAATAATAGATAAGTACATTGTCGTCTTTTGCGGATTTGTTTGCAAGCGCTTCAAGTTTTTGAATGATGTTATCACGTGAAGCTTCTTCATTGTAGAGCGTTATTATTTCATCAAAACGATAATCAGTTCTTAAGACATCCGAAACTGTTTTAGCGTCATTAACTGCATTATTAAGATTGGGCCAATCTCCTTTGTAATTATCAATTCCTATCACTAAGGCATAATATTTTCCAACGGTCACTAATTCTTCAGATTGACGGGTAATATAAAATGTATCTACGGCGGAATTAAACTTAGTATCAAGAGCTTTTACGATGAGCATATTATCGCCCATCGCCAAATTCATATTAATGGAAAAATCTCCATTCGGCTGAACAATAGCTCTTCTTTCATTTACAGTGATCTCATAAATTCCGCTCTCGTCGTAAGCATTCCCTTTAATTGAAATGACTTCACTTTTCTTGATTATTTTAATTCCACGGGAAACTGCAGGCTCCAAAATTGCAAGCACAGGAGGATAAGCGTCTGTCTTGCACATTACTTTTACAATCGACTTTGAAGTCAATCCATTTATGTCTTTTGCTGAAACCATTATTTCATTCAGTCCATCTGACAAAACCACATTTGCGAAAAACATTCCGCTGCTTAACAGCGTAGCTTTTTGGGAGTTGATTAGTATCTCTGAAATTCCAACTTCACTTTCCGCGGTTCCTCTAATAGTTATCATTCCTTCGTGGTGGACATAATCTTTTGCAGCAACAAATTTAGGCTCAACGATTGCGATCTTTGGTGGTGTTTGTTTCTTTGCTACCAGACTTCCGGTTTGCGTTGTTCCGGTTATCTGTGCAACAAGCGACACACACAAACTTGATAAAACAAAAAGTAACAATGTTTTTTTCATAACGATCTCCTTAATAATAATTTCATAATTCACAGCCTGGTACAGCCAGAGCAAAAAAGTTTTCTTCCTCGTGTCTTTGTGTCCTTGTGGCTATTCTTTAAAAAATTGATGTTGCCACCAAGACTCAAAGACACCAAGTAATCACAAAAGCCAATAAAACTTCATAAATCAAAAACTGTTAATCCATGTTCTTAAATCAATTCTCTTCATTCATCTTAATCAATAATATATATTTTCACTTTCAACTTTTCACTTCAACTTGCTTACGGTCTTGCCGGCGGTAATGCTGTTGTTGTTGCAGGCGTTTCTTCCGTTTTCTTTTTCATTAGCAGCACTGCTGCAGCTCCACCACCCACTACAGCTGTTCCAACGTAATAGTACCAGGGAATTCCCCCCTTTACTTCGATGGCAGTGATCTCAAAATAGTAATCGGTATCAGTCAACGTTTCCGATTCTTTATGTGAGAGATTCCAAACGATCACATTTTTCTTGTTAGCGAATTTCCCTTTTCCTACATCTCCGGATAAGCCGGAAGGGTTGTAATTGTAAGTTGAAGATGCGGTCCTCTTTAAAGCGACCTTGATCTCGTATTCTTTATCATTTTCCCCTTCAAATTCATAGATTATCTGAATTTTATTATCAAGTGATTCAAATGAGGCGGACATTTTCTGTTGTGCAGATATTGGCGCAGCTATAAATAAGCCAAGCAAGAGAAGTAATATGTTTTTCATGTCTTTACCTTTCGTGTACAATTTTATAATCTGAGTGAACCGGAACAAAATAATTGAGTTCAACTAATGAATAGTATCCTCGATTAAATTCTTGCTTTTTTTGTCAAGATATTTTTGTCTTATTTTCATTTTTATATCTATCATAAAATTAAAAACATTGAATCCCTATGGGATTCCTTTTCAAGTTTTGTTTCATGTTACAAATATTCAATCCCCAAGGGATTGACTGTATCGAATTTTCAATCAATGAAGAAATAATTCCAAACGAATAACGCTTGGCATTTTTTTTCATAACACCATAGGTGTTAAATCTTTGTAACCAAGAAATCCACCAATAGAAAACATTCCCATCGGGAATGAATATTTTTTTATCGCATAATTACTTTTGAAAGTTTGCAAAAAATATATCTTACTCATCTAACTTTATTTGTGATTTATTTTAACAATTACCGGTACAACTTTTTTCTCCGTAGTGTAAAGAGATCGAAATTTAAGTTTCTCCGACTTATCAAATGAGATATTCTCCGGCTCAATACTCATCTTCCCGAACACTGATTCGAATCGCTTTGAAAAACTACCGCTGTTCAATTCAAAATCTTTCACAAATTTCTCAAAGTCTAATTTTTCTTTTGAGTAAAGAAAAACGTAATACGTCACTCCTTTAGTATTATCAAGCATCGCATAACTATCTTCGTCGGGAATGGCAATATTGTTTTTCTTGTACGGCAGATACGCAGAGACATTCTCTTCCGAAGGAAATATTTTTGTAACTGCATTTGTCATATCCGTAGCAAAAGCATAGACATAAGCCGGTTCATCATTTGAAATACGAAGTTCAAAGAGCGTTCCGGTCGAATAGTTCTTCACGGTTTCAAACACGTTACCCGATTGTATTAACCTCATCTCATCACCGTTATCTTCTCTAAAGATCAACGAGCCAGAAAGTATCGGTAGTTTGTTTTCCGGTTCCGGGTCAATAAGTTCAAATGCATACTTACAGAAGTAATCGAAATCTGAATAGCGTATCCACGTATATCCATCCTTACCCCATGATGTTCCCCAACTGTTCAAGATCTCAAAAGCACCGCCGAGTTTTTTATCATCGAAACCGACGATGGTTATTCCGTGTCCTTGAAACCAAGACTTATACTCGGAAGAATCGGGCTGCCAGATATCTTTGGCAAACTTGAAAGAACTTGGACAATCAATAGCTGCAATAACCGGTTTATTCTCTGAAAGGCTCTTCTTTATAAAGGACGATTTGCGCTCTAACTTATAATCTGCAATCGTTCTATACTCTAATATCTTAAACGATTTAGCCATATCTTTTTCGGCCGGTTTTACTTCTCTATCACATTCAAATCCGAAGTCTGAATATTTAACAACTCCATTCTCTTTCAAGAAGTCCAGAACACTAATAAGCGAAACACCCTGGCTGCATCCGTTTGATTTCCTAACCTGATTATAAACGAAAGATGGAGAGAATCGGTTATCGTTGATCTCTTTGCTTGTCCATCTGTTTTTCATAGCTTCCAGAATCGTCTTTCCACCATATACGGCAGACCATGCGGCGCAAGTCCCTGATGATCCTTGATAACCAGGTACAGGTGCATATTTCTTCAAAGAAAATGATGAAGGAAGATTTGCATAATCGCCGCGCATCAGCTTTACAGAAAGAGGACGGTTCGCGTAAAGCGTGTCATCAAGAAGAACTCCCATTCCAAATTCTTGAGAGAAAATTTTAATGGATAAAAGTATCGCTAAAGATACCATCCCTTTAAGGGATGGTATCTTTAGTGTTGAAATATTTCTCATCTATTTTCTCCAGAATAGATGGTATCTTTTTCTCTTACTAGAATTTCGGCTCTTGTCTGCATTCCGTTTGCTTGCAAAAACTTTAGATAAGCAAACAAATAATCATCTACACCTGGCGCACCGGCAACTGATTTTGCATAATACTTTTGTGCGCTGGCGTTGAGTTTATTCTGCTCAAAGTATTTTGCGATGATCAAATAATTAAGAGCTGTCTCATCATAATCTAACTCTTTCAATAATTTACTCAACTCTACCATAAGAGTTTGTTTACGGTTCCCAGGAAGTAATTCAAATATTGCTGTATCAGAATGGATCTCATCATTAACGCTTGAGAATATTTCCCACTGATACGGTTTTCCTTTTTCAAATTGTAATTCATTTACATCTATCACAATAAATGAATCGGCGATCTCCTTCATATAAACGGTATTCTTTGCACTGTTAATAATCTGGAAGATATATTTTCCTCCCTTCTCTCTCGGGAACCAACTGAAGTGGATTGTTGAGTCCATGATAAGTGTATTGCTTGGGAAATCTAAATCAATGCTCTCTGTCCCTTGGCGGACAACAGCGCCAAGATTTTCCATCTCTTTTTTTGCATCATCCTTATTCATGAATTCTTGCAACAAGTAACCGGCAAACTTAGAAGAGACCGTTGCTTTCTGAGAATCGAACGAACCCGCTATATCGGAGACATTATATGTCCCTTCGTTCTTCAGCTCTTTCGTTTTCCCGGTAGCATGAAGTAGTCCCAAGTAATTGTTTTTATTCAGCTTTATTGTTTCTCCTTTATAGAGTTTTACACCAATGGATAGAGGCTGCCAGCTGTTGTTTGAACGCTTTACTTGTACGTCCCCTTTGCTGGTTAGTATAGTGAATACTTGTTCCTGGCACATTACCATCGGAGCCAAGAGTAATAAAACGAACATCATTATTTTCATATCTGCACTCCATTTTTCTTAAAAGGATTAATCATATTGAACATCGTTGATAAATGATCATCATAAATATCAAGGGAGGTTGGAACCAGAAGTATTGCGAATAAGGTGAACGTCAAGTTCATCTTAAAGTTGTAGAGATAAAAAATATAAACGGCTACGAAAAAATAAAAGACCATTACAGTAAGGATAACAACTTTGGATAGCCCCTTGTAAAGTTTGGCATAAGACATTTTCATCCTTTCAAGTGATAAGGCAACAATATAACAAATAAAGAATGCGATCAGTAAGGTTGCGGCGAAGGGCATTTCATTTATATAATCATTAGCTAAGATCATCGAAATAATATTGGCATGGATAACCACACCATACATATCCGGGAATGATTTACCAGCATAATTTTGATTCAACGGAGTAAAGAAAATATCTTCAAATGTTTTGGTTTGTAAATCAATTCCGGTAAACCCGAGTAAAACTATTTTATCTTTGCATACAGATAGATTTACTGCAGTATCCAATACTTGATCGTAGTTGATAAAATAATACCCCAATTCTGAAATGTTTCTTCTGAAGTTTATCGGCTCTTGTTTTTTCCCCCTCTCAATAATTTCTTTAATGGCAGCCGGATCGTATAGCCCGGCTATTTGTGAAGCGAAAGATTGTACAGTATCTCCCCTGGCTAAAGCGAAAGGAATAAAATCCCTTACCGTACGGCGCGATTCATCGCCTGACGTTGGTAAGTTAGCAAATCCGTATTTTATTCTGTTTTTAAAATGAATAGCAGGTAAAGCTAATGAATCGAAACTTTCACTGGATTCATTAAACGCCGACATCTGATTGACAAGGACACAGTTATCATATCTCGTGATCACCGAAGTTAAGAGTGAATCATCTTTTTGATTTTCTGTTTCAGAAAAAAGTAGATCGATCCCAATTGCTTTTGGATTTTCTTTCTCGATTCTTTCAAGTTGCTTTGCAATTTGTCTTCGGGATAAAAACCCTGCATTAACAATCACTATTGATGTGTCCGGAACAACTGGTGGGCGCATTTTAGAAAAGACGATATCGTATGTGTCAAAATCGGTTAGAGCATTACTAACAGGGTCATTTAGCTGAAGCTTATAGGGTAAGGCGAAGAGTATCCAGATGAAGAAGAAAATTAGAAAAGGGATCAAAAAGAATTTGAATTGAAATAAGTCATATTTTGTAGGCGATTCTCTCACGTTTTATTCTTTAGTTATTCCAAATAATAAAATGTTTAGAATCTTTGCGAAGATTAATATAAGAATGATCGCACCTTAAAAAACAAACTCTTTTGTTAGAAAGTATTCTATCCTTCATAACTCACCCAATTCCTTTTTCTGATGGCAGTAAATTAGAGAATATTCTATGTAAAAGAAAGAAAAATGAAGTTTTGTAATTTAATTAACAAGGGCTGCGTGGCAATAAATCCTACAAACGAATTTTATCCTCCATAATCTAAACCCAAATTATTCAAACTACTTTTTTTCGTACACCGAATCAAGCACCGTACCATCAACCCAATTGACCACAGCAACAACTTTTTCTTTTGATGTTTTTGGTTCCTCAGGTAAGCCTCCGCAAATTTCCAATACTTCTCGTTGAATATCTTGAATCTTGTATACCGGCAAAGAACTGTGTGATAATATTTTTAACAAATCTTTTCTCAAAGGATTAATTGCAATCCCTCTCTCAGTAACAACAACATCGATCATTTCACCTGGACCGCAAAGTGTTGTTACACTATCAACAATGATCGGAACTCGATCTCGAAATGATGGAATTGCAAGCATAACACATTTCCCAAATAAACAATCCTGCCATCCACCCATGCCATGCAACAAGTAACCATCTGAATGAGTAACAACATTGGCGTTAAAATTAATATCAACTTCAGTCGCTCCAAGCACGACGACATCTAACATCGAAGCAAAATTTCCTTTTCCATGAAAGTTGTAACTTGTAAACGGACTTGTATTAACGTGTCTTGGGTTTTCACCTAGCGATCGAACTCCTGCAATATCAAATGCTTGTCCATCAAGAATAAAATCAGTAAGTCCATCTTCCAACATTTGTACAAGGTATTGTGTACTGCCACCACGAACAAACCGCGCTTTAACATTTTTCGCTTTCATTCGTTCTTTCAGCAATTGCAAGAATGCAAGATTGATTCCGCCGGCGCCTGCCTGAAAAGAAAATCCGTTTTTCATAATTCCGGATTCTTCTACAAAACGAGCAACGTATTCTGCAATCAATAATCTGTCAGGACTTTTTGTAAGTTGTGTTGTACCGGAAATTATTTTTGATGGTTCGCCTAGCGATTCAACTTCAACAACATAATCAACGTTGTTCCCTTGAATGTGCCAGGGAATGCACGGGAACTCAACTAATGTATCAGTTACAACAATCACTCTATCGGCATATTCAGAATCTCCTAATGCAAAGCCAAGCGGTCCGCAGGCAGATTTTCCCATTACACCATTTGCATTACCAAAAGAATCGGCACATGGAGCAGCTATCACGGCTATATCAATGTGAACATCTCCATCCTGTATTGCTTTATATCGTCCTCCGTGTGAGCGTAAGACACCTGTTCCTTTCATCTTCCCTTCAGATGCGTAACGACCCAGAGGTCCATTCATACTCCCTTCAATATGATGAATCGTTCCATCCTCCAAATATTTGATCAAATATTCGTGACAGGGAAATGATGCACTCGGAAACCAACGAATATGCTTTACACCCATTTCTTTAATTGTATCAAACAGAATATTCGTCAATCCGTCACCGTTACGAAGATGGTGATGGGTCGAGATCGTCATTCCATTTTTCAATCCAGCTCTCTTCAAAGCTTCTTTGAGGTTCCTTACAAGTTTATTTCCGTCGGAAGGATAATCAACACAACTTCGTATGGGAGGAGCCGCCATTGAACGTTCAGTCCGGAATTTGTTAATACCTTGAAAGGGAACTGCAGGGATTCCATTGATGACTTTCGGGACATATCGTCCTGCCGCGTTCTTTACGAGTTTTGATTTTGATTCTTTTGCCATAGTCGTGTTATTTATTTGGATGAAATTTTGCAAGTGATAAAATACGTTCAGCCCGTTTCACCACGGGAGTATCAATCATTTTTGAACCCACCGCAACAACACCCGATCCATTTCGTTGTGCTTCATCGAATGCATCAACTATACATTGTGCATATTCAATTTCTTTTTCTGTTGGGACAAACGCATCGTGAATAATTTTTATTTGCCGCGGATGGATACACCCTTTTCCTTCAAATCCCAGTGCTTTTGCTTCGAATGTACTTTGTCGTAATCCTTCATCGTCATTTACATCTGAAAAGACTGAGTCAAGCGCTTGAATTCCCGCGGCTTTTGCCGCATTGATCACTGAACATCGTGCAAATAAACTTTCATTACCTGCTTTCGTCCGCTCAACACCGATATCTGCTGTATAGTCTTCCAAACCTATTGCTAACCCGCAATTCCATTTACTGGCGGAGGCAATTTCAAACGCATGCACAACACCCAGTGCGCTTTCAATGATAGGTATCAGAAAGATCTTCCGCTCGATATTTTGACGCACGAGAATATTATTTATTTCATTATCAACTTCCTCCACTTGAGTAACAGATTCACATTTCGGGATGAGGATAGTTTGCACATTATGAGGAACGATCTGCCGCAAATCTTCATGACCTACGGGCAGCGAATTGATTCTTACCATCCGTTCTGCAACTCCAAAATTTACATTCATGAGAGCATTTCTGACGAGAATGCGCGCAGCATCTTTCTCTGTCGGCGCGACACTATCTTCGAGATCAAGGATTATGCAATCGGGTTTATGTAATGCAGCATTCAGGAAAAAGTGCGGTTCGTTTCCTGGCAGGTAAAGTCGTGTTCGCCGTGAATGATCTCTCGAAAAGTCTTTTGTGTATTTTCTATCACCAATTAGTAAATTGTTATTTATTTGAGGATCTGCTCTTCTGACTGCTGCTTCCACTCTTGCCGCTATAACGAAGGGAACCGCACCTTGATCTTCAACATATAGTTTTGCATTCATAACACCCAAGTATTTTAGGATGTCAGTAATTTGAGTGCGAATCGAATTCCCGTATAATGATTCAACTTTGCTTTTCAGATCAATATTGATCCCACCCTTTGTCATTATTATTACTTTAATGTGGCAATCCGATCGAATATTAGTTCCGGTTCTTCCTGCCGATCCTATTTTTTGTTTTTGAGTTTTCATTTCCATTCCATCCTACTTGATCAATTCAGTTAATTGAGAAGCAACGTCAAACAAATCCATCCCTTTAGTAAAAGGAAGACAAACGCCTGTTGTAAAACGAACTTTATCAATCCATGCGGAAGGAATACTCTTCATTCCGTTCATCGCACCGCTTATTGCACCGACGATGGCAGAGATAGTATCGGCATCGCGACCAAAATTTCCACTATAAATAATACCACGCTTAAAATCACCGTCGGTTAATTTCAATATTGCAAAAGAAGAAACAACTGCTTCCGGTGAAACAGATTTGTATTCGGTCCACAAAGCATCATGCAGCGGTTTCCATGCATCTTCAAGCGTCTTCCTCTCTTCAATAATATTCAACGCTTTTGTGAAGGTGAATCTCATCCATGAATCCTTCGGAGTAACATTGATCGCGGTCTCAATTATTTCATCGACCGAAGCGCCTGCCATTGCAACCGCAATAGCTGCGGCAACCGCCTGAGCACTCCACAATCCATCGCGGGAATGACTTATGCGCGCATCAATATCAGCCAAATAAGCGGCGCGTTCCGGATTACCGGCACACGCTATACCGATCGGGGTTACACGCATTGCCGCTCCATCACTCATGAAATGAGAATTATAGATTCCGGAGAAAGGGGGAAGAACGCCGCGACGGATATTTGCAGCGGCTTCTCGCTCGCTAGCACCGCCCCGTTTCAACTCCGAAAGCGGAAGGACATATGTTTTCCAACTCTCAAGAACATCAGCATCGGTCAAATTACCCTTCGCTTTGATCAGTGTTTGAGCCGTCAACAAAGCAAATTCGGTATCATCGGTTCCGGGTGCAGGTTTTTCAGAAAAATCCATAGTAATGCCATATTGCAAATGATAATCCGGTGAACGTGCAATATCGCCGAATGAGTCACCGATCGCGTGTCCCACAAGGCTTGCGCGAGCGCGGTCTTGTAACAGTGGTTTATCTTTTAACAAATCATTTATAGAAAGCATATTTATTCCTTCAATTTTTAGTGTGAATATTTTGAGAGTTTTGAAGTTCGTTTTGCAAGATCACTAAGTAATGCGTTATCAAATCCTTTAATACTGCTTCTGATTCTATTATTCAACGGATCAATCCATTTCGACGGAAGTTTTTTTGCTCCAAGCATTGTACCCATTATTGAACCAACAGTCGCACCATTGCAATCTGTATCCCATCCTCCCATAACAACATTGCAAATAGCCCGTTCATAGTTCCCTTTTGCCGAAAGCAAAGCAGCAACAACGAGCGCCGCATTGTTAATCGTATGAACCCAGTGATACATTCCAAATTTTTGATAAAGAGAATCTACAGTTTCATCCCATGATTGTTCTTGAACCGGTATAGACAAAACAAAACGAATTGCTTTTGCAAACCGGGATTTTGGTGGTACAAAAGATAATGCTTCATTAATTATGTCTTGTACTTTATCAAATTTAAACGAAGCAGCTATTGCTGCAGCAAAAAATATTTCTCCATATATTCCATTGCGAACATGACTAACTCTTGCATCCCACCATGCAAATTCCGCCGCGCGTGCAGGTTGTGCAGGGGATATCCACGCCCATACGTCTGCCCGGATCTGAGCACCGATCCATTCGCGATAAGGATTCCGGATTGTTGCTGTCTCTGGTGGAAGAAACCCATTAAGCGCGTTTGCATAAGCAACCCGTTCTGCTGTAAATGTTGTAAGAACCGGCATCACGTCTAACCAAGTTTGGATTATGTTTTCCGTAGATAATTCATCTCCGAAATTTTCATATATCGACAAATTAATCATCGAATAATTCATGTCATCATCTTCCGTCATGCACTCAATATTCTCTTTTAAACTTTCCTTTCCACTGTGTCTATTCCATGGATATTTTTGAAGAAGTGAATCCGGTATTCCAATCCCTGATATATAATCGGAAATCGGCCAGGTTTTGTTTGAAGAGAGCAATTCTTTTATCCCTGGGAGTTGAGTTTTTTCAACCGGCTTTCCAAGCAGGCATCCCGCACTTCTGCCGAGCCAGCCTCCGAGAATCCGGTCTTCGATGAAAGATTGTGAAAACGTAGGAATCTCACTCGCTTTGAAATTACTTTGTGATAATATTTCATCCCACGAAGAGGGTTCGTTTTCAAAATTTTTATCTAAAGAAGAAATATTTTCTAGTTTTTGATAGAATGCTTCTGCGTTATTTTTAAAATCATCGACAGAAACTTTTGCGTTTTCTATTTGCTGCCACTCAGTTCTAAGTTCGGAAATGTTGTTTCCCTCTTCCTCAAGTTGATTTAACTCATTTTTAATTCTTTGCGATATTTCTAACCAGGAGATTTTCATATTGATATTTTTTGACCTTCTAAATTTAAAAGATGTTCAATGATTGTGAGATAATTCTTTCCAGCGAAGTAAGGAATACAGATTCCCTTCAATGATCTGATTGCATTCATCCAACTTTCTCCCGCTATTGCCGTTGAATGCATTGCACCTACTAGTGCACCAACCATAGCAGGAAGAGTTTCGCCGCTTTTTGCAAATGCAGTTGCCGACGTCACCGCAGTTTCGAAATTATTTCCGTGTAATTGTGCAATAGCAAATGTCAAAGCCAATGTTTCTGGGGCGACATTACCGTAACTGTACTCACGGTTAACGATTTTATTATGAAGTTCAGGAAGAACAGAAATAATTGAAGTGCTTTGTACTGTAATACTCATTGCCTCATCTACAGTCCGTCCAATCCATGAAGACTTGGGAAGGTATTGTCGTGCAATACTAATTGCATCTTTAATATTCTTCCCGTCGCTTACTAAAGATATCGCAACAGCCATTGCCTGAGCAGCCCAAATTCCATCTTCACTGTTTGTAACTGATGCATCATTCTCCGCCAACCGTGACGCTTTATCTGGTTCACCTGTACAAATAATACCGATGGGGACAGAACGACACATTGCACTATCGTCAAAATAGTGTGGGTTCTCTCTACCCGTTTGTGGTGGTAGAATTCCATTCTTAAAGTTGTGTAATGCTGCCTGCGTACTTATACTCCCTCGAATTGTCTCCGTTGATTGAGCAAGGCTCAGCCATTTTTGAATCATCGTATCCGTGTAAGAACTAACACCACAACTCAGCAATATTTCAGCGGTAAATGCCGCCCACTCCGTAACACCGGTGGGTGAAAGATCGAAATGTTGCGCAGGCTGATTGAGAGAGAAGGGCATTGGTGAAATAATCACATTATTTTTTTCGGCAGCACTATCGATTTCACGGCGAATTCTTCTTGTCCATTGTGGAAGTAGAAAACTCCGGTGAAACATTGCAGTCCAACTCATTGCATCTCCAATAGCAAGACCTATCATTGCATTACGTGTGCGTTGTTTTACTACGTTCATAATTGTTTACCCCACGATTGCGCGAGTAATGAAAGATCATCAGCCACATTAATAATATTCATATTCTTCACTGCATTTATACACGTTCCGCGTGATATAGAAATACGGTTGATCCAACGTTCAGGAATTACTTGAATACCATGCATTGCACCGCAGATCGCTCCGGCAATTGCTGCGATTGTATCGGTATCCCTGCCGATGTTCACTGCACCGAGCACGGCATCTTCGAATTTTCCTTGTGCAGCGGCAATAAGTCCGAATGCAAGTCCTACCGCTTCGGGTGCAACATCGGTCCAAAAATAATATGAACATGCCAGCGATCGGTGAAGAGGTTCCAACGCGCTCCAAACATCGCTTGCATCACTCCCGATCTGTACACCACGAATGATCGAAGAGGAAGTCCATGATTTTTTTGGAACGACATCCAAAGCTGTCTGAATAATTTTATCAAGCGGTGCACCTGTCATCGCCATAGAAACTGCAGCCGCAACTGCTTGACCGCTGTAAATTCCTTCTCCTGAATTACTCACTGTACCATCAACTTGGGCGAGGTGTGCCGCAAATTGTGGATCACCAACGGAAGCAATTCCAAATGGGGCAACGCGCATCGCAAGACCGTCACTCCAACTGTGTAAATGCTGTCCTGATTGGGGAGGCTGTAATCCTTTCACAAGATTTTGTATCGTGATCATCTCGCTAAAGCCGGCACCTTTATAAGTGTTTTCTGAATTAATAATATCTTTTCTACAAGCGGCAGCAACATCCGCAGATGTGAGTTCTCTTTTTTTCTGTAGAAGCAATTTTGCACTGAATAAAGCATACTCCGTGTCATCGCTTCCTCCTTGATCATCAGAAAGAAAATCAGTCACTCTTCCCCATCGTGAAAATATTTCTTCGGGCGATTTTCCTTCTGTTGGAGTACCAAGGGCATCACCAACGGCAAGACCGATAAATGAACCGCGTGCTCTGTCTTGAAGAGTGATCACCACACCTCCCCATGTTTTTTATAACGGGAAAGAACAATATTACTTTCATGTTCAATCCGATATGCAGCTTCATCCACCGATAAACGACCGGCGAATAATTCCTGCAGAACCGGATTCGCAACACGACTTTTCCATTCCACATAACCCGGTGCACCCAGCCACGGACCTACGTCAAGTGTAGAAACTGCAGAACAGGTTATATCCCAACCTCCAAGAGTGTCCTGGAATTCCGGCATTGATAAGCATGATTTTCTTGCAGGAATCATCCAATCATTCAGCGCAAGGCGAGCCGTATTTTTCGAACTCAGCATAAAATCAATAAACATCATTGCCTCTTTTGCACGTTTAGATTTTTTTGGAACGCTCAAAGTTTGTGTGCTTGCACCGTACATTTGTGTTTGCGCTTTGATCGGCGGCATTACTCCCCATCGAAATTCTTTCGGAGCGTTCTCAACAATCTGCTGTCTTCCCCAAGAACCAATACTAACCAGCATCGCATATCTTCCGCTGAAAAATCCGGGAATCATTCCTGCACCGGTTTCACCTATACTCGCTGGCGAGGCAGATTTATCTTTGTATAACATATCTATAATGGTCTGCAATAATTTTTTTTCTTCATTATTCACTTTCACTATATAATGATTTCCCTCTTTTTTGAAGAATGAACCTCCGAAACTAATTGACGTATTCATGATAATGTTAGCGGAATTACGCAGTCCAAATCCTACACCATATTGATCAATCACTCCATCGCCGTTGGTATCTTTTGTCATTTTTCTGGCGGTAGCTTGAAGATCATCCCATGTCCACGGATGTTCACGAGTCGGAGGAACAATTCCTTCTTTTTCAAGAAGAGATTTGTTGTAAAGCACGACAAGAGATTCAATAAGAAATGGGATGCCGCCAACTTCTCCGTTCGGTCTGGTTACCGTAGCCCAAGCAACATCAAGAATATCACTTTTCATCTCCGGCGAAATATAGGGTGAAAGATCTGTAAGGTATCCGCGCATTGCATAATCAATTATAACAGATGATTCATAATGGAAAATATCGGGAACATCACCGGTCTCGAATGTCGTTACCAAATAATCATGTGCAGAATTCCACGTCCCATGAATGTATTCAACTTGCATATCGGGATGAGTTGCATTCCATTCATTCACGATGGATCTGTTCGTTACGATCGCCCCCTCCTGCCAAGCAAGACTGACAAAACGGAGCGGAGGATTCTTATGGTCATCATTCTTACGCAAGGTAAAATATATTAGAGCAGATCCGATTAATAAAAATGATATTATAAAAATATTTCTTTTCATCATCCTTTTAACGCTCCGGAAACTAATCCTTTTGTAAGCCATTTACGCATGAAAATAAACAAGACAATTGATGGTAGAGTTGCGATAACGCTCGCTGCTGCAAGAGGACCTGTTCTTGCCTGTCCTTCCATTCCCGTGTATCGAGCCAATTCCACTTGTAATGTTGCGAGTGCCGGACTTTTCATCAGGACAAGAGCAAAGAAAAATTCATTCCACGCAGAGATGAATGCAAAAAGTGCCGATGCACCGATAGCCGGAAGAAGTAACGGCATCAATACTTTGAAGATCACTTGAGTTCGAGTTGCTCCATCCAGCACAGCCGCTTCCTCCAATTCCATTGGAATACTTTTTACATACCCATGCATTATCCATAAAACAAACGGCAACGACCATACGACATAGATCAATGTTAATCCCGTTAGAGAATCAGTCAATCCGATGTACCTCAACAACACATATAGCGGAATCATTACGAGAATAACAGGAAAAATTTGTGAGACGAGTATCCAACCCAATATGGCATTGTTTACTTTCGATTGATAACGAACCATTGCATATGCAGACGGAACCGCGATTAGAACAACAATTAATGTCGATACCACTCCAACTACAAAACTGTTCCACATACTTCGAAATATCTGCTGACCGTTTATCACAGATAGATAATGATCAAATGATATCTGCTGTGGGAATATCGTCGGAGAGCCGGAATAGATTTCCTGAGTTGGTTTCAACGAACTTGCCACCACCCACAACAATGGGAACAATAAGAATATGATGTACAAGATGATCAGTCCGTGAATCGCTATTTTTGAAAATGAAATCGTCTTCTTCATGATTCATTTCTCTCGCGTAATTGCACCCGGATGTACATGAACAACATTAACGAAAGGATGATGACCATAACATTGCCGATTGCTGCAGCATATCCGATATAACCATACTTGAATCCTTCTTCGTAGGCTGCAAGCATCGGTAGTCGTGTCATTCCGCCGGGACCTCCTTGTGTCAAAACCCAGATGATGCCGAAGGTATTGAAATTCCACATAAACGTAAGTGAAATGATGGCGGCTAACACCGGTTTCAACACCGGAAGTGTGATGTGCCAAAATTGATCCCATATTCCGGCACCATCGATCTTACTTGCTTCATACAGATCATTTGAAATTGTCTGCAAACCTGCTAGAAGAAAAATCGCAGCTTTCGATATTTCACCCCATACACCTGCAACAATAACCGCTGGAATAACATATTCAAAACTTGATAACCAATTGATTGGAGCGGAGATCAATCCTGCATTACTCAGCAAGATATTGACCGCTCCCGTATTAGGCTCATACATTTGCCGCCAAAGGATTCCGCGGATGATTGGTGGTGTTGCCCAGGGAATCAATATGAGAATCGTATAGAAAGATACAAACCGTACTTTTGTATTAAGAAGAAGAGCGAGTCCCAAGCCAAGGCTTACTTGAAGTGCGGTAACAATAAACGTCCATACCATTCCTATCTTAAACGAACTCCAAAAATATTCATCTTTGAACAACTGGATATAGTTCTCGATACCGTTAAATGTGATCGGATCTCCGAGACGATAATCGGTGAAGCCGAGATAAATTCCACGTAAAAGAGGAACAAGAGAGAATACCGTTACCAGCAGAATTACCGGTAATAATAACTGCAATTGTCCAAATTCTTTTTTGGAATAGAGCATATTTTTCTTGCTTTTTATTCTCTTCACCAATTGATCAATGATTTATTACTAATGTTACACAACTTTTAATTAAAGTACTCTCGAATTCACTATGAAATTTCCCAGGTTTATTTCGAGTCGAAATGATTATGAGATCGTTTTTCGGATCAATCCGAAATGTTGTTCCAGAGGCAGCACCGTGCCCAAACGCCGACTCACTCAGTCCATTCCCTTCCATCGGTGATGCACCAATTCCCCATTTGCGATCGCTGACCGGAAGTTTTTGCGGTAACATTTTTTCAAACGATTGTTCCGAAAATAACTTACTCCCGTTGTACGTTCCTTTGTTCAATAACATCTGTCCGAAGCGTGCAAGATCAACTGAGGAACAATATAAACCACCGTATGTGTTGTCTGAATATGCACTCTTCATTCCAAGCGGAACAAATAAGTAATCTTGGAATAAATACGGTATGGCAAGACCGGTTATTCGTTCCATAATTTTTCCTGCAAGAGCATATCCGACTCTATGATAGGCAAACGAACCTCCGACATCTACCGAAGGAAGTAATTGAGCGATCTGATTTTCGAGGGAAACGTTCCAGTCTGAAGCCCATTCACCCGCAAATTGCAATCCGCTTGTATGCGTAAAAAGATGACGAACCGTAAGTTTATCATTTCCAATTCTGTTTAGTTCAGTCAGATACTTACCAACCGGAGCGTCGAGAGCGATAATTCCCTGATCAACAAATTGCATCATCAATACACCGGTAAGAAGTTTAGTTATGGACGCCATCCACATTCTTGAATCTTTAGTTACCGGTTTTCCTTCTTCATCAACACCAAATGTCTCATAGAAAATAATTTTCCCCTTATGAACAACCAAAGTTACATTGGGGGCTCCCCCCTTATCCGCCCAGTCATGACACAAGTTTCTAATTTTTTCAATTTTTTCTTTATCATATTCAGATGAGGCAACAATTGTATCATTCAAAATAATAGAAGAATCATTTTTAATATCTTTGGGAATCATCAAAGGGTTTTGTGAAAATGGTTTTCCCATAAGTTTTCGTTTCAATGTTATCCACCATTGACGATCTCTGATGCGAGGTGTATCAAACGTGTTGTTCAGTTCATCAATCTCGTTAAGACCCGCAAGAAACACTGCCGCATCGGCATCGTGTTGAGGAAACAATTTCATACTACCAAAAGAAAAACGCTCTTCATCCTTAAAATATTTTTCCCACTTTTCATCACTGATTGAGTATCCACGTAGCTTACTTATCTTTATCGGAACGTTCTTGCTGTAATCGTCAAACTCAATCTGCGAGCAGAACAATGTTACAAATCGTTTAATGACAAATTCCGAAGGAGTAACTCCTTCGATTACGGCACCATAGCGACCGGCTTTATCAGCAGTCGCAACTTGTTGGAAATCATTGTTAAAGTATGTTACTTTCAGTGGAAATTTTCCAAGTTCATTCTCAACCATTATTTCGTTCTTCCAACGGAATTTCGGAAAATCTCCCGGAGGAAAGACATATTTGTCGCAAGCTATTTCCTCTTCCATGAATGCACGAACCCGTTGGTTGTTAATTTCATTCCAGAATATCGTATCAACTGATTTTTCTTCAACTTTACAAATTGTATTTGCATTTGAGCCAGGCTGAAAATACCTTGGAATAAGGATCGTCGCTTTCGATAACACGCCATCAGATTGCAGCCGACTTTCAGCGATTACTTTGTTTGAATTATAAAGTCGTATTGAAGAGCCGGAATATTTTTTCGGAGCACAAAACGTAAACATCGCATCTCCCATATGAATGAATTCAATATTTGAGAAATATTTTTTTTGCTCATGTTCTTGCGCATACTTAAGTGCATCCCGATATGCAAAAAGTCTGTACCAAATCTCCCGTTCTGCAACTCTTCCGCGAATGCGAATATTTAATGCTTTCCCTTTTGTAACAATTGATCTGTGAAGAGTTAATACCATGTAACCAAGATTTGCACCATTAGGATTTTGAGATACAGTGGTAAATGAAAGACTAATTCCTTTTCCTCTTGTAACAGACCAGTAACCGTCATTTATTGTTGAAAAGGAAACTGTACTGCTGTCATTAATATCTAAATCGTACCATTCGTTGCCGAGATTATTTCCAAAACCGCACACCCAAATAAATTTTGCAGAGTCTCCTTTCCATTTTTGCGGAATAGCAGCGGTATTCCATTCAATCATCGCTTCACCTCCAGAAGTTCTTGCAACAAAGGCAGAGTCGCGACTCCCCCTACTGCGGTGTGACTGGTATGGCGAGTACGAACCACCGCGATATGATTGATATCCTTCAAACCATTGATTCGGTTCCGCAGCAATTGAAAAGTGAAGTCTTGCAACTGCCTCAATGTTTACTTGTGCGTTTATTTCAGAGTAAAAAAGTACGAATGCAATCAAACAAATTTGCGTAAGGAAATTAATAGGAAATATTTTTTTCGTCCTCTTCATCATCACTGTTTTCTCTTTGTAAGAAGCCAATCATAAATAGCGGGATTATTATATGTTCTCGTCCATGAATCATGATACAAATCCGGATATGATGTGAATGTAGGATTTCCACCACAAACAGTTAAAATGTTAATTACTGTTTGCGCTTTCGAAAACGGAATAACTTCGTCCTTCTCACCATGAAATGCCCACATCGGAATATCTTTTATTTTGCACAAATCCCATCCGCTCTCTATTCTAAATGCAATTGGAATTAATGCTGCAAATCGTTGTGGATATCGGATTGCCAAATCCAACGTCCCGATACCACCCATGCTTAGACCTGTTAAATAAATACGATTTGTATCAACAGGATAACGGGCAATAACACTATCTATTAATTTGTTCAATTTCAAATCTGTTCTATCATAATACCATTCTGTCGCCGATGGACATTGAGGAGAAACAACAATGAATGGAAATGTATTTTTCCCATCCAGAATTTTCGGAAGACCTTCACCCTTAACTTTCCACAAATCGCTGCCGCTTTCTCCTATTCCGTGCAGCGAAATGATCAATGGATATTTTCCACTTTCTACCGCAGTTGTTTCGCGCGGCATGAACAACAAATAATTCAATGTAGAAGGATCATAAATTTCCTGCTGAATGATTGGGTCGCTGCCAAAATCAGGTTGTCCCAACACATAATCGGCAAATGCTCCATTTGGTTGTGTCGCGGCATGATTATAAACTAATACACGATGATTCGATTCATCAACAAGATACAATCTGCCTGCTGCATCACCAAAAACACCACGTAAATTACTTACACCGTTTCGTGATTGATTTTTTAGATTAGTTATAAAATCCGGCTGACCTAACACGCCATCGGCCGCAGCTCCGTTGGCTTTGGTTGAAACTTCATCAAATCGAATCACCCGGTTATTATCGTCTTCACATACCCAAAGATGATCTGCCGTATCAATATAGACTCCCATCGGTCTATTCATTTTTGATGCGGAAAGACCACTCGTTCCCGTTGTAAAATTTGGTTGACCTAATACTCGATCAGCATTTGAGCCGTTTGATTTTGAAGCAGCATTGTCGAATCGCAATACACGATGGTTTAATCTATCTGTAACCCAGAGTTGTCCATTTCCATCACTAAAAACACCGACCGGTCCCTTCATCTTGTTAGCCGATGTTCCACCGGAGTTTGTGGTAAAATCAGGCTGACCAAAAACAGCATCAGCAGAAGAGCCGCTTGATTTTGATGATGCATTGTCAAACCTTAAAACTCTATTATTGAGATAATCGCTCACCCAAAGATTTCCTGCGTTATCAACAAAAGCTCTTAAAGGATCATTAAACTTTGTTGCAGATAATCCACTTGTAGCGGTGCTGAAATCCGGTTGTCCAAAAACAGCTTCCGCAGATGAGCCGTTATTCATTTTTTCTGTGGAACTCCATCTCAATACGCGATTGTTATACCGATCAACCACAAATAGTTTCCCTGTAGTGGGATCGAGGGCAACACCCGATGGAGAATTGAGTGTACTTGATGTAGTTCCCGAAAAATTCGATGTAAAATTCAATTGCCCCATAACTCCGCTTGCCGGCATATTGTTGAACAGCGGAGATTGAGCCAAAAGTAAATTGGAGACTAATAAACAAAAAAGTGCAATCGTAAATTGAAATTTCATTTAATAAATATTCCTTATCATATAAACACTATTTCAACAAACACATTTTTTTCACTTCATTCCCATATGCTGAGCGTAGTGAATACAAATAAATTCCGCCGGACAGAGATGTTGCGTCGAACGCAATCGAATATACGGTATTTGCCGTTGCAACTTCGTTAAATAATGTAGCAATTTCTTGACCAAGCAGATTATAAACCACCAGTACAACAACTCCGGTAGTTTTGGTTGAAAACGTGATTTGTGTTACCGGGTTAAATGGATTTGGATAATTTTGCCCGAGAAAATAGGATGCCGGTGATGATGACGTATGTGATTCGTCCATTGTTGTAAGTGATGATGCATCAAATCGTAAAACACGATGATTGTCAAAATCAGTTATCCAAATATGCCCGTTCGGAGAATCTACAAATACCGATTGAGGATATGCAAAATTATTGGCAGTCGGAGCAGCGGACAAGTTGTCAACATTATTCGTTTGTGAATAAGTCGTTACATAATATGTCACCAACAAAAGCAGACACGTAAATTGCATCCGAAAATAATTCATAAATCATCCTTAAAAAACTTAAAAACTTGAAGTGTAAGTTAAAAAAAACCGGTTGTTTCTTTTCAACATTTAGAAACAACCGATTTAGAGACTAATTTCCTCACACTTTATTTCATCAAACTCATCTTCCGTACTTCGTTCATGCTTTCAGAACGGAGAGTATAGAAATAAATTCCACTCGAAAGATTTTTCGCATCAAACGTAAGTGAATACACTTCGTTTCCAGTTGCTATTCCACTAAATAGCGTTTCGACTGTCTGACCAAGCATATTATGAACTGTTACTGTTGCATGTTCGGTGTTTTTCAGTGCAAACGTAATGGTTGTGTTCGGATTAAAAGGATTGGGATAATTTTGACCAAGTTTATAATCATCCACGGTTAATCCAACTGTAGCTTCGACAACATTGCTATATTCAAATTTACCGTCATAATCTATTTGTTTCAGGCGATACTGATATTTTCCTGTAGTAGCATTCTCGGTAAATGAATAATTTTTCCGCTCGGTGCTGGTTCCTTGTCCTTTTACATAACCGATCTGATTCCAGACATTGTTTACATTTTTCTCTATGGCAAATCCGGCATTATTTTTTTCGGTTGCAGTTGACCATGATAATTCCACTTTACCTGATATTACTGTTGCCGTAAATGAAACAAGTTCAACCGGAAGATTGGAAACACTGTAACGTAAAACGCGATGATTATAAATATCAGGGAGCCAGATATTATTATTTGCATTATCAATGAAAATAGATAATGGGTAATTGAGGCTGCTTGCAGAGATCGGAGAAGAAAGATCAGAGTTAAAATCTGTCTGTCCCAATACGTTATTTGCATTCGGTCCATTTGCAAGTCCAGCGGCATTATTGTAAACCATTACACGTGTATTCCCTTCATCTACTACATACAATCTGCCAGCTGCGTCAGTAGCTACACCACGTGGTTCTCCAAGCCCGCCGCGTGTTTTGTTAAATACACTTGTGGTAAAATCCGGCTCTCCTATTACTCCATCAGCCGCAGCGCCATTTGCTTTTGAAGCTGCATTATCAAATCGTAGGACACGATTATTCACTCTGTCTGCTACCCACAATCTGCCAGCAACATCAACATTAACGCCCCAAGGCGCATTCATTGTTGAGGCAGTCAGTCCGGTTGTTGCAGATACAAAATCAGCTTGCCCTAAAACTCCATCAGCGGCAGCACCATTTGCTATGGTTGCAGCATTTGCGAATCGTAAAACGCGGTTATTAGCTCTGTCAGCGACCCATAAGGTTCCATTTCCATCAACAAAAACTCCTGTTGGTGTCGTCATCTTATTTGCTGTTACACCTGCTGTGTTTGTCACAAAATCCGGTTGTCCGAGAACTCCATTTGCTGGTGAAGCACTTGCTATTGTCGAAGCATTATCAAAACGTAATACACGATTGTTTGTCATATCAGCTACCCACAACCTGCCGTTGGCATCAACAAAAACTCCAACGGGATCATTCGTTGTTGCCGCTGATAATCCGCCGGTATTACGTGTTCGTGTAACAAAATCCGGCTGCCCGAGTACTGCTTCTGCAGCAGAACCGTTTACCATTTTGTCTGCAGAACTCCAGCGTAACACCCGTCTGTTATCGCGATCCGCAACAAATAATTTTCCCGTAGTTGGATCTACCGCAACACCAGCCGGTTCAGACAATGTGGTCGTAGATGGTGATGCATAGTTGGTATTTGTTATAAAATCTGTCGTCCCTAAAACACCGCTTGCCGGCATATTATCTGCCAAAGGGACCTGTGCAAATACTGACAGACTTGTGACTGTCAGTAAAAACATGAATGCAAAAAGTATCCTGCCTTGTTTCATAAAAACTCCAAAAAAAAATGAAAATAAAAAAGTGAATTAAATATTTAAAGTTACCTGCACTGAAACTTTTTAGTTCTTTTCACCACCTTTCTGATTTAAAAACTCATGTTGTAAAAAATGTAAATTATTGAATCTATTGTTGCAAAACTTTTAATTACAAAACATGTTAAGTCTGGCTACAAACATTACTTTATCAATGTCATTTTCTTTGCAATCGTAACACCATCCGCTTGTAAACGATACAGATAAACACCGGTTGAAAGCGATGAACCGTCAAACGAAACATTTGATGACCCTGCCGGTAATTGATTGTTTACAAGAGTGGTAATCCGCTGACCAATTGAATTGAATACTTCCAACGAAACAAACGATTTTTCTCTCAATTCGATTTTTATATTCGTCGTTGGATTGAAAGGATTCGGATAATTTTGATGCAGACTAATATTTTCCGGAATCATTCCCTTCTCATCTTTAAGTGAAGTGACTAGATCGTTGGAATAAATTGTCAGCCCATCTCCTTTCTCTGCTACATAAACATATTTCCCGTCCGCGGCTACTCCTCTCGATTGAGGGACGCCATCATAAAATCCATCTTCAACCGGGGATGAAGGATTAGAAATATTTATCGCTCTGACACCCGTTCCTTCAGAAGCCACATAACAATAATCACCTGCTACTGCAGCTACATAACCGTAACCACCCGTTTTGATTTTTGAGAAAAGCGTCGGAGACATTAGATCTGCAATGTTAAATATTTTTAAACTGTCACCATCAGGAACATAAGCGAAATTACCTGAAATCGCAAAACCTTCATTTCCAGTTTTGAATGATCCCGTTGAACCTTTTTTGACGGGGGCTGTCGGTATGGTAACATCATAAAATGTGATTTGACTATAATCAGTTATGCCCGCAATGTTTCCATTAATGGAAACGTTTTCACCGTACACACTACTTCCCGTATAAGAAACGAGTAAAGCATTCGTGGGATTTGAGATGTCTATCAGCCCCATCCCACTATCACTGGCGGCAACATATACTTTTGTTCCGCTTACAGCAATACCGCGCGCACGCCCCGTTTTGATGGTCTTGATTTTTACCGGACTTGCTGCATTTGTTACATCAACAACATAAACGCCTGAGTCTCTTGCTGCAACGTATGCATAGTTACCACTCACGACAACTGCACGTGAATCTCCGCCGAGATCTGCAGTCGAAAGTAATGCGGCGCTCGATGGGTTTGTAACATCAATTATTCTGAGTCCTGCGGTTCCATATGCAACGTAAACTTTCCCGCTTGCATAGTACGGAGTGTATGCTGTACCTGTGGGTGCTGCAAGTGCTGCGAGAAAAGCAGATGTTACTGGAGTTGCAGGAATTGAAACATTGATCGCAGTGATTCCGGGAGCTGGATTTCTGTTCGCAACAAAAATATGTCCGGTTGGTGTACCACTGATTGAGATTGCTCCATAATACAATGATGCAGCCCGACCTGTTGTTTTGATCTTACTTGTTAATATAGGTGAGGCTGGATTAACAACATTGTATATCACCATTCCTGTATCTCCCACAGCTACATAAGCGTAATTTCCATCAAACACTACGCGTGCGGTACGGTATCCGCTGGGAATTTCCATAACATTTATCGGGTTTAAAGGATTAGTTACATTCACAACCGCTAAACTTGCATCATAATTACAAACGTATGCATACCCTGATCGAACATTGATATATTGATGATAGCCACCGTATCCTTCGATCCTTCCAACGTAAACAGGAGCGGCGGGATTCGAAATATCTAAAATATGGCTTCTTGATGCTGCAGCAACATAAGCATATTGTCCGGAGATCACGACACTTTCGCAATACGCCAAACTATCTATCGCTGCGACCAGCACAGGACTTGCCGGGGTCGCGATATTGTAAACTTTAAAACCGGCACCGCCGGCTGCTACATAAGCGTATGTTCCACTTGTTGCTACACCTTCACATGTTGTACTCGTAGTGACCTCAACTGTAGCAACTAAGGATGGAGTGGTGGGATTTTTAACATCAATGAGCCACATTTTACCTCCACCGCTTGCGACCAAGTATTGATTACCGCTTATCGACGTACGTACAAGATCTTCAACGACATCTGATAGAATCACGCTTCCTATCTTAACGGGAGTCGCAGGATTTGAAAAACTTGCAATCTGAACTTTATTTCCTAACCCATAATATACTACGGACCCAGCTGCAAAAACTCCTTTCGATTCTCCCTCACCTTTCCCGTAATTTCCGAGAAGCGTCATATTCTTAACTACCTGTGCAACCAACCCTTGCCCGAACAACATCAGTCCAACAAGAATCAAGTAAAACAATTTTTTAGTTTTCATTTGCATCTCCTTTGTTTGTGATTTAGCATTCATTTTAATAATATTTTTCTTTATGATTTAGAAACTCTCTGTTAACAGTTAAAAGCCACAGAAGATAAATTGGCTGCTATAAAATTTTCAATCTCATTCAGTTGCGGTGCGGAGTTTTGCGCTCCCATTCGAGTGACTGATAGTGATGCTGACGCAATTGCCATTCCTACCGCTTCTTCTATAAGCATTCCTTTTGAAAGAAATGCAGCGAGTGCCCCGCTAAATACATCTCCAGCACCTGTAGTATCAAGAGGAGTAACTATATGCGCTGGAAAGAATTCCATCTTATTTGGTAATCCGGCAAAAACTCCTTTCGAACCAAGAGTAATCAAAACGTTTTTGATGCCGTATTCGAAAAATTTCTTTACTATTGAATGCAAGCTTTCTTCATCCGTTACTTTTATTCCGGTGATCATCTCTGCTTCTACTTCATTAGGCGTGATGATATCAATTTGATTTAAGATATCTGCTCCCAAAGGTTGAGCCGGGGCTGGATTCAAAATTACGATTCCCCCTTTTTCATGAGATTTTTTAATGGCTGCACGGATAGTTTCGATCGGGGATTCCAATTGAACAAGTAGTACACTTGCCGATGCAATTTCATCATGTACTGTTTCAATGTCGTCCGGACTTAACCGGGCATTCGCACCGGAAGCGACAACAATACTATTTTCTCCCCACTCATCAACAACAATAAAGGCAACACCTGTAGCGACCTCACAATCCTGAAAAATGTAACGTGTATCGATCTGCTCTTCTGTTAGCCGCTGTATTCCTTCTTTTCCAAGCGCATCATTACCTACCCTTGCAATAAAACTTACGTTTGCACCTGCACGAACGGCGGCTACAGCCTGGTTAGCTCCTTTTCCTCCACCACCTTCTGTAAAAATTCCGCCAATAATTGTTTCACCCGGACTAGGAATTCTAGTTGTTTTAATGGTCAAGTCTGTGTTGTAACTTCCAACAACAACTACTTTATTTTTCATTGTACTATTTCCAAATTCTGCTATGGTTGTTATTTAAAATATTTTTTATCAAAATGAAAATCCAAGAGAAAACATGTGCGCTTGTGTCAACTCACCAAAGTCAACATAAGCATAGTTGATTGTGCCGATTATATTCCCAATAGGATAAGTTACTCCGGCGCCAAAAGTAAATCTCTGTACATCGTAGTTGAACTTATATCCACCCCGAACAAAAAAAGTTCTGTCGAAAACATAACCCACACCAAGATGAAATTTTTCTCTTCCATCATTCGGGTGGTCTCCTTCCGCTACTACGGTCAATAAATGCGGACTTCCCTCTTCATCTAAAAAATCCATGGCCATACCGGCTCGGAAATCAAGCGGCATTCTAACGTTGTCAGATTCCGTCTGGAACTCTTCACTCCATCCGCCGAAACGCGAATCAGGTCCGAAATTTCTTGCTGTAATTGCGATGCGTAAACTTCTGAATCCGGTATAGTAGATGGTACCAAAATCCAAGGACCAATTCCGCATTGAGAGTTCTGCGATCTTCTGTTGCATCCATCTAATATTACCTCCAACAGAAAGTTTATCGGTTATCTTTTTGGCATAAGAAAGACCGGCTGCAATGTCATTTGCAGTGAACATTTTACCTGTAACTATTGGTATCGTTCCACTTGTTCCTAAAGGTTCATTGATGGTTTCAGGAATATCGCCATAATTAAGCATCGCCAAGCTGGCTCCGACAACACCGAATTCTTTAAGATTGAATGCAACTGCTATAGATTGATGGTTAATATCGGCGATCCATTGCAATGCATTTACCTGCACATCAATATTTTTTACATCCGAAAGAGCCGCAGGATTACCAAATATTGCACTGGCATCTCCGTTTGAAATTGCAGTATAAGCGCCACCCAATGCTGCCTGCCTTGCATCTCCATTGATCTTCAAAAACTGCCATCCAGATTGTCCGGCTCTTTCAATGTCAGCCGGCGAAATTCCAGATTGAGAATGAATTAGCGCCGCATGAAATAGTAAGAGCGTGAACGCTGATTGAAATATTTTTTTCATTGAATACATTTTAGTTTTTTCTCCGCTACTTCACAATTGCTAATTTGCCGATGTACGATTCGCCTGCATGTCCGGGAACGAGCGATTCGACACGATACAGATAGATACCGGGTGCAATTCCAAGAGTCCATTTGTTCAATTGATAATCTAATCGCTTAATACTCCCCCATGCTTCAGAACCGCTGCCATCGTTGTGATCTATTTCTTGAATGATATCACCGGTTAGCGTGTAGATCTTTATCTTGCAGATCGCCGGAATACCGATGAATTCCATTCTGTACCTTTCCCCTGTTCCGGTTAAATTACTATGCTGTCTGAAGGGATTCGGCACGACGTAAACATTTTTAGGGAATTGCAAATTTTGTCCACGCAATGGATAAATTGGAAATCGTGTATTATTTACTTTGCCGCTCTCGTTGTTGTCTTCATCATAACTTGTAACACAATAATAATTACCCACTCCAAAAGGGAGATTTTCATCAACAAACCGGATGTTCCCGTTTACCAAAACAACTGAGTCTTTTTTAAGATCCTCAACGAGAATCCATGGTCCAATTGTGAAGTAACTAGAACGATAAATCCTGTATCCCGCTACGTCATTTATCCCGGTTTTGGGATCTTTATATGATGATGAAATCGGGAACCATTCAACAATTATCTTTCCAGGTTCGGTGGAAATCTTGAGACTGTTTTCTCCGTCAGATGGTGTTGGTGGTGGATAAACGTCAGGAAGATAATTGTTCGCATAAAGTTTCCGCGCAGCATGAATATGGGCGAGCATAGAATCACGTGAAGCAGTCGCCATCAAATCAATGTTGACAACTCCTCCTTCGACAATTTTTGCACGATCCATTTCCCCCATTACTTCGGCATACACAATTTTGACAGATGCGAATGGTGTAAGTGAAAGAGGTCCGACGCTGACTAAAAATTCCGGGCGCCGTTCATATTTATTTCCACCTTCGCCGCCAAGAACACGGGCAGAATCCCATGATACACGCGGTTGTTGATGGGTCATAACTTCTTTCACCCGAGTATGAGATGATGATCCCTGAATGAACATCTGATCTACAGTGCTCGCCCCTTCTGTAAGACCTTGTCCTGTGTGCTCAAGAATATTTTGGTAAATATTCCCCCCTGCAGAATCCAACATAGCAACTGTAAAATAACCAGGCGCATCAATTTCGTGTTCGCGAATTCCTTGCTGATAAATGTCGCGTGCATCTCCGATATCGCCACGTAATGGACCGACACCATAATTGTAAACGATCGGCACCTCATCCTCAGTTCTGAATCTCTGATGATCATAGAAATAGAAAAGTTTCTCAGCCGAATTCCAATCATATTTTTCATCTCCCCTGCTTCCTGAACGCTGCGTCATCCGAATGCCGTACCGCATTCCAAAAAACATGGAATCAACCGATGATAATTCGTTATTTGTTATAGTAACTTCGTGAATAATGAAGTCGCTCAATCCGGGATAACTCCACACCATACTTCGCCGTGCCACATCAACGTTTAAACCGTTCACGTGATGAGCCCCGGATACGCTTTCTTCTCCGGCAATTCCAATGTTCTGGAGATTATAATTCTTCGTCAATGTAGCTTCTTCGATAGGGAAAATATCCTGTCCGGATGGAAAAAACCGTGAGTTGATTGTGTAGGATGATGCAATATTCTCCCGGACACCATAGATCGCATATCCAACTGCTTCAGTGTAATTTAACGCATCGTTCACGTTGGTTGCTTTTGAATACCCGGGATAATCAATAGTGTGGAATCCGTTTTGTGTTTCAGTAGGATCTCCATATTGAAGTGAATTCCAAACTGTTGCCCATAGTTTTCCTCTTTTCAAAGTCTGCTTTCCCCAAGTAACCTGAGCGTGCATCAAGTCTGAAAACAAGAGCATAAGAACTATCGCAGCAATGTATTTTTTCATGTTAACTCTCGTGTACCTTAATTAAAATTTTATCGAAATTTGAAAATAGATTTTTTGTGGTGGTACCTCGTATGAATACCATTCCCAAATGTTCGGTTCTGAAAAATCGGATGTCTTTGGTAGCCGCTCACTATCAGGCAGATTTGGATTCTCTAAATACCGTACCAGATCATCTCCATACAGCAATCGTAAAAATTTTGAGTCAAGTAAATTCTTTATATCAATACTGAATTCCGTCTGAAATCCCATTAGATCGAATCCTTTCGATACTCTTACGTCAATCTGATAATAATTGAACCATCGCATGTTGTTCGGTTCTGAGGAGAAATCTCCCGGACCGTGATAGGTGTACTGATCTCCGGTTCTCCACCAAAAATTTGAATAAATGTTGAGATCGCTCAATGGTTTGAATCCGGCAATTTCAGGTCCTTCTTCTTTATTGATCGTAAAGCTTGCCCATCCCTTGATACGCTGATAGTCTCCCCATGCCCCTTTTTCCTGCCTCAATCCTTTCGGTACATTCACACTCTGTGAACCCAGTTCATACAATCTACTAAAACCAACTTCGCCATTGAACGACCAATAGATTTCATGACTTAAACCGAAATTAAACATCCCGTTTAATCGCGATTCAAGTTTAGTCTCGATACCTCGTACATCGGAATATCCTGAATTGCTGACCATCAATGCTTTGGTCGCACTATGGGTTGCCGCATATACACCGGTGATAACATCCGCTTCACGGGATGCATCTTTATAATAACCCGTCAAATCAAGTTTAAGGACATCTGCAATATTGTAATCAACACCTAATTCGTACTGGATTGTTCGTTCATACCCCAATTCCGGATTACCATAGTATCCCTGCCATTCATCCATGTAAGTAATTTGTTTTGCGTATGGATTCAAAATGCTATCCCACGTGGTACTGTAATTCACGAACGGGAAACCGAACATCTTCGTCCAGGAAGGGCGTTGATAAAAATGACCGTACACAAAATGCATTGAGGCATTCTCACTCATAGGATGAGAAATACCGATTCGCGGAGCGATTGCAACCTGCAATTTTGTTCGCTCACGCTCAGGAGTACCGGGAATTCCTAATGGAGCTCCGAGATCATGTCCGGGTGTTCCGATTTCGAATGCCAGCGGGTCATACATATTCTTTGGCGCGCTCCTATTTTGATTGAAAAAATCTCCCCTCAATCCTATGTTTACTACTAAGCCTGGAAATTCGATTTTGTCTTGAACATATAAATTTCCTTCGTAAGGATTCCCGTCGAAAATATTCATAGAATTATTTCTACTGCTTTTGGATTCAGCAGCGAAGTTCTCATAATAAAAATCGTGCGATTTAAAAGTAAATCCGGTTTTGAGATTATGTATTTTGGTGATCTGGTTTGTATAATCGCCTTTGATCTGGTAGGATTGTGAAAAGTTTTTAGTCCACGTGTGATAATACGCTTGTAGTGTATAGCGAGGATGCATTGAAACAACATCTGACAGCCAGACAGAATCTGCAATACGATATTCTCTGTCTGAACGATCCATTCGGTCCTTTAAATAACTGACCGTCACTTCATAGAACGATTGATTGTTCAAGAGATGGGTCACTTTACCATACAATTGGGACCACCGTCTCTTTTCAGGCCATTGTCTGAAGGGGGCGCCAAATAGATTGTATTTTGCACGGGCATACTGTTCGTCAATTCTCATTGGAGCCAACCAACCCGCTTCCTGTCCCATCTCTGATGTATTTTGATTCGAAGAAGTATAATCTGCGCTTTCATATCCTCCGACAAATCCACCGATACGAAATTTGATTTCAGAAGTGAATTTGTAATTGAGGTATCCTTGAATATTAAATTCAGGATTATAGGGGATTGCCTGTGGAAATATTCCGACACCTTGTTTGAATCGTCCTGAAGCAAGAAAACTTAATTCTTCTGTCACACTACCAAATAGTGTCCCTTCATATTCATATTCGGGACGATTAGCATAGTTCCCAAGTACACCGTTTGGTGTTGTCTGTTTACGCCACGCTCCAAGCAGTGAGTCTGGATTCATTTTATAGAAACGACTGTTGACATCCTGCGACTGGAGAGTCCAATAATCAATTCCTGTGCTGACGTAATCGTTGTTTTCTCTACTGTACATATTCCTGCCAAAATGATAAACTCCGGCAGGACGCATTCTTCCGATAATTGTACCGTGGATTCCTTCCGGTGCCTCTTTCGATACAATATTTACAACTGCGGAACGCCCTTCACCATACTCCGCATTATACCCTCCGGTCAAAACAGAAATCTGTTCTATGGTAGAAGTATTGAATCCGGAATAATTATCCGACACTAACCCGCTATTAACGGAAAGATTATCAATCATATAAACAGCCTGCACCATAGAACTTCCGCGAACATATCCTTTTGTCGATCCACGCTGCCAAGCAAGATTTGAATTGTCGCTAAAGATGCCAGCCTGTGTTTCCAACACATCTTTGATTGTCCTGGCTCCGGAATTTTCCAGCACTTTGCTGGTCACTATCTGCTCGCTTGCGGTGAGATCTTTATCAACCACAGGACGTTCTGCGATAATAATAACAACCTTTTCTTCAAGTAGCAAAGTTTCAAGCATGAAATTTTGAGTCGTTGTTCTGTCAATAATAATGGAGACGTTGCTCTTGTTGACTCTTTCATATCCAAGCATTGATACTGTCAACGTGTATGTACCTGGAGGTACATTTAAAATGAAGTACTCACCATTCACATCCGTTGAAGCTCCAATCTTCAACTCTTTAACGATAACGTTTGCACTAATAAGCGGTTCGCCGCTCGCTTTATCGCTCACCCTTCCCGAAATCTTTCCGGTGTTTCCGGCCAAACAGATAATTGAAAACATAACTGTTAGAAGGAGACCTGCTGCGATCTTATTTGTTAGGTGTCTCAATAAAGTGTCCATGCAAGAGCCCTTTTATTAAACTATTCTTTTATTGTTTCAGTTTTCATGATCTGCGTAATGTTCGTTACTGATGAGATGCGTGTAACGGAACTACGAATATTCAATTTCGGTTCCAACAATATTTTCGTTCGTTCGTCGTCAGGATTTTTCATCCGGTTATACAACATAGCAACTGCCATTTCAGCCATTTTTGTAATTGGTTGTTCTACTGCTGTAAGGGCTGGAGATAAATAGGAAGCAAAATCTGGATCATCAAAAGTGATAAGAGAAAGATCGCCTGGGATAGAAATTTTATTTTCTCTGCATGCTTCAAGGGTACCTAGAGCAATTAGATCTCCAGCGGTAAAGATTGCAGTTGGAGGATCTGAAAGTTTGAGGAGCATTTTAGTTTTCAGATAACCGTTGTGCGATCGAAAGTCGTCACCCACGATCAATTGTTCATCAATTGAAATTCCAGCACCGTAAAGAGCGCTTTTGTACCCTTGCAAGCGTGTTTCATTCGCATATGTTCCCGGTAACCCTTGAATAAAGGCAATGCGGTGATGTCCTTCTTTAATGAGATGATCCACGGCAAGCAAGGAACCCTTCACATTATCAACACTAACTGAATCAACATCTAACGCATCGAAACAGCGATCCACCATCACTAAAGGAATTCGAGCATCCCGTATTTTTTGAATGTGCGAATAATCTTGCCCAACGGAAGCAATGACCAACCCATCAACACGTTTTTCTAAAAGACTTTTGATGGCAGAACGTTCAATAGTAATATCTTCATCGGAGTCGTACACAATAAAATTGTATCCCCTTTGGCGCAGTTCACCAGCAAGGCTTTTAATAACTGCTGAAAAGAATGGATTAGCAATATCCGGAACAATTATTCCGATCTCGTATGTTTTTTGCAGACGCAGCCCACGTGCAAGTGCATTAACTCTGTATCCGATTTCTTTTGCTGCTTGTTTTACCCTCGTCTGTGTCTCTTCACTGATCTTATATTTTTTGGTATTGTCGTGAAGTACCCTGGAGACGGTCGAGACGGAAACACCTGTTTTTTCTGCAATATCTTTTAGCGTTGATGACATAGTTGATGGTGAATTGATATGAAATAATTTCTGTTTATTTGTTGTTTTTAAATAAATTATGCAAACGATTGTCTCTTGTTTTATTGTAGTTTACTCTCATAATTTCCTAATTAATGCAATCCTTTGCACAAAATATATAATTATTTTCTTTTTGTCAAGTAAAAAAGTGAATTTATATTTTATCTGTTTGCAAAAAAAAAATTATCAGTGAGAAGATGGTAAGTCAAGGGATCATTGCGAGATTATTGCTTGATTTTCAGATACTATTCCAAAATGGGAATTAAGCTAAAAAAAAACTTGAGCCTATAACTCAGAAATTGACTTCTGTTTCCCCTATAAAAATTTAGTTGTTAAACGTAATAGTACATCATCCAAAAATGGCAGAAACTTCCTGCCATAATAAAAAGATGAAATATTTCATGAAAACCAAATTTACCCGGATACGGATCAGGTTTTTTCATAGCGTAAATTATCGCACCTATCGAATAAAAAATTCCCCCTAAAGCAAGCCAGACGATTCCTTGCACCTGCATCACTTTTGTTAAAGGATAAATTGCCGCCACAATCATCCAACCCATTATTAAATAAAGTGAAGTATAAAGATAGCGGGGAGCGTTCAGCCAAAATATTTTCAAGAAAAATCCGCCGAGAGTAAATACCCAAACACTCGTAAGAATTGACCAACCCCAAATACCTCGAATAGAGATAATACATATTGGAGTATTGGATGCCGCAATAAAAATAAAAATCATTATGTGGTCAATTTTTCGAAAGAGGATCAAGTTTTTTTCTGATAAAGGAAGCCAATGATATAATGTACTGATCGTGTAAAGCAAGATCATTGCACCGCCGAAAACGGAAAATGAAACGGTATGATAAATTGTGAATACCCCGCTTGTACGCGTGAGAAGTGCAACTAATCCTATAATCGAAAAAATAATTCCGACAAAATGAGTAAGTCCGCTAATTGGATCATGAAAACTTTTTACCATAGAGATTCACTTTGCACTTATGAATTGAAATTAGTCTCTATCAGCTTTGTAAGCCATCAGTATCACAGCCAAAACTGATTCAAATCGAATTGAAGTTGTATTATTAAATCACATAATTGAACGACTCATAAGTACAAACTTATTTCTTAGTCTTAATCGTTTTCCTAATTTGCAGCGATCCTTAAAATTAAAAGAATTAAGATTAAGAAAACCTATTTCGTTAAAGACCAAGTAATATTCCTTATTAATTCTCCTGCAAAGCTTTCACTTCAATATTACTTTGACGAAGTCTGTCTGCAATGGTACGGGCTAATCGCTCAAAAAATTGTTCGCCGATTTCCGGGTGTTGTTTTACTACTTCAGAAAATTTTTCTCTTGAGAGAACATAGAGATCGACATCTTCAACAGCTACAGCATTTGCAGAACGGGTTCCTTTATCAAGGAACGACATATCTCCAAAAAAACCGCCTGTGGGAAATGTAATTAAATGATGACTCATTCCCTGCGATAACGGCAGAACAATCTTTACCATGCCTTTTCTAATAAAATAGATTTCATCACTTTCCTCACCTTTCTCGAAGATCAACTCAGCCGGTTTGTAAGTTTGCTCAACCATGCAATCATGGAGTTTATTTAGCGCTTGGTCTGAAATGTCTTCAAAAAACTCAAACTGCCTAACTGAAAGTGACTGCCCGGAAGCAAGGGAAACAACATTTTCTGTCTTCAAGATGTCGTCTTCAATCCATTCGAGTGCAGAGTCAAGATCATTAAAGAATTTAAGAATGTCAGTTTCTGTTAATCCAAGGTCTTTGAGGTAAGATTTAACATTCTGCCCGGTAGGTAAACTTAATGGAACAGAAGCAAATACCAGGTATCCTTTTTGACTTTTTACCCGCGCTTGAATTTGTTTGAGCATATTTACAGCAGTATAATCAATTGACTGTACCCTTTTCATATCAAGCAAAATGTATTTGCATTTTTTCAGGAAAGGTTCTAATTCAGTAAATAATTGATCGGTTGTACCAAAGAATAATTGTCCTTGAAGCTCAACAACTATTGTTTCACTCCCTTTCAATTGTAATACTTCCAATTCATTTTTCAATCTGATTTTCTTTGAGAAGAGCTGATTACCGAATACTTTTCTGCGGATAACCGATGACCTGATCTGTTCTCTGAGGAAAAGAAGAATCGCAAAGGCAATTCCTACACCAGAAGCCGCTATCAAACTCATACTAACGGCGGAAATAACAACTGCAACAATACAAAAGAAATCAAACCGTGTTGACTGATGTTTTAACAGAGAAAAACTCTTTTTATCTACCATACGAAAAGCAACTACCATAAGGATGCCAGCCAATGCCGAGAATGGAATCCATGCAACTAATTTTCCTAAAAGTAAAAGTACAAAAAGAGAAGAGACACCAACGACAACACCTGACATTTGTGTTTTAGCGCCGCTATTCAGATTTACCAACGTTGCACCCATTGTTCCGGCACCCGGAATTCCACCCACTAGAGCGGTGACGACGTTCCCTATTCCCTGCCCCAATAATTCCTTATTTGAATTATGCCGCGAATAGGTCAACGCGTCTAACACTACACATGTTTTTAGCGTATCAATTGAAAGAAGCACTGCCAGAGTTATCGTTGGCACAATAACAAAACCTATCGCTGAAAAATCAATAGCGGGAAGCAGTTTACCATTAGTGGCTATCGTGTTAATTATTTCTGAAAGCGAAGCTGAGATCGGTCCTATCACAAAAGAATTATGCTCAAGTATGGCTAATGCAGGATTGAAAATAGACAAAGTTAAATAGGCTGCAATACCGCTGATCAAAGCAAGAATTGCCGCGGGTACTTTTTTTGTTAATCTCGGAGCAAAGAGCATTACCAGGATAGTTACCGCTCCAACAAAGATACTTTCCCAACGAAAAAGATATAGTGAAGAAAGAAAAGTAGAGACCGTAACTTTTATCGGAATTCCTAAAAACTTTGGTAGTTGACCGAAAAAGATAAGGACACCAACTCCGCTTAAATAACCTGCAACAACGGGATACGGAATGTATTTGATGAATCTTCCTCCGCCTAATTTTCCGATAAGCAATTGCACTACGCCTGAGAGGAGTGAGACGATGGTAACATAAATTGGAATTGATTCAGGAGGGATTGTTCCTTTATGAAAAACTTCACTTACGAACACAGACAACACTGCTGCGGCAGGCGCACAGGGCGCTGAGATCAATTTTTTTGTGCCGCCGAAAAGAGCGGCAAATAAAGCCATAGTGATAGTTCCAAGAATACCGCCGATGGCAGCTCTGCCTGAGAATTCAGCTCCTAATGGAGCAAAGATGATCAATCCGAATGCAATTGCCGATGGAATTGCGACAAGCATCGCCGCTGTGCCGCCTAAAACATCACCGAGCAAATTATCCAGAGAAACATTTTTATCCGGGCTTTTCATTTTCTATCTCCTATGCTATAATAATTAAATTTGAATAACAATTCCAAGTAATTACATGCACTCTATCCTTTGTCACGCTTAGGCGTGATTGCCTCTTCTTTACGAGAGATGTTTTTCTCGCAACGTGCGCAGTGAAGCGCCAAGCTCGCTACGATTTTTCTTTTACGTTAGGCTCTTAGTTGAATTACCTAACCTGGTAAACCAGAACCAAAATTGATTTACGAACAAGGATTAACGATTTTAGAAGTTAGAAGATTTTGCCAACATCGGAAATCAAAATTCGTTAATCGTTATTCTTAATTTTTTTTTATTCTCTTGTAAATATCTAACCATTTTGTATTGAATATTTTTACTAACTATGTAATTTCTAACCTGGTAAACCAGAACCAAAAAATTTATTCTGTAAAGACGTTGCGCGCAACGTCTCTACTATTAATCTAAAAATATTCTGCCTGCCGGCGGCGGGCAGGCCAATTATTACACGAACTTTTTTGTTAAGACACTAACTCACTTTACGGAAAAACAAGCTGTTTTGTGGCTAAAGCCGGAGTTTTCTGTTTTATTTTCCACGACTTAAAGAGACTGTGTGAATATTCAATTAAAACCGTTAAAACGGTTTCCAATAGTCTGTTTTTAATCCATTTTCCCACAGTTGAAACTGTGGGCTGCTAATTTTAACACAGCCTCTAAAAGTCGTGGCTACGCAAAGTTTAATTCTGCTTAACGTGAGTTACCTAATTATTTCTAAGCGAACTTGTTACTAAATCTATTAGTTCTTCCTTTTGATATGGTTTAGAAATATAGCCGGTGCATCCGCCTTTTAAGAATTCTGCTTTATCCTTTTCCATTGCATAGGCGGTTACCGCAATTATCGGTGTGCCGAGATACTGCGGCATTTTTACTATTTCTTTGACTACTTCCATTCCGCTCACACCTTCTCCAAGATTAATATCCATCAAAATTAACTCATATTTTTTTTCAGCGGCTAAAAGCAAAGCTTTCTCCACACTTTCGGCTGTGTCAACTCTACAAATATTTTTTAAATACAATTTTACTATGTGACTATTTACATAATCATCTTCAACACAGAGAATTAAAGGCAAATCTGCCGTTTCAACTTTCTCTTGTTTAGATTGAAAACCAGTATCATCTTTTGTTTGTATAAGTTCTTCTTTTTGCGGAAGAAAACTTACCGCAGGGAATTTAACAGTAAAAGTAGAACCAACCCCTAATTCACTTTCAACAAATATTACTCCATGCATTAGTTCTACTGCTTTTTTGGAAATGGTTAACCCGAGTCCCGCTCCTTCAAAACTGCGGCTCAATCCTTCGCTCACCTGACGGAATTCATCCCAGATAAGATCAATTTTATCGGGAGCTATACCAATTCCTGTATCTTTTATTTTTACATACAACCATGCCTTTTCATCGCTAACTTCTCTCCCGATCTCTACACTAATTTTCCCTTTCTTTGTAAACTTTATAGCATTATCGAGAAGATTATAGAGTACGCGGTTAAAAAGATGCTCCTCTAAATGAGCATAAATATTTTCATCTTTTACTATGGTTTCTAATTGGAGACCTCTTTTTGCGATTTCTTTAGAAAACGGCTTAATACTATTTTTTACAAGGGGAATCACTGCAATATCTTTTGCGACCTCCTCAACTTTAACGGTTTCAGCTTCAGATAGATCAAGAATAAAGTTTAATGTTTCACTCAGCCTCTTACCGGAGTCAAAGATACCTTGTGACATTTCAATAAGTTCGGGTTCTTCAAGCTGTGAAGTAAGAATATCTGCGTAACCCATAATACCATTTAGCGGGGTCCTTAGTTCGTGACTCATATTAGCAAGGAAGTTTGATTTTAAGCGGTTCATTTCTTCCGCTTTCTCTTTTGCGAAGATAAGTTCTTCAATCATCTTTTTCTTGTCGGTAATATCTTCTTTAACAGCTAAGAAGTGTGTTATTTTTCCTTCTTTATTTACCAATGGTGAGATGAGCGCCGACTCCCAAAACAAATCTCCATTTTTCTTTTTATCAAGAAATTCTCCTTGCCATTCTCTGCCTGAGAGAATTGTATTCCAAAGTTCTTCATAGAATTTTTGATCCTGGATTCCCGATTTTAAGATCCTTGGGTTTTGTCCGATTGCTTCTTCTTTTGAATATCCGGTTACTAAACAGAATTTTTTATTCACATATTCTATATCACCTTGCAGATTAGTAATAATAACTGAAGCGGGACTTTGTTCAACGGCGAGTGAAAGTTTTAAGAGTTCTTCTTCTGCAAGTTTGCGCTCGGTGAAATCATGGTTCACACCCACAATGCCGATTATTTCTCCGCGTACATCCCGCAAAGGCACTTTTGCGCCAAGCAGCCAATGAATCTGCCCGTCTTTACCTACCAAACTGCTTTCCATATTCAGCAGCGGTTTACCTGAATGAATTACGGATTGATCTTCATCGTTAAAACGTTTTGCTTCATTCTCGGGATAGAGATCAAAGTCTGTCTTTCCAATTACTTCATCCTCTCCATTCCTTCCGGATAATTGAATTTCCGTTTTGTTGGCTAAAATTTTTCTTCCGTTAATATCTTTAGCATAGATGGCATCAGGAATAAAATCAATGATGGTACGCAAGAGAGTCCGCTCATTGGAAAGGATTTCTTCTGCTTGCTTACGTTCAGTAATATCGTTTAAGATGCCAACACTTCCGATCAAATTGCCGGTTTCATCCTTCCACGGGTATGAATGATCCGACAACCAGATTAATCTGCCATCTTTTGTCTTTACTTGATAATCAGCTTGCCATTCAGGGGTTTTACCATGTTCCCTGTCTGCAACAATTAAATTGATATCAACCTTTTCAACATGATATCTGCTTATTTTAACAACTATATTTTTAAAACCGATTTCATTTAGTTCTTCCGGTGTATATCCTATTAGTTTTTCTATTGCATTATGAATATAATGATACTTCATTGTTGAATATTTAAGGTGGTACTGAACAGCGTTTGTAGCCTCAACTATATGCCGGTAAGATTCTTCGCTTGCTTTAAGGTCTTGTAACATCAACAGATTTGAAAGGCTGTCTGCCACACGTCTGCTGATCTCCTTAAAAAGTTGCCGCTCATCATTTGTCCAGACCCGTGCGTGTGAACATTGGTGCATTCCGACAACCCAGGGTTTACCTACCTTGGGATAAATGGGAACCATCATCTGAGACTGAACGCCAAACTGCTCGGCTGTAACTTTGTTGATGGGTCTATCTGTCCCGGCAAGGTAAGTAACTACATCACTTAGTTCTAAAGCTTCCCGCAAATTATCAGCAATATCCGGAGACATTGGTATATCTATGTTCTTAGCATTGGCGCCAGGATATCCAGGTTTATACACTTCAACCGGAACGCGAAAAGACTGAGCATTGGGATCGCATGGATAGAAAAGCCAGACACGGTCGCAATCGAAAATCGAAAACACCGTGTTCACTACACTCCAGAGCATTGGTTCAACATCTACTTCCCTTTTTATATCACGATCAATCCGCTCCAGGCTTTCCAGAAAATGAATATATGCTTTGGTTCTCTCCTCTGCTTGCTTGCGCTCTGTTATATCGTTTACCATTCCCCGCACTATTGGCTTATCAGTGCCGTGAGTTCGGAGAGAATTGTTATACTCCCAAATACGTCTTTCACCGGTTTTTGTTTGAATTATCATAAGCCCATGTGCATATCCAATTGTTTGAATCTTCTTCAAATAATCATTAAAGATTTTCCGATATTCCGGAACAATGATATCTTGCAAATTCATGTTTAATACTTCTTCTTGAGAATAGCCGGTAATTTTTAACGCAGCGCTATTTACAGAGAGAAGATTTCCATCCAAATCATGAGTGCAAATAAGGTTGCTGCTGTTTTCAACCAGATTGCGATAACGATCTTCGCTTTCCCGTGACGCTTCTTCAGCCTTCTTTCGTGCGGTTATATTTTCAACCGTTCCATCATAAAAAAGAATCTTTCCATTAGCATCGCTGATGATCCTTGCACTTTCACGTACATAAAGAACTGTTTCATCTTTCTTGATCCACGCAGATTCTAAACCTATAACTTCACCATTCTTCTTTATTTGTTCATGAAAAAGTTTGCGTTCCTGTGAAGGTTCGAAGCCTTCTTTTTGAAGGTTCCTTTTGGCAAGTTCATCAAAAGAGGAATAGCCAAGCATCTTTATTAAAGCAGGATTAGCCAAAATAATCTTTCCTGCCGGATTGGTTCTATAGAGACCAATAGTAGAGTTCTCGTAGATTGATCGAAAACGTTCTTCACTTTCGATAAGTTGAAACTCCGCTTTCTCTCTTCCCAAAATAATTTTCTTTTTTTCAAGTGCATCTTTTACCGCTAACGGCAGACGGGCAATGTGTTCTTTGATAATATAATCGGTAGCGCCGCTTTTCATACATTCAACTGCAACCTCTTCGTTTACAGAACCGGTTAAAAGTATGAATGGAGTAGCCGGACATTTTTCTAAGGTGAGATTTAAAGCTTGCAACCCATTGAATTGCGGCATTTTGTAATCGGAAATAATTATATCTGGAGAAAATTTTTCCAGTTGATGCAGAAAATCTGCTTCAGTCTCTACAACACGGGACTGAAAGACAATCCCTTCTTTTGAAAGAGAATGCTTTGCAAGTTCTACATCTGTTTGTAAGTCTTCAACGAATAAGATTTTTATTTTGGCTACCATTATATACCTTTTGGGTTTACAGCTTTGATATTAACATTTATACAATTAGACAGCAGGCAATAGTAAAACATCACTAATCAAACTATTGCCTATTCGACCTAAATCTTCGGTAACTGATTAAGCAATAACCAATACATTCCTATTTGCTTTACTGATTCGACGAACTGATCGAAATCTACCGGCTTTTGAATATAGCTGTTCACGCCAAGTTTGTAACTTTCGATCATATCTTTTTCTTGATTGGAAGAGGTTAGAACAATTACCGGAATTATCATTTTTTCTTCATCACTCTTAAGAGTTTTTAAAACTTCTAATCCATCCATTTTGGGTAATTTGAGATCGAGCAGGATAATTTTTGGTGCATCATTGGGTTTGCGTTGTTCAAATCTATTTCTGCAATAAATAAAATCGAGAGCATCTTGTCCATCATTTACCACGAAGATGTTATTAGCAATTCCGCTTTTCTTCAAAGCCCTTAAAGCTAACTCAACATCGGTCAAATTATCTTCAACAAGCAGAATATCTACAGGTGTTGCTTCCATTTTGATTTCCTTTCTTTAATTAGGCAGTAGGCAATAGGGAATAGGCAATAGTAAAATAGTTCTTCTACCTATTCTCTACTCACTATTACCTATTACCTAACTTTGAAATTAATGATGTTAACATTTTACTAATTTCTAGTATATCACTGAGAATTATTTCGGAATCAATTTGTTTAAAATACTTTAATCTAATACATAATTCAATTTGCGTTTCTAATTCCAAAAGAGAACCTCTGCAATAGAAAGAAATCGCTTTTTCATATCTGTAATTTGATTTTTACAAATTTACGCATATTTGCATTTAAATAATATAACTAGCTTTGCGAAAACAATGTACATCGAAGCGATAGCTTCGTTATAGATTTTATTTTTTATTTTCTTGTTGTCGAAGCTTCGCTTCGATGTACAATATTGCGATTCGGCGAATCTCTTTACATCTTCCATCATCCATCAACCATTTTATTTGCCTTCTTGCCTAAACACTAAAATAAAACGTCGTTCCAACATCAACTTCAGATTCTGCCCAAATCTCTCCGCCATGCCTGGTAACAATTCGTTTTGCAATTGCAAGACCAACACCGGTGCCTTTATATTCTGTTTCACTGTGCAGCCGTTGAAACACGCCGAACAATTTATCGTAATACTTCATATTGAAACCAACGCCGTTATCCTTAATTGAATAAACTGTTTTTCCATTTTCTACTTTACTGCTTATTTCAATAACCGGTTTTTCTTTCTTTGATGAAAACTTTACGGCATTTGATAATACGTTTGCCCAAAGCTGTCTTACCATTGCAGCATCACCTATAGCAAGCGGTAAATTAGAAACTGAAAACAAAATCTTTTTTTTCTCGTCTTCGGAAGTCACTTCATGATAAATAGAGTTTGCGAGTGTCTTCATATCAATATCAGATTTAGCGAGATCGCGTTGACCGACACGGGAGAAAGCAAGAAGATCATCAATTAGATGCCCCATCTTCTTTGTCTGTTCGCGAATTACATTTAGCAGCCTTTGTCCTTCTTTATCTAACTTCTTAGAATAATCTTCAAGCAAAATATTTGAGAAACCGTCAATTCCTCTAAGCGGTGTACGCAAATCGTGAGAGACGGAATATGAAAATGATTCCAATTCTTTGTTAGCAGCTTCTAATTGTGCCGTGCGATTAATTACCCGCTGTTCAAGTTCTTCATTGAGTTTTTTAATTTCTTCTTCTGCACGTTTGCGTTCGGTGATATCGTTAAATAACCCGATATTCATCAGTTTTCTGTTTATGACTACTGGTTTCGCACTTATATCTGCGTAAAAGACAGAACCATCTTTACGGAGACAAGGAATGTTACAAGCTACCATTTTTTCAGATCGGCTTATCGCTTCAAATTCATTGAGCACCATTGGTAATGAATCTTTTGGATGAATATCAAAAACTTCAAGATGAATAATTTCTTCTTCACTATAACCGAACATTTTACAAATTGCAGGATTTGCATACTTAAGCTCCTTAGCTCCAACATCTGCAACCAGAATTCCTTCAGCGGCACCTTCGAACAACGCGTGGTATCTTTTTTCTGATTCTATTAATGCTTCTTCAGCACGCTTGCGTTCTGTGATATCGCGAATATTACATTGGATTACGTTCTTTTTATCAACTAAATAAACATTGCTTACAAACTCTACATAAAACTGCTCTCCAATTGAGGTTTCAAGCGCTAAATTATCATAACGGACATATCCTTTCTGCTGTAATTCCAAAAATTTATCTTTGTTGGCAATTATATTTTTAAATGATCCAACTTCCCAAATTGCTTTTTCAATGAATTGCTCTTTTGAATAGCCCAATTTCTCAATTAAAAATGGATTCACATCTACAATCATTCCGGTTTCCGCATCGAGGATTAGAATCCCATCTCTTGCCGCTTCAAAGAGGCGGCGGTAACGGGTTTCGGAAGCAGAGAGTATGGTTTTAAATTCTTCATGAGCTTCACGTAATTTTATTTCTTTACCAAAAAGTTCTCTATAAATATTTCTTTGACGGGAATAGTAAAACCAAGCCAAACCTGCTCCGGACAAAAGGATTAAAACGAATGCCAAAATTGTGATGAATATTGCTCTAAAAATAAGTTCGGAATAAATTTCACTATTGTCAACTTTAGCCACCATAAACCAGGGTGTGCCGGGTATAGGTTGAATATCCGATAGCACAGGAACTCCGAGGTAGTCTATCCCTTCCCAAATTCCTTTATAACCTAAAACTGCCTGCACTGAAGGGACTTCTTTTTGGGTTAAGGAAATCCTGAGTTTTAGCGCAGTATTTTTCCGGTGCCGTAATTCATTTAGGAAGAGAACACTGTCGCCGTCTCTTCGAAGTAATATTGTTTCGGCTGTTTTGCTTGGCGTGGGCCACTTTTGAATTAAGGGATAAAGATATTTATGGGGATCAATACGTAAAACCAATACTGCTATAATTTGCTTACTCTCATTTAGCAGCGGTGCAAGTAGATCAAAATGTATCGAATTTTCAATGTTGCATAAATATAAATCAGTTATAAAAATTGATTTGCGGGTAACAAGCGAATCAATGAAAGTAGAAATTGAAGGTTCAACATCTTTAAAGTCAGGATCGATACTAAACAGTATTTCTTTATCAGTAGAGACAATAAAAATATTTTTGTATCCATGATTATCTTTGATTAATGTTAGGCTTTTTTTTAATGATGATTTTGCATGTATTACATTCCTGCCTTCAAGTAGATCAAGAGAGTATTGAATTACAGTGGGATCAGTCGAGAAAAATTGGGCTTCGGAGTATCGTTCTTTCCGCCATTGTTCAATCTGATTAATCTTTAATTCAGCAATTGCTTGAATATCTTGGTGCTTGGCTATGCGGATGGAATTTACTTCGGATGTATAAAATAAATACCCGCCAAATATTATCAGTGCACTCATAGCCCCTGCTAAAACAAACATGTACCGTTTTTTAATTACTGTTGGTTTAGATTCCTTTTCCATAGAATTCACCTTAAAAAAATCTACTTTTCGTTTGTTGCATTAATGCAAGAAATACCTGATGCTAAGTTAGTTACACTTTTATTTTTGTGCAACTAATGAAATAGCAAGAGTGGTTTTGCAATAGGTATTAATGTTTTCTATTGCCTCGTACCTACTTCCTTTTGGCATAGATTCATTAAAGTAATTATAGTTTTGTTACTCATCTTTAGTATTTTATAGAAAGACTTTGTCCCGATTTTTAATTTAATAAATAATGCATACGGTTTATCGTGCAGTAACAAGGAAAAAAGAATGGCAATAACTGAATTTAAAAAACCAACAAATGTATTTCCGTTAATTACTTCGGGATTATATTTCGGCATCCTGCAAGCTGCACTCTATTTCGCTATCGAAGTTTTTGTTACCGCAACCTTTACTGGTTATTTTATCTTGATCTTAACCTGGATGTGCGGCGTTGTTTTTGCGATGAAGACAAATGTATTTGAGGGACTTCTTAATAATATGGTTCTCTCGCTTGCATCATTTTATTCCCTCTTGCTGGTTACAATTCTGTTTACTCTTTACTCACCGATGTATTTTTTACTTGGATTGCTAATTTTTATATCGGCTTTTCCTGCCGGTAAATTTTTTAAAGAATTGGGAACAGCAGTTTCAAGCGATACACTTTTTTTGCATGAAAATAATGGATTTGTTTTCGGCACGGTGCTGGGACTTTTGCTCTTTGTAAAATTTGGAGTGCTTTTTATCTACATTGCACCGCTGCTTGCCTTTGCAATTATGTTTCTCTCGTTCAAAGAAAAAGAAATCGTCGTAATGGGTATCGTATTATTGTTTGTTCTTTTTTTTATTTCACAAAGTTATTGGATAGGAGTTTTCTCTCTTCTACTTCTCTCTGCAGTTCTGTTGTGGTCTAAGTATCTTCTGCCAAAACCGGTTGCATCAGACCAAAACGAATCAACTTTGCCGGAGCTATCGAACAAAAGATTAAAGGTTATTATTTTTATCGCGGGATTCAATCTCATCCTTCTCCAATATTTTATTGTGCGGGAATTTTCAACCATCATTTCTGCAAATGAACTAAGCATTTTACTTGTAAGTGCGGCATATTTTATCGGCTTCTCCGTTGGTTATGCTGTCTCATCCCGTATAACATTTACTTATTTAAAAGTGATAAGCTTCGTTACGTTTCTTATTCATTTAGTTGTCTTTGCCGGAATAAAATTTTTCGCTTCTTATTTTGTGTTTAATGGATTTAGTTTAGAATCCTTACTGCTGCTTCTTTTTGTTTCGTCGTTTTTAACATCTTCTTTTTATTCAATCTTTTTACCTAAGATCATTCAGATGAAAGGTTCTCACAAGCTGCCGTCATTCTACAGCGTCGAACTTCTCGGGGCAGTTAGCGGAGTTATCTTTTTTCTTTTAATTATTTCGTTCGCACCGTTTTTTCTTTTACCGGTTTATTTTCTTTTATTAGTCTTTTTATATTTTATCTTGCTCGATAGAAGCTTGTGGGCGGATTCTCTCCTTATGATCGGAATATTTTTAACCGGCATTTTCACTATTCATCAAGGTGCGTTTTATTCCAAAACCACGTTAGATTATTATCAGTCGCGCGGATTTCCGAATCCATCTCTTTTGTATTCAAACAATTCCTTCTATCACACGGTTGATGTTATAGAAACTTTTCATGACCAGATGCAAACATCAAAGCAAAGTAAAATTTCGTTCCTTAACGGGCAAAAATATTTTGATTACAATTATTCATTTTTAGGAAACAGAGAAGCAGAAACCTCGTTAAGTGAATTCACTTATTTTCTTGCGAAACTACCCGCACAATTAGCTTATGGAAAGACAAAAAAAAATCTACGGATATTGATACTCGGCGGAGGCTCTTTGTATTCAATTAGCCGCGTAGCTCCCTACTCTTCAAAAACTACGGTAGTGGAAATTGATCCATCGGTAGTTGGATCTTCTAAAAAATGGTGGCGCGAGTTTAATAAATACGATCAACTTCAGAATTATGAAATTATTATTGATGATGCAAAACGATATTTAAAAACTTCGGTTGAACGTTTTGATATAATTATTATGGATATTTCCGCCCCATACTATCTGGGCTCGGCGCTGCTTCACAACAAAGAATTTTTTGAGCTTGTGAAAAATAAATTAAAACAAGACGGTATTTTTTCTGAGTCAACACAAGGCAGACCCGATCCATCTTTGCCTGATGAGACACCGATGAAAATACTTAAAGCTGTTCATGATGTTTTTCCCAACTACTGCGTTATAGATTGCAAATCGGCTCCAAGAGGCAAAAGGGGATTTATTATGGCATCCAATAACTTAGCTATTCCTTTAGGTGAAGTAGGTAAGATATTAAGAGAGGATGACAAACTTATCGGCACAGCGTTATACGGTAAAGAGGATAATCATTTTACTTTTGCCGGTGTAAAACCTTATTCGCTTTATTCGATGGAAAATCTTTGGGAAGAAAATCTAAAACGAATTAAAACCAGGTTAACTTATGGTGAAAAACGGCGAGACTCTGCACTCGAAAGTAAATTAAATTTAGGACGAAGTAGAAAAACAGATTTTCTTTTCCCCGCTTATCTCCGGCAAGAATTTCTCAACTTCCGTTTTTTAAGCATCGGTTTCGTAGTTCTTGTTATGGCATTTGTACTGCGTTATTATCCTCAAAAGAAAAAGTCCGGCAGCAGAAAAGATCAAGAAAATGGTGCCGGTTGAAATGTTAAAAATTATTTTATTAAAATCATTTTCTTGGAATTAAAAAAATTACCACTCTGCAAACGATAGAAATAAATCCCATTTGATAAAGAACTAACATAAAATTCTACTTCGTAATTCCCAGAAGGTTTTTCTTCATTAACAAGAGTTGTAACTTCCCTACCAAGTAAATCGTATACTTTTATGTTAACAAAAGATTGCCGAGGTATAGAGTATTTTATTTTTGTACTTGGATTGAATGGATTGGGGTAGTTTTGAGAAAGATGAAAATTATTTGGTGAAAGTGGAAAATTCTTAAATACTCCAACAATATTTCCAATTAAATCAACTTTTGTTTTTTCAAAATAACTATGATACGAAACATCACTACTGTAATATCTTCTGCTATATAGTCCTTTTTTTTCATTAAACCATAAAGAATCAAAATTCTTATCATCATAAAACGAGTAGACTTGTATGGAAGGTTTAGCTCTAAACCTAAAGACTGGGGTTTGTAAAAAAGTTGGGAATTGCCAAATGCCAACACTACCACCAGCTGTTAACTCGTGGTCACCGATTAAAGATTCAGTCAAGATGAAATTATCGTTTTGCTGAATCCAATATGTTGTATCGCTCCAACTTGAAAAGAGATAATGTCTTAAGAGATTAATATTGCGTTCAACCAACCACTCGATTTTATTATCTCGAAACGTTGAATCTATTATTAAATATGAAATAGTTCCTGAATCACTAAATGCAGATTCAAAAGCAAATAACCACAAAGTTGTATCAGAAAATTGATAATTGTAGTTATATTGATTCCACTTTGCTAAAGGGAAAACATCATATACCTCTTCAGAATCTAGTTGTCTATTATTCTGTGAAAAACTGTTCGTTAGAAACAATAAATTGATAATCAATGAGGTTATAATTTTCATTTCATGCCTCTCAATTCTATTTCAACACGATCATCTTCTTGGTTTGGATAAAATCACCTGCACGTAATTGGTAAAAGTAAATACCTGATGATAATTCGTAATTCCTAATTCCTAATTCGTAATTATGTTTTCCTGCTTGTTGTGATTCGTTTACCAGGATGGCTACTTCATTTCCCAATACATCAAATATTTTAAGCGTTACAAAACTGTTCTCAGGAAGCTGGTAACTGATTACGGTTTCCGGATTAAATGGATTCGGATAATTTTGGTCCAACGAATATTGCACCGGTGTTTGTTGGCTATCATCGACTAAGTCAGGCCAAAGATAAAATCTGAGATTATCAAAAAATAAAGTTCCGGTATTATTTCCTGTTTTTCTTTGTTCAACAGAAATTCCTACAAGCTTATTTTTCAATCTGCCATTAAAATTTGTTGTTTCAGAACGAACGAACTTCCACCCTGCCCAATCAAGCGAATCAACTTGGATCGAAAATTCTGCATTATTTTCATCTTCAAACCAATAGTTAAAATAGTTATTACTTAAGTCACCAAATACCCATGTTCCAAACATTTCACCATTTAAAACAATTTTTGCTTCATTAGGTACAACACAATTTCCGTTCTCAGCATTTTTAAATAAGTAAATTAATTTACCGCTCTTAGAACCAAACAATTTCTTTTCAGTGGTTATAGAGAATAATGAAGTTAGAGTATCAACACCAACTGTATGCGGGCTTGCGCTTGGATTTTTCCATCCGATTTGGGTCTCAAAATCGTCAATCAAATTTACTTCTGAGGGAAGTTGTGAAAAGATAGTGAACGGAATTTCAACTGAATCAACCATCGGGATTGAATCAACATCAGCAATTTTGCCGCCTAAACTCAAAGCGTATTCACCATTTGCTAATGCGTCTTTTGTTTCAAAATAAATTAATCCTTTACCATTCTCCGCAAAGATTTTAACATTTATTGCAGTCAACCGGACTCTTTCATTGTTATAAAGATTGATTTGTCCCGACAAAGAGGCATTCAACACCGGAGCTTCGAATTGCAATCTAAATTGAGGCAAAGCTAAATTGATAACTGAGTTTGCTGACGGATAAGTTTTTTCAATAAAATATCTATTCCGGTTTTTTGTAATGAATTTGAACGTGAGGTCATTACTCAACTGAATGCCCCAAATTGTTTTGGCAGATTTCTTCAAGACAATAGTATATTCTGTCGCTTTGAAATAAGGAAGCGAAGGTTTGAATGTGAAAACTTTGTTTCCATCGCCCCATGAAAAAACTCCCTGCGCCGCCGGAGTTATTTGAAATGCAGCATTCGTTGAAGAAGTATCCATTGGCAGATCAAACCGGATTGAGACCGATGCAATGGTCTTTACGCTGTCTGTCGCTGATGAGGGAGAATAACTTACAATCTGTGCAACAACGGTTGTATCGTAAAGTAAAAATTTATCAGCAAATGAAGATACATTTGCAGTTACCGTAACTGTTGATGAATCTTTATAATATCCGGGAGCTTCAAAATAAACTTTGTATGAGCCGGGGGCTAAACTATCAAAAAGAAAAAATCCGTTGTTGTTCCCATCACCATTATAAACTTTACCTCCCGGTTCTAAAGTAACTTTAATATTATTCAACGGAAGTTTATGATCGTTTTTAGCAGTAAGCGCAAAGTATGAAACCGATTTATTTTGATCGCGAACTAATCCCGCAACCGTACCGGTTTGAAATCCGGGCTGTGTAAAATATTTTAAAAACCCTCTGGCAATTGCCCATGCTTCATGTTTTTTATAGAATGAATTCATCAATCTCCATGATTCAGGAATGTAATCATGAAATGAGCCTTCAGATAAAGTACCAGGAACATTTAAATTTTTAAATACGCCAAGATATGGCAAACCGCCACTAGCCGGAGCATAGAAATCAATATCACCCCTATTATATTTAGCGGTAGTTCGGTTCGCTTTATAAATTTCATCGGTTAAGTAACTTCCCATTGTTAAAGCCCCAGCATAAGTTGGCGCGTTATCTTTGCCTTGAAAAAGCATCAATGTATAGTTTGATTGTCCATTAAAACCATTGCTATGTATCGCATGAAAAAAATCAACATTTTTAGCATTCGCATCTGCAACAATTATGGAAAGAGGATTAAAATCATCAGCGGATGTGTTTGTAACTCTTGACATGTAAACAGTAGCATTGATCTGCTGCAAAATAGTGCGTAGAGCAAGTCCCTTATCTAAGTTCGAGGTTGATTCCCAAAATCCGGTTTCAGGAATATTTCTATCATTTGAATCAAATCCGCCATGACCGGGATTAATATATATTTTTGTTCCGAACAAATCTTGAGCAAATATTGATTTTGTGAGCAAAAGGAATAAAAAAAGTTTTTTCATGTTTTTATCTTAATGATTCTTTTCTAAAGAGAGAAAAATAATTTTTCCATCGTTTGTGTGGCAGACAATTGTATTCATTGTAGGTGACCATTCAGGAAATTGCTCGTGAATTTCTTTGCTATCTGTAAGTTGAATTTTTTCTTTACCGTCTGCGGAAAGCAAAAATATCTCCGATGAAATAATTTGCTCACCGTCATCTCTATCATCCATGTATGCGATCCATTTACCATCAGAAGACCATTTAGGGGCGTTAGCGTAACCTAATTCAAGAAGAATGGCTCCATCTAAATCAGTAACGTAAGTTCCTTTTCCCATAAACGTAAAAAGAATTTTTGATTTATCCGGTGAAAAAGAAGACCAAAGATAGCTTCCGTCTCCGAGAGGTTTAAAAACTTTTTTCTCACCGTTTAACAGCAGAATTAAATTATTATCGCTATAAAACAACATTGTATCTTGTGGAATAATGTTCATCTGAACTGTCTGTTTTTGCTTATTATTTACAGTAATATCTTCATCTTGCTTGAAAATACAATCACCGCTTTTCAGAATTTTTGGAGCGGAAAGATTTCTTTTTCCGCTTTCGATACGTTCAATTTTCTTTGTTTGAATATCTATAGATTTTATATCCGAGTATTTTTTCCCGCTAAGATAATTGTCAGTCCGGTAAAATATTTTTCTCCCATCATCGGTAAATTGATATTCGAATCCTGAGCCGGATTCGGTGGTAATATTTTCCAATTCATTTGAAAAAAGATTTAACGATGATATTCCATAATAATATGCACGAGTGAAATAAATAATTGAATCATTTGATGCAAAACGAGGGAAGAAATGTTCTCCTGCTTCCGGGATATTTATTTCTTTTCTTTCTTTCACTCTCATTGATTGAGCTTCAGTAATTATCTGAAATGTTAGAAAGAGAAGAAAAAAAGTTGCAAAAATATTTTTCATTTAAACTCCGGAATTAAAGATTTTGATTTTCAATTTCAGTTATTTTATCAAGCCGGCGTTGATGCCTTCCACCGCCAAAGTTTGTATTAAGCCACGTCTCTAAAATACTCTTAATAGTTTCTTCACCGAGTGCTTTTGCTCCCAGCACTAAAATATTTGCGTTGTTATGTTCGCGCGCACTTTTAGCTGTAAATTCATTATAGCACGTTGCAGCCCGAATACCTTTGATCTTATTGGCTGTTATTGCAGAGGGAATTCCCGTCGCGTCAACAAGAATACCGAAATCAACTTCTCCGCTTTTAACTTTTTTAGCGGCTGCAAAAGCAAAATCAGGATAATCACAAGAAACCTCGTCAAATGTTCCAACATCCTGAATTGAAAAACCTTTTTCAACTAATATTTTCATTAAAAGATTTTTTACCGAATAACCGGTGTGGTCGCATCCAAGTACTACTATATTTTTAACCGGGTTTAGAGATACGTTGGTGCTGGAAGAAAACTCAATTTTATCACTTTCAACTTTTTTAACGACCGTTATTCCCAATTCTTTAATTTTGTCTTTTGCAAGAGGGGTAACAATATCTTTATCACCAATCGGAAGAATCTTTCCTCCATTTTTATAATTTGCAATAACCTCAGCTTCGGTAATTATCTTTTTCATTTTATAAATAATCGTTCAATTTATTCAATTTAATAAAATCAACAACTTTTTTAACTTCTTGAGCATTTTCCCGCTTGCACACAAGTAACGCGTCGTCAGTATTGATCACAATTACATTATCGAGTCCGATTACCGCTGCAAATTTCCCGGGAGAATAAATATAAGAATCCGAAGTTTTATCAGTATAAACGTTTCCAACAAGTGAATTATCATTCTTATCCTTGTTCGAAAGTTGATGAACTTCTTCCCAACTGCCCACATCACTCCATGTGAATTTCCCTTTAATTAAAAAAACTTTGTGCGATTTCTCCATAATTCCGTAATCAATTGATACACTTCGAAGTTGACCATATTCCTCAAGTAAAATTTTCTCAAACGCCGGAGTACCAAAAACAGATGAAATATTTTTTAATGCTTGCGCTAATTCCGGCATAAGAAGAGATATTTCACTTAGAATAGCATCTGCTTTCCAAACGAACATTCCGCTGTTCCAAAGGAAATCGCCGCTTGAAACAAAGTTTAAGGCTGTTTCATAATTCGGTTTTTCTGCAAACGTTAATACTTTAAAGATGTTTTCTTCTAATTCATTTTCATCAATTTGAATATAGCCATATCCGGTTTCAGGACGTGTGGGCGGAATTCCAATGGTCACTAATCCGGCTTTCTTGTTGGCATAGTTCACTGCTGTGCGTAATGTCTCTTGAAAAATATCATTTTCGCGGATTATATGATCAGCAGGAAGAACTACAATTACGGCTTTCGGGTCTATCTTCTGTATCAATACCGAAGCTAATCCGATCGCGGCGGCAGTATTGCGCCCGAATGGTTCTTCAAGAATATTTTCATTAGGAATCTCAGGTAATTGTTTTCTGATCTCTTCTTTTTGAAGTTTGTTCGTTACAATAAAAATATTTTGATTTGGAACAAAACCCTCAAGTCTATCCACAGTATTTTGTATCATTGTTCTTTCATCAAAGATCTTTAATAATTGCTTAGGTGATTTTTCCCGGCTTCTAGGCCAAAAGCGAGAGCCTACACCGCCAGCCATAATAACGGCGAAAACGTTCATCAAATATTCCTCATTTTTAAAGTTTGTAATTTTTTTCCGAAATCTTCCGCTCGGTTTAAGTAGTAAGTAATATCAACATCTTTATTTTTTACCAACGCAACGATAACAATTAAACATGCACGCATTGCTTCGATCATATCTTTTTCAGGATCTAATTCCTTCAATTGAAGCATACGAAATGCTCTTGCTAAAATATTATGCATTTCAGTGGTTATTTCCGTCCCGAATTTTTCAGACAAGGAAGCGTTGACCCGCATTACAGATTCATACTGTCGTAATTCAGTTGATTTAACTTCCCCGTTCCCCAAATTTTTCAATACTAATTCAATTTCTTTCACCGGTTTCAATATCGTCGCTTCAAAATTTTGAAAAAAAAGATGATCATCGTCGCTCTCATCTTCAAAAATTATTTTCTCTTTCATCTTACCTGCTATGTCGGCAGATAGGTCGGTTTTCATTTTTTCTGTAAACGAACTTTTTCTATCCGTAAAGTCAATCGTCAACGAATCCTCTTTATTCTCGTTTTGCACAGAGTTCGAACCAAATTCATCAAGTTTTTTAATAATTTCTTTATATGAATTCGGAGTTAAAGTATCAAGCACAACATTTAAATCTTTAACTAAAAGTTGTGCGTGTTCTTTGAATTTTTCCGAAAGTTTAAGAAAATCAATTTTATTTTGCTTCAAAAAGTTGTAAATCTCGTTCAGTTTTATCGCAAATTTGGAAAGCTGTGTAATCTTTTTCATCCCGCATATTACGATTTCTAAATCGCCTGCATTGAGTATGGTTTCTTTCAATAATCCGACAACTTCAATTTTTTCACTGCTAAGTCTTAAATTATTTACAGCAACACTAATGGTTTGGATGATATATTGTTTTTTTAGATCCATTATCCGATATAAATCCTCGGGACACGTTTTGAAATATTACAGGTTATTTCATAAGGTATCGTATTGAGTTGCGTGCTCCATTCCCATGCATCAATTGAGTGATTTTTGCTTTTTCCAAGCAAAATTACTTTCTCACCGATTTTTATTTTTGCTTCTCCAACATCAAACATAATTCTGTCCATAGTTACACTGCCAACTTGTTGATAGATCTTATCCTTAATAATACAAAACATTTTATTTGTTAAATTACGATTTAATCCATCACCGTAACCGAGAGGTACGGAAATGATTTGCGATCTTTTTTGAAGAATATACTTTCTGCCGTAACTAACCGATTCTCCCTTTTCAAACCATCTGCATGAGGCAGTTTCTGAAATTAAAGACATAACCGGTCTTAACTTTATGGAAGAAGTTATTTCTTGCGAAGGAGGATAGCCGTATAACGAGATCCCGGGACGAACCATGTTAAAATAGGCTTTCGGCATTGTTAATATTGCTCCGCTGTTCGCAATATGGATAACATTTGGTCTGATTTTTTTCTTCTGAAGTTCAAGAACAACAGCATTAAATCTTTTTAATTGAAGCTGCGCAAAAATTTTATCCTTCTCATCTGAAGTGGCAAAATGAGAATAAACCCCGTCTAAAATAAATCTATCATTTGAAACAATTTTTTCAATAAAAAGCGCAGCATCTTTGAATGGAACACCAAGCCGACCCATTCCCGTATCAATTTTAATTTGAACTTTTATTTTTTTAAGAGGTTTTGTTTTGAGTTGATGAGTATTTTTAACATCACTTTTTGTAAAATATTTTTCTATTAATTGTACTTGTTCTTTACAAAAAACCGTTGGGATCAAATCATATTTAATAATTTCATCAATATTGTTTGCTGTTGGAGGTTCAAATAGCAAGATGGGTTGTTCAACTTTAATATTCCTTAATGCAATTCCTTCTTCAGATAAAGCGACCCCAAAATACTCAGGTCTTTCTTTTAATGAATTTAAAGCATTTACAACTTCGGCAAATCCATGTCCGTATGCATCGGCTTTAACTACAGCAAGAACTTTAGTTTTTGTTTTCTTTCTGATCGCTAAATAATTTGCTTTCAGATAAGCAAGATTTATAATGGCTTTTGTCGGACGCATCAATCAATATTGTTTAATTTTTCTCCCCAAAATATAGTTTTTCTTTAAAAGAGAAGCAAAGAAATGAGATGACTTTTAATAGAAGATAGCAATCAATTTATTTTTTTTTCATTTTTCAGATGATCTTTTTAAGTATGAATGTTTCCTTCAAATTTATATTTCGTGGAATCGTTACATCCTTTATAAATGTTTTGTAACCAGGTTTGTACAAAACCATTTGAATGGTACGCGATATCTCATAAGGAGGTAGTGGTGTTCCCTCAGGTGAAACTCTTTCAAACGAAATTCCAAAACCAAGCAAACCATATGGCAAAACAAATGAACCTTCTAAATTAGATTTTACTAAGGGATTTGTTGTTATTAGTCGAGAAACATCTAAGTCAAGATAAATCATTCTTTTCTCAATAACTTCAGTATCGGTTTTAATTTGATAGATATAAAATCCGTTAGTCATTGTTTGTGAATTCAGAGTAAAAACATGATTCCCGACATTTAAAGTATCATTAAATAGCACTGTGATTGTATCACCAGTAAACCACCTTAAGATTGTAATAGTAACTTTTTGTCTTGTTGGAATTTCAAAGCTAATAATAGTCGAAGGAGGAACTGCTTCCGAATTCAGCAATATTTCATTCCTATTTACTTCCAATCGTTCGTTAGGAAAAGTGAAAATGTAGTGTACATTAACCCCTTCAACCGGATTTCCATTTTCGTCAACAACATTTCCATACAATTCATGATTAGCATCAGGCACAATAACTGTAGCAACCAAATCGTTTTTACATCCGACTATAAAAACAATACTCAGCACCAATGCAACAAGAGCATATTTAACTACGTTCATAATTCCCTACTTTTTTTTGTGATAATATAGTTCTTAACAACTTTTTTCATAACTCATTTCAAGAGTAGCATTTTTTTCTGAGTAGAATATGAACCCGAAACTAATTTGTAAATGTAAACACCGCTTGAATAGTTTTTTGCATTCCATTCCAACGAATATTTACCAGGCAGTTTTTGTCCGGTAAATAATGTTTCTACTTCTCTTCCTAAGATATCATAGATTTTTATTGTTACTTTGGTTTCTATCGGAATCTCATACCTAATTTTTGTTGACGGATTAAATGGATTTGGAAAATTCTGATAAAGTGAAAAATCTGATGGTTGAGAATTTGTCTCATCAATTATACCGGTCGGGGATACTTTGATTCTACAATTACTTAAATCATAAATTTTACCTGGACTTGAATTTTCGTCCACAACGTTTACGCTGTCAAACATTAATTCAGTATTTGCTGATTGATTTGACTTTATCACTAAAGATAATTCTAATAGCTCACCTTCATCTACAACAACTCCTTTACTGCTCTGTAAAGTTAAATTTATTGAACCCGGGCTTAGGTTTCGCATCTCTAGTGTAAATGATTTAGCAGCAGTTATGGTCTTTGCATTAATGACGTTTAACATTGATGGATTGTAAGAAAGAGCGATGTTGAATTGTGCGATCCCTTTTATGTTTTTTGCTTGAAGAACAACTTTAACGGTATCAGATACTGAGGCGGTGAGTGAATCTATTCGCAGCGAACTTTCATTACTACTTAAATGACTTGAATCAGCATATGGTCCTCCATAGGCTCCGATATCATTTCTGGTTCCATCAAGGTCATTATACTTTACATCAGGATTTCCTGCATTAATACATTGAGATATTAATGATAATCTGAAGTTCCCTTTTGCCGAATCCACAAACATTGGATTTTGTGAAATATCATTCACTCCGGGATCAACCCCACCATAATTAAAATAATTTCCCCAAACATCATTGTAATTGAGTTGAGATGTATTTGATATTTGTATTCCAAAATCACTATTGCCTGATATAATGTTATTATTAAAAGTGGCAGTAGAGCCCTTTTCAGTAATTCCTTTTCCGTGTGATAAAATAGTGTTATTCGTTACTAAAATATTTGACGAATTTGTCATTGATATTCCGGTTCCAAAGGTTGTACTATCCACTATGATATTATTGCTAATACTAGTATTCGAAGCATTATTCAAATTGATCCCTATTTGAGTAAGTGGACTTATAATTAACTTATTGTTTCTTATCACTGAGTTAGCGTTATTTATTACTAAATTTCCAAGAAGCGTATTACCAATTATAGTCGAATTCGATTCATTGCGACAGGAGATACTTCTGAAATTAAAATTTTCAATAACATTATTCTTGATTGTAGCACTAGACTGTGAAATATCCATCCACACATTTTTAATATAATTATTTTCCAGTAATGGATTGGAGTTATTCGAAATTAGGAAAAAAGCATCCGCTGGGGGGAATAAACATTCAATACAATTGTTCTTTATTACTGGTGAAGATGATTCGCATATAATCAAAGGATTTAGTGAATAATAGTCGGGATCATTTTTAAAAGTAAACCCGCTTATTTCAGCATTTTTTATATTATTGAAAATAACTGCCACATTAGTTTGCTTTACAATAATATTTGTAACTAAGGCTCCACTTCCAAGTAAGCAAATGCCTTCTTTCATTGTCACGGTTTCATAATAATTCCCACTTGCAACAATAATGGTGTCCCCAGATATTGCATGATTCACTCCTTCCATAATGGTGTTATATGGATGATCTCTGCTTCCATCCTCATAATTACCATTCTTGTTATCTACAAAAATAAAATTAGGTTTATCCGTATAAGCGCTTACAATAATTACTCCATCGGTTTTGCTTCTTAGGAATATTTCTTTCGCTTCTCTATCAAACAATGAAATGTTTATTAATGTTAATGTTGATGCATCATTTGATTTTGCATTCTGATTAACTAAAAATTTCAACGCTAAGATATCTTTTTGAGTAGAATTGAGCGATGAATCTGATGATAGTGTAAAATGAACTTCATCTGATCCGTTTGAAGTTACTTGCAATAAAAACTTCTGAGTTGATTTTGTAAGTTCAGCTTTAATAAATTCTACTATTGCGTTATCAAATTTCAATGAAAACTCAGCTTTTACTATTCCATTTGGATTGTCGAAACTAACAAATGCTAAGACTGTATCTCCCGGATATGCAGATAGATTTGAAATCATGATAGATTTTGTTAATGGAACTGTTAGACTTTTTTCAATCGGATCTGGACCTCCAAAAGCACCCATATCATTTCTTGATCCATCCTTATCATTAAACTTTGAGAAAGGGCTTCCGGCATCTTTGCATGGTGAATTTGGGAGAAGCTGATAGTTTTGAATATCTTCATTAATAAACAAAGGATTAAGCGTTTTATTCGCCATTCCACTTAAATAAAACTCAGTAGTATTCCAGATGTCGTTAAAATTAGCGTTCATCGCTAATGAGGATGAATTGGAGATAGCTGCAACTTTTTTTTTATCAAGACCAACAAGAATATTATTCTCTATGATGGAAGTTGTAGATAACCCCACTTTTATACATGCCAAATTCGAAACAACAATAGTGTTATTGGTTATCGTTGCTTCGGAAAAAAGATCTGTAAGAATGCCAACATCCTTTGTTACAATAATATTGTTTTTTATCGTAGCTTTACTGTAACTTACAGCATTAATCCCGATATAACTTTCGGAAATATGATTTTTTGCAATTACTGCAGTAGCTTTATTTATTAATTGAATGCCTGGAGCAAAACCATTAGCAACTTGTATGATATTTCCGGTTATCACGGATGAAACAGCATTGCAGGTGATGGTTTTTGAAAAAGTGAATCCTTTTAAGATACAACTATCAGCAGTATTCACTTCCCCTGTAATTTTGCATTCAGAGGCATCACTCCCTATCAAGGATACTCCATATCGCATGTTTATTGTCTCGTCATATATTCCTGGTAAAACTTTTATTGTGTCTCCATACTTTGCAACATTCATTCCGGTTTCAATTGTTAAAAAAGGATTATCCACTGACCCGTCACTATCGTCTTTCCCATCCTTACTTACGTAAATATTGATTCCGAAAGCAGTGCATGTAACCTCATTTGAGATATCACTTTCATTATGGCTTGAATCCACAGCAGTTACTACATAATAATATGGAACTCCACTTATCGCAGTCGTATCTTTAAAATGGAGTGAATCTTTCGGAACCTTGCCACTCCATGTGCTATCATATTGATTGCTCTTCGTTCCTCTGTGCACAATGTATTGCATTACATCTGTTTCATAATTTCGCTGCCAGTTTAATAGTACACTGGAATGTGAAGCGCTTGCAATTAGATTGCCGGGAGCTTTTGGGGGGATTGAATCAACCGAGCTGTAATCAATACTTACTGAATTAAGAATTAATGAATTACCGCGCAATGAGGTGAATATTGCTTTGTACTGGATGAATTTATCACCATTGTGAATCATATTAATTGGTTCACCTAAATCGTTAAGATAAAAACCCGATGAATCTGTTGGTCCTTGCCATGAAGAAGTTTCTATTTCTTCAGGACTACTTCCGGAACGCAATTGGAGTTTGATTTGTGTATTTGGTGAAGCTGTTTTCTGCCAATTAATGTTTTTATAAAGTGTTCCCTCTCCTCCGGTATTAAAAATTGTTGAGGTCATTTCTCCGTAAAAAATAGGTTTAGCGTTCCATTTATTTGAGAATGTCCGATAGACTCGATTGTCATTATCCCAAGATTTCCACGATAAGGTAAAATCGTTGCCGTTAAATTGAATATCGGGTTCACGATTATCCCCGTAAGAAGAATTTTCTATTCTTAAATTATTCCCTATCTTCAGACTACTACTATCAATCAACTGTCCGTAAATATTATAAACGATAATATTTTTAGGTTCGTCTGTATTTCTCATATCTCCCCAGACAACCAATAAATTACCATTGTTGTCCGAACATATTGATGGCTGGAACTGACCATTCGCACCGATATCATCATTAATTCTTTGAATTGAGGTTCTTGATGTTCCATCTGAAAAAAAACTTCTTAGGAAGATATCTACATCGGAACTGATATTTCTTACAAATCCTGACCAAGCAACACTAAATCCATTTGCGTCTTTAATAATAGACGGACTAATCTCAAAGTTAGTAACACTTTGTTGGTTTAGTAAAAAAATCTCCCCTATTTTCTCTCCACTTTTATTCCGTTTTTGAATGTGAATTTTAACCTCATTTTGCGAGTCGCGTTGTGGATAACAAATCCAGAAGTTATTGTCCGCGTCATTCGCAAGAGCGACTGGAGTACTATTACTTGCATTATACTTTTCATTTATTTTAAAGTTGCTGCCAACTTTAATTGAGTCGTCCCGAAAGATTTGTCCGTACATATCATAGTTTTGTACAGTCCACATGACAATATATGTTCCGTCATCGAATATAGCTGCTCTACTTTTCCCGGACTCTATGGTAAATTCATTCGTATCATTTACTTGAATTGTCTTAGTTACTTCCGACCCGTCCTTTAAATATTTTTTTACGAAAACGTTATCACTCTGCACCCATGTTCTAACAAAATTTCCCGCTCCGTCTTTAGCAACAAAACGATAAATGGAATTATCAATATGATCTTCAACTTTTTTATTTAAGCAAGATGGAAGTTGAACTTCACCACCGGAAACATTCGTAACTATCAGATCAGTTAATTGATTTGCACCAAAATCTAAAGCTGTGGTTTGTGTCCATGTCTTGATATTATTTTGTGAGAAACCGAATTGTGCAATAAATAAAGTGAGTACAACAGTTTCAGACAGGATACTAAATGCGTTTTTCTTCATTTTTTCCTCTTGCTTCATCAAAATAGATAATACTTATTATCATAAAAATCTACTTAAACTAATGTTAGATAAAAATTAATCAATCTAAAAATGAAAAGCAACAAAATAATTGGAAACGCGATCCCACATTCTTGCAAACCGCAAACTGCCCACTACCTAACTACATCTCCTTTTTCAGCTCTTCAATCTTCTTCATAAACTCCGGCACCTTATGCATGGGAATATCCTTCGCAAGCTGGGCAAAATCTTCTAACTTAGCAGGCATCAATTGCATTAAAGCCGGTGAGGTAGCTAAATCTTCCTGTTTATCCGGTGTCCATTCCAACAAGTCATTCGGGGTACAATTAAACCAGAGGCAAAAGTCCTGCATCTGGTGCAATTGCAAATTTTTTGCGATGTTATTAACAATCCGGTAGGCAGTATCTCTTTTATATCCTTTACTCTCAAGAAATTGGACGGGATTATGAATTCCCCTCATCTTAAATATCTTATTTAAATTGTACTTTAACATAAATCACCTCGTTTTTTGTTTATAATCGCACTTTATAAATTTATTTACATTAAAAATAGTGATATTTTATCGAAAAGCAATGATGTTTTATCGAAAAGCAATGATGTTTTTCCGAAAAATAATAACATTTTGCCGATTAGTTTTTATATATTATCAAATAGAAACGACATTTTACCGATTGGATTTTATAAATTAGCGATTAGTCATGATGTTTTATCGAATGGTTTTGATATTATATCGACAAGAAATGAAATTTTACCGTACGGCAATGATGTTTTATCTATAATTCTTCGTGTTATTTCGGTTAATATCTTGTTTTGGGGATACGATTTACGAACAAACCTGCCCGGCTCAGACGGGGATTAACAAATAACGATTTTTGATTTTGTTTTTAACTTCTAAAATCAAAAATCGTTAATCCTTGTTCTGAGATCAAAAAAATTTGGGTTGGCTATTTCGTCAGTAAGTTTGAATGAGAGAAAAAAGTGTGCGGAAGAGGGGACTTGAACCCCTAAGCCCTCACGGGCACTACCCCCTCAAAGTAGCGTGTCTACCAATTTCACCACTTCCGCAAAGAGCAGTACAAAATTACATCGTTATCACCAAAAATGCAAGGTTCGCTGATAAAAAATTATTCAGGAATCGGCTTTTGTCTGCCGCGTAAAATAATATCTTGCATATCTTGACGAAATTTTCTTTCAAAAGCAAGAAACTGCGCCATTTGCTTGGGTGTTAGTAAATTTTGAAGAGAAGAAACAAAATCAATTTTATTTTTTCGCATCATTTTTTCGACTGAAAGAAATTCTTCGTTAATTTTCTTCCATTCAGCATCAGTCGTTTGTCCATCTGGAGAGATAGATTTATCCCTTATCAGCATTGATAAACTATCTATCCGATCGTGCAATTTTTTTTCTTTTTCTCTAAACTCATTTCTCCTGGAGAAGAACTTTACACTCGCCTCTTCCGACATATTTAGTTCTTCTATCAATTTAATTTTTTCCAATTGATCAATTCTTTCACGCGGATTTCCTCTTTTGTTTCCCATATGATGTTGTTGAGAAAATATTTCTGTTGATACAACTGAGATCAATAAAAGCATGAATAAAAAATATATTTTCATTTTACTACCTATAATATTTTTGTTTGTTGAAGCAGAGAATAAACTTTTTCAAGTTCATCATCATCTAATTGTGAAAGTACTTTGTCGTAATCATTATCACTTTTAATCAAGGAGAAATCAGTACCGCTGCTTGCTGTTGAAATAGATTGATAAATAGTTCTGTCAATTTCCTGCTGAACTTTATTATCGTTTACAATGCTGTCTGAAAACTGATCGGCAGAAACGATGTAGGAATCATCTGAGACAGAAGAAATATTAGTCGCAGTTATTTCATGTTGTTGAGTTACAGGTGATTGACGATTTGACTGGACAAATTGGAATGAAAAAAATAGTACGATAATGGCTGAAATAGCTATGGATGTACTAAACACTAATTTTTTGAGGGAGAATTCATAGCGATTCTTTCCCTGGTTTTCCCTGAATCTTGGAAGAACATTCGTAAAATAATTTTCATCCACCGAAACGGAGGAAAGTGATTTTAGTTTTTTAGATACTTCAACTAACTCATCCAACTCTTTTTGCAATGCAATTAAATCCGCAATTTTTTCCGGGAGATTCCCCTTTTCAGGAAAGCTCTCATCATAAATCTCGAATATTTTCTTATTCATATTCATTTCCCATGAGTTTATTAACTTTTTCAAATGCATGAAAATAGTTTGCTTTTAAACCGCCGACACTTTTCCCGGTGATTTGTGCAATCTCCTCATAACTTAATTCATCAAAATGGCGGAGAATAAAAATTTCTCTCTGTTTTTCAGGCAATTTTTGTAAAACTTTATCCAATTTTTTTAGTTTTTCTTTGTCTTCAATATTTTTAACAAGGTCTTCATCTGTTGATAAACTGCTATTCTCCGGTGACTCAAAAGAGACGAATCTTCGTAACTTTTGTTTTTTAATATAATTGATACTGCGTGTAATTGTTATCCGGTAAATCCAGGTAAATAAAGAAGACTGGAAATTGAAATTTTTTAATTTATCATAAAGTACAAGTAAAACTTCCTGAACAATTTCATCAGAATCAAAATGATTTCCGGTCATTCTTCTCGCATGCCAATAAATCTTCGTTTGGTATTTACGTACGAGTTTATTGAACGAAACTTCATCGCCGTCAAGAAAACGGCGGACTAAATCAAAATCAGAATACTCTTCCGGCATATCTTCTATTTATAATTTTAGACACATTTCTATAACCAAAGGTTTAATTCGCAACTCATTTAAACCATTGTCAATTCTCTGCTGTCAAAGGTGCGAAAGAAAATTTATTTCAAAAAAAATATAAGGAATAACAAAATGAAATCATTCATGAAATTTTTCGTGCCGGTGTTTCTCTTGGTTTTTACTATCGGAATTTCTGCACAACCCGGTACAGGAATGGGAATGGGCAAACGGAAAGCAGTAATTGCCGAAAAGCTAAATTTAACGGCTGATCAAGAAAAGAAAATTGAAGACATCCGTACTAATCACCAGAAAAAAATGATTGATCTACGGGCAGATATGGCAAAACTTCATCTTGAGAAAAAGGAATTACTAAATAAGGGTAATTTTGATCGTAAATCTTTTTTAGCGCTTGAAGAAAAAATAATGAAACAAAAAAATACTATCGAGATGGTAACGGCAAACCATCAAATGGATGTTTATGATGTTTTAGACGCTAAACAAAAAGAACTTTGGAATGACCGCCCCATGCATAAAGGAATGGGAATGCGCGGTAAAGGTTTAAGACAAAATAGTCATCGCCCGAACAACTGCTGTGAGTTTGAACATCCCCCAAAAGGAGAATGAGTTCTCGGTAGAATGTAAATAAAAATATTATCTTGAAGGTCTCAACGGACCTTCAAGATTTCTTATAAATCCCCTTCGATCGGTCTTAACACAATTTCTTCGGTTACAATATTCCCCTCTTGTTTATAAATTGAAAGTATCAAACTTGCAACATTATCGGGATTCATCATTCGAAAACCATATTTAGAGCTAACTTCCGGCGACCATATTTCCGTATCGGTTGCCGCGGGATAAACATTAATCACACGGATATTATACTTTCTTACTTCTTCTCTTAACACTTGCGAGAAGGCTTTTAAACCGGCTTTGGAAGCTGAATAAGCTCCGCTTTGGTGAAAGATTTTTTCGGTAACCACAGACAAGATATTTACTATCGTCCCCTTATTTCTCTTTATCATAAATGGAAGAACCGCTTTAATTGTATAAATTGAACCGAGCAAGTTTGTGTGAATAATACTTTCAATATCTTCAAGTAAATTATGTTCAACTTTCTTAAAAGAAGTGATCCCGGCATTATTTATAAGACAATCTATTCCTTCAACTCCAAATGTTTTTTCTACAAATGAAAAAACATTTTCTCTTGTAGAGATATCTAAAGGATAAGAATTAATTATCGCCCCAGTTTGAATTGCATTCTGCAGTACTTCCAATTTTTCTTTCCGGCGGGCTGTAGCATAAACATGGTAACCTGAATTAGCAAATTCAATTGCAAGAGACTTCCCTATTCCGGAACTAGCTCCGGTTATCCATATTTTTTCATTGACAGGGGACATTAAATTTTATTCATCCGAATCAAATTTAAGAATTCCGTCCGTGTACGTGCATCTTCTTTGAATAAACCGTGCATTGCACTTGATGTGGCAGATGAATTCTGCTTTTCAACGCCTCGCATCATCATGCACATGTGATAGGCTTCCGAAACAACCGCCACACCTTTTGGAGCTAAATATTTGTCCAATGTATCAGCAATTTGCTGGGTCATTCTTTCTTGAACTTGAAGTCGTCTAGCAAAAACATCAACAATACGGGGTATCTTGCTTAGACCAACTATCTTCCCATCTGGAACATAAGCAATGTGCACTTTGCCATAAAATGGGAGCATATGGTGTTCGCAAAGACTATAGAAATCGATATTTTTCACCAATACCATTTCGTCATACTTTTCATCAAAAATAGCATTATTTAGAACTTCGTCAATATCTTTGTTATATCCGGAAGTTAAAAACTCGTAAGCTTTCGCAACACGTTTTGGTGTCCGCAGCAAACCTTCACGCTTGGGGTCTTCTCCAATTTTTACGAGAATTGTTTCAACCAAACTTTCAATTTTATTCAAATCCATTTTATTCTCCTCTGTACTCAACGTAATTATTTTCTGTTTCATACAACTTAACAGAAAATAATTTACCGGCTGGTATTTTGTTTTGCAATTCATTCCAAACGGCAATACAAATATTTTCTGCCGTAGGGATTATCCCTTGCAGAAAATCTACTTCGTGGTTTAAATGATGGTGATCTACTTTTTTAATTATGTGATCGTAAATGATTTTTTTAAGAATTTTTAAATCGATAACATACCCGGATTTCTTGTCAACATCACCGCAGACCACAATTTCCAAAACAAAATTATGCCCATGTCCATAAGGATTTGCACATTTATCGTACAAGGAAATATTTTCTTCAGTGGTTAATGCATCGTTGAACAAACGATGCGAAGCACTGAAAACTTCTCTGCGTGTTACATAAACCATTTTATTTTAATGCTTCCAAGACTTCTTTTGTATGTCCATCGACTTTAACTTTGGAAAAAATCTTTTTAATTTTTCCTTTTTCATCAATAACTACAGTCGTACGTTCAATTCCCATGTATTTTTTCCCATACATACTTTTCTCTTTCCACACTCCGTACTTTTCAATCATTTCTTTGGATTCATCACTGAGTAAAGGGAATGGTAAACTGAATTTATCGCTGAAGTTTTTGTGAGACTTTACCGCATCAGCGCTTACGCCAAGTATAATTGAATTGCTCTTTTTGAAAACTGCAAATTCATCACGAAAACTGCATGCTTCTGTAGTACAGCCTGGTGTATTATCTTTCGGATAAAAATAGAGAACGACTTTTTTCCCTGCATAATCTTTTAACGAATGAACTTTCCCGTCTTGATCAAATAATTTGAACACAGGAGCTTTTTTACCTTCTTCGATCATAAATTCACCTATTCATAACTTTATTTTAGAGAATCTTGAATTGCTGTATAATTTGGTTCGTCTCCGGCATTTTCTAATACTTCTGCATATTTAACAATTCCGTTTGGATCGACAACAAATGCAGAACGTTTTGCAACACCTTTGAAATCCAACTTACCGGGAGCAAAAACGTCATAAAATGCGCCATAAGCTGGAGCTACTTCTTTATTAAAATCACTAAGTAAGGGGAAATTAATTTCATTGCGTTCCTTCCAAAGTTTTAAACTAAATGGACTATCAACACTTATCCCTAACACTTGTGCATTAAGGTTGGAATAACGATCCATATTATCACGCATAGAACACATCTCTTTTGTGCAGACACCGGAATTTGCAAACGGGAAAAACAGAAGCACTACATTTTTCCCTCTAAATGAATTTAGTGAAACAGCTTCGGTGTTTGTATTTTTTAAAGTGAAATTCGGGGCGATTGACCCAAGAGTAACAGACATATTTTTTCCTTTTTTTTATATAGTAAACAATATTGAAGAAAAATAGTTCCTAGTTTTTGCATTCATTCTTAAAGTATGTTTTACAAAATCTATTTTTACATAATCTGCATTGAGAATGATAAATTTTAAAATGGATGTCTCCTGCTTAAAGCAATTTATAAACAATAACAATAGTGGTAAGACTGTATAAAAGAATGTTCATGATCATCGGGATATCCGTTACCATTATTTCCGTAGTATTTTCTCCCTTATTGTGATTGATAACTAAAAACATATACCTGAAAATTCCAAAGACAACAAATGGAGTTGTGTAGATCAAGTGCTCGGTTTGAAAAACTGTGATAGTGCGAAGCGAAACTGTGTACAATGCATAACTGATTATTACGCCGGCAGCTGCTATTGTCGCCATCTGATCTATAAAATTAGTGGAATAAAATTCAAGCACTTTTCTTGTTGAGGATTGTTCATCGCCCACAACAACAAGCTCGGAACGTCTTTTCATTACGGCGAGAAAGAGTGAAAGAAACATAGTGGTCAAGATCAGCCAACTTGATATTTCCACAGAAATGATTAACGCTCCTGCTGTAACCCGGATCATGAATCCTGCGGCAATACTAAAAATATCCAATAGGACGAGATGCTTTAATTTAAACGTATAAAAAATATTGATCACTAAATAGAGTAAGGCAAATATTTTGAACATCGGGTTCGTATAAATTGATAAGAGCAGTCCAAGTGCCAAAAGAATTATTGCAATAGTAATTCCATTGGCGTTTGAAATTTTCCCCGATGCAATTGGTCTCATCTTTTTTAAAGGATGATGTCTGTCGGCTTCCGCATCAACAATATCATTAATAACATAAACAACACTTGAAAGCAAACAAAATATAATAAATGCTATAAGCGATTTGATCAAATAATCAGGGTGAAAAAGATTACGCGAATATATCACCGGAATAAAAACGAAGAAGTTTTTTATCCATTGAGGTACTCTGATTAGTTTAAATATATCTTTCATTTAAAAGACTGCCGTTTCCTGGTAAGTACCAAAAATTAAACGAAGTTCATGCACCATCTCTCCTAGAGTAACATACTTTTCAGCCGCATCAAGTAAAGCCGGCATCAAGTTTCTATTCTCTTTTGCAGCAAGTTGAATTTCTTCTAATGCTTTTTCAACTTCCTTTGCATTGCGAGACTGTTTTAAAGCTATTAATTGTTCCCGCTGCACTCGTTCTACCTCCGGTGAAACTGTTAAGAGAGGAATATCGACTTTTTCATTTTCCTCAACAAATTCATTAACTCCTACGATAAATTTTTCTTTTCTTTCAACTTCTTTTTGATAACGGTATGCGGCATCTGAAATATTTTTTTGAAAATATCCCATTTCAATTGCTGGAATTACTCCGCCAAGGGCATCAATCTCGTCAAATATTATATTTGCTTGCGCTTCCATTTTATCTGTCAACGCTTCAACAAAATAGCTTCCTCCAAGCGGATCAACAGTGTTTGTAACGCCGGTTTCATAAGCTATCAATTGCTGTGTACGCAAAGCGATTTTAACCGCTTTCTCACTTGGAAGAGCGAGAGTTTCATCCATCGAATTTGTGTGAAGTGATTGTGTTCCGCCAAGCACGGCAGCCAAAGCTTGATAAGCTGTTCTGACAATATTATTTTCCGGCTGTTGTGCGGTTAGCGAACAACCGGCGGTTTGCGAATGAAACCTCAACCACCACGAACGAGGATTTTTCGCACCATATTTGTCTTTCATTCTTCGTGCATAAATTCTTCGTGCGGCTCGATACTTTGCAATTTCTTCAAAAAAATCTAAATGAGCATTAAAGAAAAAAGAAATTCGTGGAGCGAAATCATCAACATCCATTCCTCGTTCAATACACGCTTCAATGTATGCAAAACCATCAGCAAGAGTATAAGCCAATTCCTGCACAGCAGTAGAGCCTGCTTCGCGAATATGATAACCGCTGACGGAAACCGGATTCCATTGCGGAACCTCATTTTTACAATATTCGATCATATCAACAATGATGCGCATTGATGGATGCGGCGGATAAATAAACTCTTTTTGTGCAATGTATTCTTTAAGAATATCGTTTTGAAGTGTTCCGCGCAATTTTGAAAATGGAACACACTGCTTCTTTGCCACCGCTAAATAAAATGCGAAAACCATTGCTGCTGGAGAGTTGATCGTCATTGATGTTGATACTTTTTCCAAAGGAATTTTATCCAAAAGAATTTCCATATCTTTTAAAGAAGAAATTGAAACACCACAAAGACCAACTTCACCTTGAGCTAATTCTGCATCTGCATCCAAGCCCATCAGCGTTGGTAAGTCAAATGCAACAGATAATCCGGTTTGACCATTTTTCAATAAATAATGAAATCGTTCGTTGGTATCTTCCGGAGAACCAAACCCGGCAAATTGACGCATCGTCCATACTTTACCGCGATATCCGTTTGCGTGAATGCCGCGTGTGTAGGGAAATTCGCCAGGGAAATTTATGTTATTTAAATAATCTTGATGGTTTAAATCATCGGGACCATAAAATCCATTTACCGGTTCTCCGCTTATCGTGGTATAAGTTTTGCCGTTTGTTGATGAGCTTTCAACTTTTTGGTTGTACTCTTCTCGAAGTTTTTTATACTCTTCGGATATTGGCATTTTTTCCTCTTTGTTTATTGTTTATAGTGAAAAGTTACAAGTAGAAAGTGGATAACTTGATACTTTCAACTAATTTTAATTAAGTTCTTCCAAATCTTCTGTCAAATTCTTCCAAAGAAATTTTAACGACAATCGGTCTGCCATGCGGACAAACATATGGCATTGAGGTCGCAAATAATTGGTCAATCAATAAACGCATTTCTTTTTCGGAAAGTTTATCGCCTGCTTTAATAGCCGTTCTACACGAATACGATTTTGCAATATTATCCTTAGCATCGGTTACTTTCTTTTCCCGTTCATTTAAATGATATTCTTCCAATATTTCAAAAAGGATTTTTTCTTCCGTACCTTGTTTAACTTCTTGCGGAATTCCTTCAATAACAATAGTGTTTCTGCTGAAGAACTTCAAAGTGAAACCAAGATTCGACAAATGCGGATAGAGTTCTTTCAATAAACTGTATGTCGCCGGATCAACGTCAAGTGTTTTAGAAAATATTAACTGCTGGCTGAATGGAAAATTTGCTTCAAACAGCTGCAAAGCTTTTTCATACAAAATTCTTTCATGCGCAACGTGTTGATCAATGATCATCAATCCGGTTTTTATTTGCGACAAAATATATTTGTTATGAAGTTGAATTATAAATGTCGTGTTCGCATCGTCTTCATTCGAACGCTGGATAACAGTTTGCTGCTGCTTTGGAGCTTCAGTTAATTCTGCATCGAAAGGCATTTTATCATTTGGAGAGATTGATTGACTATCAATATTCTTCCGAAGACTTCCGAAAAGCAAATCAATATCGTTATCAGAATAAGCCCGCGGATTATAAGAACTTTGACTTGATGCCGGGCGATCACTAAAATCTTTTCTTTCAACTTTTTGAGAAGGATTGATGCTCAACTTTTCTTCGTTAGATGAAAAAGATTGAGATTGAAAACTTAACGAAGGGACCAAATCAAAAGAAGCCAGACTCTTTCTGATAACAGCTAACACAAAATTGTAAATATCTTTTTCGTCATCGAAACGAACTTCTAATTTGGATGGATGCACATTCACATCAACCCGTTTATAATCAATGCTTAAGAACAAAATGAAAAAAGGATAGTCCCCCTTCTCCAAAACATGTTCATATCCTGAAAAAACTGCGTGGTTAATCTGTTTGCTTTGGACGTAACGGTTATTGAGAAAAAGATATTGTTCCCCTTTATTTTTCTTAAGCAGACTCGGTTTACCAATAAATCCCGTTAGCGAAATGTAATCTGTTTCTTCATGCACAGGAATTAGCGCGTCACGCATTTCTTCACCAAATATCTGCTCAATCCGTTTTGCTAATGTATCGGAAGCGAGATCGAATGTAAGTTCATCATCAATAAATAATTTAAAAGCGATTTGCGGATTACTCAAAGCTAATTTTGTAAATGTATTGATGATGTGCTTCAACTCAGTCGTATCTGTTTTTAAGAAATTTCTTCTGCCGGGAGTATTGAAAAATAAATTTTTTACAGCAATTGAAGTTCCTTTAGAGAACGAACCTTTTTCTTTGTTGAATTGACTTTCTTCAACGCGTAGCAGGGTCCCTAGTTCATCAATATGTGTTTCTGTTTTAATTTCAAGCTGACTTACCGCAGCGATGGCGCTTAACGCTTCTCCGCGAAAACCGAGAGTTTTTATCGCATCCAAATCTTCTAAAGTAGAAATTTTGCTGGTTGCATGTTTTTGAATGGAAAGAATAACATCTTCTTCCACCATTCCTTCACCATTGTCTATCACTTGAATTAAAACTTTCCCCGCTTTCTTTATCAGTACTTCAATTAATGAAGAGCCGGCATCGATCGCATTTTCCATCAATTCTTTTACTACTGAATCGGGTCTTTGTACTACTTCTCCTGCAGCAATTTTATTCGCAAGATTTTCCGGCAAGATTGATATTTTTGCCATGTGTCAGTCCCTTCCTTTTCTTACGAAATAAACAACAGAAAATTGTTCAAAGTTTCTCTCATCAGTTTTTTCCCAATCATTTTCATCATATTTAGGGAAAGAAATTTCTCCTTCAGCAGAAAATTTCATAAATGATAAGATCATTTCATCAGCCTGAGGAATTGCGTGAGTATAAATTTCTCTTCCACCGATGATAAATATTTTCTCATAATTTTCATTCTTACAATAGTCAACAGCATCAGTTAAGCTATGCTGAACGATTGCTTCACCATCATTATAAGAAAAATCAGCGGAGCGCGTGATAATGATATTTAATCTTCCTTTCAAAGGTTTACCGAGTGTATTAAAAGTTTTTCTTCCCATAATAACCGGTGCACCAAAAGTAGTGCTTTTAAAATGAGCAAACTCTTCCTTTACATGCCAGGGCATATCTCCTTTTGCTGTTCCGATGACACCATTTTGAGCGATTGCCGCTATAATAATTATTCTCAAACAGCAACCTCAAATCTGATTTTAGGATGGCTCTGGTAACCGGTTATTTCAAAATCTTCAAAAGTTAAATCTTTTAAAGGTTTCTTCGCAATATTTAAAGTCGGTAATTCCATCGGTTCACGTTTCAACTGTTCTCTTAATCCTTCGAGATGATCATATTTTTCATTTTCAGTTCCCTTATCACCGACATAAATATGCGCATCAATAATTGTATGTGCAAACTTACCGACTTGCAGATTTGTTTCGTGCGCAATAATATGCGTCAACATGGAATATGCTGCCAAATTAAAAGGAATACCAAGTGCAATATCTCCGGAGCGTTGTGTTAAATGGCAATTCAATTTATCGCCAGAAACATTAAACGCAAAAGTGTAATGGCACGGCGGAAGTTTGCTGGTTGTGGCATTGCCCGGTTCCCAGGCTGTTACAAGTAACCTTCGGCTGTATGGCTTATTTTTTATTTCATCAATAACATACTGAATTTGATCAACTTCACGGACTTTCCAATTACCCTTTTTATCTTTTTGTGCGCTTGGGAAATGCCGCCAATAGTAGCCGTAAGCGGTTTCCAGATTTCCGTCTTCATCCGCCCATGCATCCCAAATTTTAGTGTGCTTCCGCAAGTTGCGGATATGATTTTCGCCCGATAAATACCAGAGCAATTCGCGGATAACGGATTTCCATTCCATTTTTTTTGTGGTTAAGAGCGGAAATCCTTTTGATAAATCTACTTTGTAAAAAGCTGAAAAATACGAAATTGTATCAACGCCGGTTCTCGATTTTTTTCTAACACCTTCGTTCATTACCAATCGAACTAAATCAAGATATTCTTTCACTATGCTCCATAAATTAAAATTTCATGTTATACAAAAGCCAAAAAAGAGTTCTTAATCTTGCTCTTAATCTTTTTCTTCATCCCCATAATTCCCGAAAAACGAGTAAGATTAAGAAAACGATTATGATTAAGAATATTTTTCACGACTGACTAAATTAAATTACTTAAAATGTAGTATCCAAGTTTATCAATTCAAATTTAACAAATTTAAGGGTGGGATAAAATGTAAGACTTAATTTCCCCACAGGCTTTTTCAATCCCAATTTTATAGTTCTCAATTGAAGTCTGCTTCGATTTGAAGTATTTTTCAAAAGAAAATGCTTTCACTTCCTGACTATTTTGAAAAACATCAATTGGTCGTAACCTTCCACAGATCAAAAATAATTTCTTTCTATGTTTTTGAGCCAAACTAACAAGAATTCCGGTTCCTTTCTTCATAACACTTTGTTCGTCAAAAGAGCCTTCACCGGTAATGATAAAATCAGCTTCCACTATTTTTTTTTCAAGCTGAAGTTTTTTCAAAAGAAATTCTTCAGCAAAACAGACTTGTAGATTAGCCACGAGTGATAATCCCAACAATAATCCACCACCGGCTCCAAATAATCTAGAAGAAAAATCAATTCCGTGTTCTTTTTTCAAAATTGAAATAATATTTATTACACCTTCTTCAAGAATCTCTATTTCATTTTCAGTCGCACCTTTTTGTTTTGCGAAAGTTTTTGAGGTTCCCGTTTCTCCATAAAGTGGAACTTCCACGTCGGTAATTACTTCAAGAGAAAGAGCAAATCTTTTTTCCGGCAACTTAATTGACGAAACTTCCGAAAATAATTTTGGTTGTACCGGAAGTTCAATTCCTTTTGCCTTGAAAAGTTTTAACCCGAATGGAACGCATAATCCAAGCCCTAAATCGCTGGTGGCAGTGCCGCCAAGTCCAATAATAATTTTGGAATTTTCCAGATATTCACTACCCAATTTTATTAAAAGTCCACCAAGATTACTCGAATTCAATATAGATGGAATTCTTTTCTCCGGGGGATTTTCTTCATCCCTATAATTTCAGCTGATTCCAAATAAATTTGTTTCTGATCTTCAGAAATCCCGATTGGAATCTGAAAAATATTTCCATCATAAAAAGATGGAATTTCTTTCATAACAATTTTTAGGTGAAAATTATTTTGGCAAATTTTTAGAAAACCGTCCCCACCATCCGAAATTGGGATGCTCTTTACCCGAAATTCCGGATCCGTGAAATGTTTTTTAATACTGTCGGCAATTTCAATTGCGTCTGAGCACTCCTTAAAACTGTTAGGAGCAACCAATAAATTAATTTTGTTCATTAGAGGGAAATATTTTCTTTAGGTAAGAAACAATTTTGTCTGCGCTTATACCTCCTTCTCCTTCAAACAAGCAAGTTTGCGGATCACCCGAACAAACTTTACTACAGTAATTTTCTTCCGGCATTATAAAATAAGCTTCATTTCCTTGCGGACCCCAAAGCTTCGGTTCACATGCAGGCAGCGGACAAAAAAGGGAAAGTGTTTTTACTTTTAAAGCAGCGGCAATGTGCATTGGTCCGGTACTTGCAGAAATTACAATATCCAATGCAGAAAAAGCAATGATTGAATCCCGTAGAGATAGATTTTCAAAATAATATGAAACTCCAGCAATGTTTTTAAGTTCCTCCGGAACAGCTTTTTCCGTGATAAACAGTTGTATATTTTTTAGTTGAACGAGCAGTTCCGTAAGTCTTCGATATTCTTGAAGTGATAGATTTGGCGCAGATTTTCCGGTTGTTGCGTGAATACCTACGAATATTTTACCGGTTGCAGAAAATGAGTCTCTGATTTCATGCGCACGTTTTTTCTCTTCATCCGAAAGATAAATGGCAACAGCCGTGTCCGGATTTTCAATACCGATTTTCCGCAACCCATCCAGACAATAATCAACTTCATTTCTTAAAGGAATATATTTTCTCCGGTAAATACTTTTTGTGTTTGAAAGAAATTGATAGAACTTATGTCCAACACCAATTCTAATTTTTATTCCACTAAAAAACATCAACCAATTGTTTTTCTCTGTCGGAAGTAGTCCAATCCCATGTGTAAATCTAAATGATCTGATCCGTTTCACTCTCTGCCAAAATGAATCACCAAGTTCTTCTTCAACTAATATTTCATCAACAAAAGGATTGTTTGTGTAAATATCTTTTGTGTAGCTGCGAACAAGAACCGCAACAAAAGCATTTGGATAAATCTTTTTAATTTCACGCGGGAGTGGCGTTGAAAGCACAACATCACCCAATCGGTCGGGACGCAAAATAAGTATTCTTAATTGAGTGTTATTCATTTCAAATCAAAGGAATTTCGTTAATTTTATACATGAAGAATAAAGTTGTAATCCTTTCTTCAGGGCATCCGCCTAAAGACGAAAGGATATTTTCAAAAATAGGATACTCATTGAGTACCAACGGTTATTCTGTTGTTATTTGTACTTCTACAGAAGAACTTCACGCGAGTGATAAATCTATTTTTTTCGATTGTTTCGACGGTGAAAAACTAACAAAAAGAGAAAAGATTAACAAGTTTTATTCTCTTTTATCTTCACATTCTCCCGATATAATTATCTCCTCCGAGCCTCTGCCGATTTTAGCAGCTCATCAATTTAAAAAAAAAGTCAAATCTTCGTGTAAAATCATTTCTGATATTACGGAATGGTATCCCGAAAATGTTGCATTCAAATATAAGGGAATGAAAAAATGGTTTACCTATTTCGTTTTATATCTTTTTAATATTTATGCTACCAACCTGGCTGACTTATTAATTATCGGTGAAGAAGGGAAAAAAAAGAGGTATGATGTTTTTGCCCCATTTAAAAGGAAAGAGATCGTTTCATACTTTCCACGGTTGGAATATTTCCCTTATTCAATTTTTACTTCTTCTAAAGATGAACTAAATCTTGGCTTTACCGGTATCTTAAACGAATCTCGCGGTTTTCATATATTTCTTTGTTCAACAGCAATATTGAAAAAGAAACATCCTCATCTAAAATTAAAATTAACTATCGTTGGATTATTTTTAACAGATAAAGATGAAGAGTTTTTTTCTGCCTGGAGATTAGCTAATCCCGATATTACAATTGATTTTTCAACATGGCTTCCATATGAGCAACTAAAAACTAAACTTAGCCGGGTTGACCTTTTTCTAGACTTAAGAGAACTTAATTTTGTTTTTAATAATTCTCTCCCGATAAAAATATTTGAATACATGGCTTTAGGGAAACCGGTAATTTATTCCGAAGCTGCTTCTCTAAAGAATTTTTTCGGAGATTTTTCTTTCGGCAAGTTAGTGGATCCCATGAATACAGAGGAGATTATTTCCGCAATAGAGTATTTTCTTTTTCACCCGGAAGATATAGCACGCCAGGGTATGCTTGGCAGAAAAATGGTAGAAGAAAAATATCAGTGGAGTTTTTGTGAGACTAAGCTACTTAATTACCTTAAAAAGGTTGACCCCCTCTTTCCGGCGGAGAAACATCCAGTATCCAACTAGTAAATAACCCGCCACCATAATTATATCCAGAATTAAATTATTTAAATAAGATGAAACCAAATAGAATGTTGTTGTAGATACAAGCATAAAACTTATTTGCCATTTTTCATAAACAAAATCAAGCGCTTTATAAGAAATCACAAAAGCATAAAATGTTATTATGAAGTAACTAACAAGCGTTGCAACAGCGGCTCCTAACAAACCGTATTTTGGAATCAATAAAATGTTGAGCAAAATATTAGTTATGAAACCAGCCAAATCTCCAATCAAATAATGATAACTTTTCCCTGTAGTTAAAGGATAAACTGAATAAAAAGATGAAAGTCCTCTAAGCAGATAACTCAAAAGAATGAACGGAATTATAAATATTCCGGAGTAATATTCTTTGGCAAAGAATGTTTTTCCATAAAACTGAAATGTGAATAAATTATCTATTAAAAGTGAAACTGCTAAAAAAACAAACGTGAGTAAAAAGAATAATTTCGTGAAAACTACAGGCAACGTTGCTGAAAATATTTTCTTTTTATAATCCTCAAGTGAACGCGGACTCCATGCTGAACCAAATGATATTACAACAATGTTCATCACCATAGCAATACGATAGGCAAAGCTGTAACTACCTACTTCCTTTGCGCTCATATAATGATTTATTAAAAATCTATCTGCTAAATCAACAAAAGTGGAAAGAATTCCAGCAGTTAAAAGGGGTAATGAAAAAATGAATAACTTTTTAAGGAGTTGATAATCAATTTGAAAAGAAAAATCATTTTTTATAAATCTATATGAGAGAAGTAACGATATACTTGATGAAACAATCTGGGCAAGAAATATTCCGAGTATTCCAAGGTTAAATGATGATATAAATATAAAATTGAAGAGAAGATTTATGATAGCCGAAATCGAGACAATGAAAACATATTTTTTCGATTCTTCTCTTGCTCTCAATAAATGAAGATTGTAAAAAGCAACTGTCTCGATAACAAGCAGAATTGCCACCGAGATTATAATTGAACTGTAATCAGTTGTAGTTACCAATATAATTGATGTTTTGCGGGCGAAGAAAATCAATCCTAATGCAAATATGACAGAAATTATGCTTAGCGTATTCACCGTAGTAGAAAATATTTTTTTCTTTTCATCAGAAGATTCAGCTTCTACATAATATTTTGTAAGTGATGTTTGAAATCCGGCTTGAACAACTACAGCAAGGATTGTATAGAAGGAAAGGATTAAAGTGAAGTTACCAAAATCGGAAGTTGAAAATACTTGCGAGTAAAATGGAAGCAGTAAAAAGTTAGAGGCGCGGAGGAAAATCATTCCAAATGAATATAAACCGGTTGATTTAAGTATTCCAGGTTTATTGGCTGTCATATGATGTTATACTTTTCATATAATTCATACAATCTTTTATTTACATTTTCGTAACCATGATATTTCTTCACCCAATTTTTCCCGCGAATGCCAAAATCACTTCTCATTTTTTCATCAGAAATAAGAGAAGAAAGTTTGTCGTACAACTCATCGCCATTATTTGCAACTACAAATGGATTTTCCGGCAACCACTCTTCGTACTCTTTCGTCATGTTTGTGATTGTCGGGATGCCCATCGCTAATGTTTCAATTCCCGCCTTTCCGTAGCCTATACCTCCCATTGTCCCACCAACTTGATCTATACAAATATCACATCCACTTTTAATTTCAAGTACTCTGTCCCGGTGCATATTTTCTAAAAGGATGAAATCAATTTTTCTTTCTTTTTTGATTTTATCAATCACCGACAAAATCAATTCAGTCCCTTTATATTTTCTATTCGTTGGCGAATGGACAATTTTAATTCTATCCGATTCATGCATTCTACGTTCCGGTAATTCACTTGTGTTGTATGGGTAAAAAATATATTCCAAATCTTTTTTTAGTGAAAGATGATCATATTCAGAAGTGATATTCAAGTCTGATATCGCATCCAGTTCTTTTATTAATCCGCGGATGCGTAAATCGCTTCCATAATAACAACAAACGATTTTCTTTCCCATCTTCTTCCATTTTATCGCTTGTTTTGCATTCCGGTAAAAATCTAATCCGGAATCAAAATGAATAATGTCGAACTGATTGAGATTATACTTCCCGATGGTTGTTTCAATGAGATTTTGTTTTAGATAATCTGTGAGTGAAAAATATAATTTCTCAATAATATTTTTAGGACGAAAAATCTGAACACTCGGAGAAGAATAAACTTCTCTCATTTTCATTTTTTTTTTGCGCCAAAGTTTAGCAAAAGAAAAATTCGGGAGTGGCAGCTCCAAACAAATATCTTCGTTGAATTGTAAAGGATTTTTGTGAAAGGTGATAAGACGGGAAAAATCACCACATGCATTATGCATTTTAAAGAAATCATACGGAACACCGGCATAATTTTGCGGCGCTATATGAAGGATTTTATGCATTAAAGCTCTTTATAAAAGGTATCTCGAAAAATTCCTCTCGCCCCAAAATTTTCTTTGAATCTGCCCAATCCCCAATTAGGATCCATATTTACTGTAAAAATTCCAAAGTCTAAAAATTTAAATCCTTCATCGTGTGAGCGTTTCATTATTTCATAAAAGAGCAAATTGACCGCACGATACTCTTGATATGACTCATCATGACTAATGTAAAATGCAAGTACAACTTTATCATTTGCAGAAAAATTACAGACTCCGGCTATGATTTTTCCTTCAACAAACGCTCCCCAAAGCCGAACTTTTGAAGGATATAGTTTTTTAATTTTTAATAATTCATCTAAGGTGTGTGTGGGATTAACGTTGTGTCGCATTTTCAGATTCTTTTTTAGAATTTCATAATACTCGGCAAACCGGTCGCATTCAACAATTTCAACTCCCTGTTTCAAAGCTTTTTTTGCTGCGGTTCTTGCTTCGGAGCGATATGTCGAAAGTAGTTCATCATTTGGAACATCAAGTTGAACAACGCTTGAGACCTCCCTCCGTAAATATGAATATCCATTTTTAATTAAGGCGAAATCAATATAGTTTGAATATTTCGACAAATAAATGATTGGAGGTAAGGTAAGTTGTACAGCATCACACTTTAATTCTTTAGCATATTTTTGCAGAATTTCAACAAGCTCAAAAGCTTCCTGAAAATTCAAATTTGATTTGTAAACAAAACCTCCGTAAGAAGCTCCGGAATGAGAGGATAATATTTTCTTGCCGTCACGGTTGATGACTACAGCCGGAAACAGTGAAAGTATTTTATTGTTTTTTAATACAACGAGAGAAGCATCCTTGAATTTATCTTTTGGATGATAAGACAAAAATAACCGCTGATGAAACATTGTACCGTTATCCGAAGCGTTGACAAAGTTATCCCACTCTTCGTTTGTAATTTTAGAATTTGCAAAAGAAATATATTCAAGCATAAATTAAAAAGTATATTTTATTGATATCGTTTGAGCTGCTCCGAGTCCGTATACAAACGGAGTCATCGCATAATCAAAAGAAAATTGATTCCAGTATAATCCTAATCCGCCTGAAATATCTTTGGATAAATAATTTGTTTGGTACCCAACTCTTAGCGCAAACATTTTATTATAAACGATTTCAGTCCCAAAATTTACATGCGAATCAGACTGCAACAAAAACTTTTGGAACTCACATCCCGCTTGTAACGAAATATTGTAACCTGGTAAATCATATTGATAAACCGTACCAACTCTAATTTCTGACGGTAATTTAGATGCTTCCTTTTGAAGTTGATTCATTGAACCGATATTTTTAACAACTGCCGAGACAAATAAATCTTGTATAGGTGTTTTGTAAAATAGTCCGAAATCAAAACCGACTCCCTCGGCATTATCATAAAAAATATCTTCGTAAAGATATTTCACCGTAATTCCGGTTGAAACATTTTCTATTAAAGAAAATGCCGTAGAAAGTGAACCGAAGAAATAATGGGTATTAAAAGTTGTTTCGACTGGACCCGGCTTTGTTCTCACTTCAAATCCCTTAATTGAAGTTGAATTAATCCCAACCCCGACCGGCAAACTAAAAAGAGAGAATTTTATTCCGAGTAATTCGGTGGCTGCATCTTGAATCCATGCGTTATGCGTAAATATTATTTCCGGATTACCGGTTTTTAACTGCGCCGGATTATAAAAGATTGCCGAAACATCGTTCGCAAAAATTGCGCCGTTATCACCGAGCGCGATATTTCTTGCACCTGAACCGATTTTGAGAAATGATAAACCGTTACTTCCACCGCTTTGAGCAAAACTAAAAAACGATATACCGAGGACGGAAAGAAGTAATATTTTTATTTGATTTGATTTTTTCATAATTAAAAATAATAAAAGAATTAGAAATTAATGTGAATACCCATTATATGTCTGTCTTTCGATGAATATGGTTCGAACATAAACGCATAATCAAAACCAACAACAATGTTCGAAATATTTTCAGCATATCCAATTCCGAAAGAAGGTTTAACAGGCTCGTCACCGTTAGTTAGCTGATAATTATCAATACCGGCGCGGAAGAATAAATCGTTAATCGGATTATACTCTACGCCGAGGCGTAATGTTTTAGTTCCATAATTATCAAAGTAAAATTCGGATGAAGTTAACAATTCATATTCATCAAATCGGTAACTCATCCCAATTTTCTTCCCGGTAGGAAATTTATTCTCCGTTAAAGAGCCGTCAATATCATAAAGCGGAGAAGAATCCCACTTGTACTTGCTATTCAAATCTGAAAAAACAAAAGAAAAAATCATATTTTTTGAATATGAATAAAGTAATCCCAAATCAAAACCCAACCCTGTTGAAGTGATGTCTTGATATAATTTGTAATAATAAAACTTGGTGGAGAATCCGGCTGCAACTTTTTCGGAAAATTTTATTGCCACAGAAATAAAGAATTGATTCTCTGAAGTAGTAAGCGTTCCCTTCTTAAAACCTTGATTATCACGTTCATCAATATTACTAACTCCTGAGTTTATTAACCCAACATTAAGACCGGCAGAAGTTCTAGGTTTTCTATTTTCCAGAGCGGAATCTTTTTTAGAATAAAAATCAAATCGGCGTGTAAAAGAAACAAAATTTAGTTTTCTATCAAGTGAAAGAAAAGAATATCCGCTTTGAAAAGAATTCCCGTTTTGAAAAACTGAAACTGCGGGATTGTAATAAGAGATTAAATTCCCTTCTTTAACAGCGGAAAGAGAATTTCCCATAGCAATACCGCGCGGACCAAAACCAATGCGGCTAAAGGCTCCGGCAGATGAATTTATTTTGCTCATCTTGGGTTGAGCGGATAAAGTTACCGCTGAAATAATTAAAAGGGAAAATAAAATTATTTGTTTCAACTTTTGCATCTACTGTATTACCATAATTTTTCCAAATTGAGGTTCTGATCCGTCAATTTCGATGCGATAAAAATAAACTCCATTCGGGACAATGCTTCCGAAATCATCTTTACCGTCCCAATAATCAATAACTCCATTAATGCCGTCTGCATTGGATGAATTGATTACGTGTGTTGGATTTCCGCGATCAACATTTTGGATTAGAGTCCGTAAATAATTCATCCCGAAATCGAAAATTCTGATAGTAACTTTTTTTGAAATTCCGCCTGTGTTGTATTTAATTTTCACCGTTTCCATTTTGGGAGAAAAAGGATTCGGGAAAGCATAACTATCATCCTTTTTCTGCAACGGTTGTGAAGCGTAAAAAATCGTCCAATCGTCAGACCAATTATAATTCGGCATTTCATTTTTCAATAAGCCGTCTTCAGAACCAACCCAAACCGTATTCCCATTGTCAGCAAAATCTGCAGAATAAAAGATAGATGTTTGCAAAGCTAAACCGGTTTTTTTATCTATAATAGAGCCTGCATTTAACCAGCTATTCAAAGAACTGATAGCGTTTAAATATATCCCGTTGTCTGTTGTTACGATTACGCTATTTGTAAAAGAAGCGAAGTTGTGTGGTTTTTCACCGTGCAAAGTTGTATTCCAATTTGCACCGCTATCTTTAGAATAACTTACAGCATAAAATTCGTTCTGATCATTTGCTTTCCACGATGCGGCAAAAACGGCATTCATAAATTTATTGTATCCTAATGCAACTATAAAATTTCCGCTTATAGGATCGTCTTGATTTTGATGATTAAATTTTTCCCACCTCATTGAATCAGCAGGAAGAAAAGCATTCGTTGTTTTGTTAATTCCGTCTGCGGTACCCGCATAAAGAGTAGAATCATTAGCTGCGACCAACGAGAAAAGACGGTAATTCAAATATTCTTCTTTCCCAAATTTTCCCGCAACAGGCTGTAATGTAAACGATAATAAATCGGAAGGTTTTATTGACGAAAGAAAATCCGGCGGTAGTATTATGCGATTCCATTTGGCGTTCGTATTAGCAATTAAACTATCAATAGGAACAGATCGCAATCCTCCTGCAAAAGTTGCAATCCATATTTTGTTTCCCGCGAAGGCAAAATCATAAATAATGTTTTGCACTGCAACGGTAACAGGTAATGCACGCAATATGTTATTACCGTACACAACAGACGAATCGCCGGGGTCATCTAACGGCTGCGAAACTGTTTGCCAGGTAATTCCATTATCCGATGAAAAACGTAAACCGCTTCCTTCAGGAAATGAATTCCCATCTTTTTCAATCGAGTGTGCTGTAGATGCGAAGATTACTCCTTTTGTATAAAGTAAAGCCGTTACGCTTTCTGTTCCAAACACTGAAGTATTGAAATAGTTTTTCCACGTCGTTCCTTTATCAGTTGATTGACTTAATCCTTTAGAAGTGCCGAGCCAGATTGTATCACCAACAACAAGAATATCATTGATGCTGTTGCTCGCGGGCGTTTCACTTTCAAATACAGAAGTGTTATCAAAATTCTTCAACTCAAATGTTTTTAGAACTGATTGACCATAAATATTTTGTAATGCCAAAAGAATTATGAAGGCAGCAATTTTGAATTTCATTATTTAACCACAATATATTTTCGAACAACTTGACTAACTAAACCGCCTCTATCTTTCGCTTCAAAATCAAAACGATATGTTCCCTTTTCATTTTCAGGAGTGATGCTAAGTGCGCGAGAAAATATTCCATCTTCGGCAATTCCATCTCCATTAGCTGTAAAATTACCGTCATCGTAAAGCATGGTTCGTGATCCGCTTGAAGTTGTAAAATAAACTTCCTTAATATCTTTAATACCGTTGGAATCAGCTACAGTCGCATTTACTATAAATGCAAGAGGAACATCTTTTACTTCTATTGTATCCGGTGAAGAGACCGATAAAATTATTGGGGCGGCGTTAGATTTTCCATTATCAAAGAGAAACGTTTGTGAAGCAACTTTTTTAGTCGTTCCTGTTTTATCTTCAACAAAGTAATTGATCAAATACATTCCGTTAATGTATTCACTTTTCATCGTTACAGAAGTTGAGAAAGCATTTGGATTTGTTTTTGGATTATTTGACAAATAGATTTTTCCCGAAGAAATATTTTCATCTTCAGGTGAAAGAATTTCGATCCACGTTCCCTTAATATCCGTGGAAGAAGTAAATTCAATTGAAGGATTTATAATCGAATCGGTTAGCGTGTGCATAAAAGAAGCAAAAGTTGCAACGCTTGCCACTTGATAAATCGCTTGTTTTGTTTCCACCGGAGAGTCGAATTTTTTACCACACCCATGAAACGTTATAATCAGAAGAATTAAAAACAGTAATTTTTTCATATCGAAATATCTTACAGCAGAGTTAAGAATTAAAGGTAAAAATATATATACTTCAGAAAATTAAAAATGGTGCAGGAATAAAGCACACAATGAACATTGCAATTGTTAGATAGCCGATTATTTTTCTTTTTTCATCAAGCGGAGCATCGTCATAAATAGGCGGATGTTTAACTTTTATAACAAAAAATAAAATGACAGCCCAAAATAACCAGCCGCTCCAACCGATATTAAGAGGTATTGATAAATATGAAATTAAAACGCCTGCAACTCCAAAGACAACCAAGAAAATCATTGCAATAGAACTAATTGCATATTGTTTTTTTTCTCCAAACAAAGCATAAATAACATGTCCGCCATCAAGTTGACCAACCGGAATTAGGTTCATCGCAGTTACAAAGAATCCGAACCATCCCACACATAAAAAAGGATAGTGATAAATTTCAGACATCGGTGGAACAAAATCTTTTGAAGAAGTAAATACCTCACGTAAAAATGAAAACAAAAGAGAATCACCAAAAACTAATGCGAGTCCGTTTTTACCATAAGTTGGTAAATCATAATCAGGGTGAATCAAGAGCAAATATTCTTTTCCCGGTAAATGTGTAAAGCCATAGATAATCAGAATAATTGAAGCGATAAAACCCGCAATTGGTCCTGCAACTCCAATATCAAAAAGAGCTTTCTTTGATGGAATTGGAGATTTAATTTTAATTACTGCTCCCAGCGTTCCAAAATTAAGGAAACCTAGGATAGATGGAAATGGGATAAAATATGGGAGTGTTGCCTTCACTTTATGAATTTTTGCGACGAAGTAGTGTCCAAATTCATGCGAACCTAAAACAAATAAAATTGATAATGAGTAGGGCAATCCATAAATCAATTCAGAAAACTCTGTTTTGTTTGAAAAACCGCGTACCCATTCATAACCGGCAACAGTAGTGGTGAAAAGCGTTGCAAAAAACAGAAGCAGGTGAAGCCAATATTTTTGTTTTTCTTTTACAAGTACATCTACCGGTTCGTTCAATTGTTGTTCAAAAATATTTTTCATACTACAAATCTATGTTCATTCCAAAAGCGAAATATTTTTCTTTGAAATCGAAATACTCGCCGTGAATATTATTGCCGGAGAAATAGTCAATCTTAAAACTTAATCCCCCTCTATTTATATTTCCGATTTTTACTCCGGCTGATAGTGAATTCGTTCCGGAATATTTTCCTAATTTGGTCAACCGTAAATCGTAAGCGATAAAGGGAAAAAGATAATTTGAAAAAGGTAAGTTAAAAAACTTTTCTCCGCCAATTTGAAAAATATTTTTTCCTATCTCTTTCGGTACAACATGAAATAAATACGAATAGCTAAAGTAGAGACGAAAATCGTTCGTTGAATAAAAAGGAGTTACTTCAACAAACTCTCTACTATAAACTCGAGGGGTTCTTCCTCCTCGCCAACTATTTGAGAAATTATCGTAATGTCCGTCAACAAAATGGGCGGATATGTGGCTTAATCTCATTCTCATTCCGCACTCATATATTGCGTTTTTAATTTTTATTCCACCGTTCAGACCGAATAAATAATCAACTGCATCTACCGGAAAATGAAAATCCTTTTCCCCGCGCAATTTTGTGTAAGTGAAAAAATCACCGCCGAAGGAATATGTTTTTTCGGCATCTACAATGTGAAAAAAATCATTTGAAGTTCCAATATCAAGCCGCAAACTATTTTGGCCTGACATAAACAAAAACCCAACTTTCGACTCAAGAAAATTTGCAACAAACGGTTTGATGTTCAAATCTGATGGGAAAAGAATTACCGTTTGTTGAGAAAATAGTGTCGATCCGAACAGTAAAATGTAAAGTGAAATATTTTTCATTCTATTCATAGAAGAGATGATGCCTTAGCTAATAATTTTTGTTTGATCAATTTATGATAGCTGTATTTTATTTTTGATGAAAGACTAACAATGCCGTACATGTTGGTCGGGAAAGCAAATGACGGTTCAAAATAACAGTTAACCGTGCAGCCCTGGCAGAAGTCAAATCTTCCTTCCATTTTTTTGAAGTAAGAAATCTTTTCTGATTTTCTGATCTCTTTAATCGGGCGGTCTATTTTTATTTTATCGTTTTCAAAATGATAACATGGTAAAATAATTTCGTTGTTTGGTGAAATTACTATGACCCGCGAAACTGCTTTACACAACGGTTTAGTGATATTATTTCCCCCGTTCTTTCTTAATTTAAGATATGCATCATTTAAATAAATATCATGCTTCCCGTCACCATATTCTTCGATAAAACTTATTGCTTGCTCATGTAAACCGGGATTTCCGAAATAAGAAAATACAGGATTTACTATCAATACTAAGTTTTTCTTTCGCGCAATTTCGTGCATTTGCGGAAGTTTTGAATAGGTTTCATTTGTAACCGTAAAGAGAATATCGGGATATTCACCCAGACTTTTTGCAAGATCTAAACTTTTTAATACGGATTTAAAACAATCCACTCCGCGGGTTTTGTTGTGTTCATCTTCATCAGGTGAGTCGAGTGAAAAATGAAGTAAGTTCACATTCCCGGCAAGTTCTTCAGCATGTTTGTGATAGAGAAGCCCGTTTGTTGTTATACTAGTCTGCATCTTCAAAACTTTTGCAAACTTCACCATTTCAGAAATTTGAGGATGAAGCAGCGGCTCGCCACCGGTCAAATCAAGAAATTTCACTCCCAATTTAGCAATTTGCTCAACATTAGTTTTATATTCTTCTAAATCGGCAAATGGAGTTTTTTTAAATTTTTCATGTTCACCGAAATGACAAAAATTGCAGTATGCATTACAGCGGTATGTTACATAATAGTTACAGAGAAGCAGCACTAATATTCTCTCCCCTTCCACAAAACTTTTCGATTCGGCAGAACCGCAAAAGGAAGCAGCACAACGTATAGAATAAAATAGATTTCAAAAATGATAAAATATTTTAAAGTCGTTGTAAGTTTTAATTCATTTAAAACGAAAAAGAGAAACAGAAAATCAATAATCAATTTGAAGAAGAAAAGTGATAACGCAGCCGGAGTAAAAAAGAATGGAAGCAAAAGAATTGCCAGATGTGCAACCCAACCACTTCCCATAATAAAGAAACCCCGTAAAGGAGCCTTTAAACCACCTACCGCCCATCGCTTTTTTTGTCGGTACAAACTTTTAATATCACTGCATGGAAGTGTAGTAACCAAACCCTTGATATCAAGCGGATAAATAATTCTGTACTTTTTAAGTTTATGAATTGCAAACAATAAATTGAAGTCTTCTGTTACACTGAAAGGTAAATTTTCGTATCCACCTATTTCATCATACGCTGATTTTCGAAAAGACATATTATTCCCGATACAGCTTGTAGGTTTATTAAAATTAATTGTTGCGGAAGCTACGGATAAAAGATAAACAAAATCAAGATGCTGCATACCGGCAAACTGAGTGTGGGCATTTTGTACCGTGAATCCATTAACAATTGCAACATCATCGCTATAATAAGAAGCTAATGATTTAGCCCAAGTTGGAGAAACAATACAATCTGCATCAGTCGTTAAAATAATTTCACCTTTGGCTTGTTCAATTGCAATGGCTAATGCATTTGTTTTCCCTTTAAGGTGACCAATTTCTTTTTTGGTAACAATTTTTTTGAATTTCGATTTACCACTAATAAATGAACTAATAATCTCACCTGTTTTGTCAGTTGATTTATCATCAACAAGAATAATTTCAAGTTTACCTTCCGGATATTCCAGGTTATTTAATGCTTCCAGACAAGCGGAAATATTTTTTTCTTCATTCCTCGCAGCTACAATAACTGTAGCGGTAGGAAGGTCGTTAAAAGATTTTTTCGGAAATTTTTTCTGCAAACCGAGTATAAACCATACGGTCTGTAAAAAATAAACGCACATTGCTAAAAGGAAAATTAACTCAAACATTCTTCAGGTGTTCCAAATTGAAAATTTTTATTTCGGGCTTCATCCGCTAAATATTTAATCGCATCGCAAATAATTGGAGCCGATTTATTGTTATCATGTAAAACTACAATTGAGTTTTTTGCAAGATATTTTTTGATTGTAAATTTAACAACTTTTACATCGTTTTTATAATCGTACGTCAACAAAGACCACATTACATTTTTCATATTGAATTCTTTAAGAGTTCTTCCAAAGTGAAAAGTAAACCGTCCGTAAGGAGGTCTGAAATATTTTGGTTGAATTCCGCACACTTCTTCAATTTTTTGGTTCGTCAACATTATTTCTACTACCAAATTTTCCTTAGTTAACTTCGTAATAATTTTATGGTTAAAAGTATGATTGCCAATTAAGTGGTTTTCATTAACAATAGCTTTAATTAATTGTGGATAACAGCTAACATTTTTTCCTAAACAAAAAAACAAGGCTTGAATATTTTCATCCTTCAAGGTTTGAAGAATTTTTTCTGTTGATGAAGGATTGGGTCCATCATCAAAAGTAACGAGAATTTTGTCTTCTACCGATTTCCAGATAAATTCCGGAAATAATTTTTGTACAAGAGTTGGGGGTTGATACATAATTTTCATCTTTTCAAGTTCCTCCCTTTCCACTCAAAATTTCCAAATGCTCCGGCAATTCCGGCAAAAATAATGTATGGGATATGAAGGACTTCCGAAATAATAAAGGTAGTATAATTCATATTTTCAAAAAGTAAAGGAATTCCTTTTTTTATAATGAAATACTCAATTAACACTTTAATCAGAAATAACGAGATGAACGAATAAAGAAAAATCAAGCTCAAAGTGATACCAAAGATCGCTTGGAGAGGCAAACTTAAGAAAAACAAATAGATCATTATCAACTTTAAGATCAACGTTTTGTCGTTATAAAACAATCCTTTGCTCGCCCATCGTTTTCTTTGCTGAATAAACTTATTGACTGTATCATTCGCTTGCGTTTCCACAACTGCTTGCTCAACAAAAAGGAATTTGACTTTAAACTTTTTCGTTTTGGCAATCTTTTGCATTAAAAACTCGTCGTCGCCTGAAGCTAAATGTTGATTATCCTCGTACCCATCAACAAAATCAAATGCATCTTTTCTGAACGCAATATTTGCTGCATTACAGATGGTTGGTTTTTTAGAACCAATTAATCCCGCACCAACCAACACTAATCCGCTAAACTCCAACTGCTGTATTTTTTCAAATAGCATATTTGAATTTGCGAACTTGACCGGTCCTGAAATAAAACCGGTGTTTTCAGCAAAACCGGAAATCATCGTTTCAAGCCATTCTTTCGAATGAACACAATCGGCATCTGTGGTTAAAATAATTTCACCTTGCGATTTTTCAATACCGTATTTGATTCCTCTTTTCTTAGGCGACAACTTCTGAAAATCATTTGGTACAGAAATGACACGAGTATTTGCAAGCTTTTTTTCTGCATTTAATTTAGCAAACGAATCATCGTTTGAAAAATCATCAACAAAAATAATTTCAAAATAATCTCGTGGATATGTTTGCATTTCAAGACTTTTTAGACAATCAACAATTACTTCAGTTTCATTTCTAAAAGGAACGATTATTGAAACAAAATATTTTTTATCATTCTTGAAATTGTTTCTTCTCAATCTTTTTAGACCGAAAAGAATTTGGAATAAAAATCCGAAATAGAAGACAGCCGGAATCAAAAATATTAGTAGTAAAATGTCCATTACTTTTTCGAACTTATTAAAATGATCAGACCCAAGACCGAGGGAACCAAAATATTAAAAAGAAAAATAGAGAATGCGGAAAGGAATCCCACTTCTGCCGGTAAACCAATTGCGGTGATGAAAAATATTGATGCGCTTTCTCTAATTCCCAAATCACCGAACGATATTGATGGAATAAAAGATTTTACAAAGAGTGTTAATATTCCGGAAAGTAGGAAGGCAAATTCTAAAGGTTTATTGGAAAATGTGGTAGTAAGCACTCCATATTGCAAAGCAATTACAGCATACAAACAGATGGAATAAGATAGCTGCACAAAAACGATTTTGGGATTCGTCCTTTTTAGCACCTGTAAATGGAAAAACAACTTATTTAAGAAACGTAATTTTTCCATCTGTTTATATAAATATGCGGCTGCAGTTTTTTGAATGATGAGATAAATGAAAAGACCAAGAAGAATGATCAGAAGGAGTGAAAAGAAATAAATTAAGTTCGGTGAAAGGGAGGAAGTGAAAGATAAAAACCACATCGTGGAAAATAATCCGGCGAATACCAAAACAAACATATTTGCCAATTTGTCAACAACACATGCTGAGATTACTTCACTCGCCGGGTACTCTGTTATTAAAAAGCTTCTTCCGAAATATTCCCCCAGCCTTCCCGGCGTAAAAGATCCGGTTGCAACACCTACAAAGAAAGAAGAAAACAATTTTTTATTTGACAACTCACCTATCATTTCACCAAAAACTGCTTTCCATTTATTGAGTTGCAAATAAAGGTTAAGACATGTTAGAAAGCAGACGAATCCCATAACATGGATATTCTGAAAAGTAAATATCTTGCTATAATTAAAGGACTGAAACTTTTGAAAAAGGTAGATCATAATTGCACCGGCAACTACGATCTTTCCAAATAAAAACAGTTTCTCTTTTCTTGAAAGGGATAAAGTCATTTTGTGAATCAACTTTCTATTTATTACACTCATCTTCATTCAAGTGGATTTGTTATTTTAATATTGTCAAGTAAATCCTTGATTTTTTTATCAAGATATTTGAAGCACTTGACGCAAGTACACCAACCATTATCCGTCAAATATCAACCATTCGGTTCGCCGCACAATAAGATTACCATCTATTCCTTTTTTAACACTACAATTTAAGATATTCATTTTACATTTAAAATTTTGCCGTAATTCTTTATCTTGTATCAACTATTTTTAACAATTAGGTAGAAGATGTTTATAAATTTCTCAGATATTCCTGGACATGACAATCTTTTCTTGGACTATGTCAATGAATTTTCCAATGTAAAAGATTTTTATTCCATTGATTTTAGGAATAAAGATTCTTATGCTGACCATTTCCGGGCTGTAACTAAAGAGCAGAATCCCCTTCTCTATAAACTTCCTGAATTAATATTAGAACAATATACTTCTTTTCAACCTTCTTCAAAGACTCAAAAAAACATTGCTTTGTTGAAAGAGCCGAAAACTCTTACAATATTTACCGGTCAGCAATTGGGCATTTTAGGCGGACCTCTATATACAATATACAAAACGATCACTGCAATAAAACTTGCTCAATACCTAAATGAACGGTTCGATGAGTTTAATTTCGTTCCCATTTTTTGGCTTGAAGGTGACGACCACGATTTTGACGAAGTAAATTCCGTTTCCATCATAAATGAAGAAAATAATTTAGTAACGCTTACTTACGAAGATTCATTGCCTGAAGGGGAATACCGCGGAAGTGTTGGTGAACTTACTTTTACCGAAGCAATAAACACTTTTTTTGATGGATTTCAGAATAGTCTGCGCAAAACAGAATTTACTGAAGCGATAATTTCAGAACTTAGAGAAATCTATCAAGAAGGGAAATCTTTTCAACAATCCTTCCGTCAATTGATCTTCAATTATTTTGACCAATACGGATTAATTATTTTTGATCCGCAACAAAAAGAAATAAAAAAACTCCTTAAACCAATTTTTCAGGAAGAGTTGCTCAATTACCGGCAGCACTCAGAAAAATTAATTCTCCGCAGCGCTGCATTGGAAGAGACTTATCACGCACAAGTAAAAGTCCGCCCGATCAATTTATTTATGAATTATGAAAAAGGGCGTTACGCAATTGAACCGGTTGATGAATATTTCCGGCTTAAACATAAGCGGGTAAAATTTACTCAAGAAGAATTGCTGCAATTCATTTCCGATTCTCCCGAGTTGTTTTCTCCAAATGTTATTCTTCGTCCTATTTGTCAGGACTATCTCTTTCAAACCGCATTTTATGTTGGCGGACCGAGTGAAGTTAGCTATTTTTCTCAAGTCCTTCCTTTGTATGAAGAATTTCAAATACCGGCTCCAATTATTTATCCCCGCTCTGCCGCGACAATAATCGAAAAAGGAGTTCAGACAGTTTTTGAAAAGTATCAACTCAATCTTCTTGATTTTTTCTTGAATGCAGATAAGATAGCCGAAAAAGTGATCAACAATTTATCTGAGTATGATACCGAAGCTGATTTTGCTCAAACTCAAAAAGAGCTAGAGAAAGCAATAGACGGGCTGAAAGAAAAACTTACCATTCTCGATAAAACGATTGGAGATGCAGCCGACAGATATAAACTTAAAATGATTAATACTCTAAATGAATTTAAAGGGAAAGCGAACGAAGCGCAGAAACGGAAATATGAAACCGCACTCCGGCAGACGACAAAAACTTCTCTCGCTGTTTTTCCAAATGCAAACTTACAGGAACGAGAGCTTAACTATTTTTACTTCGCCAATAAATACGGAAAAGATTTTATCAAACTCCTCTTTGAAGAATTAGCGATCAATAAATTCGAACACCAGGTGATAAACTTGTAAGTTCAAAAAGAAGGCACGAAGAAAATATATTGCTGTTCCCATTTCGGGGAATTAACACCAATATTTAATTGAGGTAAAAGATGGGCGCAAACGAAATATTACCAACAGAACGAATTGAAAATAAGATACTCTTAATCCGTGGACAAAAAGTAATGCTTGACCGTGATCTTGCGGAGTTGTATGGAGTTCCGACAAAAGTTCTTAACCAAGCAGTTAAACGTAATAACGAGAGGTTTCCAACTGACTTTATGTTTGTTCTTACGAAATCCGAAAAAGATGAACTGGTAACAAATTGTGACCGGTTCAATTCTCTAAAACATTCCACGGTTTTACCCTACGCATTTACAGAATATGGAGCATTAATGCTGGCATCTGTTCTTAATTCTCCAAGAGCGATTGAAGCGGGAATCTATGTTGTGCGTGCATTTGTCCATTTGAAAGAAATACTTTTGACTCACAAAGAGTTGGCACAAAAATTAAAAGAGTTGGAATATAAAATTGAAACGCACGATGAACAAATAACGGCAATCTTCGAAGCGATAAATCAATTGTTATCCCCTCCTCCGGCGCCAAAAAGAAAGATCGGTTTTGAGATAAAAGAGAAGGGGGTTAAATATGCGGCTAAGTAACGGACGACTTGCACAAATCAACACGAATTGAAATTTAATTAGTGAAAATTTGTGTGATACATGTATAAGATTTATGAAAAGTTAGTTTATAAAATTATTTAAACTTTACGACAAGATTACAAATCGAAAAACTATTTAGGTGTAAATTATATACGTGAAGGGATATGGAAGGAAGTTAAGGTTGATTGAATGAAGAATGATCCGGTTACTTCAAATGGTTTTGAAAAACCGTATCATTTTATGTAAATTGAATTATCAAAAAGAGAAAATGAGAAAAAAAACAATGCAATCTATTCAAACCATCATAGAACCGAACGGACACATAAGGTTTCCGGGGAACTTGCGTATTAGTAAACCGACAAAAGCAATTATAACTTTTCTCGAAGAAGAAAGTAAGTTACGGTTTACGGAATTGGTTAGTGAGAAATCATTAGCAGAAGATTGGAACAAACCGGAAGAGGATGAAGCATGGGCGCATTTACAAGCGGCATTGTATTTTTAATTCCCTTTCCATTCTCAGATTTATCACATTTTAATATTTTTATTCATCCTCTACAAGGATGTTTGATATGTGCTTCATCAGTTTTACAATAATAAAACATCTACGATGTTTCTTATACAATGACCTCGTAGAGGTCAAATTATTGTAATAACAAAAATCCCCAAAACCACAATAATCCTCGTAGAGGATTTATAAATGACTTTAACATTAAGCCCGAATGAATGGAACAAATCTCTTTACGTTATTTACTGAACTTCCCAACTCTTTTGTTTTAGCTTAATGTATTAGGCTTTTTACCTGCTCTAAGAATTGCGGATTGGAAATTTTAACACAATCAAAATTGGAGATGCTTCCACCATTCTTTAAGAACATTGAGAGGATGGCAAAAGCCATTGCAATTCGATGATCGTAAAAACTTTCGAACATTGGATTTTCATTTTGTATTGTTCCGCTAACTGAAAAACCATCGGGAAATTCCTCAACACGCAAGCCAAGCATTTTGTAATTTTGAACTAAAGCAGAAATTCTATCCGATTCTTTTACTCGTAATTCAGAAGCATTTCTAATTTCGAACTTCCCTATTCCTAAAATGGACGCGACAGACAAAATTGGTATTTCATCAATAATATTAGGAATAATCTCTTTAGGAATTTCTATTGAATGGAGTTCACTGCTTCGAACAATTAAATCGCCGTACAGTTCATTGTTTGATTTTTGTTGGTTACCAATTTCAATTTCACTTCCCATTTCCTTTAATACTTTTAAAATTCCGGTACGGGTATCATTTAAGGAAACATGACGAAGAATCACTTCCGAGTTCTTTGCAAGCAAAGTTAAAACCATGAAAAAAGCCGCAGAAGAAATATCAGACGGAACAAAATAATTTTGAGCGGAAGGATAATTCTTTCTTGAAGAATAAATAAACCTCTTCCCTTCCTTTTCTTCAACACGTAAACCAAGCATAACTTCCGTGTGGTTACGGGTTTGCTCTGATTCTATCACGCAAATTTCTTCTTCCAAATGAAGTCCGGCAAGAAGCAGAGAACTTTTTACCTGCGCACTTGCAACGGGCATTTCATAAATAATTGGAGAAAATTTTTCCGCAGGATGAATTGTTAAAGGCAGCGTTTGTTTTGATGAAGTTGAAAACTTTGCGCCCATTAAAGAGAGAGGTTCGATCACCCGTTTCATCGGTCGTTGTGAAAGCGATTCGTCCCCTATCATTGTTGATCCAAACGGTTGTGCAGAAAGAAATCCCGCAAGTAACCTAGCTGTCGTACCGGAATTTCCTGCATATAAATTATTTACCGGAGCTTTGAAATTCTTAAATCCCTTTCCTTCAATAATCAGTTTTTCATTTTCCCACTTACTTGTAACACCAAGTTCAGCAAAGCATTTTAATGTTGACCGGACATCTTCACCGTTTGACAAGTTTTCAATTTCGGAAATTCCTTTTGCCATACAAGAAAAGATAACTGCGCGGTGAGAAATGGATTTATCGCCCGGAAGAGCAAGTTCCCCTTTTACGGATTCTATTTTGTTAAACTTTTGAGTCATTATTTTTTAGTTAACCATTCTTCTATTCTTCGTTCAATTAATTCCGGATTTTCTTTCTGGTCATACAAACCTTTCAGCATCCTTTGCCTCATTGCTTCGTATAAAGTAACGGCAGCGGCAACAGAGATATTCAGACTTTGAACCATTCCTTGCATCGGAATGTAAAAAATATTATCGGCAAGGTTTTCGGCTTCATCGGAAATTCCGCGATGTTCATTTCCAAAAACGAGCGCAACTTTTTTTGTCAGATCAAGATCATAGAGATTGAGAGAATTTCCCTTTAATGATGAAGCAAGAATTGTAAATCCTTCTTCGCGCAAAGTTTGATAACATTTTTTTACGTCCGTAAATTTTTCTTTTTCAACCCACTTAAAAGCTGAGGCGGAAGATTTACTTCCGATCTTCGGATATTTTTCAATGTTGTAAATAAGAGAGACTTTGGGAATTCCAACCGCATCGCATGAACGGAAAACGGCGCTAACGTTATGTGGATCGTGGACATTTTCGAGAACAAGACGAAGTGAATCCTGCCGTGCAGAAGCAACGGCAATGATCTTTTCTTTCCGTCGTTCTGTAATTTGTTTTCTCAACTTTTGCCTGCCTTGCCGGCAGGCAGGTGGAAGATTAATTTATAAATTGACTGACATGCGCTTCTACCTGCTTTGTCAACTAATATTCTGTGGTTTTCATCTAACTTTAAATAATATCTGGCTAACGAAACAATTTTATCTACCGCTTCATTTTCTTCCGGAGCCCAGGTTTCGCATCCGCTAATTGATGGAATAGCGGCAGAATAACCATCGAGAGCTTTTGAAATTATTATATCTAAAACCATGAGTAACTCATCTTACTTAAAACTTTATACACAGATTAATATTTAGTATTTTTTTATAAAACCATCGGTTGGTGGAATGACTGAATGGTTGAATGAAAAACACTGAAAGTTTATAACTGAAAAAGAGACATTCATTCTTTCAATCATTCATCCATGCTTCCTAAATTAAATTCAAGTAATTCATTTACCACTATTATTAGTCGTAATGTATGTTAGTAACTCACCTTACACAGAATTAAAATTTGCTTTGCCACGACTTTTAGAGGCTGTGTGAAAATTATGGTTTTTCATTATCCATGATTTTAACCAAGGTAGAATGAAATAATAATCACTAACCAGAAACCGTTAAAACGGTTCAAATCTTGACTTCTATTTCATTAACACC
>JBBAAM010000005.1:0-102048 GCA_041658245.1 Melioribacteraceae bacterium
TAATCCTAGACCATTGGGATGTAAAAAACTTAAGGGTACAGAGTTTTACAGAATAAGGATCGGTGATTATAGAGTGATTTATAAAATCGAAGAAGATGATATATTGTTAATACTTGTGATACGTATTGGTCATAGAAAAGAAATTTATAAATAATATTTTGGAGATAAACTAAATCTTATTAACGGCTATTGCCGAATTAAATAATTAACGCAGCTATTGCTGTGTTCTGAGTCGAAAACTGGTAATTTTCAAACACAGAGGAACTATGCAAGGAGGTTGCGTCCAGTATGGACGCGCTTTCTTATGTCTCTCTGTGTAGGCATACCAGTGCCTCTATGAAGGATGTAATGGAAGTTGCGTCCTTTTTTTGTTTAAAAAAAGACGCGTTAAAAAATTGTTCGAAAGACTCCTTACGGAGAAAAACATTCCAACCCGTCGGAATGGAATTAATAAACATTGGCGGGGAAATAATTGTTAGGCATTTCACTTAACGGCAATGCGTGAGTGTCTGACTTTATTTTGTTAATCGTTGCAAAAATAAATAAGGAGTGTTTTATGAAATGTATAATCAAGTATGCGTTGTACACAATATTCTTATTTGCTTCCTTAGTTATATCATCTTGTAGTAAAGATGATTCTAATCCTGTTGAAGCAACTGTTGTAGTTAAGATTAGTGGTACCCTGGATTCGTATAATGGTGTGACGGTTCGCCAAACCATTCTTAAAGCCGATTTGTTGTTTGATGGTAATGTGATTGCAAGTGCAAATTTTCAGTCAGGAACTGATACTGCTTTATTGGATGGCACGGTGAACTCCGCAAAAAAAAGGAACTCACAGTATTTCTTTCAGAATAACTAATCAAACATCTAGTCCGAATTATTACGGGACATATGATGTGGTATTGACAGCAGGAAATTCGAAGTATGAATTTGAGCACAAAGGTGCCACATTAGCAACGGGCGAGTTTATAACGTATAGTGTAACACTATAATGAAATGAGATTGGAGATATCAAGTTCTTCAAGGCAGCTCATCATGCGAGTTGCCTTTTTCATTTTATAACTCTTTCACTGCTTCCAATCCTTCAGCTTCTGGTAATACATATTTTACAAGATATAAATCCGCCTTCACTCCTTCCGGTTTGGTTATTTTTTCCCAGATCAGAACTGAGTGTTCGATAAAAATGTGATCATCAACCTGTTAGAGACGAACTAGATAGAAGAAAAGCTCAAGTTGAAATTGATAAAAATCTTAAATAATTATTTTATTGCATAGTTGACAAATGCCTAACAAGTTTTCCAAGCCGACCGCCTCTCCGCCAGAGAACGGCGGACAAGTTCGATGCGGTCGGTTGTGGTTTTTCTCCGTAGGCGGTCAGGTTCAAAGCTGCATTCATGTTTTGGGCGGCAGCTTAGGCACGGTATATGGCAAATAAAGGTTCATTATTCTATATTTAAGGAGGTAAAAAGGAAAATCACTATGAATAAGATTGAATTAAAAAATAAAATAGTAGATTCGCTAAAAGGACAAAAAGAAATTGAAAGAATTATAATTTTTGGCTCTTTTAATCAAAGTGATTCTCCAAATGATATAGATATTGCAGTGGTTCAAAATAGTTCAGATAATTATCTGACTCTTGCATTAAAATATCGAAAGCTTATAAGAAATATTTCAAAAGAAATAGCTGTTGATATTTTCCCAATCGTAGAAAAAAATAAAAATAGTTTTTTCACAGAGGAAGTTGCATCTGGGGAAGTGATTTATGCAAGAGGAAACTAAAATTTGGCTTACATATTCGGAAGAAAATCTTGAAGCCGCCAAAGTCCTTCTCGCAAGTGAACTTTATAATCCTTGCCTTCACAATATTCAACAATCTATAGAGAAAGCATTAAAATCTTTGTTTATTGAAAAAGTAATTCCATTTAAGAAAACTCATAATATATTGGAACTGAAAACTATTTTAGAAAAGAATGGTATTTCAATAGAGTTAACAGAAGATGAATGTGATTTTTTAGATAGTATCTATTTACCTACGAAATATCCTATTGGAAGCGCTCTCCCATTCTTTTATCCCGATAAATCTATTTGTAAGAATTCTATTTCATTAGCAGAAAGAGTAATAATAGAAGTAAAAAGTTTAGTAAGTTAGCCACATAACCCGCAACTGCCGACCGCCTATTCGAAGCGGTCGGTTGTGGTTTTTCTCCGTAGTTCCGAAGGAATCCCTTCGGGAGAGTCCTTCGGACAAAGTCAGTTTGTAAAGTTGCTAACAAAAGCCCATCCCTACCCTTCCCACATAGTGGCAATGTCAAAGGGAAGGGCTTTTCTAAAACTCAGTCCAATATTTCAAAATGCGGTTTATAAATCTTCTACAGCATCTTTTCCTTCTGCTTCCGGAATAAAAAACCTTACATGATAAATATCCGTCTTTACTCCATCAGGTTTAGATATTTTTTTTCTCACAAGAACAGAATGCTCAATACAAATATTATTCCCAACATCCGTTCCAAAAATGTATGTTAGTCCTTTGATTGTTACATGTGATCCAATTGTAGATGGATGCTGGTCACTCCCCGTAATTCGAACACCGGACTCAACCCTTGTGTTTTCACCAATAGTAACATTTCCTTTGATAATGTTGCCGGAAAAAATTTCAACATTATCATCTATTTTGATAGAACGCTGACGACGCGGATTTAGCAGATCTTCGCGGATCAAATCTGCGTAAATCAGTTTAATCTGTGTTATCTGCGTTCCATTTATTTGCTATACTTAATCACCTTTCCTTAACCTGACAGCATTGAGGGTTGGTATAGGCTTTTATTGGTTTATCATTCTTGCTTCTTTATTCATCAGCTTAATATTATTTTTGAAATAACCTTATGGCGGAGTTAATATGACAAATCATTTTACGTTACTTAAACCGATCAAATTATTAATCTCGTTAGTTTTATTATCCTTCATACTTGGAATGATTCCGGTTTCACCTGAAGAAGGAATGTATCCTTTAAGTGAGATAGGTAAAATTGATCTTCAAAAAGCCGGATTAAAAATTGATCCTAAAGAAGTTTATAATCCTAATGGAGTTAGTCTTGTTGATGCGCTTGTAAGTCTTGGGGGATGTACCGGTTCATTCATTTCCGATAAAGGATTGATTATAACCAACCATCATTGTGCTTTTGGTGCAATTACTAGAGCCAGTACCGTAGAGAATAATTATCTTGAAAATGGTTTTCATGCTAAGACACTTGCAGAAGAAATTCCATCACAAGGAGAAATTTGCAGAATTACCGAATCATATCAGGATGTTTCCGAAATAATTCTCGGTGCAATTCAAAATGTAACTGATCCAGTAGAGTGTACTAAAGTCATCGCACAAAAAATAAAAGAACTTTCAGACTCTGCTGCAAATGAGAAAGAATCTATTGTTGCAAATGTTTCCGAAATGTTTGCCGGCAAGACATACGTTTTGTTCAAGTATAGAGTGATTCGCGATGTCCGCCTTGTATATGCTCCTCCTCAATCAATCGGAAATTTTGGAGGTGAAACCGATAATTGGGTTTGGCCCAGACACACAGGAGATTTTTCCTTAATGCGTGCTTACGTTGCACCGGACGGTAAAGCTGCGGCATATTCAAAAGATAATGTTCCTTTCAAACCAAAAAAATTCTTAAAAATAAATCCCAATGGAGTTGAAGAAGGAGATTTTGTTTTTCAGCTTGGTTACCCGGGTAGAACATTCCGCCATCGTCCTGCGCAGTATATGAAATATCAGCTGGATTATTTACTTCCTTACATTTCTGATCTTAACCAGTATGCAATAGAAACGATGCAAGAACTTAGTGCGGGAAATAAAGAACTTACTCTTGCTTTTGCGAATCGCATTAAAGGTCTTGCTAACACAATGAAAAATTATCAAGGTAAGATTAAAGGATTGAAGAAGATTAATCTTGTTGCACAAAAACAAGAAGAGGAAAGACAGCTGCAGCTATTTATAAATTCAGAACCGGCACTGAAAGCAAAATACGGAAATCTTTTAGAAGAGATCAGAATTGTATTCGAAAAGGTTAATCAAAATGCACAAGCCGATTTATGGCTACGGCAGTTGAATAAATTCTCTACAACAGATTCTCTTACAACATTTGTGTTAAATTACACTGAAGATATGCTAAAGCCTGATGCTGAAAGAAGAACTGCTTATCAGGAGAAAAATATCAAACAGACTCTTGCAGCTATGGAAAATGCAAAACAAAATTACAATGCCGACTTTGAAGAGACTATGCTGATGAAAATGCTGATGGATGCAAATGGATTAAAAGAATCATCTCGAATAATGGCAGTTGATGAGATACTAGAAGGAAACGGAGTAAACCCCGAAGAAGCTTTTCAATCTTTTATTAGCAGTAATATTATCAGCTCGAAAATCCGTGATAAAGAATATTTTAATTCTCTTCTTACAAAAAAACCGGAGGAGATTGCTGCTTTACAAGACCCTCTCTTTATTTTTACCAAAAAGATAAAGATGCAAAATCTGATTAGCGATAAAGAAAATCAAAAGAGTGAAGGCAAGCTTAACAAACTTTATGGTGATCTTGTTGATGTAAAAATGTTATGGAAAAAAACCAATTTCATTCCTGATGCAAACAGCACGCTTCGTTTGACTTACGGATATATCAAAGGATACAATCCTGCAGATGCAGTTTATATGGAACCGTTCACTTCTATTGAAGGAGTAATTGAAAAAGGTGCAACGGGCGGTGATGATTTTGTTGTTCCGGATAAATTGCGAACAGTTTATGATAAAAAAGATTTTGGAAAATATTTAAGTAAGAAAACCGGCAAACTTCCGGTTGCAATGCTTTACAATATGGATACAACAGGTGGAAATTCCGGCAGCCCGGTTTTAGATGCTTACGGAAATTTGGTCGGAGTTAATTTCGATCGTGCGTATGAAGCAACAATAAATGATTTTGCTTGGAATGAATCGTACAGCCGTTCGATAGGTGTTGATATACGTTACGTTTTATGGGTTATGGATAAGATCGGTGGTGCAAATAATTTGTTAAAAGAATTAAACCTGTAGCACAGAATCGTATTCTGTGTTTAACTTTATCACCACTTCGCATTCTGCGAAAAGCAGTCCCGCACAGAGTGTGACTCTGTGCTAAGAAAAACGAATAAATAATTATGGAATCAAAGCATTTTCATCGAAGAAACTTGCCTCATCTTTACTACAACGAGGGAAAATACTTTATTACTTTTCGTTTAGCTGACAGTCTACCATTAGAATCTCTTAAAAAGCTCCACAAAGAATTTAATAACTCCAAAGAAGAACTTAGCTTAAAAGAGAAAAAGATTTTCAAAAAGTACGACGTATTGCTTGATAAAAGTGAAAGTGGTAAAAAATATTTATCTATACCAGAAATTGCTGAGATAGTCCGGTGGGTTATTCTATATGAAGACGGTAAAAACATTACAGTAATTTGTTACTGCATAATGCCAAATCATGTTCATCTTGTTTTTGAGTTGTTGAAAAATAACAGAGGTATCAGCAAAATAATGCAATCAATCAAAAGAGTATCATCAAAAAGGAGTAATGAGTTTTTAAGACGCACTGGCAAGTTTTGGCAAGACGAAAGTTTTGATAGATGGGTACGCGATGATAAAGAGTTGTTCAATATCATCAATTATGTATTGGAGAATCCCGTTAACGCCGGCTTAGCTGATGATTGGAGTAAATGGCAATATACTTACATACGTAAAGGGTATTTGTAATACAGAATCGTATTCTGTGTTTAACTTTATCACCAATTCGCATTCTGCGAAAAGCAGTCCCGCACAGAGTGTGACTCTGTGCTACAAAATAATTTAATACTCTATAAAAAATGCAAGCACACCAACAATTATCAAAACTATTCCGCTTATCAGTTTATCGTGATGTTCTAAAAAATGCCAGTTAAGTTTACGCACACCTTTTGATGCAAAGTAAACTAGAAACATCATCCCAAGAACTGTGATGATAAAATAAACTACAGAGACAATTCCAATTCCCAACCAGCCCAAACGGCTGGCAGTGAAATAGTATACTTCAATTTCCAAACATGGAGAAAAGAACATTGCTATACTCAACGTTAGTACAATTGATCTTTTACTCTTTCGTTTTTCAATAATTTCATCAACGTGAATATGATGATGCTGATGAGCTGTTTTGATAAAACTGTGTCGGTATTCCAAATAGAAGTAGATAATGCCAAGAATTATTAAAATTATCGGCGCTACGTAATGAGTAATATAATGATAAGACTCGGATAGTTTATAGCCGACCAAGCCAACAATAATTCCGATTATAACAGTGCTAATTGTATGTGAAGCCCCTGTGATTGCAGTTACAGTTAACGTTTCTTTGCCGGTCCACTTCTCAGCTTTGCCGATTGCAATTAACGGAAGCCAGTGACTTGGTATTGTAGCGTGAACCAAGCTAAGTAGAAGACTTCCTAAAAATATTTGTATGATTGAATTCACTAACTCAAAATATCAAAAAATATTGTATGAGTGGAAAGTAATGTAGAGACGGGATATATCCCGTCTCTACTGGATTATTACCCTACTGCAACCTTAGTGTAATTTGCCACACCAGAATAATGTTCCGGATTATTTTATTAATGCTAAAATTTAATTGCAGTTCTTATTCCTAAAATAAAATAATCTATCGAGTAACCGGAAAAACTTGAGTGCTGATAGCTGGTCGTGAGTTTTAAATTTTTCGAAGGAATATAATCAACCTGTGTAGTAAAAAGATTAGTCTGGGTTTCGTTCTGATTATAGATTGTTAGTAAATCCGTATCAAAATAGAAAGCGCGCTTTCCAACAAACCCGCCAAGTTTCAAATATACATCCTGGATTGAATTCCAGGAAATATATCCCGCAACAGAAAATAAATTCCGCTTATCGCTTACATAAGTATAATTTGGTTTTGTACTCAGATAAAGCTTGGTGGATACAATCCATTCAATCCTTGGTGTGATTTGATAAACATTTAATTGAGTGTAACCGCTCTGTTTTATGTATGATGCCGCTAATCCTAAATAGAACATATTACTGTAAAAATAATATTCAAGACTTATGAGATGTGTGTTATCAAACGATGAGGAAGTCTGACCCGTTTGCGTGTATTTCCCTCCTATATAGCTATAACTTACTTTGAGATAAGAAGGGAATAAATTCTGCAAATAACTGAATGTATGATTCTGTTGAAGATATTTTCCGGTAGTGAATTCTATATTTAAGTTGTCATACCCAAGAGTTACAAAAGATTTTCCGTTGAATGAAAGGGTTGCATATCCTGCTATAGAATTTGAACTTCCTCCAGTTGAGTATTTACCAAATGTGTAAAAAGCAGATGTGTACACATACAATGAATCTGCCCTTGTAGTATTATTGGAAAAAATGAATAAGAATATAAAGAGTAATCGCTTTATAATCTTCATTTAGTAAGCTCTAATCCTTTCATGCCAAGACTATCATTCGGACTTAGCATCAGAACATTAGTAAATAGTTCGCGCGCGTTGGATGCTTTGCCAAGATAATAATATGTCCATCCCAAACTCATGTTAATGTCATAAGAACCGGGATTCAATTCATAAATCTTTTCTAAAAGTTCTTTTGCTTTACCGTATTCCGTTTTGTTTAAGTAGATCTGCCCGAGGTAAAGGTTCGCATAAAAATTATTAGGGTCAATTTTCAAAATCTTTTGGTAGATGCTCTGAACTAAATCCCAGTCATCGAGTTTTGAAACGGGAAGAGTTAAGGCAAGCATTGCCTCCGAATTGTTTTTTCTGATATCAACTGCACGTTGATAATAAGTTTTCGATTTCGAGTAATCCCTTTTTGAATAATAAAGCCAGCCCAATCGAAGATTAAACAAATAATCATTTTTATTCTCTTCGTAATTTTGAAGTAGCGATTGAATAGCATTATCGTATTCTTTCTTTTCTTCGTACTTCATAGAAGAGTTGAAAGAACTTATTTTTTTCTCGGTGTCTTGATAAATTATTTTAGCCGCTAAAGAAACTAATATCACAAAAGAAACAGCTAAACTGAGCAAAATATATTTCTTCATTTTGTTCCTCTCTATTTATTAATTGAATTTGCTTCGAACGTTTTATTGCCGGTTTCAAAAAAACTGATTCTGCTTATCGTACCTTCAGCATCAATTTCAATCTCGGTATTAAACGACCGGCTGAACCCTTTGAACAATCCTTTGCCTAGTATATCAATTGTATTCTTGATAAAAAACGAATCTTCATCATCAAATCTTTCTCCGAAAGAAAATTTACCTTCTGTAGTTAAGAAATTCTTATAAAAAAGCAAAAACTCGGATAAATAACGGATTCTTGTTCCCGGAAGATCTACAATAGAGTAGCGGTCTTTCCAATAAATATTTTTATGATAACAATAAGGGACCTGATGCGCTGCTAAATAAAAATAATACAAAGCAGAGTTCTTGTTGCCTGTGTAAGAAGTAAAGTAAAATAGTTTGTCGGACTGATAGAAATATGCGCAATCTCCGCTGCCAGCTTCGAGATACAACGAATTATATATGTCAACTTTCACTTCCCATTCTTCGGTAAAAGCTTTTTCTTTCAGCCGGCATTTGAACCTCAACTTTTCTCCCAAGCTGAAACTAAAAGCGTTCTTAATTGATTTATGAGTTTCGGTATTTCTAATAGACTTCCCTTCTTCAGGTATTTCAAAAATTTTTAATTCTAAACCCAAATCTGTCTTTTGTAGAAAATATGCTAACGGATATTGCAAAGTCTTATCCCCAAGTTTATCCGAAGCTTGCAACTGGAAATGAATATGAGGATAAGGTGAACGTCCGCTGTTACCGCACGAACCAACAATATCAGATTTCTTAACAAGTTCGCCTACTTTTACTTTGATGCTTTCCTCTTTAAGATGAGAGAAAGAAGAATAAAAACCTTCTCCGTGTTTGATAATAACAGTGTTGCCCCAATTTTTCTCTAGATTAACTTTGCCAATTTCATTGTCAATTATTCCATCAATAACTTTTACAACTTCACCATCCAGGGAAGATGTAACCGGAAGCGTGTAGCAGTAGTAGTCTGTCAATTCCTTCCCAGTTTCTTTGTACTGCTTTCCTTCTTCATCGGCTATTACAAAATCGAGCGCATATTTCCATTCCTCTTTATGTGTATGCTCTCCTTCATATCCTTGTGATACAAACCATTCGCCGAAAAACGGAAGTTCAGGAAAATAAAATTTGAATCTCTCGAAACGCTTCTGCCTGTTATGATGATAATAATAATTTTCTTCCGGCGATCCCGGTGTAAAATACAAAGCCACTAAATCCGATTGCTCTTGCCGGAATCTCAAACTGTAAAGTGTAAACAGAACTATAAAATTGAATGGAAGTACTAAAATAGGAAGAGTTCCATGAAGAACTTTATAGAAGAAACCGGTGAAAATAATTACAAGAGCTACAGAAAATATTGCCAGCATAAAACTTTTTCTTGATGGAATTATTAAACTTCCACCCAAAGCAATAGCAGTCAGTATCGAATTAAATCCGGTGATTATAAGTAATGAATCTAAATTATGAGGTAAAATAAGATTTAAAAAAATTGCATTGCAAGCAAATGCAATTATGCTTAGTAGAAATAGAGTTCTCGAAAAGAATAAGAGTGCAATAGAAATGAGAACGCCGGAAATAAATGACGGCTGAAAGAGAATGAGCGCAAGCGACTTAAAATAACTTTGCAGCCATAATGGAACAAAAGAAAAATAAACATCATAAGTTTTGATTGAATTTACCGAAATGAAATTGTAGTTGGTAAGAAAAACCATGAACACGTAAAGCCCGATTACAAACGGGATTGACAAACCCGGAAGATTAAACACCGCCGCAAAATAATTTTCTAAAACCGATGCGAGTAAAAAGGTAATTACAATAAATAGCGGAACTAAAAGAAGCAGCGGGAAACTGAGTTTGTAAAAAAATATAACTGCCGCACCAAACAGTATTCCGTTAAAACCATAAAAGCCGGAACGGATTTTAGTACGGTCATATTTTAGCATAAGCGCTGTAAGATTTGATATTACAACACCGAGCAGAGACATCGAACCGATTTCCGGGACGACAAATGTTGCGGTAAGAGTCAGCGCGCCAAACCAGCGCCGGTTCGAAAAAAAGATTTGTCCGTAGCTGAACAATATTGAATCAAGAAAGAAATTCATTAGAAGTTTTTCACACCTATTTTTTCTTCAATAATAATTTTTCCGGTACTCTTTCTCTTTCCATCAAGTAGTCTATGTTTTCAGCTTTACGTATCAACTCAACAGAACCATTTTCCATAACCATTACAACATTCGGACGCATAGCAATGAACTGCATCCACTGGGTCAAATCATAAGCTCCGACATAATGAATTACTATTTTATCACCAACCTTCAAAGCCGGCAGGGCTATGGAATCCTGAATGCAATCTATATTCATACACAAGGGACCATAAATAGTTGTGTCCTCAGTATAAGAACCATTCGGCTGTGCAAGCGAAATTTTATGCTTATACCAAAAACTTGTGAAAAGTAAATTTACACCGGCATCAATTATAACAGCTCTTTTTCCATCGGATAATCTTTTGTTTGCAATTACAGATGAAATTAAAAATCCCGCATCATCTACCAACGCACGACCTGTTTCAAGTATCAAAGTTGGCATCTCTTCATTAGTAAATGAAAGTTCAAACAGTCCTGAAGAAATTGAATCCGCAAATTGTTCTATGGACGGCACTACTTGTTCGGCAGGCAAATACTGTCCTAACAATGTATTGTGGGAAGCAAACCCTCCGCCTAGGTCTATGTATTCAATTACTTTGTCAAAATCATTCTTGATTCTTTTAGCAAGCGACCCAAGATTGATTGCTGCAACACGGTATGCTTCAGCAGACATCATATAAGTGCCAATGTGAGTGTGAAGACCTACTAACTCAAGATTCTTAGCAGCAATAATTCTTTTGATTGCCTGCCATGCTTCTCCGTTTTCAAAATTAAACCCGAAGCGGTCCCACTTAGGATAAATTCCAACATCCATATTTACACGAATTGCAACTTTGGCTTTTAGTTTTTCCGCTTCGGTTAGTTCGATGATTGTGTAAAGCTCGTCAAAATGATCAATGTGAATTTTTGCTTTTTCTTTCATCGCTCGTAAAAGTGCTTCCCGGCTTTTATCGGGACCATTGAAGATTATATGTTCCCCTTTAATTCCGAGCCGTCTAGCTTTTTCATATTCAAATTCTGAAACAACTTCTGCCCAAGAATTTTCCTGGTGAAAAACCGAACAGACAGCATTTAAATAATTTGTTTTATAAGACCAGGCAAACTGAACTTTTGGATAACGCGTTTTGAAAATTCTATATGCTTCGCGCTGATTTTGTCTTAACTGCTTTTCAGACATTACGAAAAGAGGTGATCCAAACTTCTCAACAAGTTTTTCTACTGCAACTCCATCAATATCGGATTTGTAAGAAGCGGTTGGATTGCTGCCAAATTTGTTCATTAAACCGGAGACATGTTTGGTAATGATTGGTCGTTCATACCTTTTCTTAGTCATTTTAATTTTCTCCTTTCATCGTAATTCTCTCAATAACTTTTATGTCTGTGATTAAATCCCACGAACATCGGACAAAGATTTTTCCAATTTCATAACTATCAAATGGCTGAACATTTTCTTCATTTGCCAATCTTACTAATGCGTAGGGAAGATTTTGTCCGGCAGACGGTGCAAGATAAACCCATGCAGGAAAGCGAGGATTTATTTCTAACAGATAATATTCATTAGTATTAAAATCTTTGATGAACTCCAATTCCATTCCACTGCGCCATTTTGTTTTCTCAATTACTTTTATAGAGACACTTAAAATATTTGGTTCATCAATTGTAACACCGGACCAGCCCTTACCTTTATCAGTTACATAAAGTTTGCGCATTGCAACGGCACCTATAGTTTTCCCTTTTCCATCGCCAAGTGCAACAACATTAAACTCATCACCTTTAATAAATTCCTGCACTATGATTGGGAATCCCCATTTATAGCTCAGCTTATTGAATGCGGCAAGAGCTTCATCAAAATTGTTGGCAACGTACGCTTCATAAAAAATTCCTTTGATAACAACCGGGTAGCTGAATTGATTTGGAATTTTATACAGTTCCTGAGCAGAGGCAATAAGAATATTTTTAGGAACTTTGATTCCGTTCTCTTTGCAGAAATCGAATAGTTTGTCTTTTCCGCGTATGTTGAGTTGGTCAAATGTTGGAAGAAAAGTTTTTATTCCAATCCCGCGAAGCTTATCCTGCAGCTTTACAAAACCATATAACTCCGAATCGAGAGTTGGAATTATTAAATCAATTTTTTCTATTTCATTTATTAAGCTGATCCGGTTAAAAAGATTTTCTAAACCGCTTGATGGATAAGGAATTTGATAACATTTATCTGCTAAGTTCTCAAGGTAGATTCCCGGTTCAAGCGGATCGTAAACGAGCCCGATAATATTTCCGCTGATCTCTTTTACCTCTTTCAAGCTTCTTATTACGGGAACTCCGGGTCCAGGGTTATCTGTGGCGTTTAAGCCGGTAACTGCAATATTCATTTGGTCTCAATCAGGTTGTAAGCTTTTAATTGCGCGACAAAGTCATCCAAATCTTTTTCCAAAGAATTGAGATCAACTTCATATTCCTGAGCAATTTTATTTTTTACGGTTTCAAATGAATCGTTTTGCTGAAATTGCTTAAAGATAAAATGCCCAATCTCGTTCAGCGTAAATGTTTCGCCAGTAGAAGTTAAAAATAAGAAGCCGGAATCGCTTACAGCCAAGTTTTTGGGAATTGTTATATCCGCCATGGTTTTAACCCTTTCTTATGAATCGAGTTTACTGTAATGTTACTATTTAAGATAGACAAGAACGGTTAAGTTGTCAAATGATAAATTCTTGTCTTTAATATGAGTGGTAAAAATTATTCGATAAGTGAGTAGCCGTTAATTAGCGATCTATTTTATTAAAAGTTTTTCATTATTGGGACAATAGATAAAATAAATTGGTTTAAAATGTTAGTAACTCTTCTTACACAAAGTATTGTAATTTTCTTATTGATACCGACTTGTAGGGAGAAATATATCAATCATGCAATAAAATCAAATGATAGAATTCTTCACTTCAGTCAGAATAACATCTTATGTGTAACGTCGGTTAGTAACAAAAAATGAAGAAGCTTTTTAACCGATTAGATTACAAGGCTTTTTTGTGAGCACGGGTGGGCTCGAACCACCGACCTTCACCTTAAAAGGGTGTTGCTCTACCACTGAGCTACGCGCCCTCACCAATAAAATTGCGGGCGTAAATATAAACCTCTCCCCTTTAAATTCCAAAACGACTTATATTCACAGTAAAAAATTATTTTTATCACTCTTTTTTTATATATTGAAACACAAGTAAAATTTACCTCATATGAAAGACTCAAGAATTTTAATTGCCGATGATGATGAAACACTTTGTTACCTTTTAAAAGAAGAATTGGTAAACGAGGGTTACTCGGTAGATGTTGTTTATGATGGAAAGGATGCCATTGAAAACTTGAAGAAACGTTTTTATGATATTCTATTGCTCGATCTTGAAATGCGCGAGGTTCACGGAGAAAAAGTTTTAAGTTATGCTAAAGAAAATCACCCTTCGTTACAAGTAATTGTTCTAACTGCAAAATCAGATATGCGAACAGCTATTGACTGCATTAAGCAAGGTGCTTATGATTTCATTACTAAACCATACGAGTTCGGTCAACTTTGCGTAATTATTGAACGCGCACTTGATCATAAAGATCTGCTGATTAAAAATAAAATACTTGTATCGAAAATTAATCAACTCCCCTCCAATAATATTATCGGGGAGAGTGATGTAATAAAAAAAATTAATCGTTTGGCGGAACGTGCAGCTAAATCTGATTCCAATATTTTGCTAGAAGGTGAAACCGGAACCGGTAAAGAATTATTCGCAGAATTTATTCATAACCATTCAAATCATGCCGATAGACCATTTGTCGCTATCAATTGTGCCTCTCTTCCGGATCAGCTAATAGAGAGCGAGCTTTTCGGTTATGAAAAGGGAGCTTTCACCGATGCTAAAGTTTCTAAACAAGGATTGGTCGAAATCGCAAACGGAGGTACACTTTTTCTTGATGAGATTGGTGAATTAAGTTTAGCATTACAGCCAAAACTTTTACGATTTCTTGAGAATGGAGAATTCAGAAGAGTAGGCGGAATTACAAATTTGAATTCTTCCGTCCGTGTTATTGGTGCAACAAATAAAAATTTAATGGAAGAAGCGGAAAAGAAAAATTTTCGTCGGGATCTTTTATTTAGACTAAATGTTATCACATTAACAATTCCTCCGTTGCGTGAACGCGAAGGAGACGTTCATCTGCTTTCAGAATATTTTCTTCAGAAGAAATCACCTGTTCGTTCGGTTAAAAAACTTTCATCCGACGCAAAAAATGATTTACAGCGTTATAACTTCCCTGGTAATGTTAGAGAACTTGAACATATAATTGAGCGGGCAATAATATTTTCCGAAAGCGATACAATTCAATCTAAAGATTTGAACGTACCTAAAGAAGATTTTGATTTTGCCAATTTTGTAAAAGATGACGGCACTCTTCTAACTATGGATGAATTGGAAAAAATTCATATTAAACGGGCTTTAGAACATCATAGTTGGAACCGCGAAAATACAGCCCGCGCTTTAGACATCAGCCAAAAAACACTCTATTCAAAAATTCTAAAGTACAATCTTAAATAGAATGAAAAAGGATTCCTCTGTAAAACATCTTGCACATGATCTTAATAATATTTTCACACGTATACTAAACAGTATTGATCTTCTTAAAAGAAAAGTTACCAACATTGATACTATTCTTCCTATCCTTAATAACATTGAAAGCGGAACTTATCTTGCATCGGAGATGATTGATGATACATTTGGAAACACTTCAAATAAGATTACCCGGCGAAAAATTAATTTAAATTCGATTATCGCAGATATAGTCCGTTCATATATTTTACAGCAAAAAGATAAAATTAATTTTCTCCTTTCTCTTGAAAAAGACCTTAAACTAGTAAACGGCAAGTATTCTGATTTTTACCGGGTGATCTTAAATCTAATAATTAATTCTGTAGAAGCAATTAATACGAGCGGAACAATTAGAATCAAAACGTGTAATTTGGAAAACGAAGATAAAATTCAAATTATCATAAACGACGACGGAAGCGGTATTGAAGAGCAGTTTCTTTCTCAAGTATTCAACGAAGATTACTCAACAAAAAATAAAAATAAAATTTCCGGAGTTGGTTTATCTATAGTTAAAGAAATTATTGAAGATCACAATGGAACTATTTCCGTTTCAAGTGAAGTAGGCAAAGGTTCTGAATTTATCATCACATTAAATTCTGCACCTATATTGCATGATAAACCTGCGCAAAGCGGAAAAACAATTTTGATTGCAGAAGATGAAGATATACTCCGCGAACTTCTTACCGAACTTTTACAATCTTATGATTACACAATACTTACCGCATCAAACGGAATTGAAGTTTTGGATCTACTTAAAGTAAGAACGCCGGATCTACTGATTATTGATCGAAAAATGCCTGAGATGGACGGAATAACTTGTTTGCATGAGATTAATAAAGCAGGTTACGTTTTACCAATCGTTCTTGCTTCAGGCTCGCCTTCTGAATTTGAAGAAACACTTCCAAAAATCTTAATAAGTAAAATCATTAACAAGCCATACAACTTTGAAGAACTGCTTTCTCTTGTAAAAGAATTAATTGGGTAGGTCTTTTTTATCTTCCAATTTTAAATCAATTATATTAAGATCGTTTACGTAAGGCGTGATTACCGGTTTTTTAATAGATCCAAGCTTATCAAGGACCGAAATAATGTCTCTTGAGGCATTTTCAATAAACTCAATTCTTTTTAGGATGTTTTCAGAAGAGTAATTTGTTTTAGAAAATTCTCTGCGAATTGCTGCTGTTGAAAGATTGATCAATGTTAATGGTTGTTTTATCTCGTGATTTGCCGTTACAACGGTTGCCGCAAAAGTTTTAATCTTTTCAATTTCAATTAGCATTTTATTTGTATCGCTGAATCTAAGCGCTGAATTTATTCGTGCAATTAATTCCGTACGGTTAAAAGGTTTCTTAATATAATCGAATGCACCCGACAGTAACCCTTGTTGCAGATTATCGGCTTCGGTCAAAGCTGTTAATAAAATTATTGGAATAAGTTTTGTCTCTTCTTTAGAAGACAAAGCTTTACAGACGTCATAACCGGAAATATCAGGCATCATAATATCTAAAAGTATTAGATCCGGTTTTTCACCAACAGCTTTTTGAATCCCCATTTCACCATTATAAGCTTTTGCAATTTCAAAACCTTCACGCTCAAGTCTGTCTTGGAGTAAAAAGACACTATCCGGACTATCATCAATGATCAGAATTTTTTTCATTGGCGGTTAACTAACTTTGGCTTTTAAGTATTTTTTTAATTTTGAGGCAAGTACTTGTGAGTTTATCGGTTTTGTAACGAGATCATTAAAACCATTTTTTTCAATAACCTCTTTATTGTCCAGCATAGCATAAGCTGTAAGTGCAATTACAGGAATATTATCAAATCTTTTTTCATTGCGTATTCGTTTTATAGTTTCGAATCCATCCATCTGCGGCATCATTATATCTAGAAATATTAAATCCGGTTCAACATGATTCAATGTTAATAAACATTCCATTCCATTATGTGCAAAAATGGTATTACAGTTCATTTCTTTAACGAACTCACCAATAGTAAAAAGTGCATCGTTATTATCATCAACAATTAAAACTGTTGGTTTCGAATTTTTGCTGCTTTCATTCTTATGATAATAATTTGCTTGTTCATTTGGATATGTTTCTTCAATAAGATTGTTTTTTCTATTTGTAATATCGTCATCAATCTTTAATCTGTCGCGTAATACTTTCAGCACATCCAGCGGGTGTGATCTAACAGTTAATGCTATTTCCTTAAACTTATTATTTAATTTATTTATCTGATCTTGAGTTAATACTTTTGGTAACTTCAAAATAACCGGAACATTTTTTAACAGTCTGTCTTGAGATATTTCATAAATTATTTGTAATGATTGTTCCATAAATGTAGCGATATCAATTATGACCAAATGCGGTTTTTCGTTTCGAATTCGCTCACCAACATTTGCTGATGAAGAAATAATAGCAATATCAAAAGCATCTTCAAAAGATTTTTTGAGTATTTCAATTTCATCTTGATGGATATCAATAAAAACAATCTTTCGAATATTTTTTTCAAAATGCGATTCTACCTTCAATATCAATTCATTAAACTCATTGTAATTAATTTTTTCATTAATGAAATCAAATATCTCAGGCTCCCATCCGACTTTTTCTTCTTCTACCATTATTGTAAGAACGATCGGTATGTGTCGTGTTAATGTGTAGCTTTTCATGACGTGAATAAAAGTCCATAGATTGCCATCATTTATAAATGGGTTAAATATAACTGCATATGGTAATTTTTCTTTCGCCAATCGTAATCCGTCATTAGCATTTGAGGTAATAATAATATCATAATCATACGATGCAAGATAATCGCCGATTAATTTTTGCGTATCAGTATTATCGTTAATTATGAGTATTGATTTTGTCAGCTGTCTCTCTTTTTCGGGTTCAGTTAAAGTTAAGAATTGATGCTCTTGAACTTCTACAACATCTAGTACTGTATCAGGTAAAACAAAATAAAACCGTGAGCCTTCGCCTGTGACACTTTGAAGAGAAAGTGTCCCTCCAAGCAGATCAACATATTTTTTGCAAATAGCAAGACCTAAGCCTGCACCGCCATACTTTCTGGATGTGCTGCTGTCTACTTGTCTAAACTCGCTAAAAATAATTTTCTTATTTTCATCAGAGATACCAATTCCTGTATCTGTTACACTGAACTCAATATCAGTTCTATTGATAACTTTAATACCGAGTCGGACAGATCCTTTTTCAGTAAACTTAACTGCATTTACTAATAAGTTAATTAGAATCTGTTCCAGCTTGCTTTTATCTGTGTTAAGAAGAACATTAGAGTTTCTCTCAACATCAAAATTGAACTCAAGACTTTTCTCTGATGTGATTTGTTGAATGTTCGGATAGATTTCTTCGAGTATATCATTCAATAAAAAGCTCTCTTTCTTAACTTCAATTTTGCCGGACTCAAATTTTGAGAATTCCAAAATATTAGTAATTAAAGAAAGCAATTTTTTTCCGTTTCGATGAACTATATTCAAGCGGTCTTTAGCTTTTATAATAACCGAACTGTCTTTAATCAATAATTCTGTCAATCCAAGAATAGAAATTAAAGGTGTACGGAGTTCATGAGATATACTAGCTAAAAATTCGGATTTCACTTTTGTTAATTCAACTGCTTTGATTCTTTGTCTTTCAAGTTCATCAGCTTTGTCTTTTAGTTGTTCGTGAAGCTCTTTTAATTCATAGTTTTGCTTAATGATCTGTTCGTTCTGCTTAAGATATTCTTCATTAAGTTTCTTCAATTCACCAATAAAATTTTCAAGCTGTTCAAAAGATTTTGCATTGATAATTCCAACTGCAAGCTGTTCATGAATATTATCAATATAATTAAGAACGTCTGTATGCGGATCTGATTCTGCTGCCAATTCAAGTACACCGATTGTTTCTTTATTATAAATGATCGGGTAGATTATTAAATATTTTATCTTGATAGAAGCCATGCCGGTTTTTATTTCGGGGAAATTATCACTAAATCGGAATTCAACTTTTTCTTTCTTTTCAACCGCATTGCTGTAAAGACTTACATCTTGTTTCAATTCAATAAAATTTTTACTGATGCCAAACGATGAAATTAGTCTTAATGATTTATGCTCAACCAGATAAAGCACACCGAATGTTAATCCGGTTGACTTAATTATTTTAGAAAGTGCTGCATCCGATATTTCAATTAATGTGGGATTTTTGTTAATGAGAGTTATGAATTCAGAATATTCTTTTTCAGTTCTTTTATTCCGCACCAATTCATCAAGCATATGGTTGAATGTTTCACCGAATTTACCTACTTCATCATTTGTAAGAATAGGAACTCTGTGATCAAGATTGCCTTTACCGGTGATCTCGGCAGCCTGGCTTAATAAAGAAACCTGCTCTCTAAGTTTTGCAGTAAAAACCCAAACTACTATAAAGGTTAAGGCGCTTCCTGCAAGCACAACAAGCAGCATTACTAATCTTAATGTATCCCTGAATTCAACACCTTCTTTATAAACATTAAAAACAATAAAGTTAATTTTTGCACCGGGAGTTAGAATAGATTTTGGAACAAAAAGCGCTGCAGTGAAATCCGCATTGTCCAACACGGTATTATATAAATCAAAACTATTGCGGTATTTTAAGTCACGCACTGCATTTATTATACTTAATAGATGCTTCTGATTTATTTCCGGATTGGAGAGCTCAACCGGAGAGTTATTAATTACCAAAGCAACTTCAGCTCGTATTTTTTGGGAGATCCGATTTAGGTACTTGGACGAAATTTGATTTCCATAATAAACTGTTTTGCCGTTTGGAATTTGAGCATAACGCAAAACTACATTTGGATTATCCGAAAAGAATTGTCTAAACGACGATGACCTAATGTTCAAATAAGATTCTGATTTAACTTTGAATTCGCGGGCATTAATAAGTGAATCATTAACAAGTGTAAAACAAAAATCTATAGACGTAGAATCAAGATTTATTTTATTAAAAATTCCGATTTGAGGTGAGATCGAACGGAATTCTTCTTCCATGTTTATATTTTCATTTTGTAAAACAAATGAAAAATCATTTGTGGAATTTAAAATTGATTTAGATTGCTGCTGTGATAGAACTCTGCCTGCTAATGAATAGAAAACAAATGTCGAAGCTATAGACACAATCAGGATGATAATAAAAGTAATCAGTATGAAACGGTAGTTAAGTTTCATTGTTCGATGGACCTTCCGGTTTAATAAAATCTAATCGGAAAGAAATGCTATAATTAATTTTGCGATGGCATTACAATTAAACACATTGACGGATTGAAAATCTTTATCAGTTTATCATTACAAATGTTAATCAATCCCGCTGTCTATTTTTTTTCTTCTTCTTTTTTCTTGATCTGTTCTTTATATTTTTCTACATCGTCTCTCTGTTGATCTAAAGTTTTCTTCAACAGCGTCTGTTCTTTAGGTTTAGAAAATCTTTCTTTTAATGTCGGAAGAATATCTGCTTTGATAAGTAATATTATTTCTTTCTGAGAGTAGGAAACTTGGTCGTAACCGAATATGTATCTTAACCCTAATACCCACCATGGAAGATCCTTTAAGAATGGAATGCCTCTACGCACAGTTGTCTCTTCGTTAGTAATTAATCCGCCAATTGCTGTTTCTTCTCCATTAAGAAGTAGAAGATTTGTTGTTACTTCTGTTTTGGGTTTTTCGATAGACAACGAGCCGATTACAACTGAACTTCTTTCCATTCTAACTTTTAGATACACATAATCAATCCCCTCTTCGTTCATTATATTCGGCGTAACTTCAATTATAGTTCCGCTTTGATAGAACTTGTCAATCAAGTTGCCTGCAAAATCCCGTTCTTTAATCGAGAAATCAGAACCGATTTGAGTTTTTCCTTGTTTCTTATTAATTGCCGTTATAACCGGACGTGAAATAATTTTCCCGAGATTCTCATCTTCAAAAAATTTGAACAATGCAGTAGCAGATCCATCGAAAGGACCCATTGAAAAAGTAGATTTACTACTAAGATTAAATTGCGGCGGATTCTGTGTGGTTTGTGCTGCTGTAGTAGATGTTCCACTTGCTGAAGATGATTGATCCTGAACAGAAACTAATTTACCACCAACAGACAATCCGGTTTGAGATAAAAGAAATTCCCAATTGATGCCCTGTTCTCTCATTTCCGCAATGTTTGCTTCAAACATAACGGCTGAAATTTTTACTTCTCTTTCATCAATAGATACAGCACTAGAATCACCTTTACCTTTTACATCGCCTTTTTTTCTAATGATGATTGTAGACTCTATTTCTTCTATATATAGATTATTATACTGTACTATAATCATAAGAGCTTTTTTGTACTGCATCTTATCAATCTCAATTCCGATCGGCATTGTGATACTTACCGGCGATACAACCTTCTTACCGGAGACTTTCTCACTAACTTTGCTTATTACTTGTAGCGCCTGATCAAAACTGATGCTCTCTGATAACGTAACAAGCTCATCCGGACTAACATACCCTTTTAATTTATCCTTCAAATCAATTTGACCATGGGTGGTTACAATTAATCCGAATAGAATTAAAATTACGATTAGCTTTTTCATTTTATTTACTCTGCTTTTTTTCTTTTTCAAGTTTCAAATTGTAATTCTCGATTACTCCACCTTTATTAAGTACAAAATTTACTTCGTTATTCTGATAATTAATATTGGTAAGATAACCAAGATATACCTGATCACCTTCCCATAGTAAATATGTATTTCCGCTTGCATCAGAAAGGAAAGCTCCGTCCGGAATTAGCGCTAGTAAATGAGCTGATTGAACATCCAATAATTTATCCTTATTCGGCGGTATTTCGTTTCTAATGAGCGGATAGAAGAAATCATAAACCGGATTTGGAATTATCTGATTTTCTTTAAAATTCTTTACAAAGAAACGATTATCGTTCGAATAATATACTTTAGATTTAAACTTGTAACTTACCAGGTAATGCGGTGTACCGTCTTGCTCTACTTTTACATTATTTGTTAGATCAACGTCACTAACTTTTTTAAGTTGTTTACTTTCCTCTAATGCATAAATTAGTTTTACAAAATCATTGAATTCTGCAATGCCGTTTAAAGTGTAATGATAAATATAGTAATCAGTAGAAATTTCTGTCTCAACAAATTCTATGTTAACATATGAGTTCGGTGAAAAACTAAAACTAACTTGATTCACAAAATCGAAGAACGATGCCTGCGTAAGATTATAGGGTATATTATACTTTCTATTAGCTAATATAGAATCAAGTTCAGCAACTCGTTTTTTGAGAAGATCTAATTGTTGGTTCAGAGCATCGGTATCAAGTTGGTAAAGTCTTAACTGCCCTATTTTCTTCTGCTTGTCATTAATTTTTCCTTTTTGTAAAACGAAATGGAAGAATCCCCCGCCAACAAAGATGGCTATAAAAATTATTAAAATTATGATTGTATTTTTTACTTTACTGCTCATTTTGTAGTAAGAGTATCCTTCATTAATTTCAGATTAAGAATGTATGCAAAGGCGCTTTTTTCTCTCAATGGTTCATAGTTAATACTCTTCAGTAAAGAAGCTTTGTTCTGATCTGCAAACTCGGTAAGTACACTTCTATTTAATGAATAACCATTCAATCTGATTTCATCAGGTGTTAATGTTTCAATTTTAGCTACCCAAAAATTTCTTCTTCTTTCAATAAAGTCGGACATTTTAAAAATTGTTTTATTCCAAAGACTTGAACCTTCTGATGCTTGATCTAGAATTTTTTGAGTAGCATCGAAATTTCTAATCCTTTCTTCAATAGGAGTTAATTCATTAACGAGAGTTTGATTTTCAATCTGTCTCTGATTAAGCCCGGCAATTTCATAATCAAGATCCTTTATTTCACGATTAGTGGAAAGTATTTGGAAAGTAAAATAAAATGCTGCTCCAAAGAGCAGAGGCATAACAGCATAACTATGCCATCCGAATTGAAGGAATTTTTGATTCTCTTGAATATACTTCGGCAAAAAGTTAATGCCGACATATGTTTTATCAAGTTCGTCAAAATATTCTACAGCAACGGAGATTGGAATTGCATACAACGCTAAATTTGTTTGGTCTTCATCACTAATTGAAGAAGTATTAAAATTCTCAAATTTAAGTGCGGAGACATTTGCTTCGGGAAATGTTCCATAGAAAGAAAGGATTAAATTTTCAGATCTGTCTTCACCGCATACAATAATATTATCTAACTTAGGAATACCGCCATTCTCCATCTCCAGAAGTATCTTTGAAAAATAGACATCATAAGTATGAAGATTTTTTGTCCCAATATCTAAAGTTGATCCGATATGAGAAAGTTTTTGTCCTTCCATAAAAATTAGCTTGCTATATTCTTTTCCTATATAAACGATTAGTGAGTAATCTTCAGGGAAAAATTTTATGGATTTTGAAACGTAATATGCTAATGATAATTCTGCGGTTTTAATTGTAGGTATTTTGAAATATCGTTTCTTATTATAATTGGCAAGTTGATTTATCAAACCGACACAAGGGATATCTCCTTCAATAAATACTCCAAGCATAGATTTTTCATTCAACTCAAAGACATCTATCAAATCTTCAGTTACTTCTATACCTTTAGATGTTTGCAAATCACTAATAACATTTTCGATCAACTTTTTCTTATTAGTATCACGCTGCCCTTCATAAGTATGAAAATTTATTATCGGTTCTGTTACAATTGGAATGAAAAGCATATTATTAAGATTAAGTTCGGATAAGAGCGAGTTGAGTTGACCTACATCAGATTGATCTACTTGTATTGATGATGAGGATAAATCTCCTTCAGTATCAAGATTATCAAAAGAGACTTGATCTTCAGAGATTAGATCCTGTCCATCTAGTTCTGCCATTACACCTTGTTTTAAGGATGACCGAAGTGTGCGGGACATAGTAAGAGAACCGACACTATGAATTTTAATACCATTTTTATCTCTCGATAACACAGCAAGTTTAGCATCGGTGCCTTCACAATATAGACAGACAATTTGTTTCATCTATACCTTTAACAATTGAAGAATTCTAGTTTTATTATTAGCATAGGCAATAGCACTTTCTTTAGAGATTTTCTTTTCGGTAAATAAACGTAACAAATCCTGTTCCATCGTAACCATGCCCTGTGGGCCTCCTTGATTGATCATCAAGTAAATTTCACTGGTATTATTGTTCTTTATTGCCGCTCTAACCGAAGGAGTAACTATCAAAACCTCTTTAGCCAGCACTCTTTTGCCGTCTAAACTTGGTACAAGTTTCTGTGAGACAACGGAAATTAAAACATCTGCAAGACGATTTCTTACTCTTTCTTGTTCGGTAGGATTCACCTCAGCGATTATACGGTCAATTGATTCTACAGCAGATGATGTATGTAATGTTGAGAATACTTTGTGTCCGGTGTCTGTAACTTCTAATGCCGCCATGATAGTATCGGAATCTCTCATTTCACCAATAACAATAATATCTGGATCTTGACGTAATGCTTGAGTAACTCCTTCCTTAAATGAATTTACATCTCTACCAACTTCACGATGTTTAATTATTGCTTTTCTTGATTTGTGAACATACTCTATAGGAGATGCAATAATTACTATATGACATGGATTAGTATCATTATGAAAATCAACAATAGCATCAAGTGTAGTTGATTTACCAGATCCTGTAATTCCAGTAATTAACGAGAGCCCGAATTTTATGTAACTATGGCTCATTGTTTTAACTGCAACAGGATGAAAGTCCAAAGATTCAATCGGTCGTATTCGTGTCTGTATTGATCGCATATTTAGAGCTATGCTATCCAAATCAAAATATGCATCTGCTCTAAATCTAACCGCTAACTGAGCTTTATCGTAATGAAATGAATAACTGAAATCAAGATTTCTTTCTCGTAATAAAAAATCTATTTGGTTTTTACTGAGCAAAATTATTACAAGAGTAGATGCTTCATCTTCAGTAAATTGAGGAATATCTGCAACACGTTCTTTCCTCCCAAAAATTCTAAACCAAACATAATTTTGAGTACCGTGTCCGCCTAACTCAACATCGGATGCTTGACGGTCTATCATTGTTCCTAAAATACTATTGGTCAATTGTAACATTTGAAGTCGTTGTTCATTCTGAAGTTCATGAATATGATCTGCTATATAATTAACACGCTCGGAACCAAGAACAGTGGGAGGAATTTTTGCAGTAAAAGCCGTAAGTATTTGTTTTGCATCTGAAATCATTAATAGCCGCCGCTTAAATGAGTAATTAGCAAGTTAAGCTATACTTTAATTACAATATAAAAAAAAGTTTGCTGAATTAGTCTTCCATTGTTGCGCCAATTACTTCTTGAATAGAAGTTAATCCAAGCCTCACTTTCTCAAAACCTGAATCGCGCAAACTTTTTGTCCCGTCTCTTCTTGCTTGATCGCGTAATGCTTCTTCATCAATTTCTTCGCCAGCACGTACAATTAACCTTCTAACTTCTTTTGTAAAATAAAGAGCTTCATGTATTGCCATTCTTCCTTTATAACCGCTGTGATTACACTTCTCACAACCTACAGCATCATAAATTTCATGTCCTATCCACTCTTTTATATCGAGCCCGGATGGAAGTATATGTTCTTCGAGATTCACGATTTTCTTTTTACAATTTTCGCATAATTTTCTGATAAGTCTTTGGGCAACAATAATGTTAATAGCATAAGCAATTAGAAATGGTTCAACACCCATCTTAAATAAACGCGCAACTGCACTGGGTGCATCGTTTGTATGCAATGTGGAAAATGTTAAGTGACCTGTGTTAGCAAGTTTAATAGCTGTTTCGGCTGTTTCTTTATCGCGCATTTCACCAACGAGAACAATATCCGGATCGTGACGTAAGATAGATCTGATTGCCTGCTCAAAATTCATTTTGTAACCAATCTTAAGTTGACGCGCTCCTTCGATAACATATTCTACAGGATCTTCTACTGTTAAAACATTTTTTGTGGGATTGATTACCTGATAAAGTGCTGCAACTAATGTTGTTGATTTACCACTTCCGGTAGGTCCCGTTAAAATAATCATTCCCTGGGGTTGACTTATTGCTTTTACAAATGCTGTGTTTGCGTAACCGGTGAGGCCTAATTTTCCTAAATCCCGGATTACTTTTCTATCATCAAGAATTCTTATTACTATACTTTCAAATTTATTTTTTAATTCTGTGCCAATTGTGGGAAGAACGGAAACTCTATAACGAATAATATGTCCATCAATTTCTCTTTGAATGAAACCATCTTGAGCACGTTCTCTTTCAAATCTGTCAAGTCCTTTTGAACGGTCTTTTACAACAGCCATTACTGCTTCGGGCAATGTATTTTCTTGAGTATGCCAAAGCATTAATTTACCATCTAAGCGAAAATGTATTTCTGTTTTGTTGCCGGACTTTGGAACAATATGAATATCGCTTACACCTTTTCGAGTTCCTTCAATAAGTGCAGCTTCTACTAAATTGATTAACGCACTTTTATTAATTTCTGCATCGAGTTCTTCTTCGTTAACTGATGTTTCATCCTGCACTACTTGAATTTCTTCTCCTGCTTCCTGAACTAATTTCAAATATTCATTTTCGGAAGCAACAAGAAGAGAAATTAATTTTTCATAGTCTTTTTTTCTGAGGTAATTTATTTCATACTTTTTAATGTTTAATGTATATGCAACCTTTGCAATATTTCTATCGGTTGGATCTACCGCGGCAAGAATTAATTTGTCTTTTTGTTTTTCATCAAATTTATAAGGAATAACACGGTGTTCTAGAAGCATTTTTTGAACTTCTTTTCCCTGACGCGTCATTAAATTTTTAATTTCGTTAATACGTTCGTCGGGTATTTCTTCGGGATGTATATTTAGTTCTTTGAAGGCATAAAGAACAGCAACTTCTCTAAATATTATATCATGATCATAACCAAATTCGTCCACCAAAATTTGAGCAAGATTTCTTTTAAGTTTGGTTTGGTCGTTATCTTTTATTCTGAGAGATTGCTCTAAAATTTTGTGATCAATAATTCCTTTTTTTAGAAGGAGGTAACCGATCTTATCGGTCATTTCTAACTGAGCATCAATCATCGTTTTAGCTTCCTATTTGTTATTTCATTACAGGTGATTTTGGACTAATGGTTGCAGTCTCTGCAGATACAAGAGTAAGACCAATCATCACAACCATGATTACCATTGCAATTCCAACCTGTATAAGTTCAATTACATTCTTAAGTCTATACACAGTTTCGCTTTCATAATAATTAGCAAGTTGTAGAGCTGTATTTTTAATAGTACCGGTTTCTTCACCCGAATGAAATCTTGAAAGAGCTGTTTCAGTAAAAACACCGCTAGCGGTAAAAGCTTCGGTAATGCCAACACCTTTTTTTATCATTAAGGGTATAGCAACATTTTTAATTTGATGTTCAAAATAAGTATTACCAGCAGCTTCTGCTGCAATTCGTATTGGTTCAATACTTTCTGCTGATCCGCTGTATAAAGTATAAAATACTCTGCAAAATACTTCAATAAGAGTTTTATGTATCAAAGAACCCATGATTGGCATCTTGAGCAACATATGGTCTACAAAAAATTTACCTTTTTTAGTTTTACTGAATTGCCAAAATACTAACGGCGGAACAATTAAAAACAATGCGACTAACAATCCGTTGCCCATCAAAAAATCACTTATTTTAAGAGTAGCTGCGGTTAAAGTCGGAAGTTTAATATCAAATTTCACAAATAATTTTGCCGTCTCAGGAAAAATATATCCTACATAAAATATTACAGCAAGGAAGAGAACAAAAAGTGTAACCATTGGAGTTATTAAAGCGCTTCTTAAATTCTTTCTAAATTCTTGTTGTCTTTCTAAAAACTTAGCTGTTGCTTTATACATTTCTGCCATATTACCGCTCTTAGAAGCTAACCCCAACATGTACGCTGTAAATTTTCCAAATACAGATTGATAACGTAAAAATGTAGCTTCACTATCAGCGCCTTTTTTCATTTCATTATTGATTTGTTTTAGTGTCTCTCTCAATGTTTTATTTTCGATGTCATTAACAAGTAATGTAAGAATCTCGCTATAGGGGAGTTTTTGATCAAGAAGTTCTGCGCTAATTCTAACAAATGAAACTATGTCTTGCTGTGGCGGTTTAAGATTAATTTCAAAAAGTTTTCTGTTGATCGAAAGTACTTCGTAACCAAGTTTTCTCAGAGCCGCAACTACTTCTTCTTTATTAAATGCGCGTTGCTCACCTCTTATTGGTTTTTCTCTTCCTTTTTTAATTTTATATAGGTAGGTGTTTTTCTTTTCTATTGATTGAACTTTGAGCTGATTTTTTTCAGCAAGTCTTTGAACTTTCTTTTTTGCCTCTGAATAAGTGGGTTCACTAAAAGAACCACTTATTACTTGTCCGTTAGATTTTTGTGCTGTAAAACGAATTTCTATCATAGATAAAGTTTATTATTAAAAAGAAAGCCGATAATCCCAATTAGTTGAGACTACCGGCTTTCAATTTAACAAAATTATTGTTAAAAATTAATTGTTTATCGTAGTTGATGTGATTGAATTTGCCCCTACTACCATTGTTGCTTTTACGGCACTAGTACCGTTATTTCCTTTTTCATTACCTGTTCCTACTAACGTTACAGTTTGTGCTGCTACAGTTACTGAATAAGTTCCGTTACCTGTTGTATCAAGTGCGGCAGGAATTGTCCAGCCTGTGAAAGTATTGCCGCCGCCGGCAAGAGCTGTTGGTTTTCTGTAATGTTGTTGTGCTAGTGATGCTAAGTTTGTTAAATCTGCAATAACTCCATCACGATTAGCTTGAGAGCTGCTAGCTGTGAATACATTGATACCTACAACTACTGCGATACCAACGATAATTACACCTAGAACGATTAGTAATAATTGTTGTTGACCCATTGTAACACTCCTTTAATTTGTTTGAACTTGTTATTTAAATAGTACCAGTATTGTTTTTTAATTATTTATGGTTGTAGAAGTGATTGAACTTGATCCAATCACCATTGTAACTTTAACGGCACTTGTTCCGTTATTACCTTTCTCGTTACCTGTTCCTACTATCGTTACAGATTGTGCAGTTACTGTAACCGCGTAAGTTCCATGACCGGTTGTATCAAGTTCACCGGGAATTGTCCAACCTGTAAATGTATAAGCGCCGCCGCCTAAAGCTATTGGTTTTCTATAGTGTTGCTGTGCAAATGATGCTAAATTAGTTAAATCTGAGATTACACCATTTCGGTTTGCTTCTGAACTATTTGCTGTAAATAAATTGATGCCCACAATTATTGCAATACCAACAATAATTACACCAAGAACGATTAATAATAATTGTTGTTGACCCATTAGATATACCTCTAATCAGTAGTTATTTAATTTTTAACGACAAATTTTAAATTTATTCCAATCGGTAAAATTTTCCATTTCAAAAATCTTATTTTCATTAAAGATTGTTTCAGTATTCAAATAACAAACCAAAATATTATTTTAAGAAAATTACTTATTACTGAGAATAATATATAAAATGATAAGAATAATACAAAACAAATTCTAAGAAGAATTTGGATAATTTTATTGAGCTGTAATTATTACCTGTATATTGTGGTAAAATCTATCAAGGTGCCTCGCCAAAATAAAAGGTAATCTACCGGTTGATAGGGCAATATTATAGGAAGAATGTGTTGAAAATAAGGTTGATTGATTGTTAAAGAGATCTATTTAGAACAATAATAATTGTTTCTTTCTTTTTTGCTGATTTGCTCACAGGTAACTTCACTATTTTCGGTTACCTTATTTATTGCGCAGTGCGACGACTCTTAACTTTATTTTGTCTTTCCTTAGGTATCATTTGATACTATTTAGCTAAAACCATTTTCTTTACAATTAAATTATCTCCGGTATAAAGCGCATAAAAATAAATTCCAGATGAAAGTGTAGAACGCAGAGTGTTGAATGTAGAACTATAAGTGCCCGGCTGCTGATATTCATTCGCAAGTGTAGTTACTTCACGACCAAGAGAATCATAAACTTTTAAAGTAACAAAACTTGCTGCCGACAATTGGTAACTAATAACAGTACTCGGATTAAATGGATTCGGATAGTTTTGATATAAAGTTAGTTCATTCGGAATAATATTTTCTACTGAGCTAGTCGTTTGCAAACTGGCATAGCTGGCGAGAGTTGCAATTGAAAGTTTTGCACATTTTTCAAAAAATTGTTTGTTGATAAATTGAAGAGCATCATTAGATGTGTGATAATATGCATTGAAATCCCGGTTGCTATTTATGTAAGAATAATTTTCGATAAGTAATATAGCTGAGTAATTATTATTCCAGAACGAAGAGTGATCGCTGTAAGGAATTCCGGGATTAATTAGAACAAGATTTAAACCTATTCCATATAAACCATTAACATTTACCATTTTGTCCGCTAATTGATTTGAATTACTAATATTTCTGGAATGTACTTCAGCTAAATTATCATTATCGTTATCCCACCCGATCATATCCATATTAATTACAGCAATAATACTGTCCTTTTTCGAACTTGCTTGCTGGGCATAATAACTACTTCCGTTTGAACCAGGCTCCTCATTATCCCATAAAGCATAAACTATTGTATAATCAGTTTGAAATTTAGAAAGAATTCTTGCCGCTTCTAATACTGCAGAAGTACCGCTTCCGTTATCATCAGCTCCGGGTGCAGCTCCAGTATAAGGTCGGCTGTCAAAGTGTGCACAGATTATTATTTTCTGATTGGGTCTTTTCTTTCCGTGTTGTATCCCGATAACATTTCCACCCCAGGCATCAAATGTCTGAAGTGAAGTTTCAAGTCCATATTTTCTTAATCGTAACTGTAAATATTCTTCAGCTACTACATTACCAGCACTTGTATAAGCACGAGATGAGATAAATTGAGTTCCACTTGGAACGACAACAGACTTATCCCCCGTTAGCTCTTTCAGATTTTCATAGAGTGAGTCAATACTGACTGAATTGATTATTACAATAACAGTTGGATCAGTCTGCGCAGATATGATCTCATTCATCATCGTGATAATTAAAATAAAATAGAAAATTATTTTTCTAATCAAGATAAATCCTAAATGTTAACTACTAATCTAAAAAAGAATGATTTGAAGACAATGCAATTTTAATTCGCAGTTGTACTTGCATGTTTATTCAACTCACCTTATATTTTCAGTCAAATTTATAGAATAACCTAAATAATTTAGATAATATATGCTTGATGGCTTAGATATAACCATTCTTAAAAAACTTCAGGAAAACGGAAGGACTAAAAGAAATGAGTTGGCGGATGCAATCGGTCTATCAATCCCTTCTTTAAGTGAACGTCTAAAAAAACTTGAAGACAATGGTGTGATTGAAGGTTACTATACAAAAGTTAATCGGCATTCGTTCGGTTTTGATGTTATGGCTTTCGTCTCGGTAATTATGGACTCTTCAAAAAGTTATGAAAAATTTTCCGAGCTCGTAAAAAAAACTCCTGAGATCCTGGAGTGTCATGCAATTCTTGGAGAGGGTTCTCATATTCTTAAAATTGTAGTCAAAGGTTCAAAAGATTTAGAAATGCTTCTTGGTAAAATTCAATCATGGCCAGGAGTGCACCGGACAGTTACAAGTTTTGTATTATCTACTATCAAAGAGACAACAAGTTTAAACTTACAATCTAAAAAGGAGTAGCAATGGCAAAAGCAAATTCTCCGGCACTTAATGTGCTTTCGTATATAAAAACAAATAAGATTCAATTCGTTGATTTCAAGTTCATGGATTTTCCGGGACAGTGGCAGCATTTCTCTGTTCCGGTTAATCAATTAAATGAAGATTCTTTTGAAGACGGATTTGGTTTTGACGGTTCATCAATCCGTGGCTGGAAACATATCCATGAAAGCGATATGCTAATCATTCCGGATGCAACAACAATGTTCCTCGATCCGTTTATAACATTGCCTACAATATCTATGATCTGCGATGTATATGAACCGGCAACAAAAGAAAAATATTCACGGTGCCCGCGTAACATTGCACAAAAAGCCGAAGCATATTTAAAATCAACAGGCATAGCTGATATAGCTTATTTCGGACCTGAAGCAGAATTTTTTGTTTTCGATGATGTACGTTTTGATTCCGGACCTAACTTTTCTTTTTATTCCGTTGATTCGATTGAAGGGAAATGGAATAGCGGGCGCGAAGAAGACCCCAATCTTGGTTACAAACCTCGTTATAAAGAAGCTTACTTTCCCGTTCCGCCAACCGATAAACTGAATGATCTTAGAAATGAAATGGTTGTTAATCTAATGAATATGGGAATTGAAGTTGAAACACAACATCACGAGGTTGCAAGCGGAGGACAATGCGAAATTGATTTGCGATTTGCGCCGTTATTAAAAGCTGCCGATCAATTATTGATGTTTAAATACGTTGTAAAAAATACTGCAAAGAAAAACGGAAAGACTGTTACTTACATGCCTAAGCCAATCTTTGGAGATAACGGAAGCGGTATGCACGTACATACAAGTCTATGGATGAAAGGTAAACCTCTTTTTGCAGGCGGTGGTTATGCAGGATTAAGTGAAATGGCTCTTTATTATATTGGTGGACTTTTAAAACATGCACCATCTTTACTTGCATTTACAAACCCGACAACAAATTCATACAAAAGATTAGTTCCGGGCTTTGAAGCTCCGGTAAATTTAGCATACTCACAAAGGAACAGGAGCGCTTCCATAAGAATTCCTATGTTCTCTAACAATCCTAAAACTAAACGGGTTGAGTTCCGCTGTCCGGATCCATCAAGTAATCCTTACCTTGCTTTCTCTGCTATTATGATGGCTGGTCTTGATGGTATAAAAAATCGAATTGATCCTGGTGATCCGTTAGATAAAGATATTTACGATCTATCACCGGAAGAATTGAAAGACGTTCCTTCAACTCCGGATTCTCTTGGAAAAGCGCTTGAAGCTTTAGCCGATGATCATGAATACTTATTAAAAGGTGATGTATTTACCGAAGACGTAATTAATACGTGGATTGATTATAAAATTGCCAAAGAAATAAAACCAATGGCATTACGTCCTCATCCTTTTGAATTTGAAATGTATTTTGATGTGTAAGAAAAAATTCATGAATTAAAATTTAAGGGCTCGTTTATTCGAGCCCTTTTTATTTCGGTAGAATTATTTCCTGCGTTCTAAATGCTCGCGGGAATTGGCTTTTCAATCCTTCTTTGGAGGCAACTGCGGTTCCAAGAAAATAGTTTTTGTATTTAACAACTTTCTGACCGCCAATTTGAAAATGTTTTTTAATTGTTCCACCGCTGAAATAAATATTAAGCTCGGAAATATTTTCCAGCTCAATAATATTTTTTGTGATTGATTTACCTATAACTTGAGCTGCAAGAGAGTTAAGCTGTAGGATTCCACGCTTATCAACTATACCTAATCTAGTCCCAATTCTATTAAACGCTTCAAGATGATCACTATTCCAATCATTGTTTACAAAATGAATATCATGGTTCTTAATCAGATACTTATAATCATCAAATTTATTTCGATTTATCCCATAATAATCAGAAAGAATTTTTAGATAATTATTTACTTTCCCGCTGGATGATTTTATCAGATCATATTTTTTTTCTTGTCTCACCGTTCGCTCTAACGGCTCGGTCTTATCAATCTTTTTCAGTTTGGCTACAAAAAAACCTTCGCTTTCAATTTCCCAAGGAAAAATCCGACGGGTTCTCTTTAACTCACTGCTAAGAATTGCATCCCCAAACTTTGCATATCCTTCATTGCTTTTAACAGGCAGATCTATTTCTTCCAGTTCAACAGGATATTTATTCAACACTTTGTTAATTATAAGTTCATTCTCTTCAAGAGTTAATGTACACGTTGAGTAAACAATCTCTCCGCCGATCTTACACATTTTAATTGCGGCAATAAGAAGGCGCAATTGTAAGTCCGACATTGCCTCAGCTTTGCGCTGATCCCACCAATTACTAACCTCACCTTTTTTCTGAACAATTCCCAAAGCGCTGCAAGGTGCATCAACTAATATTTTATCAAATCGGTTTTCAAATTGTTTACTCAACAATTCTCCCTTGCCGTGCATAATACCTACATTCACCAAACTCATTTTATCTACGTTAAAGACCAAACTTTTCAAACGATCAACAGAAATTTCATTAGCGATCAATGTTCCGCGGTTATTCATTAATTCCGCAAGCTGTGTTGTTTTAGAACCCGGTGCAGCACATAAATCTAAAACCGCATCAGTACTGCTTGGATTAAGAACAAGAGCCGGGATCATTGACGACAAACTTTGTATGTAATACTTGCCGAGAATAAACTCGAGAGTTTTGCTTACAACATCTCCGCCGGAGATTATACGAAATGCATTTTTAATATTGGGAATCGGCTGGAGATAAATTCCGTAACCCTTTAATCGTTCTTCCAGATCATAATTCTCATTAAGTAAAGAAGTTCTTAGATACGGTTTGTACTGGCTGTTGTGATACTGTTTATAATTTATTAGAAATTCTTCGCCAAAGTGCGTGCGGATATAATCTGTTATGTTGCTGCTAAGTTCTATCAAACTATTGTCGTGTGAGGTTGAGTGAGTTGAATACTTGTATTGAAATTCTTTTAAATCCTTTCGAGTTTGGAAAAGTCTGCTTGAACTCTTTTTCCATTTCTTTTAAGAATGAATCAAGATGTTTTTCGTAATCGCGCACAGTTTCATAAACATGCATTGCTTCTTTAGGAATTTTTATCTGAGGTGGTTTTAATCTGTTTGCATAGAGAACATATTTTGCCTTAAAGTGATCGTCCGTTGTAAAAATAGTTTCGCCAAGTTCATTTGTAATTTGGTAACTGTCAAAAAAAAGTGGAGGAAGAAAAAGAATTTTTCCAGGAAGAGAAATTTCTTCGTATTCGGCTGAACCGATAAAATCATCCGGGAATAATTTTAACTTCTCTTTGATTTTCTCAACCCAATTTTGTGCAAATTCTTTTTCTGTCATGACCGTTTTCCGGTCATCCTGAGTAGCCCGGCTGTTGCCGGACGACGAAGGATCTCACAACTCAAATAGTTAGAGATTCTTCACCCCGATTACATCGGGATTCAGAATGACAATATTATTTTTGTGACTTAAAATTTACATCAACTGCTTCCGGGTTTTCAATCCAATCAGCAACAAACACATTAGTATCGTGTGATGATTTTCTATCTGTTCTTCTGTTAGAACAAAAGACTATTTTTTTACCGTCGAATGAAAACATCGGAAAAGAATCAAACATTTCTGAGTTTGTAATCTTTTCAAGTCCTGTGCCGTCAACATTAATCATAAATACGTCAAAAATTCTTCCGCCTTTATCAACAGAATGATTATTTGAGCAGAACAAAATCTTTTTCCCGTTTAGATTAAAAAACGGCGCCCAATTAGCACCCGGAAAGTGTGTAACTTGTTTTGCATTCTTGCCGTCAATATCAGCAACAAAAATGTTTAGTTCCTTCGGTTCAACATAACCTTCAGATAACAGCTTCTTATAAGTTTCTGCTTGATCGTCTTGCGGTCTGCTTGCGCGCCAAACGATTTTTTTAGAATCACGAGAAAAGAAAGCGCCTCCGTCGTATCCTAATGTGTTAGTAAGTTGTAAATATTTTCCGGTTTTTATTTCATATCGCCATAGTTCTAAATCACCCGAACGTGTTGAAGTAAAGATAATATATTTGCCATCCGGTGAAACTGTGGCTTCGGCATCGTAACCTTCCCCGCCGATCAATATTTGAGGACTTGATCCGTCTTTGTTTGCAATATAAATATCATAGCTGTTGAACAAGGGCCAAACATATCTTCCGCCGGTAAACATTTTATGTTCAGGGCATTTATCGCCCGCAGCATGAGTAGAAGCATAAATAATTTTTCCATCTTTAAGAAAATAACTGCAAGTAGTTCTTCCCTTGCCCGTAGAAATTAGCTGATACCGTTTACCGTTATCAAGCGGAGATCCGTCAATATTCATTTTGAAAATTTGATCGCACGGCTGTAAATTTATTTCGTTCCAATCGCTTTGAAATGTTAACTGTTTATTATCAAAACTCCAATATGCTTCGGCATTGTTTCCGCCAAAGGTAAGCTGTTTTATGTTTCGCAGATGAGTTTCACCGGAAAATCGAAGTGTGTCTAACAATGGATTATAATTTTGTTTTTGCACTGTTGACGTAAAAGAAAAAAGTAAAGGCATTACAAAAAGAATTAGTAATAAAGAAGTTCGCAAAGAAATAATTCTATTTTTTATCAAAATTTGTTCTTCCTATAAATGTTACTGAAGTTTAATAACCTTTTTATCTTTGCGGAATAGAAAATAAATCCCAATGATCACAAAAGGAATACTTAAGAGTTGTCCCATATTCAAAAATAAATTTTGCTCGAATAGAGATTGATTCTCCTTAAAAAACTCAACAAAAAATCTGAATCCGAAAACGGAGACAAGAAACAATCCGAACAGCAATCCGTTTTTAAATTTTCCTTTTACTCTAAAGTAGAACGAAAGCAAAAAAATAAAGATTAACAAATATGCAATTGCTTCGTAAAGCTGAGCCGGATGACGTGGTATATTATCCACAGAGACAAATACAAATCCACAATTACCGTTTGTCGGTTTACCAATTATTTCCGAGTTAAATAGATTTCCCATACGGATAAAAAATCCCGAGAGGGCAACTGTTATAACAACACGATCCATGATCCATAAAAATGAAATTTCTTTTTTCTTTCGGGTATAAAGAATGAGAGCAGTTATTATTCCAATCCCTGCACCGTGACTTGCTAAACCGCCTTTCCAAATCTGAAGTATTTCTAACGGATGACTTAAATAATAATCCGGATTATAAAAAAGACAATGACCTAGACGTGCACCGAGAACAGTTCCAAGAATCATATACCAAACTAAATCGTTTAGGTCGTGTTCTGATTTATTTTCTCTCTTAAAAATGATTATCATAATCTGGTATCCGACAATAAACGACATTGCGAAAAGAAGTCCATACCATCGAATTGTAATAGGACCGATCGAGAAGATATCAGGGCTTACATCCCAATTTATCACGTTTACCTTACCTTATGGTTTGATCTTTTATCTGACTTGAAGATAGCAGCCCTAAGAAAAAAATTGATTTGTCGTTTGGCTGTGATGGCAAATTTACATAATAGACGGTTAATAAAGCAACTAAGCAAACATGCTCTTTTGACTCAAATAAAGCATAAACGATCATTCTTCCCAAATAAAATCGAATAACAGATAGGAAGCTGTTAACATGATTACATCGTAGCAAACAAGAACGGCAATTTCTACAAATGAACTGCTTACGGAATTACCATCCATTGCAAATTTGGTTAGCTCAAGAAGTGTGAGAATTAATGGAAGTAAAATCGGAAAAGATAAAACCGGGTAGAGTGTTCCTTTTGAACTGGCTTTGGATATTATTGCTGCAATAATCGTTGATGAAATTGCAATTCCGATATTTCCAAACAGAAATGCAATTGCAAATAATGTGAAATTTTTTATTATGAAAGAATTGAATAGGATCGAAAAAAGAAAAGTAATTACGAAGTTCATTAAGAAAACGAGCAAGAGATTAAAAATAAGTTTACCTGAAAATATAGTTGATGGTGCGGCAATTAAATGAAGTGTCATTGTTGTACCGCGCTCTTCTTCTGATACAAAAGCGCGTGAGAGTCCCGACATTGCTGAAAAAAATATTACTACCCATAAAAGTCCACCGGTTAAATATTCCGTGATCTTTTCGCTGCCGATCGAAAACATAATTACGCTGATAGTAACCAATATGAACATTGCCAGCGCATTAATTGCATAACGCGTGCGCAGTTCCGATTGCCAATCTTTTTTGAAAAGCGAATATGCTTTCATCTATTAATTTGCTCTTTTAAATTTTTCCAATTCAATTACTTGACTGCATAATGCAATGTCCGAATCTTCATTCGAAGCAATAATCACCAGATTATTTTCAGCTTCTTTCTTAATTAACTCATAAACTTTTTCTTTACCGGGATTATCCAAATTGGATGTTGGTTCATCTAAAATTATAAGAGATGGTTGATGCAAAAGAGCAAAAATAAATTTCAACCGCTGTTTCATCCCTGATGAATACCCGCGGACAAGATCATTTTTCCGGTCAATAAGTTTTAGTTCGTTCAGTAGAAAGTCTGAGCGTTCTTTATTGAAACTAATCCCTCTAATATTCGAAAAGTGTAAAAGATTTTCTTCGGCGGTGAATTCATCATAAAGAAAAAGATATGGCGAAACAAAACCGATGTGATTATGAAGCTTGACGGATTCTATTTCTTTCAAATTATTTTTATGAATTACTTTTCCGCGTGTGGGTGAAATTAAATTTGCTATAATTTTAACTAACGTTGATTTGCCTGAACCGTTCGGTCCCGATATTCCATAAATATGTTGCGATGAAAAAGAAAAATTAATTCCGTCAAAGATCAATCGTCTTCCGAAATACTTAACAAGATTATTTAATTCAACTGAGTAATTAGTCATTTTGAATTACAAGTTTCCCTTTTTTAACAGTATCTCCCGTTTTAGCAACAAAAATATAAATGCCGGTTCCTAATTTTTTACCGTTATTATCCAAACAATTCCACGAAATTATTTCATTGCTAACAATATTGATTAGACCGGAATAAACCAAATTCATATCAACTGAATAAATGTAAAGTTGTGCTGTACTTTCACCGTTAGCATCCACGGGAATGTTTATTGAATTATGCAATGTATATTTGAACGGCTGCGGAAATGCATAATCTGTCCCGGCAGACATAACATTGCCGCTCAATACAATTGCTTCGGTTAAAATATAGCTTTGTGGTTCTAACTTTGAGTAGAAATTTTCCGCAATCTTTTTCCCGCCAGTTATTAGCGATGTAGATAAAGTATATGTAAACGACAAAGTAGAAACAGGTGAAGTAATTCCGCCGGCAACATCGCTGTTGGTGATAAGTGTAATAACAGAATCTTTTCCACCGCTTGAATTATAATACTTCTTATAAAAATTATTAGATACAGCTTCGGAACTCACAGTAATAGAATTTGTATTTTCAGTCGGGTTAATAAGAGGATAGTATGCTGCTTCTTTAAAATATTTATGGTTGTCTCTAACGCCGGTAAAATAAGTCCATTGCCCAAATTTGTTAAACTCTGTTTTAAAATCTGAACCGGCTTGTTGGATTGCTTTAGCAATTGCATTGAGTGCACGTTCTGCAGGCATCAATTCCCAGATTTTTTTAATGATATTTATACCAAATCTATCACGTAAAAAAATATTCCAAATTGCACGACTGTAACCATCATCAATATATGTTGAAGAAAATGCTCTATGTGGATTTCTAAAATAAGTATCTATATAATAATAATAATCATTGATGCTGTCGTAAACAAACTCTTCCATTGAAGTCGATGTAAGCTCGTAATAGAAAGAGTCATTAGCGCGGTAAATATAATTTCCCATTTGAATAGCGTGATGCAACTCATGAGCAATAGTAACACGCGCAGCATTGATTCCGTGTGTATTATAATTAGATCCGAAATCGTTATCAATGTCTATATAGGATGTCCAAGTTGAGTCAGTGATTAATTGATCAGGTGTAGTACCACCGTATGTTCCTCCGCCTTCATTTAGAATGTAAATATCATATCGGTAGTCCCCTCCTCTACTAGAATCGGGCGGCGGTGGTGGATAACCAAGAATGTTTACTTCATAATTGTAAGATGAATCAGCCGCTTTTGCTGCTTCTTTAATATCATAACCCGGAGCATTATTACCCGTTTTATAATAATGAATTCTGAACCAGCCCCTTGGCGATACAAAACTTGTATCTGTTTTCGGTCTATCTAGAAAGGTTGCCAATATTATTTTTTGTTTCGGTGAAAAATTCTGATAATTCATCTTCACTTGATTAACAATTCCGAATCCGCATTTTATCGGAAGATCGGTTTTACCTGCAACCTGCGGCTTAACATTTTGATTTGTCCCTCTAACGCGTAAAAATTCATTGTATAATGAATCTAAATTCTGTGCATGTGGTATAATGAAAGGGGTCAATAAGAGAAGAATAAAAAGTTTTTTCATTTAATTTTTTCAAAAGTTATTGTATTAAGTAAGCTGTTTGAATAGATCAAAAATGTTTTTCTTTTGTTTAAGACAGTAACAAGATAATTATTGATATTTTTTGAAACAAATAAATCCTTTTCTATTGGTGATTTTTCTTCTCCTGTAAATGAAACACTCCGAAACTTACCGCTTGCATTATAAAAATAAAAAGAGAGTTCATCACCATCGCTGCTTATGTTATATCCGGTTGTTACATTTTTATCTATAGATATTTTTAAGGGATACTTGCTCATCTTGCTATTGCTGAATGTATAAAGAAAAGAATTGTTATTGTTAGTAGTCCAGAATGTAACGGGTCTTGCCCGGCTGATTAATTCGTTTAGACAAATAATTGTATAATTAAATTTATCCCTTTCTTTTAAATTAAAGTTAAGTATGGATCTCTGATCAATTATTTTTTTATCAAAAACTGTTTTAACCAGATTGATTTGATTTTTGTTCTTCACGACACTGTATATATCTTTATAAACACCAAATGTTAACCAGGATCGTTCAACATTCGAGTTAATTAAATTGATTTGAGATGAGACAAGACGGAAATCTCTAAACTCGAATTCTTGTAAATATGTTTTAATATCTTTTTTAATCAACGCATAAATATTCTGACGGTCTTTCAAACGATCGCTTGTAAATTTAAGATCCTCAATGTGACCGTCTACATAAATCGTCTGCTTTTTATAGCTATGTTCATCAAAATTCATTCGAATAATTTCAATTATGCTGCTTCTTTTTGAAAAACAATAAAATGTTTTGATTCTTGATTTGCTCTCGTCAACAACAATGTCGGTAAAATCAGATAAAAGCGGAATGCTAAAATATGTTCTCAATAAATTTCTTCTCTCGCTTAATATTAGTTTGAGCGCTTTCTCTGTTTCATCAATAAAACAAACATCCTTAAACTTGTCATTCAGATAATTAAAAGTTGTTAATGCCGTTGGTTTAAATCCAAGCGAAATCGAGAAAGAATCGTTGTCAATTCCTGGATTGTTAATAAGATATATTTTCCCTTCTGTGCTTATAAGAGCTAATTTCTTTCCGGTTCGATCTATGTATGCAGTTAGATCTACTAATCCGTTCTTCTGCATGTAAACAATCGGCGGATAAAACACGTTTGAACTTTTTGCAAACGAAATATATAATGTTCCGCTTTGAGTATTTATAAAAGCAATATCGTTATAACCGTCTCCGTTATAATCAAGAATTGAATATTTATCAGGCTTAACAGGTGTTTCAAGAATAAACTTTTTTTGAAATGAGGAAACCGAATCCCCAAGCAGAACTTCGAAATGATTATTTTTGATATAAACCAAATCATTAAATCCATCGGAATTAAAATCAGAAGTTTTGAATTCACTTATTTCTCCACTCAATCCGATAGAACGGGATTCTGTAAAATTGCCGGAGCCGTTATTATAGAATAACAAAACAGAATTTGAATAGAGATCAACAGCAGCAATATCGGGGAATGAATCGTAATCCAGGTCAATAAATGTTGAAGCCAAAAATACTTTCCCGGTTTCGATCCTTGTTTCAAGAAGACTTCTATTTTTTTCTTTTATTATAGAGAGTCCGCTGAGCGAAGTCCCGGAAACTAATCCCTCCGGTTTTCCGTCACCATCTATATCGCTTACATCAATATTCAAAGGAAAACCGTTCAATTTAATTTTACTTTGGGTAGAGATCGTACCGGATCTGGAAAATGAAGCAACCCCGATCTGTCTTGTTCTGCGCGAGAGAAAAATAAATTTTCTCTCAGATGAACCACTGCTAAAGGAATGAATATTAGAAATGGCAATCGGAGAATATTTTTCCGATAGATTTATTAGTTCGGATTTTTTATCTGAAAGAGCCGAAACATATTTATTGTTGATTGAATTATAGATCAATAAATCTCTATAACCATCCGAGTTGTAATCTACGGGAAAAATATTCGCGAAATTTTTATTGATTGAAAATTCTCTATATCTGCAAAAACCGTTTATAGGAATTTGAGCAATGATGTCGGAGAGAAAAAAGAGAGTGACAAGAAATGAAATTAATATAATTTGTTTAACCGCCGAGACGATTTTTTCTTCTTTGAAGTGCTTCATCAAATCTTCTTTTTTCGTCATCTGTTTCAGGTACAATTTCGAATGTATCAACCGGATTTCCATTTTCATCTACGCTGACAAAAGTTAAGTATGCTGTATTAGTGTGTATGCGTATTCCATCTATGTGTGATTCTGCAAATACTGTTACTCCAACTTCCATAGAAGTTCTAAACGCACGATTTACCGATGCAATTAAAGTTACAACATTGCCTAGTTTTATGGGATGATGAAAATCAATCCGGTCAACAGAAGCAGTAACACAAACGCGTTGAGAATGTTTGGCAGAAGAAAGTGCTGCACAAATATCTATCCAGTGCATTAGTTGACCGCCCAATAAATTTCCGAGCTGATTCGTATAATTCGGCAGAACGAGTTCGGTCATTGTAATAATAGATTCACTTACTTTCTTTTTTCTTCTTGGTTCTATCATTTCTTGCTCATTAACTGCGATTCTGTTTCTTTAAGTTCTTTTGCGTTTGTATCATCGGGGTAACGATTAACAAATAAACTTATGTCCGCAAGCGCTTCATTATTCAATCCTTTTTTCATCTCTAACTTTATTTTATTGTAAAGAGACATTGGCGCAAACTTAGTATCATGAAATGTTTCAGCAACGGTACCGTAATATTTTATCGCTGCATTTGAATATTCCATTTTTTCATAAATCAATGCGCTTTGATAATCTTTCCGAGCCAATTTTTCTGTGAGTGTTTTTATTTTTTTTTCAGCTTCTTCAACTTTCTTATCTGCAGGGAAAAAATCTATAAACGCCTGCATTTCCTCAATTGCTTTTTTTGTATATGCTTGATCTAGCTGGTAAGGCGGTGATAACTGAAAATACGACTCGGCAAGCATGAATTGTGCTTCCGGGATAAATGGACTTGCCGGAATATTCCGGATCAGTTTACTGAATTCATACGCTGATAATAAATATTGCCCGCGTTTGAAGTAGGTCATCCCTAAATAATATTGTGCATCATCATTAAATGCACTACCGGAGTACTGTAATAGAAAACTCTGGAATTCCTGGATTGCCAGTTCATAATCTTCATCATTGTAAAGTTGATAAACATAATTATAATATTGTTCGGCGTTGAATTTACTTGTATCTGCCGCGTTTGAACATCCGATTATAAATGATAAAGTTAGAATGACCGCTAATAATTTCATCTTGTTTAACAAGTGTCTCCTCTCTTTTAAGCGTTGTAAAAATAAACAATTTAGGTTAGCTGTGAAATACCAATTCTACACTATTTACTGCGAATGCTAAACAGTAAAACAATCGTTACGATTAGAGTCCCGACAACAATAATCGGTTCCCATAAATTTGATAAAAGAGGCGTTGATGGTATTGATGATTGTGTAAACGGAAGCGTTTTATTTTCCAATCCGGATATTTCATCAACCTTTACGGTATCAATTTGATTTTCTAGGTAACTAAATGACTTAATAGTTTTATCTGTTCCGGTAATAGTTAAAGAGTAATAGAAAGTTATTTTCCTTTCAAGCAATAAACCGCCAAACAAACCATCGGAAAAAGGATTTCTGTATTCTACTTTTAGAGATGTAACTGCATAATTTACTGCAGAGTTTGATTCAATAGTGGAAGTTGTTAATAAATATCCGTGTTCGTTAAACGTTTGAAATATTTTCGGTTTAAGAACTTCGAGAATCAGCAAGGATGTAAATGAAAGATTAATTGTTTGCTTTGTACCAAGAACAGAATCTGCTCTTGAAACAGATCTGTCAATTAATTTATAAATAACATCAATATTGGTTTTTGTCTGAGCGATAGATGAAACTGAAATCAATAAAGTTAAGATTGGAATTATATACGGTTTTATTTTCAATTAATTACAAATTTTGTTGAGGAATAATTTATTTGAATTTTACATCTTTGTCATTGCGAATCACTACGCAGTAGTGATGAAGCAATCTCCAAGACTGGAATTGTTTCACTCATTCCATTCATTCGCAATAACAAATATAAATTCTATCTTCTTCCAGCAGCAATTTCTTGAAGACGTGCAATTCTTTCTTCAATTGGCGGATGTGTCGAAAATAATTTCATAAGAGATTTTCCGCTCAATGGATTTACAATAAACATATGTGCAGAAGATGTTCCGGCATTTCTCATTGGGATAACTTCATTTCCGTGTTGAAGTTTATTTAATGCGGAAGCTAATGCAAGCGGGTTGCCCGATATTTGCGCTCCGCCTTCATCCGCCATATATTCACGTGATCGCGATATTGCCATTTGAATTAACATTGCTGCGATAGGTGCAATTATTATTAAAGCTAAATCAGAAAAAATATTTCCTCTATCACGTTCATTCCTTCCACCGCTGAACATTGCCGCCCATCCTGCCATACGTGCAATAAAAGTTATTGTTCCAACCAAAGTTGCAGCTATTGTCCCAACTAAAATATCTCTGTTCTTCACGTGAGTTAATTCATGTGAGATTACACCTTCAAGTTCATCCCGTTTCAGAAGATTTAATATTCCTGTAGTTACTGCTACAGCACTATGCTGAGGATTTCGTCCTGTAGCAAAAGCGTTCGGTGTTGGATTTTCCATTACATAAACTTTTGGCATCGGCAGTTCAGCTTTCATTGCTAAGATCTCTACAGAATCATAAAGTTGAGGATATTGTTCGCGCGTAACTTCCTTAGCTCGATACATCTTTAAAACTATTTTATCCGAAAACCAGTACGAACCAAAATTCATTACAAGCGAAATTAAAAATGCCACCATCATTCCCGAATTGCCGCCAATAAGATTTCCGACAAGAATAAACAGCACCATCATCACTGTCATTAGTATAGCTGTCTTAAAGCCGTTCATCAATTACTCCTTTTTTTTGTGTCAAATTTAAGTTGAAAGTTTTCATCTATCAAGTTTGTTTGAGTTGTTATTCAACAGATATTGAAATTAAATTGTTCCAAAATAAAAAGCGGCTGAAGTTTGGCTTGCCTTTATTGGCATTTATCTGTAAAATCGCATCAAAATTTGTCGGGAATATGAAAAAGATCTCAGTTGTCTTATCAGCATTGTTAATTTCATCTACACTTTTTGGACAAAGTACGTTTGAATTTTTAAAATTAGATACAAGCCCGCGTGCAGCCGCTGTTGCCGGAAGTTTTGTAGCTAACAATGATGACCCCAATGTTATATTCTATAATCCAGCGGGAATTAATTTACTTAGAGGTACACCGGTTTCATTTTCATTTTTAAAGCATGTTTTAGATATCAATTCAGCAAGTTTAACATATTCAAAAGAGTTTGAAGGTATTGGAAGATTTGCAGCCGGAATTCAATACATCAATTACGGTTCGTTTATAAAAGCAGATGCAAGCGGGACAAAACTTGGAGAATTTAGAGCTGGGGAGATGGCTTTACTTATCGGGTATGGAAATCAATTAGACAACAATTTTTATTACGGTGCTAATCTAAAATTTATTTATTCAAGTATTGCAGGTCAATCTTCAACGGGATTAGCTTTTGATATCGGTCTGCATTATGCTATACCGGAATCAAGATGGAATTTTGGTTTTTCCATTTTAAATCTTGGAAAGCAGTTATCAAGTTATTTCAGCACCAAAGAAGATTTACCTCTCGACGTACGTTTTGGGTTTTCAAAAGAACTTGAAAAACTCCCTTTTAAATTTTATTGGTCATTCAACAAGCTCAACGAAAGACAAGACAACTTTTTTGACCGCTTCGGACAAATTACACTTGGCGGAGAATTCCGTTTAGGTCAAAGCATGCGTTTACGATTCGGTTATGATAATGAGAAAAGACGCGAAATGAAAATTGGAACTTCTGCTGGTTTAGCTGGATTTAGTGTAGGACTTGGATTTATCGTAAGCAAATATAATGTTGATTATTCATTTTCATCTATGGGATCTATCGGCGCGCTACATCGTTTTGGAATTTCAACAACCCTTTAATAAAAAATTATGACTTACAGGTTTGGATTTTGAATTTAATTCGTAAATCGTAATTCATAATTCGCAAATCATTTCTTAAACGATGTTTTAAGATATTGTTCAGCAAACTTATGAGAATCATTCCGATCACGTAATTGCAAAGTCTCGTTATAATATTTGATTGCTTTGTCACGCTTCCCCATTTGATCGTACAACATCCCGAGATAAAAAACTGTATTAATTAAAAAACCGGATTCTTTTTCTTTATCCAATTTACGGGAAAGTATTTCAGATGTTTCAAAATAAACTGCAGCAGAATCAACTCTCTCTTTTAATTTAAAATCCATCCCAAGATAATAAGTTGCTTCGCGTTCAAAGCGTTTATTATAACCGGGCTTACCGACTTTACATTTATTATAAATATCTCTAAAAGTTTTTACCGCTTCCGTATAATTATTTTCTTTTACGAAAGTAAGACCAAAATATTTTTGAAAGTTGGGATTATTCGGAAAATCAGCTAATAAAATTCGCGCCCACTTACGTGATTCATTCATATTATCTTCAAACTGAAAATTGAGAGTCATTAAAAAGTAACGCGATTCAAGACGCGCATATCGTCCGTTGATCGCAACGTTTTCAAGCTCTTTCAGCCCTCTTGCTTTATCACCTTTGGGGAAAAAGACCATGAATGGTTTTACTGCCGGATATTTTTGCGGAATTACATCTGCATAATAATGATAGATCCCAAACCCCAACTGCACATCAACATTTTTCGGATTCGCTTCGTAAGATTTGAATACAAGAGCAAGCCCGTCCTTTCCATCAAGTGCGGCTTTAAACCAGCTTTCGCGTATCGCAAGCAGTCTTCCTCTAAATCCTAGTGAACCGCCTTTGAAAAACATTGCATCAACACTCTTATCATTATTATCAAGAATGTTGTCGCATATATCAATACACTCTTCAAGCTGATTGTAAAATTTTTCATCTAAACTTTCGTTATCGAGATCAAGAAGAATTCTCCACCAGGTTATCATTGCCTTAAAAAATTTTCCTGAAGGGTGAGTAGGATATTCATTCGTAACTGTATCAAATGTCTTTTCGGCTTTATCGAATTCGATTCCATAGATTTGATTCACTCCCGCTTTAACGAGTGAATCATGCCTAACCCAATTGTAGTTTTGTGCAGTTAGACGGAGCGTAATTAAAAAAAGAATTGAAAAAACAATTTTAGTTTTCAAGTAATTCTCTTTGGTTTTATCACTCTGAGATTAGATTTGCTCAAACGAATAATCTGCGATTCTTCGTCGTCCCGATAAAAATAATCGGGACTTCTCAGAATGACATGTTAACATGTCATTTTCTTTTGGGACGATACATATCAGTTGCGCGTCCGTAAAAAACTTCTGCAGCTGCCATCATAGTTTCAGATAAAGTCGGATGAGGATGAATGGTTAATTCTAAATCTTTTACAACCGCTCCCATTTCAATTGCTAATGTTCCTTCAGCTATCATATCTCCCGCCCCAACTCCAACAATCCCAACACCAAGAATTCTTTCCGTCTCAGGTTCAATTATTAACTTAGTCATTCCGTCATTCCGATCCAATGTAGTTGCACGTCCGCTAGCACCCCACGGAAATTTTGCAACTTCAACTTTAATTCCTTTTTCTCGTGCTTCTGTCTCACTTAACCCTGTCCATGCAAGTTCGGGATCAGTAAATACAACTGCAGGAATTGCATTTGGTTCGAACGCAACTTTATGACCGAGTATTGCTTCAACAGCTACTTTACCTTCTGCTGCAGCTTTATGTGCTAACATCGGATTGCCAACAACATCGCCGATAGCATAAATGTTCGGGTCTTCCGTCATCAATTTTTTATCAACAATAATAAATCCGCGTTCATTGATTTTCACTTTAGTCTTTTCCAAACCAAATCCATCGGTAACAGGTTTACGTCCAACTGATATCAAAACTTTATCAAAAGCTTGTAATGGTTCTATAACATTTTTCCCTTCAAGCTTAACTTGAATACCTTCTTTTGTCTCTTTCAATTCAACTACTTTAGTTTCAACAAAAACATTTTGCATCATAGATTTAACACGTTTTTCTAAAACAGCCACAAGATCACGATCGGCTCCGGGCAAAATTCCGGGTAACATTTCAACTATAATAACTTTACTACCAAGTGCAGCATAAACTGTACTCAGTTCCAAACCAATATATCCGCCGCCAATTACAAGCAGTCTCTCCGGTACATCGTTCAATTCAAGCGCTGATGTTGAATCCATAACCTTGGGAGAATCTATCGAAAGTCCCGGCACTTTTGCGGGTGTTGATCCGGTTGCTATAATCGCTTTTTCAAAAACCATCTCTTCGATTGTGCCATCAGATTTATTTATAAGTAGAGTATTCGAATTTACAAACGATGCTTTTCCCTGAATAAAATTTACTTTACGTTGTTTTGCTAATTGACCAAGTCCGCTTGTGAGTTTATTTACAACTCCATTTTTAAAATCGCGTAATTTATTAATATCTATTTTCGGTTCGCCGAATTCCACGCCCCATTTTTTCGCTTCTTCAGCTTCCTTAATAAGTTTAGCAACGTGCAGAAGTGCTTTCGAAGGGATACATCCGCGGTATAAGCAAACGCCACCTGGATTTTTTTCTAAATCAATCAATGTAACTTGCATACCAAGATCAGCCGCAAGAAATGCAGCTGCATATCCGCCTGGTCCTCCGCCGATTACTGCTAATTGTGTTTTAGTTGACATCATTTATACCAATCAGTTAATTTTAATGTGAGTAAAATAATAAAAAGCGACATCAAACTTAATGAGTTTGTTAAGGTCTTAATCATGTATGTGAAATTGTTTTTATCGAATACTCTCTATTAAATAAAAGGATTGTTCTTTTGTTAATTTATTGTCTAAGCTGATTTTGGATTTATTTTTATTATTATTATTTTAAAGTAAGTAACTTACCTTACGCAAAGTATTGTAATTGTCATATTGAGCGGAGCGAAATATCTCAAAACAGTTTGAAATCGAGGTGTCGAGATTCTTCACTCCGTTCAGAATGACAATTTTGCGTAAGGTGACTAAGTAAGTTAATCTTAATGATGGCATAAACATTTATATTACAATTATAAATACATATATCTACATTAGTATAGAACTGGGGGCTGCTTGAAAAATGTCTATTGTATTAATTTCTCTTTTCTCATTTTTTTATTAACTGCTATTCAATTTACAATGGCTGAGGAAAAACTAAAACCATTTAAAACAAATGTACCTCCTGTAATTGATGGTAATCTCAATGATCAATTATGGAAAAATGCTCTTACTGTTTCCGATTTTAAAACATTTACCCCGGATTTTGGAAAAGATGGAACAGAAAATACAATAGCTTATGCAGCTTACGATTCTGAGAATCTTTACTTCGCTTTCCGTTGTTTCGATAAAGAACCAGGTAAGATCAAATCTAGTGTCTCAAGCCGCGATAACATTCTTCCCGATGATTGGGTGTGCATAAATCTCGATTCATTTTTCGATCAGCAATCACTGTATGCTTTTTATGTTAATCCACTTGGAATACAAATGGATAGCCGGTTTGCATCCGGACAAGAAGATTTTAGTGCTGATTTTGTTTGGTATAGCGGCGGACAAAAACTTTCGGATGGTTATAGTGTTGAGATAAGCATACCGCTAAAAAGTATCAGATATTCAGAAAGAAATCCTGTTACCATGTCTATTTTCTTCGAGAGATATATTAGCAGATTCTCCGAGCATGATTCTTATCCCGAATTGGATCCGGCTAAAGGATTTGCATTTCTCACTCAGATGGCGCCTCTAGTTTATTATGATTTGAAACATTACACCTTGTTCGAACTGCTTCCCGCTTTTACTTACAATCAAAAATACAATCTCAATGCCGGTCAATTAGAAAAAAATATAAATAAAGGAGAAATAAGTTTAACTACAAAATATGGAATTACATCCGATCTTATTCTCGATGGAACTTACAATCCTGATTTCAGTCAAATCGAAGCCGATGCAGGACAAGTAGATGTAAACTTAAGATATCAATTGTACTTTCCCGAGAAGAGAACTTTTTTTCTGGAAGGAAATGAGATCTATAATATCGCCGCCACTAGATCATCTGAAATTGATCCGCTTTTATCTTTAGTTCATACAAGAACAATTATAAATCCGTTAACCGGAATTAAACTTTCCGGAAAAGTTAGTTCGAATAATACTATTGCTTTTATGTTTGCAATGGATAGACTACCTTCAGATAAGACCGCATTATCTGGCGACTATTCTTATGTACCTATACTTAGGTATAAACATTCTCTCTCGGATGATAGTTACCTAGGCGGAGTTTTTACAGACAGAGAAATAAAAAACAGTTATAACCGTGTTATTGGAATTGATGGTATGTTAAGACTAACCGATGCGAGCACTCTTGAATGGAATGCTTTCTACTCAAGTTCAAAATCAAATCTTCTTCAAGAAATTCTTGGAGGGCACGCCTTAGGATTAGTTTATAATTACGATTCAAGGAATTTGTATTACAGTTTTACTGGAAAAGAAATTTCGAAGAATTTTAATGCTGAAACAGGTTACTTAACCCGTACCGGAATTTTTGTCCTCACCGGATTAGTAAGACCAAAAATTTATCCTAATTCATCATTTATACAAAGAATTGATTTAGAAACTTTCTCTGCACAGACGCAAGATAAACCAAGCAGTATGTGGGAAACATATAACTATGTTTCGGCTCAAGCATTTTTCCTGGGTTCATGGAATTTAAAATTGAAGTACTCATATTCTACTGAAGTTTTCGAAAGTGAAAAATTTAAAACGGGCGGATTTCAAATAAGTTTTGGAAGTCAGTTTACAAAACAATTAGCTGTCTTTCTATCATATAAGCGAATAAATGCAATTTATTATTCACAAAATCCTTATCAAGGAAAAAGTAACCGCATTAGCACTATTATGGTTTATAATCTTTCAGAAAATTTTGAATCATACTCAACTTTTACATTCTCTGATTTTTACCGCGATTCCGATTCACAATTAATCTATGAGTATCCTATATTCAGAGAGAGATTAACTTACCAACTAAATAAATATCTTTTTTTCCGCGGAATTGTTGAGTACAATAAATACAAAAGACAATTGCTTACCGATTTTCTAGTATCATTTACTTACGTCCCGGGAACGGTAATTCATTTAGGTTACGGCGCGCTTTATCAAAAAACTGAATGGAATGAATTTCAAAATAGATATGTTGACAGCAATAATTTTCTTGAAGCACAAAGAGGTTTCTTTTTCAAAATGTCTTACTTGTGGAGAAATTAGATTTTTATCATTATGAAAATTAAAACTATAATAACCGGTTCAACAGGTATGGTGGGCGAGGGTGTTCTTATCGAATGCCTCAAACATCCAGAGGTTGAATCGGTACTTGTAATAAATAGAAAACCATGCGGAGTTATGCACGATAAACTAAAAGAAATCATTCACAAAGATTTTTTTGATTTATCACAGATCGAAAGTCAACTATCCGGATATAACGCATGCTACTTCTGCGCAGGAGTTTCTTCGGTCGGGAAAACGGAAGAGGAGTATAAACGCATCACTTATGATTTAACAATGAACTTTGCAAATACTCTTCTAAGACTAAATCCGGAAATGGTTTTTACTTACGTATCGGGAGTTGGAACTGACAGCACCGAAAAAGGAAGAAGCATGTGGGGGCGCGTAAAAGGTAAAACAGAAAATGATTTGTTAAAACTTTCTTTCAAAGCTGCTTATATGTTTAGACACGGTTATATTCAGCCATCAAAAGGATTGAAGAACACTTACAAGATATATAAAGTACTCGCTCCACTTTATCCAATTTGGAAAATATTTTTCCCTAAATATGTTGTTACAATTGAAGAAGTTGGATTAGCAATGATCAATTCGGTATTGAAAGGATACAATAAAAATATTTTTGAATGTGAAGATATCAGAAAAGTTGCACAGTAGAGACGTTCCATGGAACATCTACAAAAATTTATCCTTCTAAAGATAGTAAGAACGAATTTTCTAGTGCGTTAACAACCCATCTCAAGAATCTAATTATTTCAACAACCGAACATTATTAGGCTTTTTTACCTCATTAAGTTGAAAACCAGCATTACACTCATCAACCCATTTTATTAGACTATTTGGCAAGTATTTATAATTTTCTTCTGAACTATAAATAGTTATTAAACCATTTGAAAAAAATCCAACATGAATTTGACCACTATACAATTCAATAACGATAATCCCTCTTTCTTCATCACCTTTGTGTGGTGCATTTCCAGAAATAACTAAATTTCCGTCTATTAGATTTACAGGACTGGTCACTGAAATATTATCTAATAAACGTTTATATTCATTTTTCAGCATTTGTCTCATGCTCTTTTTAAGAGATGGATCAGCGAAAAGTCTTTCGTGGGAACGATCGCCTACATATTTTTTTAGAAAATCTAGTTTCCCTTCTTTTTCTTGGATTTGAAAAGAATAAAGCGGACTTAAACAACAAAAATGTAGTACTAGTATAAATAAAAGAAAAAACTTCGTTTCATTCTTTCTTGAAAACGTTTTCATAAAATTCTCCTTGTTATTTACCCAAACGATAACATTTAACACTATAACTGCTCTTACCCTTTAATCCTTCAACTTCATCGAATTTTAATTCCATTCTTGCTGTCTCTTTTGAAATAAAATGCTTAGTAGTCGTTTTTGTCCATTGTTGATCACCTTGACTGACAGTCGACTCAAATACCACGTCACCATCTCCTCCATCATTCCTTATTTCGGCATAAATTAGAAGCGTATACTCAAATAATGTCGATTGTGAATCAGAAGCATTATAACTAACAATATGTGGATCTGGGGGATAAAATTCTTTAATTACTTTTCCCCAATTAAAGTAAATCAATAATCCCATTAAGACAATTATTAGTATTATTAAATAAGGAGCGAATGAAGATCGATTTGATTTTGCATTTTCCATTTTAAATATCCTTATGTTGTTATCCTTCCAAACTTAATAAGAAAGGATTCTCAAGCGCATTCACAACCCATCTCAAGAATCTAATTCCATCAGCACCATCAATAATTCTGTGATCATAAGAAAGAGAAAGAGGCATCATTAATCTAGGTTCAAACTTTTCATTAATGTAAACCGGTTCATAAGAAGATTTTGAAACTCCAAGAATGGCAACTTCGGGTGAATTAATAATCGGAGTGAAATACGTTCCGCCAATTCCGCCAAGATTTGAAATTGTAAAACATCCGCCCTGCATTTCATCAAGTGAAAGTTTTTTATCACGCGCTTTCTTTGACATCTCCTGAAGTTCAATAGAAAGCTGAATGATATTTTTCTTATCAACATCTCTAATTACAGGTACAAGCAATCCTCTATCCGTATCAACAGCAACACCAACATTTACAAATTTTTTGAATATGATCTCGTTCTTATCCATATCAACACTTGTGTTGAATTGAGGAAAAACCTTAAATGCTGATGCGATCACTTTAAGAAGAATTGCAGTTACAGTTAATTTGCCGCCGGCTTCATCAACTTTTTTACCGAATTGTTTTCTCAAATTTTCTAATTCAGTAATATCTGCTTTATCAAACTGAGTAACATGCGGAACAGTTGACCATGAATATGATAAATGCTCTGCCGTCTTTTTGCGGATATTGTTCATTGGTTGGCGATCTATCTCGCCCCATTTTGAAAAGTCGGGCAATGTCTCTCGCGTTATTCCGACTGCTGTTCCTCCAAATCCGCCTTGCCTAAATTGTTCATTAACTGCTTTTGCGTAAGTTTTCACATCTTCGATTGAAATTCTTCTGCCGGTACCACTACCAATAACTTGTGCAATATCAACACCAATCTCACGCGCAAATCTTCTTACAGAGGGAGCTGCAGGAACAACAACTTTGGAAATATCTTTTGGAACTGATATAACAGTAGGTAAGTGATGCGTTAAATCTATTTTTGATGGAGAAGTCGATTGTTGGTTATCGGTTTCAATTTCAAGAACTATTTGATCGGCTTCAACTTTGTCTCCGGCTTTAACTAATACTTTTGTGATGTCAGCAGTAGTAATATTTTCACCAAGTGTTGGAATTTTGAATTCATACAAGTTGGTTATCGGTTGTCGGTTATCGGTTATTAGATTTTTTATTTCGGGTTTTGAATTTTCTTTTTCCTTCTTACTTCTCACTTCTGACTTCTCACTTCTAACTTCTTGCTTCTCGCTTCTAACCTCTTCCTTCTCACTGCGAACTGCCGACTGCAAACTGCCAACTTCTATAGCTACCAACGGCTCGCCTACATCAGCTTTCTGTCCGTCTTTTACATAAACCTTTGTTACAATTCCGGAAACATCTGAGGGGATTTCAACTGTTGCTTTATCTGTTTCGATTTCAACAACAACTTGGTCAATAACTATTTTATCGCCTTCTTTGACAAGTATCTTAATAACATCTGCCGAGTGAATGCCATCTCCAAGATGCGGTAATCTAAAATCTACAATCATTTTCTTTCCAATATTATTAATAAAAAATGGAACACAGATTATTATGATTTTTTATGATCAATTATGATCTTAATAAATCATAATCATCATAAAGATCAGTGTTCTATTCATTTATGATTTAGCCGGATTCTTTTTATCCGGATTAATTCCCAAATCCTTAGCCGCTTTTTTTACAACTTCTGCTTTTAACTTTCCTTCTTTCATCAAAGAATAAAGTGTTGCATAAACAATATGTTTGGCGTCCACTTCGAAGAAATCGCGCAAAGATGTTCTTCCTTCGCTTCTTCCGAAACCAAATGTGCCGAGAGAATGAAGCGGTCCCGGCAGCCATTTTGCAATTGCATCACTCGATAACTGAACATAATCTGAAGCTGAAATAAAAACTCCGCTCTCACCTTTTGTTACTTGAGAAACGTAAGGAACTTTTATTTCTTTATCCGGATGGAACATATTCCAGCGTTCTGTTTCTTGTGCATCAAGATGTAAATTTTTGTAACTGGTTACACTCCAAATATCGGCTGAGACATTGTATTTACTCTCAAGAATTTCTTGCGCTTTTATTACTTCATTTAGAATTGTTCCGCTTCCCAACAAGTGAGCTTTTACTTTTTGGTCTTTAACTCCGCTCGTTCTAAATTTATACATTCCTTTTAATATTCCATCCTTAACACCTTTCGGCATTTCAGGCTTGCCTGCCGGCAAGGCAGGCTGGGCATAATTTTCATTCATTATAGTTATATAATAGAAAACGTTTTCCTGCTTTTCATACATTCTATAAATTCCATCACGTATAATTACAGCAAGCTCATAAGCAAAAGCGGGATCATAAGTAACAAGATTTGGAACCGGATATGCGAGCAAATGTGAATTTCCATCCTGATGCTGTAAACCTTCGCCGGCAAGAGTAGTACGGCCTGCAGTTGCCCCAAGAATAAATCCTTTACAACGCATATCTCCCGCAGCCCAAACAAGATCGCCAATTCGCTGCATTCCAAACATTGAGTAAAGAGTAAAGAAAGGAATTGTATTTATTCCGTGCGTTGCATATGATGTACCAGCAGCAATGAACGAGGACATAGAACCTGCTTCGGTAATTCCTTCTTCAAGAATTTGTCCGTTTTTAGCTTCTTTATAATAAAGCAAACTGTCTTTATCAACCGGTTCGTATAATTGTCCCGGGTGAGAATAAATTCCAACCTGTCTGAACAAAGCTTCCATACCGAATGTTCGCGCTTCATCGGGAACGATTGGAACAATTAAATGACCAAGCTCTTTATCGCGTAAAAGTTTTGCAAGAATTCTTACAAAGGCCATTGTTGTTGAAACTTCACGTCCTTCTGTGCCGGTATAAAATTCTTCAAATAATTCTTCCGAAGGAGTTTTAAGCGGTTTTGATTTAACAACTCTTTTAGGAATATATCCGCCGAGAGCTTTTCTTCTTTCTTTTAAATACTTGATCTCTGCAGAATCTTCCGGCGGACGGTAGAAAGGTGTTTTTTCAATTCCATCATCACTGATTGGAATTGAGAAACGTGTTCTAAATTCTTTTAACTCATCTTCATTCATTTTTTTCTGTTGATGAGTAACATTCTTTCCTTCGCCCGCTTCACCAAGTCCGTAACCCTTAACTGTCTTTGCAAGAATAACGGTTGGTGCACCTATATGTTCAACAGCAGCTTTGTACGCCGCATAAACTTTTTCGGGATCGTGACCGCCGCGTTTCATTTTTTCTAATTGTTCATCGGTGTATTTTTCTACAAGTTTTAATAATTCAGGATACTTACCGAAGAAATTATCCCGGATATATTTTCCATCGTGCACAATATAATTTTGAGATTCGCCGTCAAGAATTTCATTCATTCTTTTAATCAGCGATCCTGATTTATCGGCAACAAGTAAAGAATCCCAATCACTTCCCCATATTACTTTTATAACATTCCAACCTGCACCGCGGAAATTAGCTTCCAGTTCTTGAATGATATTTCCATTGCCGCGAACAGGTCCATCTAATCTTTGTAAATTACAATTGATAACAAAAATTAAATTATCAAGTTTCTCTCGTGAAGCAAGAGAAATAGCACCAAGCGCTTCAGGTTCATCTGTTTCGCCATCGCCAAGAAACGCCCAAACTTTTTGATCGCTAACTTTCTTTAATCCACGGTCTTCAAGATATCTGTTAAACCGTGCTTGATAGATTGCCTGGATTGGACCAAGTCCCATTGATACAGTTGGAAATTCCCAGAAGTCGGGCATTAACCAAGGATGCGGGTAAGAAGAAAGCCCGCCGCCAGGTTTTAATTCCCTTCTAAAATTTTCCAATTGTTCTTTCGAAATTCTTCCTTCAAGAAAAGCGCGCGCATAAATTCCCGGTGATGCATGTCCTTGAAAATAAATTATATCTCCTTCACCATTTCCATCTTTACCTCTGAAGAAGTGATTGAAACCAATTTCATAAAGCGTTGCCGCAGATGCGTAAGTTGAAATGTGTCCGCCTATTCCGGCTTCTTCTTTATTTGCACGGACAACCATTGCCATTGCATTCCAGCGGATCAAACTTTTAATGCGTCGTTCGATTTCTCTTCCGCCTGGAAACGGCGGTTCTTGTTCTTTCGGAATTGTATTTATATATGGTGTGTTTGCAGTGAATGGAAGATCAACACCGGATTCGTGTGCGTATGTATCAAGATTATGTAACAGCTCTCTTACTTTTTCCGGTCCGCCTGATTGCAATACATACTCTAATGATTCCAACCATTCACGGATTTCAACTTCATCTAAGCCGGAATATCCGTTTTTATTATTTTCGTTCATTATATATAATCCTTTTTTCTCTTCAAACTAATTGATAATAGGAAAACAAATTTGAGTGCCCGCTAATTAGCGCGACAAATTTAATAATTCTGTTGTTGTAATTCTAACCTTAATACTACTGTTGTTCTTACAATTAGATAACGAGGTCTATGAAAAAGAAGTTCCGTGCGCAGAAAAAATCTGTGTGGGTAAAGATTTCAGATGGAAATTCAGTAAGTAACCTTCGAGGTTCTAATACCACCAACGATGTGTCAACGGATCACCGGATTATTTGGTGGCAAACAACAGAAGAGAGCCGATTACGCATTCCATTTAGCTCCTAACTTTAGAGATGTTAAATTTTACGTTGAAGCAAAGAAACCTTCCAGAAATCTTTCCAATGCAGATGATTATTTTCAAAGCATCCGATACGGCTGGAACGCCGGAACTCAAATAACTTTTCTCACCGATTTTGAAGAGTTTCATATTCTCGATTGCAGAATCAAACCGGATATTTCTTCCATTCTTAATTACAAGATAAAACAGTATCACTATTCGGATTATTTGAACGAAGAGAAGTTTTCTGAAATCTATTGGCTGTTAAGCAGAGAAGCAGTTGCAGATAATTCATTAGAAAAGTTTACAGAAAGTTTACCAAAGCCAAAAGGTAAAGCTATTCTGAAAGGAACTCATAGAGGAATTTATCAATCAATAGATGAAGCATTTTTAGAAGAACTTGATGAGATAAGAGATTCACTTGCTAAAGCATTTAAGAAAGCTAATCCTCACTTAGAGAGCGAGCCGCTTACCGAAATGACGCAAAGAATGATTGACCGTTTGGTGTTCATTAGATTTTTAGAAGACAAACAAATTGAACCGGATCATTATGTAAGCGAGTTTGCGAATTCTAAATCTGCATGGAAAGATTTTAAGATTGCATCAAGAAAGTTAGATGCAAAGTATAACGGAGTGGTTTTCAAGAAACATACTATTGACAGCGATAATTTTATTGAACCGGACGACAAAACATTTTCTTCAATTTGCGAAGGGCTTGCTCATCTTAACTCGCCTTATAACTTTGATATTATACCAATTCACATTCTTGGTTCTATTTACGAAAGATTTCTTGGTAAAGTTGTAATTGCAACTGATAAACGTGTCAGAATTGAAGAGAAGCCGGAAGTTAGAAAAGCGGGCGGTGTTTATTATACTCCTCAATATATCGTGAATTACATTGTTGATAATACAGTAGGAAAATTGATAGAAGGTAAAACTCCAAAAGAAATATCGGGTTTAAGGTTTGCGGATATTTCTTGCGGCAGCGGTTCTTTTTTGATCACTGTATTTGACCGTATTTTAGAGCATCATAGAAAATGGTATCAAGATAATCCGGAACAGGCAAAAAGAGACGGATGTTATTTCCAAGACGGCAAATGGGTTCTTTCGTTAAAACAAAAACAAAAGATTCTTACCAATAATATTTACGGAGTGGATTTAGATCATCAAGCTGTAGAGGTAACTTAACTTTCTCTTTATTTAAAATTATTGGAAGATGAAACCACGGCAACAACACAAGAAACATGGGTAATGTTCAAAGAGCAGTTGCTGCCGAATTTGAATAATAATATTGTGTGCGGAAACTCTTTAATTGGAACTGATATTCTGAACCTCACCTCAATCCTCCCCTTTGTTAAAGGGGAGGACGAAGGAGGGGTTGACGAACTGAAACTGAAGCCGATGAACTTTGAGGATGTGTTTCCAGAGGTAATGAGTAAGGGTGGCTTCGATGCGATTGTTGGAAATCCGCCGTATAGAATGATACAGCCTCACAATACCGAAGAAAATTTATTGAAGTATATTAAAGAAAAATTTGAAGTTGCTTCTTTTAAAATAGATTTGTTCCATCTATTTATTAACCAAGGATTAAAGCTCACTAAAAAGGAAGGGTACCTTAGCTATATTACTCCAACAACAATTCTGAATAATGTTTACGCCGAAAAGTTAAGAAAATGGATTTTGGATAACACAAAGATCAAATTTATTGTCACATCGAAAGAAAGAATTTTTTCAGATGCCGATGTTTACACAACTGTGTTTGTTTTTCAAAAAAATGATAAAGGAAATAATGAAAATGAAATTATGACGAGTTTTGAATTACAAAATTTAAGAACCGAGCAAAATCTTAAATATAATATTGTTAACCAATCTAACTTTCACAAAACAAATGGATTTGTCTGGAACATTTTATTAGATGAAAGGAATTTCAGAATAATTCAAAAAACAGAAAAAAATTCAGTTCCTTTAGAAGATATTGCTTTTATTAATCGTGGACTTATTACTGGAGACAGGAATAAATATTTCTCTAATAATAAAATTAATGAACAGTATATAGAAATTTTAGCAGGGGCAGATGTCTTTCGTTATTATAGCAACCAACCTAAAGAATATGTTTTATTTAAAAGACCAAAAACATCTGGTGGTTGCTGGGATAAGGAAGTGCATCTTGCCCAACATAAAATTATTATTAGACAAATTGGATTTGAACCTACTGCAAGCATAATTATTGATCCAATAGCAGTCACGGGAAATATTTTTACAATACGACATAAATCGAATGACATAAATGTCGAGAAATTTGTATTAGCAATAATTAATTCTTCTTTAATTGAGTTTTATTGGAAAATTATGTTTGCGGATTTTAAGAATTCTTTTCCACAGGTCACCATAGAAAGTATTGCAAAAATTCCAATCAAAGGAGTTAACCAAACAACTAATAATAAATACTTTCAAGATCCAATAGTAAAGCTTGTAGACCAAATGCTCGAATCAAAAAAACAATTAACAAAAGCTAAATCAGAAAGCGAAAAAGAATATTTAGAAAAGAAATGTTCAATCATAGACAAACAAATAGACCAGCTTGTTTATGAACTGTATGGATTAACGGAAGAAGAAATAAAAATTGTGGAAGGATTATGACTAATCACTTTGTTAACAAAATAGATTTATAAATAAAAGTAGCTCTGACAAAAGCTGCATTGCTGCATTGCTGCATTGCTGTGTTGGGCGGCGGCTTAAAAACAACGTTAGGCTAATTAATTATGGAATTAATGAAACTTTACAAATACTTTTCAAAAGAGTATAAGATAGCAGCTCAATCATACTATACTTGGAAATTAATTAATAATACTGTTAGTAAAGACTCTAAGATATATAACTCATTAAATGAAAATTCTACCACTTGGAATATTATTTTACACTCACTTCAATCGACCTATTTTATTGCATTGCGTAGAATATTTGATAATGATAAGAATACTTTTTCAGCTGAACGTCTATTAAACTCTTGTATCGAAAACATTTCTGAATTTGGGAAAGACAAAATTGCTGAAAGAAAAATAGATGCTAATGCTGAAAAGCCTGAATGGCTTGATAAATATCTTGAAAGTGTTTACCAAATTGAACGAAAAGACATACAAAAATTGCTTGATGAACTATTAAAACAAAAGGAAAAATATATAAAGATATTTAAACCAATCATTAATAAAGTTTTTGCGCATAGTGAAATAAAGTATTTGGAAAATTCCAAATCGTTATTCGTTGATGCTAAGATAGAAGATATTGAAGAAATATTAAACTTTCTATTTCAGATAGATATGATTCTTTTTGATTTACTGCACAATGGTAAATTTCAACAGATTGGAACTTATCACTGTAAAGAAGAAGAATATCTATTAAAAGACATTATTCAATTATTAAATAAAATATCAGCTTAACTGCTTAAAAAAGGATTTAGTCTGACGAAAAGTGAGAGTTTAATCATGCCTCCAAAATTTGCAAAAACGATCCAAGAAGAAATAAAAATTGTAGAAGGTAACTGACCACCCCCTTCAATTCCCCCTCCTCAAAATGAGGAGGGGGATGTTTTTTTTATTCTTCCCCTCCTTTTTTTAAGGAGGGGAATACAAGGGGTGGTCAAAACAACATTAGAAAACAACTATGCCAAGACTCCATAACAAAAAAGTACTAATCACCAAAAGGAAGCAGTTAAGAAACAGTGTCACACAGGCAGAAAAAATGCTTTGGTACGAACTGAAAAACAGCCAATTAGCTGGAAGAAAATTTAGAAGACAACATAGTGTAGGAAATTATATTTTAGATTTTTATTGTCCGGAAGAAAGATTAGCAATAGAATTAGATGGCGAACATCACGAGGATGATGAACAAAAAAAATATGACCAAAAGCGAACCAAATTTCTGAATGGTTTAAAAATAACGGTAATTCGTTTTAAGAACACAGATGTAATATTCGGAAGAGATTCTATTGTTAAAAAAATACTAGGTATGTTAAAGAAAGTTTAAATTAATAATCGTAGAGGGCAATAATTCAATGGCTTTCAGGTTCCGTGTGAACCATCACTTTTACATTTTTGATTTTACTGCTGATTGCTTCTTCAACCATGTGCGAAATTTCATGCGCTTGATCTATGGTCATCTTTTTATCAACATGAATATTTAGATCAACAAATTTGTTGGGTCCGGATTCTCTAACTTTTATATCATGAAATTGTTTTACTTCGGGAATTTCTTTTACAATCCCATAAACCAATTCACTTAATCCTTGCGGAGCTCTATCAACAAGAGCATTAAAAGATCTTTTACCGAGACGATAACTTACTGTTAGAACAATCACAGCAACAATCAATGCTGCAATAGAATCCGCATAATGAAAATTAAATGCAGCACCAATTAATCCAAGCAATACAACGGATGAGCTCCAAATATCCGTTGAAAAATGAAGAGCGTCTGCTTCAAGCGCCTGGCTGTCATGTTTCCTGGCAACCTTGTATAATGCACGTGAGCGGGAAAAATCAATTACTATTGATGTTACAATAACTACAAAACTCCAAACGGTTACTTCGATCTGGACTTCATGCGTAATTAATCTTCTTATTGCTTCATAAATAATCCATCCACATGTTATAACAAGCAGAAATGTTTCGATAAGTGCTGAATAGTTTTCAATTTTACCATGACCGTAATTGTGTCCTTCGTCGGGAGGAACATCGGCAAACTTAACAGCAAAGAAAGTTATTACTGCTGCAACAAGATCTAACGCAGAGTGGAGTGCTTCGGAAAGAATTCCCAAACTTCCTGTAAGCAACCCGATTACAAGTTTAAACGATGTAAGAAAGATTGCCGCAAGAATAGATGTAAGCGTAATAGATTTTTTTTTTTTGATGCTAAACTAGAATTACTCATTAAAGAAGTAATATTGTTTTTAGATGTAAGTAAATTTAATAATTCTCAATTAAACTAATTTACCTTTTCCACAACAACTGCAGTACCGTAACACAAAACTTCCGTAACGCCGCTCATAACTTCTGTAGCGTCATAGCGAACACCGAGCAAAGCATTAGCACCAATTGCTTGTCCATGCTGAACCATTAATTCAAATGCATCCGAGCGAGTTCTCTCGCAAAGTTCGGTAAATAAAGTAATGTTTCCGCCGAAGATTGTCTGCAGTCCTGCTCCGATGGTTCCAATAACCGAACGGGAACGAACTACAATTCCTTTTACTACACCAAGATTTTTTACAACTCTGTAGCCGTCAATTGTAAATGTAGTTGTAATGAGTGAGTGATCCATATTAATTTCCTTAATTATAGTCTTGGGATTTAACTTTTAGTTTTTTATGTCAAAATATTTTTGATGTTTTTATCCATTTTCCATCATCCATTAAACATCAACCATGCGGTTTGCCGCGCTATGTTTTAATAGATTTCTAATTTTTTGAATTGTCCGCGGTGCAGAACCTTCGTAGTGATTATTCACATTTAAGTAAACATCAACATCTCTCTCCAGCAATTGTAAAACCATAAAACAAATTTTTTCAATTTCATCATCTTTAGGATCAACAATTTTATTCCACTCACCGCCCGTTCTTGTTTCAATACCCTGCTTATCCGGTCCATGTAATCTTATTACAGTAAAATCTTTAAAGTAATCCTTGTAGTGATTATAAATTTCATAAATCGGCGGCATATCATATCCTTGCATAAATACTTGTCCCAATTTGTTATCTCTAAGAAATTGAAAGTAAGTCTCATTAAGATAATTCGGATTACGTGTTTCTATTGCAAATAAAAATCTTTCCGGTAGATTACTAACAAATTCTCTAAAGAGACCCTGGAATTCAAACTGAGATTTCATCTTCTCTGTATTTAAGTAATCAAATTGAAACATGAGCGGACCAAGATTTTTATGCAATGGTTTTATCGAATTTATAAACTCATTAAGTAAATCTAAAGAAAGGAAATGAGGATTGAGAACGGGTAGTTGGTCTTTATCAGATTTACTCAGATGAGTAAGCGTAATTGTGTTTGGAAGTTTAATTGAAAACTTGAATTGCGGTGTAACTGATTCTTTATAATTCTTAACTACATAACTCTGGGGCATAATAATGTTATTTATTCCGTAAAGAGAAGAAAACCATTGTGGTATTTCTACAGAATTAAAATATGCCGAATACTCTTTTAAATAATTTATTTCAGGATTGGCAGAATAGATTAATCCTTTCCAGGATTCATATTTCCAGCCGCAAGTTCCAATTCTTAATTTAGCCATTGTTTAATATTACCCTATTCAGAAGTCCACTTTTTTATAACATTCTTCTGTATAAACTCTAATTTGGCATTTGGATGTATGATCGTATAGGTATCCGTCGGCATTTCATCTTGATTTATTTCATCCCATATTTTCTTTTTAAGCTTAGTTCGTTTGTCGGAATAAAATTTCTCCCACTCAGAAAAATTTAACTGCTTTCTTCCGTCTATTACATCTTTGGAAATAAACCAGGATACAGGTGCAATCTTGCTGTACCAGGGCCATACAGTTTCGTTTGAATGACAATCATAACACGAGTTCTTAAAAATATTTTTTACTTCCGTGGGCGCATTTATATCTGCAGTTACCGGGGGATTTGCTCGTTCTACCTCAACGAATTGTATTCCAATAAAAACTAGGATCAATAAAACAAAAAATGTTCTTCTTATTCTTCTCATAAAACTCCTTTTTTATTGTGATCTTACCTTTATCTTTTTAAAAGATAAAAACAAGAATTATTAACTGATCTTTGAAATCACTTCAATAATTTCTTTACAGAGTTTAATTAGAAAATTCATTGCAGCTTCAGCGGAACCGAATTTATTATTCATTTCAAATTTCATAGTTTCATTTGCCTGTACAAATTTAATATCTTTTGAATAATTCTCGTTGATGAAAGTCAAAAGTAGAATAAATTTATTCTGATAGAAGTTCTCCTTATCCCCTTTAGGCAAAACAATGGTAATCTTATTAAACTGAATTACTACTCTTTCAAAGAGTGCGAATGAAGAATAAAATCTTAGAACTGCTGAAAGAATTAATCTCTCCACATTTGGCGGAATTTTTCCAAACCGGTCTGTCATTTCCTCTTTTATTTCTTCAAGCTCTTCAATTTTTATCATGGAGAAAAGTGCGGTATAAAAACTTAGACGATCTGCCTGATCCGGCATATATGAGTGAGGAATACCGATCTCGAAAAATGTATCTATCGTTGGCGAAGAACGTTCTTGCTGCTTCGGCAGATCCTTAAATACATCCTTGAACTCGTCTTGCTTTAATTCATCCACAGCTTCATCAAGAAGTTTTAGATACATATCAAAGCCGATCGTATCAATGAATCCGCTTTGTTCGGTGCCAAGTAAATTTCCTGCGCCGCGTATTTCCAGATCACGCATTGATAAATTAAATCCTTCACCAAGATCGGTATACTCTTCTATAGCCTGCAATCTCTTAACAGCTTTTTTTGTAATTGTGTCTAATGACGGAACAAGAAAATATGCGTATGCCTGTCTATCGCTTCTACCAACTCTCCCTCTTAGCTGATGAAGTTCTGCCAAGCCAAAACGATCGGCGCGATTAATTATAATTGTATTAACATTTGGAATATCAAGTCCGCTCTCAATTATTTTAGTGGAGATCAGCATGTGATATTGTTTGCTTAAGAATTTATGAATCGCATCTTCAAGTTCCGACGGCTTCATTTGTCCGTGTGCAACGCCGATTTTTATTTCCGGTACATATTTTTGAATGTACGCTGCAATTTTATCAATTGATTGAACACGGTCATGTACAAAATATATTTGTCCGTTCCTTTTCACCTCTGTTAAAATCCATTCCCGTATTTTGTGGATATCGAACGTATCAACTTTTGTATAGATAGACTGCCGGTTCGGCGGCGGAGTAGCTATGATAGAAAGATCCCGGGCGCCAAGAAGAGAAAGATTTAAAGTTCGCGGTATCGGCGTTGCAGTTAAAGTTAGTGTATCAATATTTGCTTTTAATGAACGTAATTTTTCTTTAGCCATAACTCCAAAACGGTGTTCTTCATCAATGATAAGAAGACCGAGTTCCTTAAAAGAAATATCTTTTGAAAGCAGGCGGTGAGTACCAATTACTAAATCAACTTCACCCTTTTCAAGATTTTTTGTAATCGTTGTTTGTTCAGACTTGTTTTGAAATCTGGAAAGCGTTTCAACTTTAACCGGAAATTGTATTAACCGATCCTTAAATGTGTTGTAATGCTGTTCAGCAAGAATTGTTGTTGGTACAAGTAGGGCAACTTGTTTACCATCATTTATTGCTTTGAAAGCAGCGCGAACTGCAATTTCAGTTTTACCGAATCCTACATCGCCGCACACAAGGCGGTCCATCGGATTCTCGCTTTCCATATCACGTTTAACTTCTTCAGTAACTTTTGTTTGATCGGGCGTATCCTCATAAAAGAATGATGCCTCTAATTCCTTTTGCCAGATGGAATCTGCACTGAAAGAAAATCCTTGTGCGGATTTCCTTCTTGCATAAAGAGTAATGAGTTCTCTCGCGGCTTCTTTGATCTTTGATTTAGCTTTTTTCTTTGTTGATTTCCACTCACCGCCGCCAAGGACAGAAAGTCTTGGCGCAATATTATCTTTAGAAGAAAATTTTTTTACAAGCGAGAGATAATTCAAATTAACATAAACCACTCCGCTTTCAGCGTACAATATTTTTATTGATTCCTGCTCGGTCGTTCCGATCTTAATCGTTTCTAATCCAACGAATTGCCCGATTCCGAAATTCTCATGAACAACAAAATCTCCTTTTTTGATCGAAGCAAAATCTTTAATGCGTGATTTTTTATACTTAAGTTTTGTTGAGATTTTTGTACGGTAAGGTTTGTTAAAAATTTCGTAATCGGTGAGGAGAATAAGATTATCATGCTTAGCTATAAACCCGCTCTTAATACCGAATACAATTATTTTGATCTTTCCCGCATCAAACAATTCTGCCAATTCCTTCTTGTAATCAGCTAGCAATTCATAAAGACGCTGATTCTGTAATTCATTTTCAACAGCAATAATTATTTGAAAATTTTTATTTGCATAATCTTTTAAGAATGTAAACAACAGTTCAAAATTAGAATTTATTGCCGGTGCTTGGTTTAATTGAAGATTAATTCTTTCATAGTGTTGACCAATTGCATCTTCAATTATCCATCGCGCATTTTTCTCAAATATTTTTTCTAACGAATGATTTTCTTCTTCATGCTCTTGTTCTTGATCTTGCCCTTGTTCCCCGTTTCCTTCATAAAGTTCTTCTTTCAAATCATCATCAATTTCTTCTTCATACTTTTGCTGAGTAATATTTATTTTTTTGTTGAACAGATTCAGCAATTCAAATTCATCGGCAAAAACAAGCGGGTTGTTTAAGTAATCAAAAATATCTGCGCTTAATTCCTCTGCGTTGATTGATGCGGCAATTGTTGCCGAAGATAATTTATCAAGCGAGCGCTGGCTTTCCGGATCAAAGTGACGGATTGATTCCATAAAATCTCCGTCAAATTCCAATCGTACCGGCTGCTTCTCACTGTAAGACCAAAAATCAATTATTGAACCGCGTACGGCAAAGTCGCCTGCACCGTCAACATACTTATCGCGGTTATAATCAATCGAATTAAAATATTCGATCAGATCGTTGTAAGTTAGGTTCCCGCCGATTTCTACTTTGGTTGTATTCTTATCAATCGTATTTTTTGAAGGTAACTTCAGTTTGAGTATTTCATAAGTTGAAATAAGAATAAATTTATTTCTCTTGTTAAGATCGGTCAATCTTTCTTGAAGACTTTCGGCATTTAATTCATCGGCAGATACAATTAAATCCTCCAATTCCAAAATATTCAGTTCAACTTTAGTTTCATTTACGGATTGCACCGTCGGACAAAGAAGAAGAATTTGTTTTTCCTTCTCAACAATGGATTTTATGAAAAGAGATTTTGATGAACCGGCGAACGGTGAGACAAAAATCTTTTCATTCTGAGTTGAAATAAAAATCTTTTCTTTCAACTCGCGCAAAGATTGAATGGTATTAATTAAAATGTCAATATGCTTTTCCATATTCTCCATTATAAAGTCCCTTTCCTTTGGAAAGGGATTTAGGGATAGACTTAAATATACCACACCCTTTTCCGCAGATGCGGAAAGGAATTTTTCAACGCAAAGTTAATATATTGCTCGGTAACAATCAGATACAAAGAAAAGGCGACCGGTTAAAGTCGCCTTTAAAAATATTCGGAAAGTTTAAAATCATTATGAAAAACTTATAGAGTTAAATCAAATACTCTATTATTCAGAATACATTTGAAGCCGAACTAAAATTTCATTGAAACACCGAACTTCACTGCGTTTCTGTACTTGACATAAGAATTAGTTTCGCTGTTAAGCATGATTAGTTCCGAGTATTCAGCTATCAAATCAAATATTTCTGTTAGCGAATATTGTGTTCGTAAACCAATATGCAGATTATAAATATTATCATAAGTATATTTAAAATTAGTGTTGGGATTATCAAGTATGTTTTTACCTTCAACATAGTTTAAGCTAGCACCACCGGAAACACTTAAAATAAAAGGTAAATCAATTTTTGATAAGTCCAATAATGTAATACAAATCTTAAGACCGACCCCAAGACTTTTGTATGAATAAAAAATATATGAATCTCTTACTGGTTTTATCTCAGTAACATGATCGTCAAAATAATTTAGGAACAAATGCCATGAAGTTGTAGAGTCTATAAATTTACCGCCGACTTCAATTTCTGTGTATAAAGAATAAAAGTCATTCGGGTCATAAAATTGTAAATTTCTTGTAACTCCTAATGATGCGGACACTGAAGAAATATCAGTTTGGCAATATATATTTGCAACAAAAACTAATTGTAATAATAAAATTTTCTTCAGCATAGTCTTAATCCTTTATAAATGTCAACTTTAAGTAAATTATTTAATCAATAGCATTTTATTTGTAGAAATGTAATTATTTACAGATAGTATATAAAGATAAAAACCGCTTGACAAATTAGTGCCATTGAATTTAACGTTATAAAACCCCGGATCTTGTATATTATCAATTAACGTAGCGACTAATTTCCCAAGTATATTATACACTTTGAGAAATACATGGCCCCTTTCGACAATAGAATATTTTATTGTTGTGGTCGGATTAAAGGGATTTGGATAATTTTGATTTAATTTTATTGCTGTCAAGGACCATTCCTTGACAGAATTATTTTATTTCAACTCCAGCCCAACTTTTTTCTACATACAAAACCGATTGATCATTATGAATATAATTCCTCGCACTTGAGTATTTATAATCTTCCGCCTTTTCAACTAATTCTGCTTCAACCGGATTATTGTGTATATACTTAATCTTAGTCCATAACATTTTATCATTTCTAATTACCTCGTCATCAAATCTATGCATCCATAACTGTCTTTTTTGTTTGGGCATATTTACATTAATGAAATTTTGTAATAATGCAGATTTTTCTATTTCTAATCTTTCCAATATATCCCAAGCACTATATTTTTTTATATCTCTCATTATATCGGAAATCGTTCCGTTTTTAGGTTCGACTTTTATTATCCAATGAAAGTGTGAAGGCATAATTACATAAGCAATGATCTCGAATTTATATTTCTTCTGATAAAATTTAATATTCTCAATCACAAGTTCACAATAAGAATCTTTTAAAAATACTTTGGTAAAGTTTATAATTGTTGTGGTAACAAAAAAGAAATGTTCTTCAGTTAAATTATTTCTTCCTCTTAATCCCATATTAACAACCTTTCGTCAAGGAGTGGTCCTTGACGACCATGTAAATTTGAAAAGTATTTGAAACTCTCTCCCCCTCACTTATAAGTACAACAGGATTATTTCTATCTGCGTAGACGGAAAATTTGAAGCGGAATAAATCATTTGGCGATCTTTTATTTGCATCAATTAAATCTATTAATACTCTAGCGCTAAACGTTCCTCCCCCTTTAATGGTCTTAGATACAAGGGGCCCGGCATCACAAGTAAAGGCATTACTATTTTCCCAATGACCTAAGACAAATCTTTCTATAGTATATTTTACATCAGCATCACATAAAATAATATATAAATCTTTATCGGTCTTATTGGTAATATACACTGTAGCTGTGTCATTCAAAGCATATACGTTTTTACTAGTTGTTATTAAGATAATTGACGGATTAGTATCTATTGCCTTATCGCAAGCACAAAAAAATAAAACAAATAAAACTAGAGTTATGTTTTTCATAATTATTCCTTTTCTAAGTTTATAGACATTTTTTCTGTCAACGATCTAAAATCTTCATTCAAAACTTTTAAAGTTCGGAATGCCATGTTAATTAACATATAAATTTATTTTAGTAATACATACAACACCCAAGTTTAGTTGATATGATTTGTTATTTAAGATGTGATATTTGTAAGAGAAGAACATTAAACCACCTATTTTAACTGCACAAATAATGTAATAAATTTTTCAACAAATACTATCAGTACAATTACCATTTATTTTTATAGAAGTATTTGAAAATAAAGTAAAAACAAATAGGGACAAGTTTTTACACTAGTCCGATTGTAATTAATCATTCTTAAAACTCATTCTACTTCCATAAACATCTTGTATCTTTTTATATTATTTTAGTTATAGATTTCCATTCACTAATCGCAGGAAATTTACAATGGCATTTCTAAAGGCGCATCAACCAAAAGAATTAAAACCCGAAGATTTAAAATGGACTTGCGATACAAAAGTTTTTGATTTTGAGGATACGGAAAAAGTAAAACCGATCGAAGGAATTGTAGGGCAAGAACGCGCACTGAAAGCACTACGTCTCGGCGTTGATTTAAAAAGTCTAGGTTACAATATTTTTATTACGGGACTATCAGGAACCGGTAAATTTACAGCAATAAAACAAATGCTGGAATCAATCACACCCGATTGTTCTCATCTAAGCGATTACGCGTATGTAAACAATTTTCAAGATGAAGACAGACCAACACTTCTGCAGTTTCCTTCCGGACAGGCAACGAAATTCAGGAAAGATCTTTCATGGGTAATAAAATTTTTACAGGAAAAGATCCCGCAATTACTTTCTACCGATCCGTTCACATCTAAAAAGAAACAAATACTCAATGAGTTCGCGCAAACTCAGCAAAAGATGATGACCTCCTTCGAAGAAAAATTACGAAAAGATAATTTTACACTCGGACAGATTAAAGTAGGTGAATTGGTTCGTCCGGAAATTTTAGCTGTAATAGATGAACAACCGGTTTTTGTTCAACAGCTAGATGAGTTGGTTCGTTCGGAAAAATTATCAAAAGAAAAAGCTCAAGAAATAATTACAAAGTATGCTTCTTATCAAGATGAACTTCAGGTTCTATTCAAACAAAGTTTAAAACTAACACAGGAGTTTCAAGAAAAAATTTCACAACTCGAAACGGATTTTGTAAATGGATTCATCATGGTTACAATTGATGATCTCAAAAAGAAATATAAAACGCATTCGGTAAAAGAGTATTTAGATCAGATGCATGAAAGTATTCTGCAAAACCTTGATGTGTTCAAGGGACAAAAACCTGTACGCGAAGAAACCGGCGGCGGAGTTATAATTGATTACTTAAAAGAATATGAAGTAAATATCATACTCGATAATTCTTCCATAAAAAAATGTCCGGTAATAGTTGAGACATCACCAACATATAACAACCTTTTTGGCACAATAGAAAAATACAGCGACGGCAAGGGCGGTTGGTATGCAGACTTCACAAAAATAAAAGCAGGTTCATTACTTCGCGCTAACGGCGGCTACCTGATCATTAATGCAATGGATGCTTTTGGTGAACCCGGTGTTTGGAAAACCTTAAAACGTGTTTTACTATTCGGACAGTTGGAGATTCAAGATCTTGCAAATATCTATCAGTTTTCTCCCAGCATAATAAAACCAGAACCGATCAATATTGACACAAAAGTAATTTTGATCGGTAACGCTAACATCTATTCAATACTTTCTTCTTATGAAGACGACTTCAATAAGATTTTTAAAGTGAAAGCTGATTTTGATTATGAAATGAAACGCACTGATACGGCAATGACCGAATATGCAATGATCATTAAAAAATTAATTGAGAGTGAAAAACTTTTGGAGTTTCATAAATCGGCAATAGCAAAAATTATTGAATACGGTGCCCGTTATGCAGGAGAAAAAAATAAACTAACAACCCGCTTTGCTTACATAGCCGATCTCGTGAGAGAATCAAATTTTTGGGCGCATAGTGCCGGACATAAAATGGTTACTAAAAAAAATATTGATGAAGCATTCAATGCATCAAAAGAACGGCATGGACTATACGAATCAAAACTCTCTGAAATGATAAATGACGGAACAATTTTAATTGATACGGACGGAGCGCGGGTTGGAACCATCAACGGTCTTGCAGTTTATGAAAGCGGTCAGCATTCATTTGGGAAACCTACGCGGATTACGGCTTCCGTTTCTTTAGGCAATGGAAATATAATTAATGTTGAACGTGAAGCAGGGTTAAGCGGAAATACTCACAATAAAGGTGTGCTAATCATCTCGGGATACTTTAGAGAAAATTTCGGCAAACGAATTCCTCTATCATTTACAGCTAGTTTGGTTTTTGAACAAGGGTACGGAATGATTGACGGCGACAGTGCATCTATAACAGAAATTTGTGCTTTACTATCGGCGCTGTCAAACATTCCTTTAAAACAATCTTTTGCAATTACCGGATCTGTAAATCAAAAAGGCGAGATACAACCAATCGGCGGAGTGAATGAAAAAATAGAAGGATTTTTTGATGTCTGCAAAATGAAAGGTTTAACAGGAAAGCATGGAGTAATTATTCCATTACAAAACGTAAAAGATTTGATGCTGAAAGATGAAGTCCTAAATGCCGTGAAGAAAAATCAATTTCATGTTTATGCAGTTTCTAAAGTTGAAGAAGCAATCGAGATTCTTACAGGTTTACGTGCCGGGAAAAAATTAACCAATGGAAGATTTCAATCGAAGACTATCTTCGGCCAAGTCGAAAAAGAACTTACTGCAATGAGAAAGATATTACGACCGCCGTCATCAAAGAAGAATAATTCAAAACCGAACGGCAATCATGAAGAAAAATCATTAAAGAGAAAAAAGAAAAGTAAAATACGAAGTACTAAGTTCGAGGGACGAAGTACAAAATTAAAAATAGGAGCATCAAATAAATCCCAACTCTAATTTCCCGCATAATTGGGAAATTTGAATTTTGATTATTGTTTATCCTGCCAAAGGCAGAAAAATATTTGGAGCTAATTTCTGTAGGCAAGTTTGTTATTTGGTCATTAGTATTTTATAGCAAACTTCGTAAATCGAACTTCGAACTTTTTAATTACTATGAAAACAGAAACTCTACATCTTGCACAATGGTGGGAACAAGCAGAAAACGGAAAACTGCTCTGCACGCTTTGTCCGCGCTACTGCACAATCGGTGAAGGACAAGCGGGATTTTGTTTTATACGGCAAAATATTGATGGAAAACTTTATTCAACTGGTTACGGTCATCCAACAGGTTTTGCAATTGATCCGATAGAAAAAAAACCACTCAATCATTTTCTACCCGGAACTGAAATTTTAAGTTTTGGAACAGCGGGATGTAATCTTGGATGCAAGTTCTGTCAGAACTGGTCAATCAGCAAAGCAAAATTAGACAGCGTTCATTCCCTCTCTGCTTCACCGGATGATGTTGTTGCCCTTGCTAAGAAACATAATGTTCCTTCTATAGCTTTTACATATAACGATCCTGTGATCTTTGGTGAATATGTAATTGATATTTCTAAGATCGCACAGGAAGAAAATATTAAATCCGTAATGGTTACCGCCGGTTATATTGATAAGAATGCACGTAAAGATGTTTTCAAATATATTGATGCTGCCAATGTTGATCTAAAAGCTTTCTCAGAAATTTTCTATCATAAATTAACTTACTCACATCTTCATCATGTTCTAGATACTCTAATCTGGCTAAAAAAAGAAACTACTATTTGGTTTGAAATTACTACGCTTCTCATACCCGGTGAGAATGATTCTGAAGATGAGACAAAAAAAATGTGCGGGTGGATTTTGGAAAATCTTGGAGATGATGTGCCTCTGCATTTTACTGCGTTTCATCCCGATTTTAAGTTGATAAATAAAGGGCGAACCCCGGCATCTACATTAATAAGGGCGCGACAGATTGCGCTTCAATCCGGAATAAAATATTGCTATGTGGGGAATATTCATGATTCAATCGGACAAAATACCTATTGCCCAAATTGCAGTCATAAACTTATTGTTAGAGACTGGCATTCTGTTAAGAGTTATAACTTAACAGGCAATAAATGTCCCTCGTGTGGCATTTTAATTGCCGGTGTTTTTTCCTAAAAAAGTTGTTGTTTTAATTAATTTATTATGAATATATTGTTGCCTAAGATCTGTTTCTCATGAGAAAAACCCTTCTAAAAGAATATATTTTTTAATTAATAATTTGGAGTTGGTATGAAAAAATTGAAACAACTTATTACTTTTTTCACTATCATATTGATGATCAGTTCATCAACTGTTAGTGCTCAAGGCGAAGGTAAACTTGGTGTTGTTGGTAAATTCTTTACTTCGCAAGAAGCAAATGTATTATTCGGTAAAGTCATCATCTCTATTCCAATTAAAGCTAATGACTTAAGAAAAGCTCTCGTCAAAGCAAATCATTATGTCTTATTCGCCATAAAGAATAATCACATAGTCATTGGAGATGAAAATAGAAACCCGTTAAGCGATGAAAATGAACAGCTTGATAAAAATGAGACAATGTACATCTTCAGCAAGAGTCAAGTTTTGAAATTATTAAATTCTGCAAATAATACGAAGACAGACACAAATATTTTTGTTGAGATTAGACCGGAAGTATTAACATTGACTGCTACCAATACATCCAGAGGGAATTCGGTTCAAGCATCTGCGGACGATATTACTCTTGAGTTTGCTTTACCATGTCCACCAATATGTCCAGATTAATTCTAATTAATTAAGACGAAAGTTTTGACAAAGTACTTAGTCTATTTCAGTATTTTAGTTTGGTTGTTCCCGCCAATCAGACAATTTCAATCAAGCAAGTTTTTCTTCTTTTTGATACTTGCTTTAATGGATCCTTTCGCACTTTTATATGGTGAAATTTTTAAAAGTGCTATTACGTTTAATTATTATTTAATCGGAAATTATTTATTACTCGTCAGTATTCTTTGGAATAAAAATAAAACAGAAATAAATTATTCTTTGATTGTTGGAGGATTGTTTTTTATAATTTTATTATTCACAATTAATTTCTCAGCAAAAGATCATCTTTTCATCGCAATTCTTCTTCAATTTATTCTTCTTATTGTCTTCTTAAAAACTTTTATCGTGGAATACGCAATTAATTCTAAATTAAATTTTTTCTATTTGGCATTAGTTTTTTATATACTAACAATAATTTCAAAATTTCTAATTGTTCTAATAGGTTTTGTTGATGCAACTGCTTTTTTTAGTATTACAACAATCGCGCAGATATTCTTTGGACTCTTCTTTTCGCTCTACAGAGAAAATAAACCCGGAAAAACTGTTTAGCGTAGAGAATCCGCTATTATTTTCTTTGTTATTGCTTGTCCTAATCTTAGCGATAACTTTTATCTATTATCGTTCTGTTATAATCCCTATGAGAAAGAAGCATCTTAAAGCAGAAGAAAACATGCGTCTTGAGAAAGCAGAATCAATTGCTCTTTTTGCAGAACTTTCTCCCGATCCTATTTTCAGACTTGATGAATCCGGAAAAATAATTTTGGCAAATGATTCCGCACACAAAATTTTTCCGCATCATGTTTTACTTGGCGAGACAGCACAAAACCTTTTCCCTTTTATACAAAATAAAGAGATCAGAGAGATCATAGATGAAGAAAAAACTGTCAATCAATCTGCATTATTAGGAAATAATTATTACCAATTCATTATTGAGGGCATTAGTAAGCTTAATTTCTGCCAGGTTTACGGACGCGATATAACCGAATTGAAAGACACTGAAAGCAGCTTAAAAGTAGCGTTAGTTAATGCGGAAGAATCTAAACGATTAAAGGAATACTTCTTAGCGCAAATCTCACATGAGATCCGTTCACCGTTGAATGTTATAGTTGGCTGTACTGATCTTTTGCTTGAAGAATCTAATGATGCGATCGACAGTGAGTTTGGCTCTATTCTACTTTCAATAAAAAATAACAGCAAGCGATTATATAGAACATTTGACCTGCTGTTAAATATGTCTCAAATGCAAACCGGTAAATACGAAGTAAGATTGGAAAAGATAAATATCATGTCGCTTCTTAAAACCTTAAAAAATGATTTTAATTCTTTGGCGGAAGAAAAGGGATTGGTTATTAATCTTACCAGTTCGTTACCTGATGACACAACAATTATAGCAGATCATTATTCAATGACACAAATATTTGCAAACCTAATTGATAATTCGATAAAGTATACAAATAAAGGGGAAATCAATTGTACTATTTATCAAACTAATGCAAATGTTTGTGTTGATATTTCCGATACCGGTAAAGGTATATCTAAAGAATACGTAAATAAACTTTTTGCACCCTTTACTCAAGAAGAAATGGGTTACACAAGGAGATACGATGGAACCGGATTAGGATTAGCTCTAGCAAAAAATTTTGTTGACGTCAATAAAGCGCAGTTAAAAGTAAAAAGCGAATTAAATGTCGGTTCAACATTCACAGTAATATTAAATGGAGATAAGAAATGGGGAATATAAGAGAACAGAAGCCCAGACTTCTAATAACTGAAGACGATTATGAAAATCAAAAATTTCTTGAATTGTTTCTCAAGAAATATTTCACAATCGATATATGCGATTCATCCGAATCTTTCTATGCTTTAATGAATAATGGAAACTATGACATTATCTTAATGGATATTTCTATTAAAGGAAAGAAAGACGGTCTTGAATTAACAAGAGAGTTAAAGAATGATCCGAATTATTCTAACATCCCGGTTATCTGTTATACTGCACATGCATTTAATCAAGACAGATTAAATGCTCTTGATGCCGGATGTGATGCTTATTTAAGTAAACCATCGGATATACATACTCTTCTTAACTCATTATTTGATCTTCTACGAGAGAAAGAGAATGCTGTCGTAGGATCTAATCACGTACAGGGTTTTGCAACATCATAAAAATAGAAGAGGTTGTGTCAAAAGTAATTATTCAGTCACCTTACGCAAGGTGTCATTCTGAACGGAACGAAGTGGAGTGAAGAATCTAATAATCGAGCAAAAAATAAGTTTTTAGATTCTTCGCTTCGCTCCAGAATGACAATTAATAATGTTTTTGCGTAAGGTGAGTTATTCAAATAAAAAATCTGCGAAAATCAGTTTACCCCGTGGAATAGCATTTGTGTTTTTGAAACAATTTGATTCTTAATTTATTCCACGGGGTGGATCTATGTCATCCGTGTACTGTTTTTATAATTATTTTACTTTTGAGACAGCCTCTTTTTTTGTAAAAGAATTATTTTACAAAAATTAATATCTGTAATAATCCGGCTTGTAAGGACCTTCAGCTTTAACACCAATATATTTCGCTTGTTTTTCATTTAGCAGATCCAATTCAACACCAATTTTTTCTAAATGCAATCTTGCTACTTGTTCATCAAGATGTTTTGGAAGCGTGTAAACTTTATTCTCATATTTATCGGAATGATTCCAAAGCTCGAGTTGGGCAAGGACTTGATTTGTAAATGAATTGGACATAACAAAAGACGGATGCCCTGTTGCGCAGCCAAGATTAACTAATCTTCCTTCAGCCAATACAATAATATCTTTACCGTCAACAGTGTATTTATCAACTTGAGGTTTGATAGTGTCTTTTGTGTTTCCATAATTGTCGTTTAACCAAGCCATATCAATTTCATTATCAAAATGTCCGATGTTACAAACTATGGCTTTATCTTTCATCAATCTAAAATGTTCTTCAGTTATTATATCAATATTTCCTGTAGCAGTAACAATTATATCAGCACGAGGGACGGCATTTTTCATTTTCTTAACTTCATAACCATCCATCGCAGCTTGCAGTGCACAAATAGGATCAATTTCAGAAACGATTACTCTAACTCCCGCGCTTCTTAAAGATTGTGCAGAACCTTTTCCAACATCGCCATAACCGGCAACCACTGCTACTTTACCCGCCATCATTAAATCTGTTGCTCTTCGGATTGCATCAACTAAAGATTCACGACAGCCGTATTTGTTATCAAATTTAGATTTTGTAACGGAATCATTTACATTGAAAGCCGGAATTGGAAGTGTCCCTTCTTTCACTCTATCGTATAAACGATGAACACCCGTTGTAGTTTCTTCAGAGATTCCTTTTATACTCTTCACTAACTCGGGGAATTTATCTAAAACCATATTGGTTAAATCACCGCCGTCATCTAAGATCATGTTCAACGGTTTTTTATCATCGCCGAAGAATAAAGTTTGTTCAATACACCAATCGAATTCTTCGAGCGTCATTCCCTTCCAAGCATAAACAGAAATGCCTGCAGCAGCAATTGCGGCAGCGGCATGATCTTGTGTAGAAAAAATATTGCATGAAGACCATTTTACTTCAGCTCCTAATTCAATCAATGTTTCAATAAGAACTGCGGTTTGAATTGTCATGTGAAGACATCCGGCAATTCGAGCTCCCTTAAATGGTTTTGTCTTGCCATATTGTTTTCTTAACGACATTAATCCGGGCATTTCCGCTTCGGCTAATTTAATTTCTTTTCTTCCCCATTCGGCAAGAGATATATCTTTTACTTTATAATCCATAGTTTTCGTTTCAACTGCTTGACTCATTTTACTTCCCTTTTTAATTATAAATATTTTTTAAACGTCGCAACTAAATCCAATTGTTCCCATGTAAAGTCTTTTTCGTTCCTGCCGAAGTGACCGTACGAAGAAGTTTTCTGATAGATCGGTCTGAGTAATTTAAGCCGCTTAATAATTCCACGTGGTGTAAGATCCACTTCTTTCTTGATCATGTTTGCAATTTTTAGATCGGAAATTTTACCGGTTCCTTTTGTATTAACATATACCGATACCGGCTCTGCAACACCAATTGCATAAGCAAACTGAACCAAACATTCTTTAGCAATTTTAGCAGCAACAACATTTTTAGCAATATGTCGTGCGGCATAAGTTGCGCTTCGGTCAACTTTGGATGGATCTTTACCGGAGAATGCACCGCCGCCGTGCGGAGCCCAGCCGCCGTATGTGTCAACAATAATTTTTCTCCCTGTCAATCCGCTGTCTCCATGCGGTCCGCCGATTTCAAATCTTCCGGTTGGATTAACAAAATATTTTGTTCTGCTATCAATATATTTTGCCGGAATTACTTTTTTAATGATGTGTTTTATTACATCATCCTTAATTTTTTTCTGAGAAACATCACCATCATGCTGGGTAGAGATTACAACGGCATCTACACGCAGAGGTTTATTCTTATCATCATATTCAATTGTTACTTGAGATTTTGCATCAGGTCTTAAGTAAGGCATTAGTTGCGGATTTTTTTTGCGTACATCCGCAAGACGTTTAACTAATTTATGTGCATAAACAATCGGCATCGGCATTAACTCAGGAGTTTGATCACATGCATAACCGAACATGATTCCTTGATCCCCCGCCCCGCCTGTATCAACACCCATAGCGATATCGGGTGATTGTGCGTGAATTGCATTCAGCACACCGCAAGATTCGGAATCAAATTTATATTCTGCTTTTGTATAACCAATGTTACGAATTGTTTTTCTAACGACAGATTCAACATCAATATAAGCGCTTGTGGTAACTTCACCGCCGACTACAACAAGTCCTGTAGTAACAAACGTTTCGCAAGCTACACGTGCTTTTGGGTCTTTTGAAAAAATCGCATCTAGTATTCCGTCTGATATTGCATCGCAGACTTTATCCGGATGACCTTCAGAAACGGATTCTGAAGTGAATAAGTATGACATCTGTTCCTCTATTAATTTAATTAAATTCTATTTCGGATGAATCTCCGGTATTTAACTTTCTAAAATTGCTTCTCACAATTGCATTATTTCCGATGATTGAATTTTCAAGCATTGCTTTTTCAATCTTTGCACCGGAACTAATAATTGAATTGCGAATAATTGAATCAGTGATTTCACAATTATCTGATATTGTTGTAAATGGACCAATAACAGAATTTTTTATTATTGCACTTTCAGAAATGAAAACCGGATCATTAATAACAACATTTTCAACCCTTCTATTGGTTCCGCGTTTTGTTAACAGAAATTGATTTGTAGATAGAAGGGTTTCCGGTTTACCGCAATCGTACCATCCTTCTACTTGAAATGTTGTTAAACTCTCTCCTTTATCAATCATGATTTGAAGAGCATCGGTTAATTGATATTCTCCGCGAGTTTTTATTTTCTTATTAAAAAGTTCGTTCAATGAATCTTTCAATACGTTCGAGTTTGTAATATAATACAATCCTACAAGTGCGAGTTTTGAAATCAGTTCTTTAGGCTTTTCAATTAGTTTAATAATTTTTTCATTTTCACAAACAGCAACTCCAAACCTTGAAGGATCGTCAACTATCTTAACACCAAGTGAACTGTTCTTTTTCAGAAAAATTTTTTTTAGATCTACATCAAAGATTGTATCGCCGAGTATTATGAATATTTCATCATCATCAAAAGTAGGAACAGCAACCTGAATTGCATGCCCTAATCCTAGAGCTTCTTCCTGCTCAACAAAATCCGCTTTTAGAGATGGAAATTCTTTATGAACATATTCAACAATTTTTTCGCCGAGATATCCTGTAACAAAAGTAGCTTTGGTAATTTTCTCGGCAAGTAATTTTTCAATTATATGCCCGAGAATCGGTTTACCGCCAACATTGAGTAAAACTTTGGGAAGAGAATATGTATGCGGTTTAAGACGTGTGCCAATTCCTGCTGCCGGTATTACTGCCCTCAAAAATTTCCTTCGTTGTTTAAAATCACGTGGCAATTTAATTAATAGGTTGGCGTTTATCAAACCCAACGAAAAAGCAATTATAAGTTATGAATTATTAACTAACCTTATGCAAGGTCATTCTGAACGGAACGAAGTGGAGTGAAGAATCTCGGGATCGAGCAAAAAAGAAGTTTTAGATTCTTCTCCCGATGAATCGGGATCAGAATGACAAATCATAATTAATTTGCATAAAGTGAGATATTAATTTTGTTTTTTGGATTTTGAGTTTTGAATTTATGATTTTGGATATAAGAAAATGAACAGAACACAAAATGTGATTGATAATGGAAATTAATAACCGCATTACAAAACTCTTTGGAATTAAACATCCGATCATTCAAGCAGGAATGGTTTGGGTTAGCGGGTGGAAACTTGCATCGGCAGTTTCTAATAACGGCGGATTAGGTTTAATCGGCTCCGGCTCAATGAAACCCGATCTTTTACGTGAACATATTCAAAAATGTAAAAAAGCAACTGATGAACCATTCGGTGTAAATGTCCCTCTTCTTCGAAGTGATGCGGCTGATTTGATAAAAGTGATAATCGAAGAAAATGTAAAAATTGTTTTTTCATCTGCCGGACATCCGGGAAAATATATTGACGCGTTGAAAAAAAATAATATTACTGTTGTTCATGTTGTGCCGTCATTAAAATATGCACTCAAAGCAGAAAGCGTTGGGTGTGATGCTGTGGTTGGTGAAGGCGTTGAAGCCGGAGGACATAACGGCGCAGATGAAATCACAACTTTTTGTTTGATACCCCAACTTGTTGATGCTTTAAAAATTCCGGTAATTGCTGCAGGTGGAATTGCAGATGGAAGAGGAATTCTTGCCGCGCTTTCTCTTGGTGCTGAAGGCGTGCAGATAGGAACTCGATTTGCGGTGACTGAAGAATCATCTGCACATCCCAACTATAAAAAGAAAGTTGTTGGAGCAAAAGATAACGATACTATTCTTGTTCTTAAAAAAATTGGAATGGCAAGAATGATCAAGAATGATTTTACTTCAATCGTTCATAAAGAAGAATTAAATGGTGCTGATGAAGAGAAATTAAAATTGTTGTTAGGAGAAAAACGTGAGCGGCTCGGAATCTTTGAAGGAGACGAACAAAACGGTCTGATGGAAGCCGGACAAGGTTCAGGATTAATAAAAGAAATTCTTACTGTTAAAGATTTGATGGAAAAATTAATAAATGAATATGATGATGCATTACAAAAAATTCGCAGATAAAAATAAAAAGGGCGAGAGAGCTCACCCTTAACTTCTAACCTTTTACTTCTTGCCTCTCGCTTTTTCAATACCAAAAATGAAACTGCAGAACAAAAGCATCATTATTCAAGTTTGGGTCTTCTATGTTAAGCCGGTATTGCGGACGGACTTCAATAAAACTGTAAGGGAAAAATTCAAAACCTAAGACCAAATGTGCATGTTCATCTTTGCTCTTATCAATATTAGGATCGAAACGATCGTACCTAACAATTACTTCAAGACCAACCATTAGTTGATATACAGCTTCTATCATCATCGCCCTGGATTTTATTCCATCTCCCACATAATCACTCGTCATGTCATACTCACCCATTAGTGAAAATCCTTTATAACCAATGCCTGCAAACCCGCCGTATAATTGAGTGGGCAAAGTTTGAGCTCCTGTAGGTCCAAATAATTTTGTTTTAGTTGATGAGTATGAAGCTCCGAACAACAATCCGACTTTATTAATATTTGGGGTAATTTCAAACCGTGCTGTCCAGGTAGGATCGGTGGTAAGAGTTCCGTTCAATCTGCTTTTTCCAACACTTGCAGTAAGCGAAGCTATATCAGAAAAATTTGCACCGAGCTCAACGCCTGTTGTTAAAAAGAATGGATTATAAATTAATCCTTGAATTGAACCGTTTGCAAAGAGCAATCCAAAATCACCGCCTCTTGTATAAGAAGTGTGATCATCCAAATGAATTCCGTAATTAGGCAAGAATGTACCGACCTTTATGTAGCTTTCATTCGGTAATATTCTTGCAATTGCAAAACCTTCCCAAATAGATTGGACAAAATCATAACGTGCAAGCACATCAATTTTATCAGATAAAGAAGCGTTTAAATAAATTGATCCGGACATATCCTGGAAATCTGTTCTCTTCTTTTCTTGTGAATAGAGGAATTGTGAACGGTAATCAAATCCAAAAGAAACATTATCGGAAAGTTTAGGAGAGAGTTTAAAATCTTCGTCGCGAGGAGAGATCATGCTTACAACATTTTTACCGAAGAAAAATCCATTCTCGTTCCGCATTAATCCGCCGGTAGGATTGAAATGGCAACTGCTGCATTTATCTTTTTGCTGAAGTGAAAATCTTGGGATTGCAAAAATTTGTGCGAATGAAAAAACTAAAATTGTAAGGACTAACAAAAATTTAATTCTTCCCATACTCTCCTCATCATTTAGGAATTATTAATCGTTCTAAAATAACTAGTAAAACACGTTCTAAGAATCTTATCATCTCACGTTTCACCATTCACGTTTGCCGTTTAATTACTTCATCAAAACCATTCTTGCTGAGCGATCATATTTACCTGCTGTTAATCTATAAATATAAATACCGGAAGAAACTTCTTTTCCAATTTCATTTTTCCCGTCCCAAGCTTTTTCATATTTGCCTGCTGGCAAATTTTCGTTCGTAAGTGTTCTAATCAATTGACCGTTAATATTAAACACCTTCAGAGAGACGTTTTCGCCTTGGGGAATTTCGAATGTAATAACAGTTGACGGATTAAACGGATTAGGATAATTATTCAGCAACTTGTATGCAGTAGGGATTTGTTTTTCTGTAATGTCTGAGGGAATTGGTTTACTGTTTGGATCACCCGGATTTGATACCGCACTGTTATTCCCGGGATTTGGTTGTCCCGATCTCCAAGTTCCGTTTGGATCTCCTAATTCCTGTCCGTTTGTAAAACCATCGCCGTCGGAATCTTGAAAAGGCAATGTTGAATTCCAAAATTCTTCACGTCCACCCGGAGTAATTTTAGTCTCTACAAGTTTTCCAAAATTATTACGAAGTCCGCCGCCTTGAATATCTGTGTGGCAATTACCGCATGAAAACTTCTCGCCGTTAGGAATTTGTCCGACTCTCCAATCCCTTGCAATCAATATAGTAAACATTGCGAATAAAATTAGAGTAACTATGTATATATAAGATTTTTTCATAAGTTTATCCTACTATTGGATTAAATTTATTAACTGCTTAATTCAATTAGATTACTCATAAAGTGAATGAATTTAGTTAGCCGAGTAAATAACCGCTATGAATTCTTTCTCCCCCTCTTTTTAGTATATTTAATTTTAATAATATTCAGAAAGGATTAAAATGTTTTATCCTCTAATTATTAAGCTCCATATCATATTTGCCGGAATGTGGCTTATCAATCTAGTTGCTTATCCTATACTGCGTAGTATAGTTGTTCACAATAAGAACAAATCTGGTGAAAAAAAGTTCATTCAACTCTATCTCACATTCGCTAACTTATTCGGAATGATTGGCGGATTAGGGATACTTGTGACCGGAATATCCATGGTTGTGGAAAGTCCTGTTTATGGTTTCTTTCAATTCTCAGCGAATCATTGGCTTGCAACTAAACAAATTCTAATGGTCATATTGTTGATAATCCTTGGAGCGATTATAATTCCTACTTCCAAAAAAGTTAGAGCAGCAATCGGTTCTGATTTTGAAAAAAACGAACAGCTAAGCGATGAAGTTTATAGCAATCTAACTAAATTATTTAAATGGAATGTGGTAATTAATATTATTGTATTAATTAATTTTCTTTTAGCGATCACGCATAACTTTTTAGTTTAAATAAACATTAGTTATGAAAACAATTTTAGTCCTTGGATCAACAGGTTCGATAGGTATAAACACTTTAGATATCGCACGAACATTTCCAGATAAAATAAAAATTGTAGGACTCTCCGTTAACAATAATATTGAATTACTCGAGAAACAAATTTCAGAATTTCATCCCGGCGCTGTTGCTGTTCGAGATAAAAAAAGTGCATTAGAATTAAAGAATAGAATCGGAAATAGATGCGAGATTCTTATTGGTGATGAAGGATTATTGGAATTAACACGCCGTGATAATTATGATATTCTGCTTTCAGCGCTTGTCGGATTTGCCGGATTAGCCCCAACCATTGAAGCAATCAAGTTGAAAAAAAGAATTGCATTGGCAAACAAAGAAACTTTGGTCACTGCCGGTGAAATAATAATCGAACTTTGCAAAAAGTATAAAGCTGAATTAATTCCTGTAGATTCCGAACATAGCGCAATTTTTCAATGCTTGATCGGTGAGGACAAAAAAAATATCAAGAAAATAATTCTCACCGCTTCCGGGGGACCATTCTTAAATAAAAATAAAGCCGAACTTGAATCCGTAACAATAAAAGATGCTCTTAACCATCCAAATTGGAAAATGGGAAATAAGATCTCGATTGATTCCGCAACTATGATGAATAAAGGTCTTGAAGTAATAGAAGCATTTTGGCTTTTTAATCTTCCTAAAGCAAAAATTGAGGTTTTAGTCCATCCTCAATCCGTAATTCACTCTATGGTTGAATTCTGTGACGGATCTATAAAGGCACAATTAAGTTTTCCGGACATGAAATTACCCATTTTATATGCTATAACTTTCCCTGAAAGGTATTATTTTGATACCGTTAATACCGATTTCAAGAAAATTAACGAATTAACGTTTTTTGAGCCGGATTTTAATAAATTTGAATGTCTTAAAATTGCGTATAAAGTAATTGAAGAGGGCGGAACTGCACCGTGCATTCTTAATGCAGCTAATGAAGTTGCAGTAGAAAAATTTCTCTCGGGTAAAATTAAGTTTACCCGGATTCCGGAAATAATTAATGATGCATTAAATACTATCGCCATTCAGCACTATGCGGATCTTCAAACAATAATTGAATGCGATTCAATGACAAGAGAATACATAAATAAAAAACTGAGTTAAGGGAGTTGAATGGATTATATAATTTATTTCATTATAACAATCGGAATTCTGGTTTTTGTACATGAGTTCGGGCATTTTGTTGCAGCAAAAATTTCCAAGATGCGCGTTGATGTATTTGCCATCGGTTTCGGTAAGAGATTATTCGGTTGGAATAAATTAACCGGATTCACATTCGGTGATTTACCAAAAGATTTTGACGGACAGGGAAATACTGATTACAGATTATGCCTTCTTCCTCTGGGCGGTTATGTTAAAATTGCCGGAATGGTGGATGAAAGTTTCGATACTAAATTCGCAGAATCCGAACCAAAGCCGTATGAGTTTAGAGCTAAGGGAATGTTCCCTAAACTTTTTGTTATTACTGCCGGCGTAATGATGAATCTAACCCTTACGTTATTAATTTTTTGGGGAATTAATTTCTTTCAGGATAAACAAGTTTTTCCAACAACAACAATTAATAAAGTCGAAGCCGGTAGTGATGCCGAAAAAGCAGGATTCCAGTCTTATGATAAAATATTAACCGTTAACGGTGAACAAGCTGATAATTGGCAAAAAATTGTTGAACAGATCTTAGTGCAAAATTCTACGAGTGATGTTGTTGTAAAAGTTCAACGTGATGGGGAAGAAAAGATTTTAACTATTGCTCGCAATGTAGTTTCTCAAAATTCTAAAAAAGGATTTTTCATACAACCCAATCCTTCAAAACCTTTTATTGCCGAAGTTATGAAGAATTCTCCTGCTGAAGACTCAGGTATGAAAGCCGGTGATATTTTTATTTCCGTTGCCGGAGTTAATGTTTCTGATGGGCAATTTATCAATGATATTATTTCATCTAACAAAGAAAAAAGTCTCCAATTTGTTTTATTAAGGGATAATGACACAGTACGTGCAACCGTTACACAGGGAAGTGACGGGAAAATCGGTATATCACATTCAATCATGTATACCGGTCCAATTGAGTTCATTACTTACAATTTCTTTTCTTCCATTAATCATGCGTTCGATGATGTCGCTAAATACACAGCGCTTACTTTAGGAATGTTGAAGAACGTTATTACCGGTAAAGTGGCATTCAAGGAAGCTTTTGGCGGACCAATAAAGATTGCACAGTATGCTGTTAAATCCGCTGATAGAGGCGGAATTGATTTCTTATTCTTTCTTGCTATGCTCAGTTTAAGTCTGGCAATTATAAATATTCTTCCCTTCCCCGTTTTAGATGGCGGACACTTTGTAATTATTTTGCTTGAAGGTTTGTTTAAGAAAGAATTGCCGATCAAAATTAAAATGGCAATTCAAAATGCGGGATTTGTAATTCTGCTTTTACTGATGGCGTTTATAATTTATAACGATATAATTAGTTTATAAAATAAAAGAGCGAACCATGGTTCGCTCTTTTATTTATCCATTAGATCAATATTTATTTTTTCTTCGCATTTTTTACTTCCAGTTTCTTAAAAGTATTATCCATATTCTTGTTAACGGCTAACTTTAGATCATCGAGTGTATTCATCATAATCTTTACTACGTTTAATCCTTTCCTTGTTATAAAAGAATATTTATCATAACTATTACCAATTATTTTATAAAGCGCTGATTCATTTCCATAGAAAAGGATGTTCTCAACTTTTTCAGTTTTCATCAACCCCATCCCTTCTAAACCTCTGATATATCCTTGATAATATTTTTCTGCGTCTTCAAGTCTTTCAAAACTTTTAGATTCCATATCAGCCGGGTCTAAATCAAATTTGTATGGAATAACAAGCCAGACTGCAACCGGCTGACCATTATTTAATGCAGGAGTAAATTTTGATTTCGTTGCGGCGTCAACAGAAGATTGATTAAATATTTCATTTTCGCTTTTTATAACTACCGCTTTTTTGACTGATCCATCTTTGTCAATCAAAACCTTTACAAAAACATTACCTTTAATTCCTGCACGTTTTGCAATCTCAGGATATTGTGGATTAGCAGATTCGATCATTTCAGGAAGTTTCTCTACTAAAATGAACTCATTGATATCGGGATCTCCGACTTTTACGTTAGATGGAGGAGGTCCCAGTTCATCGTACTTGAGCAATTTACCTTCCGTCTTTTTATCTACATCTAGTTTAAAAGCAACCGGTAAAATTACCCAAACCTTAACCGGTTTATTATTTAACATCGCTGGAGAAAATTTTGCTTCTTTTGCAGAAGCTAAAGCGGCTTCATCGATCATATCCTTTACACCTTGCAGAACTATTGCCTGATCAACATTTCCTTTTTCATCTATCAAAAGTTTCAAGTAAACAGTCCCTTGAATACCAGAAAGTTTAGCAAGTTGCGGATACGCTGGTTTTAACTGTGATATTAATTCGGGAGCTTTATCAACTTCTATGAATCCGGATTCATCTGCTTTTTGAAGTTTCATAACATCTTTTTGTTGCGCAATTAATCCGGTAAAAGAAATAATGATGACGAATAAAAATATTTTTGTTTTCATTTCAACCTCATATGTTAGGTCTAACTATTATTTGTTTTGTTCTGTAATAACTGCCCGAAACATCAACCTGCGGTAATGCATTCATAAGAAGTTCGAGCTTGTCGTTCTGCTTTTTGACTTCGCGCGTTAAATCAAAAAACTGAAATTTATACTCTTCCGATTTTGAATAAAAGAACATTGTTAGGATCAGAAGAATTACTGTAACGGAATATGTTATTGCTGAGAAAACTTTTTTATTTATGAAGAACGCCGTTTGTTTCTCATTTAAACCGCTAACAGAGCGAAGAATCTTTTCGTCAAGAGTTGAAGGAAATTGTTCCATAAAAGTTGAGAACACACTTTTAAGTGCATTCATCTTCTTAAAATGCTCACGTGCACCGGAATCTTGAGAAAGAAGCGAGAACATTACCGGTTCTTTCCCTTTTTCAAGTTCTCCGTCAAAGTAGAGGTTTATCATTGTAATAATTTCATTTGTGTTCATTGTTAACTCACCTTCCTTTTAATTCTTTAATTCTTTTGTCGGAGTATTTTATTTTTTCTAACTGCAGAGAATCACCCGCAGCAAGTTCTAAAACTTTTTTATATGCAATAGATGCATTCCGCCAATCCTTTAGTTTATCATTAATCATTGCGATATAAAATTGTGAATCAATGTTGCCCGGATTGTAGATGAGTGCTTTTTCATAAGCAGTTTTTGATTCTTTCAAATTTTGTTTAGAGTAATGAACTGCTGCAATTTGATTATAGATATACCCGATCTTGTCTAACTGCATCAGCTTCAAAGCATTATGAAACGATTCGATTGATCTCTTAACCGAATCCATCCTCGCATAAACAAAGCCAAGATTTACAAAGTAAGTCGGGTTATCATCAAGCGCCGCTGCCTTTGTGTAAGCAATTACTGCTGAATCATATTTGCCCATATTAAAATGGACAAAACCGAGATGGTCGAAATAGTTTGCATCGTTTGTATCTAAAACAACCGCATGAGAATAAAGATTCGCCGCATCTTGATAAAGTTTTAATCTTTCATAACACAATCCGGATTTGAAATGGAAATCAGCATTTTCCGGGCGGAGCTTTCTGGCCATACTGTAAAGAACATTTGCATCGTAATATTTTTGAAGACTAAATTTATTTGAAGCGAGCAAACTGATCGCCGGAATATATTCCAGATTAATTGCGACGGAATGTTCCAAATGTTTCGCTGCAAGTTCTGCAGCATTTGGATCCGGGGACATCAGCATTGCGTAACCTAAATAGTAACTGCTCAGAAAATCATTCTCATTTAGTTTTACAAGTTTGTTGAATATCTGTATAGCATTTCCATATTCTTTCTTGTCGAAATCAATTAGACCAAGTTCATAAAGTGCTGTTACATTGTTTGAGTCGTTCTGAACTATCACATTATAATTTGAAACAGCTTCATTCGTTTTACCAAGTTGTGAAAGTAAACGAGCAAGCTGTAGTCTATATCCGTTATGATCCGGTACTAATTCAACTGCTTTTGTAAAATATTGCACTGCTTTAATCGTTCCGCGTAAATTACTGTACGATAAGCCGAGGTAGAACAATTCTTCTGCGGAGAGTTTCTCGAAGCCCGCATCTTTGTAAACTTCAACTGCTTGTTTAAAGAGACCTTCGTTATAAAATTTTTTGCTGAGCGTAAGCAGACTATCGTTAAACGGTTTCGAACCGTTTTGAGCGTGGCCAATCATAGAACTTAGAATTAAAGAGAACACCGCGAACAAAATAATTTTCTTTCTCAATTTTTTAACTCCGTCTAAACATTTACAACTTTTGAAAGTCTGTTGATTAACTTTTGCCGTGTCTTATATAAACGGCTCTTTACAAGTTCTTCATCTATGTTCATCATTCTGGCAATTTCTTTGTAAGAGAATCCGCTGTATTCTTTCAAAAGAAAAACATCGCGTTGTTCAATTGAAATCTTATCAAGTTCTTTCATAACAAGCTGGTTCATCTCCTTCAACTCAAAATCTTCATCAAGTTTTACATAAGAACCAAGATCAACTTCGTCTGTATCAAAAACACTAAATTGATCAACATGAGTTTTCTTATTTCTATAAACTGTATAAATCTCATTCCGTGTCGTTTTGAAAAGCCACACATCAACACGTTCGCTGTTTCTTATGCGGTACATGTTTTCAAAAAATTTTAAGAATACATTTTGAATGATATCCTCACACATCATTCTATCGTTGAGCATTTTACACGCGTAATTGTAGAGCTTCGCCTTATGCTGATTGTAGATCAGCGTAAACTCAATGATATTTTTTGAGGAATCACTCAAAACCGGTTTTTTCTTTTACTTAAAGATGCTTGAAATTAAGAAATGTTGCCTGGTAAATAAAATATTTTTTCTGCAGGGAATGGTTATGAACCATTCCGTTAAAATGCGGAATGGTCACTGACCCTTCCCTACAAAAATTTAATATATTGAGGACAAAACAGAATTCTGAATTTTATAGAGTTCTTGAGGGTTTTGCGTTTTTACCGGAATGGCTGTTAGTTCGTAAAATTTATTGCCCGACTTAAATACCACTATGCGGATGTTTCTCTTGGCATCATCTAAATACTCGTAAGCAGAAAATTTCTTTTTGTTGATCTCGAAGGTTTCTTGATTTACAAAACCTCCAAATGTTTTTCCATACTTTGCTTTCTTAAAAGCTTTACTGAATTCAACAACGGATTTTATTTCATCGCTTTGAATTTCCTTCATAGTAAGAGAATCAACATTTAGTGCAATAAAATTTAGTGTGGCGGAGTAATCATCTTTCACTAGCCAGAGGTCAATCAATTTGTTTTCGTTGTCTTCTGCAGTGAACCAACCTTGTGGTACTTTAACAGACAGCAATGAAGTTTTTGCTTTTGCGGTTTCATTGGTAAGTGTATAATTGGAATCATACAACGAGGATAATCCGCTTGAGCAAGATTGAACTAAAACTAGCAGAATAAAAAAGAGTGATATTTTAATTTGGCGATTCATATTATTATTAAAAAAATGCGGACTCTCTTAAATGAATCCGCATTTAATTTTTATTATATTTTTCCAACAAGATTTTCACCCGGCACTAAAGTTTCAGCACCCGGTTCCCAACTTGCAGGGCAAACTTGTTCGGGATGCTCACGTACGTATGCAGCAGCTTTAACACGCCGTAAAATTTCTTTTGAACTTCTGCCAATACTGTTATCGTGAATATCAATCGTCTTCAAAATTCCATCTGGATCAATAATAAATGTTCCGCGGAGAGAAAGACCGTCTTCATCAATGTAAGTCCCAAAAGCTTTGCATAATGTTCCGGTCGGATCTGCAGCCATCGGATATTTAATTTTACTAATCGCTTTTGATATATCATGCCATGCGAAATGTGCATATTTTGTATCTGTACTAACACTAATAATTTCGGCGCCGGCTTTTTTGAATTCCTCGTAATAATTAGCTACTTCTTCCAACTCTGTCGGGCATACAAATGTAAAATCTGCAGGATAAAATAAAAGCACTGTCCATTTACCGCGTGTATCCGAAAGCTTCATTTGTTTGAACTCATTGTTATGGTAAACATCAAATTTAAAGTCCGGAACTTCTTGACCAATTTTTAACATCTCGTTTATCTCCTGTAAATAATTTTTTTTATAAATAATAATTTGTAATAGAAAAATACGAAAAGATTTTGAATGGTTTTATTTCTGTAGAGACTCGATTTATCGAGTCTGTTAAAGAAGAGAGACTTCATAAATGAAGTCTCTACATTAAAAATTACATCCCATCACGCATGAATTTAGGCTGTTCAAGAGTGAGGATCAAAGATATCCGGTGCGTATCCGGTAACCGTTCAGTTTCGGATTGACTGAATCGTGCAAAGGAATAATCAATTTGAAGTTTTGGTAAAAATACTCCCGCACCTATTGTAAATTGTTTTACATCATTATATCCGGCACGTACGGCAAAAATATTTTTATAATTGAATTCAAACCCGGCATGTGCATCAAAACTAACCGGACCGACACTAAATGTTGAAGCAGTTTTTCTATTTTCAAAACGAAGATCAAGATCTATAGCAGGCATTATTCTTCCACCAAGAAATTGTAAAGCATATGCCGCACCTACTTTTGCTGTCGGAGAGATCAACTCGTTACGTCCCGTACTCCAGGCAATCAGAGTTGTTGTTACATCTTGAATATTTGCACCGAGATATAAATTTTCCATCGGCATATAAACCGCACCAATATCAAAGCCGATTCCAAATGCGCTATACTCAGCAAGACTTCTCGAAATCAATTTAACATTTGCGCCCCAGTAAAAATCATCCGAGTAACGTTTTGCAAATGTTAGGTACATTGCCCAATCTGCGTTGCTAAATTCTGTTATTTTGGAATTATCCAAACGTGAAAATTTCTGATACTGATCTCGAGGTAATGGAACTCCGTTAATATCCAAGCCGGCATCACGTGAATCAGGTATGCCGTCTATACTTGAACGCATAATACTTAAACCAAAACTCATATCTTTTCCGTAAGGAATTGCTACAGCGCCGTAATTGTAATTAACAAGATTTCCAAAATGTTCTTCGTGCATCAAAGCAACTTGTGGATAGTTAATTCGTGCAAGTCCTGCAGGGTTCCAGTATCCGGAAGTAACATCATTAACAATCGCAGTTTGAGCGCCGCCCATCGCAAGCGCGCGTCCGCCAACGCCAATAGCTAAAAACTCTCCGGCATATTTACCAATTACAGTTTGGGAATGAATTGATGTGATTGAGCAAAGGAGAAAGAATGCAACAAGGATTATCTTTTTCATAAACAGCTTCCTTTTGAAGTAGTTATAGTAGAAATAACTATCAGTTCTCTCCTTTCGTTGATGCAATATTACTTTTTCTCTGTTTGTTTTGCAACTGCATTAATTGCCGCATTAATTGCTTCTTGATCGCCGAGATAATAATGTTTGATCGCCTTCAAATCTTTATCAAGCTCGTAAACAAGAGGAATACCAGTGGGAATATTCAATTCAGTTATCTCTGCTTCGGAAATATTATCAAGATATTTTACGAGTGCACGTAAACTGTTTCCGTGTGCTGCAATGATAACTCGTTTTCCGCTTTTAATAGTCGGAGCGATTGTATCGTGCCAATACGGTAAGAAGCGGTCAACAGTAAGTTTCAAACTTTCTGTTAACGGAATGTCTTTCTTATCCAAATCGGAATAACGCCGGTCTCTGCCCGGAAATCTTTCATCATTTACTTCTAATGATGGCGGCGGAATATCGTAACTTCTTCTCCACAATTTTACTTTTTCGTTTCCGTATTTTTCTGCTGTCTCTGCTTTGTTCAATCCTTGAAGCGCTCCGTAATGTCTTTCATTCAACCGCCATGATTTGATGACCGGAATCCACAACAGATCCAATCCCTCCAGGGTAATGTTAAGTGTTCTAATAGCACGTTTCAAAACTGATGTAAATGCGATATCGAAAGTATAACCTTCTTGTTTAAGAACAATCCCGGCTTGTTTTGCTTCTTCTAATCCTTTTTCCGAAAGATCAATATCCGTCCATCCCGTGAAAAGATTTAGTTTGTTCCATTCGCTTTCACCGTGTCTTAGTAAAACTACTTTGTACATTTTTTGATTTCCGTAATTGTTGTAAATGCTTAGGCAAATATAGGAAATTTTGAAAAGAGGAGAGTTTCTTTTGATTGCGTCTTCTGTTATCTTTGCTGCAAAAGTATGAGCCCAATGGATCGTTTGATTTATAATTTCTTTAGTGATGATGATTTTCTGCGCATCTCAAATAAGATCAAAGAGATGGAGAAAAATACCTCCGGTGAGATCCGCGTTGCTGTAAAAGAAAAAAAATCTTTCTTCGATCGTAGGAAACAGATAAGACAACTCGCAGAGAAAGAATTTTACAAACTCAATATGCATAACACTCGCGATAAAACCGGAATACTTCTCTATTTACTTTTGAATAAAAGACAATTCTACATACTTTCAGATAAAGGAATTCATGAAAAAGTCGGCGATGAAACTTGGCATAAAGTTCGTGATGAGATACAAAATCATTTTAAGGATGGAAAATTTTCTAATGGATTGATTTGGGGCATTGAAAGAGTAGGAAAAATTCTTGCTGAACATTTTCCAGTTAAAGCCGGCGATACGAATGAACTCTCCAATAAAATTATTATCGAATGATTACCACTGCCAACTGCACACTGCCTACTGCTAACTGCAACCTGCTAACCATACGGGAATTATTTAGCAATTAGTTTTGTTTATAACGGTATGAAACGCAGAAATTTCATAAAGAAAAGTCTATTAGCCGCAGGCGCAACAATACTGGCTCCATTATTTATTAATTCCGATTCAAAAGCAAAACCAAATGTTAAACTAAATTATAAACCAGAACCTGATAAATGGAACGATAATGAATTAACTCTTGCATGGATCGGGCATTCAACTGTGCTGATAAATATTTTCGGTAAATGGATTTTAACAGATCCTGTTTTATTTGAAAGAATCGGATTATACTTCTTCGGTGGTTCGATCGGTCCGGCGCGTGTAACTCCCCCTGCGCTTGAAGTTCATGAAATACCCAAACCGGATATTATTCTTCTCTCGCATGCACATATGGATCACATGGATTACCCAACATTAAAAACATTTGCAGAAAAATATCCAAACCAGATTGATGTTGTCACGGCGTACCTCACCAAAGATGTAATTGATGAATTACCGTGGAAGTCACTTCATGTAATGGATTGGAATGATGAACTGATTCTTAACGATATTCGATTTAGAGCAAATGAAACAAAACATTTCGGCTGGCGTTTTCCGTGGGAAAAGGACCGCTCGCGCGGTTATATGAAAGACGGAAGAAGTTATAATTCTTATGTGATGGAATACAAGAATAAAAAAATCTTATTCGGCGGCGATACAGCCCTTACCGATAAACTCCAACAACTGAAAAGCGAGAATATTGATGTTGCTATTATGCCAATCGGGGCTTACAATCCTTGGAAAAGAAATCACTGCGATCCGGAAGAAGCGCTCCAGATGGTAAGTGAAATAAATGCAAAATATTTTATTCCAATCCACACAAAAACATTTCAACAGGGCGTTGAACCGTTCAATGAACCGATTGACTGGATGAAACGCACCGCATTAAACTACAATCTGCAAATTGGACTCGAAGAGATCGGGCAGACGTTTGTGTTAAGTTAATCTATAAAATTTCAAAAACTCTTCATCAGAAATTTGGGAGTCTCTAAGAATTTTTCTTAATAAGGAACGGTCTATTGATTTATAATTAAGAACCGTAATTGATTTTTTATCTTCGCAGTGCAAACGAATATGACTTCCCCGCTGCCGAACTACATAATATCCTATCTTGGATAATACTTTAATGATTTCTTTACCTGAAAGAATTGGAAGTTCCGACATGTTACATTGTTATTGTATGTAAACTAATTTCCTGCGGATTGTAATTACGTAAAATCTTTTGTGCATCCTTTTCTTCCAGAATTAGTTCAATAACTTCTCTAATATTTGCTATTGCTTCGTCTATTGTTTTGCCTTGTGTATAACAGCCGCTAAAGAGCGGGCATTCAACTACGTACCAGCCGTTTTTCCCTTTCTCAATAAGAAGAGGAAGTTTACGATTGTATTTTGCTTTTCTTTTAACAGTTTCCATTTCAATACTCGACTTTTGTATTCAAAATAAAATTCGTTTTTTCTAAAGTCAAATATGACAACAAGATATCTGATAGACGTTTAAACTAACAAAACCGATCTCATATACCCATCCTTGGTAAAGAGGTGAAATTTCTCAAAGAGATGGCTTCGGCAAAAGCGGTGTTGGGGTTTAACTTTACTCCCCTTTCAATTATATTAACCGCACAAAAAATAATGGCTGATTTCACCGTGCGAGATAAAGGTTACAGCGATTACTTCGTTGATCTCGGTGAAGACTTACAGAATGAAATAATTAGAAGAACGGAACATACTGGATATTAATTAGCGGAAATCCGCGTCATCTGTGTTATCAGTGTTCTATAAAAAACCCATAGCACGCAGATGACATTGATTAAACCGATTAACACTTATAAAACTTTAATAAAAAGGATAAATCATGTTCAACTCAAAAACTTACATTCAACGCAGAACAAAATTAAAAAAGAAGATCGGCAAAGGTTTAATTCTTTTCCTCGGCAATAATGAAGCGCCGATGAATTATACAGATAACGCTTATACATACCGTCAGGACAGTACATTTCTTTATTACTTTGGATTGGATAGATCAGAATTAGCCGCAGTTATAGATGTTGATGAGAATAAGGAAATTGTTTTGGGAAATGATTTCTCTCTCGATGACATCGTTTGGATGGGACCGCAGAAAACCATTAAACAACTTGCTTCGAAATGCGGAATAAAACAGACTGCATCGCTGAATGATCTTGAAACTATGTGTGCTAATGCAATTAAACAAGGAAGAAAAATTCATTTTGTCCCTCAGTACCGTTATGATAATGTTTTCACACTTCACAGAATTCTTGGAATAATGTCCAGCCGTATAAATACTTTTGCTTCAACAGAATTGATAAAAGCGATAGCAGAGCAGAGAATGATAAAATCCAACGAAGAACTAACAGAGATTGAAAAAGCAATTGCAATCTCTTATCAGATGCAGACTTCAGCCATGCGTTTTGCTAGACCAGGCATGTATGAACGCGATGTGATGGGATTTATTGCGGGATTAGCAATGTCGCTTGGAAGCGGAATAGCATTCCCGGTAATTTTATCACGTCAAGGAGAAACTCTTCACAATCACTTTTATGGAAATAAATTTAAGGATGGCGATTTGGTTGTAAATGATTCCGGTGCAGAATCAGCATTACATTATGCTAGTGATATTACGCGGACATTTCCGGTTAGTGGAAAATTTTCTTCACGCCAAAAAGATATTTATGAAATAGTTCTCCTCTCACAGCTTGTAGCCATATCGGAAATTAAACCGGATGTAAATTTTAAATCGGTTCATCTTAAAACAGCCAGAGTAATTGCAGAAGGTTTGAAAGCGCTCAGATTGATGAAAGGAAATATGAAGAATGCTGTTGAAGCCGGTGCACATGCTTTATTTTTCCCGCACGGACTTGGACATTTAATGGGTCTTGATGTTCACGATTTCGAAAATTTTGGAGAGAACAATTTCGGCTACGACGAAAAAACAAAACGTAGCACACAATTCGGTTTGAAATATTTACGCTATGCGAAACCACTCGTTCCCGGAACTGTAATTACAGTTGAACCGGGAGTCTATTTCATTCCGCAATTAATAGATAAATGGCAAGGCGAGAAAAAGTTTACTGAGTTCATTAATTACAGCAAAGTTAATCAGTATAGAAATTTCGGCGGCGTTAGAATTGAAGATGATGTTGTTGTAACGAAAAAAGGAAGCCGTGTACTTGGCAAACCAATTCCTAAAGCTGTTGAAGATGTTGAAGCAGTAGCATCTGATAAAATTTAACATATTTGTCATTCCGATCCCCATTTGTCGGAAGAGGAATCTCAAAATTAATTTGGTGGGAATATGCATCCATTTGAAGAAGTGTTAAGTGTAAGTAAAGAAGAAATTACAATTCTACTTCAGAGTTTAGGTAAAATTGAATGGTCTGATTTTTTGTTAAATCCGCGAAGACTACGAGGAAGTGATTTCTTGATGCGTTGGTCGCAAGGTGTTTGGAGCGAACACAGATTGATTGAAGCGGTGAACTCGACAAAAAAATATTTTGCGGTTCAATATGGACCAAGCAGTGCTGCGCCATCAGATGATGTTCGAGAATTTGAATTATACTTTGAAAGATTAGATAAAGCTGGACTAGGAAATATCAAACGACCAGATTTGTTAATTTATAAAATTGAAGACCGAGAATTTGTTGACAATTTTCTTAAAGATGTTGGTGGTGAACAGGAGTTACCATTCATAAAAGAAAAAGATTTACAACCACTCATAGAAAAATCTTTAATTGGTGTTGAATGTGAAAACTCACTTTGGGTTGCGAAAGATATGCCCTTTTATGGAAGTGAACTTACTCCACAAAAAAGATTAAACGGGAAATTAGGATTAAAAAAATCTGCCGTTCTTCCAACAATCATTGTAAAACATGAGGATCTAAAACCATTAACTAGATGGCAGACAAGTAATAAAAAAACTATTCATATTTGGCATGGTTTCTATGATTTAGCTTTTGGAATCTCTTATAATAGATTAAAAAGCTTAATTTCTAGAAAGCTTATACTTCCTACTGAGCAGGTCTTTCAAGCACCCGGAGGTGCAACCACAAAAAAAATTATTTATAAAGTTTATTATCACTATGCTTATCCATTAGAAGTTTCGACGCAAGAACCAAAGTTAATACCTGCTTACATTAAAGATAAAAATGGTCATATACTCCCTTATGTAAAGTTTGAAGGCGGTCATTTGAAAATTATAAACGAAGCATTAGAAGAATTAGAAAGGTTACGATGACAAATAAAGCGGTTCAATTAATTCCAACTAACTGGGATGAAAGAGAAAAACTGAGAGATAAAGGTCAGTTCTGGACTCCGCCATGGGTTGCAGATGCAATGGTTAGTTATGTTCTAGACGATACAAAATTAATATTTGATCCCGCAGTTGGAAGAGGCTCATTTTTAGAAGCGTTAAGAAGAATTACAAATAAAAAAATCTCTTTTTACGGAACTGATATTGATCAAGATGTTTTACGTGATACGATTTTTAGCAATAACAATTGTTCTGTCGAAAAAAGAGATTTTATAAAAAACCCTCCGAAAAAGCTTTTCAAATCAATTATTGCTAATCCGCCATATATACGTCATCATCGCATCGATAGTGTGACAAAACTTTTTTTAAAGAAACTTACTGCAAACATTACCGGATTTACATTAGATGGAAGAACAGGTTATCACATTTTCTTTTTGCTGCAAGCACTGGATCATCTTGAAGAGAATGGAAAACTTGCTTTTATCATGCCAGCGGATACGTGCGAGGGTACTTTCGCTAAAAAATTATGGGATTGGATTTCAAAAAAGTATGCGATTGAATGCGTTATTACATTCGATGGATCAGCGACACCATTTCCATCTGTTGATACCAATCCGCTTATTTTCTTGATTAAAAAAGCAAACCCGCTGGAAAATCTTATCTGGGTTAAAGTGAAAAAACCGTATTCTGATGATCTGACACGGTTCATTAAAAGTAATTTTCAAACAAAACATTATGAAACCATCTCTATTACTCAAAGAAAAATTCAAGAAGCTTTAGATACCGGATTTTCGAGACCGCAACAAAATGGTAATGGATTTAAATATCATCTTTCCGACTTCGCAAAAGTAATGCGGGGAATTGCCTCCGGTTCAAACGAATTCTTTTTTCTGACTAATGATCAAGTAAAAGAATTAAAGATTCCGGAAAAATATTTTAAAGTTGCTGTTGGAAGAACAAAAGATGTTATTGGTGACATCATAAAAAAGAATGATGTCAAGAACCTTGAGTTAAAGCGACGCCCAACTCGCCTTCTTTCTATTGAAGATCATAAAGAGAACCTACCTAAGTCGGTAGTTCAGTATTTGAAACTTGGCCAAGAGATGGGCTTACCGGATAGAGCACTTATTCAACAGAGAAAACCATGGTTCCGAATGGAAAGAAGAGAAATTCCTCAAATTCTTTTTACGTATTTGGGCCGTCGGAATTCTCGGTTTATTTTAAATCAAGCTGAAGTATTACCTTTAACAGGGTTTCTTTGTGTATACCCGGTTCATAAAGATGAAATATTTATACACAATCTTTGGAAAGTGTTAAATCATCCTGATACAATTAAAAATTTGTTTCTCGTTGGTAAGAGCTATGGTTCGGGTGCAATTAAGGTTGAACCAAGAAACTTAGAAAAACTCGGGATTCCAGAAGAACTTGTAAAAAAATATAAATTGGTTCGTCCTCAATACGGGCAAGCAACTCAATTAAGTTTATTTGTAAATGAAAAGAAAAATAAATACAGAGTAAAAAAATCAGCCGGAATTAAAACGTAACTCTTAATTAAATATTCATAATTTCTAATGTCTTTTACAAATCATTTCCACAAAATTGCAGATTGGATTCATCCAGAGAATTGGATCGAGATCGAGACAATTGATGCACATACAGCCGGCGAACCGCTGAGAATTATTTTGAGCGGACTGCCGGAGATCAAGGGTGCAACAATTTTAGAAAAACGCCGATACATGAAAGAAAATCTCGATCACTTCCGTACTGCTCTGATGTTCGAACCGCGCGGGCATGCCGACATGTACGGCTGTAGTATCACTCCGCCGGTTACAAGCGATGCAGACTTTGGCGTAATCTTTATGCACAACGAAGGTTACAGCACAATGTGCGGTCACGGAATAATCGCAGTTACAAAAGTTGTTCTTGAAATCGGAATGTTTGAGAAGATCGAACCTATTACAACCATAAGAATTGATTCGCCGGCGGGATTAATAACTGCACATGCAAAAGTGAAAGATCAAAAAATAGAATCTGTTTATTTTGAAAACGTCCCTTCATTTGTTCTTATGCTTAACAAAACTATTAATGTCCCTTCAATTGGAAAAATAAATTTTGATGTTGCATTCGGCGGGGCATTCTATGCTTTTGTAAAAGCAGATCAGCTTGGATTGAAAATGAGCGAGAATGAATTCCGCGAATTGATAGATAAAGGAATGATGATCAAACGTGCTGTGATGAATAATTTTGAAATCAAACATCCGTTCGATGACAACTTAAGTTTTCTTTATGGAACAATTTTTTATGGGGAACCGTTAGGCAAAGAAGTTGATAGCCGTAATGTTTGTATCTTCGCCGAAGGCGAAGTTGACCGCTCACCTACCGGAACCGGAGTAAGCGCTCGAATGGCTCTTCATTTTGCAAAAGGAGAAATAAAAATCGATCAGTCAATGGTTATTGAAAGTATTATCGGGACGAAGTTCACCGGAAAAGTTTTAAGCACAACAAAGTTTGGTAATTATGATGCAGTAATTCCTCAAGTTGAGGGAGATGCATTCATTATAGGAAAAAATACTTTTTACATTAATCCTGAAGATCCTCTCAAACATGGATTTATTTTACGATAAAATCTTACTCTTAGTATGAGTCCCGATTGTTCTTTCCGGATAAAGAATACCGATCTGCTAAAATTGGAGATTCTTCGTTTCTTCAAGTTTTCCGCTTTAATAACTCACCTTACGCAAAAAGGTGAAATAGGGATAGGATAAGCCTAAGTTTGTAATGAAAAAATAAGAGGGCAAGATGAATAAGCAACTCTTAGAAACATATACAGATTATCTGATAAGTTCA
>JBBAAM010000006.1:0-101376 GCA_041658245.1 Melioribacteraceae bacterium
GAAGATGTATTAAAGGAATTTAAAATCAGCTATGAGACAAGAGTTTTGTCAGCTCATAGAACACCAAAGCAAACTATTCAATTCATTTCTTCAGCAGAAAAGAGAGGGACTAAAGTTTTTATTGCGGGTGCGGGTGGAGCGGCACATTTGGCAGGAGTTGTAGCTGCTCACACTGTAAAGCCGGTAATAGGTGTTCCGATAATGAGTAAATCATTGAACGGATTGGATTCATTACTATCCATCGTACAAATGCCTCCTGGGATCCCGGTTGCAACTGTAGCAATTGACGGAGCTAAAAATGCGGCTTTACTTGCTGTTCAAATTCTAGGTACAAACGATAAAATTATTTCTAAAAGTTTTTCGAATTACAAAAAGAAGATGGAAAGAGAAGTTCTTAAAAAAGATAAATTGCTTAAAAGATAAATTAAGATTTAGCAAGCATTTTTCCGTGAGCAACATAAACGGGGTCGCCTATCATTAAGGAAGTATTCCAATTATAATCAATAGACTTTTCTTCTTTTCTTACTTCGCATTTTTGGTAACTACAAAACTTACAAACATTATCGTTACAATAATCCATATGTATCCTTACACTGCAGTTTGGAAATTCTTCTAACAATTTCTTTTCTATGTAATTTTCTTCTAAATGTGATTCCTTAATTGTAAAGAAATAGGGAAGTAAGAAGTGAAAATCAATTACCACCATATCTCCGGATTTCCAGAACCTTAAATGGTGTATATCAATCCAAAAATCTTTACGAGTGTTTCTTAGTTTTTCGCTAATTGTTTCCAGCATTTGTTTATCAGTTTCATTCATTAATCCGCCTATAGATTCGCGAATTAATTTATAACCTGTTACTAAAATATTTAGAGCTACTAGAATTGCAATCAACGGATCAAGCAAAAGAAATCCTGTTACTAAAACCAATATTAAACCAATAACTACTCCTATACTTGTATAGGAGTCAGTTAAAACATGTTTTCCATCTGCCGTTAAGGTTAATGAATTTGTAGATTTTCCTTTTTTTACGAGGTATAATCCTAAGAATAAATTAATCATTCCTGCAAAAGCAATAATTATTGTACCTATGTCGAGACTTTTTGTTGTTACACCATGGATTAGGTCGTTGATAGCAAAATAGATAATTGTAAAAGCTGCTATGATAATTAAAAGTCCTTCTATTCCGGCTGAGAAAAACTCAACATTACCATGTCCGTAAAGATGTGATTCATCCGCTGGCTTTGAGCTTAAATAAATACTATAAAGAGCCATAGAAGTTGCAGCGACATGAACAACAGATTCTGCTGCATCAGAAAATATTGCGCTTGAGCCGGTTAAGAAATAGGCAGAAATTTTGGCGATAAACATTCCGATTCCTACAGAAAGAGAGAGCCAAGCCGCTCTTTTCTTATCGCTTAACTGATGATTTGTAGTATCCATAAATCCACAATAATTACAATTCAAAATTAGAAATTAATAAGTATGAATAGCTACGAATAATATCAAATATTTTCTTGAGGTAATCTTTAATTATTAAATTACCTTACGCAAAATTGTCATTCTGAACGGAGTGAAGAATCTCTACACCTCGATTTCAAACTGTTTTGAGATATTTCGCTCCGCTCAATATGACAATTACAATACTTTGCGTAAGGTGAGTTATTAATTTGAAATAAGAAGAAAATCATTCTCATACTTAGGAAACGAGACCTTATCTCGTCAGAAAAAATCAATAAATCAAAGGTATTTATGAATAGCACTAGATTTACTATCTGGCATATAATATGTCATTATACAAAAGAAATTTGAATAATTGAGAGAAAAAGATGCACAAACATTTTATTAATGAAGAAGCAAACAGAGAGACAAGAGATCTATTCAGTAAAAATAAAATAAGAGTTTGCCGCGGTATTGTTTGCCATGTTAAAAATTCTGCTAATATTTTACAAGCACTCGAAACTGAACTTGGTATTAAATCAGGGAATACTACAGGTGATAAATATTTTACACTCGAAACTGTTGCTTGTAGCGGTGCATGCAGTTTAGCTCCTGTAATAAATGTAAATGAAGATTATTATGGTAGAATTAATGTAAAAGATATACCTAATATTTTGAATAGATATATGACAGATGCAAATGATACTAACGATGAGACATTTTCAATCGAACAGAAAATAAATACTAATTAAAAACAAAGGAGAATAAGCAATGGAGCTTATAGTTATTATTGATGATGATCCCGATATCCTTGATGTCAGCAGTTTGGTTTTGAAATCGAAAGGTTACGATGTCCTGACTACAACTAATCCTAATGATGGTTATAAACTTATTAAAGAAAAAAAACCAAACTTAATTATACTGGACGTAATGATGGATGAACCGGACGATGGATTTTTCTTAGCTCAAAAACTTAGAAAAGAAAAAGTTACCACACCGATATTAATGTACACTTCTGTTTCAAAAGCTATCGGTTTGGATTTCGGTAAAAATGAAATGGTTCCTGTTGATGACTTTGTAGAGAAACCGATCTCGCCTGAAGAACTTGTAGAAAAAGTAACTACATTATTGCAAAAAGCGAAGGAGAAAAAATAATGTTAGTTCTAGAAAAAAAATGCTATGACAGATGAGATAGAAAGATTAGTTGATAAATTCGGCAATAATCGGTCTGCTCTTTTACCTATTCTACAAGAAATTCAGAAAAAGCATAAACACATTCCGGATTATACTCAGCAAGAGGTAGCGCGTTTATTAGATATACATCCCGTTGAAATCTACAGTGTAATTTCTTTCTACTCATTCTTAAATACACAACCCAAAGGAAGAAATATTGTCCGCTTATGTCAAACGATTACTTGTGATATGGCTGGTAAGCAAGCTGTTGCAAATGCAATTGAACGTGAACTCGGAATTAAATTCGGTGAAACAACCAAAGACAATAAATTTACTCTTGAGTATCTAAATTGTCTTGGAATGTGTGACCAGGGTCCGGCATTGCTTATCAACGAAAGAGTTTACCCGAAAGTCAATCCTGAAAAAGCGGTTCAAATTCTGAGCGAGGTAAAGTGATGGAAAAGAAAATTAGAAAAGGGGTTGTTTTGTTCTCAGAATACAAAAAGGGGGAAGGCATTAAAAAAGCGATTGCACAATCACGAGAAGATATTCTATTTGAAATTCGAGAATCGAAATTGAAAGGACGCGGCGGCGCAGGATTTCCAACCGCAACAAAGTGGACTTTAGTTTCTGCTGCTTCTTCGGAAGAAAAATATATTATATGTAATGCAGATGAAGGAGAACCCGGAACATTTAAGGATCGTGTACTTCTTCTTGAATATCCGGAATTAGTTTTTGACGGAATGGTTATAGCAGGATATGTTATTGGTGCCAAAACCGGAATAATTTACTTACGCGGTGAATATGAATACATGAAAAAGTCTCTTGAAGATTATTTAGAAACTATGAGAGAGGATAATCTGCTTGGGAAAAATATTCTCGGTAAAAAAGGATTCGACTTTGAAATAATAATCAGAATGGGAAGCGGTGCTTATGTATGCGGAGAAGAAACTGCATTAATAGAATCGCTTGAAGGAAATAGAGGTGAAGCACGAAACCGTCCTCCATTTCCGGTTACAACAGGATTCTTAGGCAAACCGACAACAGTTAATAATGTAGAGACTCTTGCATCTATTGCACACATCGTTACAAAAGGCGGTGAATGGTTTAAAAAGCATGGAACTGATAAATCAACCGGTTCAAAATTATTTTCTGTTTCAGGTGATTGTGAAAATCCGGGAGTGTATGAATTACCCTGGGGGACAAAAATTTCTGAACTATTGAAATTAGCTGGCGCAAAAAATACAAAAGCAGTTCAAGTAGGAGGAGCTTCTGGTGTATGTATTCCTAAATCTCAATTCGAACGCACTCTTGCTTATGAAGATATTGCTACCGGCGGCTCTATAATTATTTTCAATGAAAGCAGAAATATGCTTCACGTTCTAAAAAATTTTATAGAATTTTTTGTTGAAGAATCTTGCGGGCAGTGTACACCATGCAGAATTGGAAATGTAAAATTACTTGAAGGCGTTGAGTTGATTGAAAATTCAAAATATACATTTTCTTATATCAACCAATTGAAAGAACTGGGACGTTCGATGCAAGTTGCTTCGAAATGCGGATTGGGACAATCAAGCCCGAATTCATTTATTTCAATTTTAGAAAACTTTAAGGAAGAAATATTCAACGGTAACGGAGGAAATAATGGAAAGTAAGGATAACTTAAGAGTACCGGGCAGTCAAAAAGCATTAGTGATTGAGAAACCAACAGACCTAACTACTATTGGAGGAACTGTTACAGTTGAGATCAATGAAAAAAAAGTTACTGTTCCACTTGGTACAACAATTCTTGAAGCATGTAAGATATCGGGAGTCAGTATTCCAACTTTATGCAATCATGAAGATTTATGTGTTGCCGGAGTTTGCAGGATTTGTGTTGTTGAAGTAGAAGGAATGAGAACTCTTCAAGTCTCTTGCGCTTACCCGATTACAGCCCCAATGAAAATAAAAACTTCAACTCCGATGGTAAGAAAAGCACGCAGGCATATAATTGATCTTCTTTTAAGCGAACATTATGGTGAATGTTATTCATGTTTCAGAAACGGGAAGTGCGAACTTCAAGCTCTTGCCAAAGAGTATGGTGTTGATAGTTATACTTTCGGTCACGTTGATAAACCGAAATATGAAATTGATAATTCTTCATACTCTGTAATTCGCGATATGAGTAAATGCGTTCTCTGTAAACGATGCGTAAGAACTTGTATTGATCTTCAGGAAGTTGGTGTACTTGAAGCTGTAGACCGCGGAGATAAAACACATATAAGCACATTTTTAGATAAACCTCTGAGTGATGTAATATGTATTAACTGCGGGCAATGTATTAACCGCTGTCCCACTGCTGCGCTCCGAGCAAACGATCCTTCAGATGAAATATGGGCTGCAATAGATGATCCAAAGAAACATATAGTAATTCAAACAGCGCCTTCACCGCGTGCTGCCATTGGAGAAGAATTTGGTCTTGGTGCCGGTCATTCTATGACACGTGAACTCAACACTGCGCTAAGAAGAATCGGTTTTGATAAAGTGTTCGATACAAATTTTACAGCGGATCTAACTATCATTGAAGAGGGAACTGAATTAATTATTCGTCTCTACAAAGCATTAGTTCAAAAAGAAGCAGTAGCGCTTCCGCAATTTACTTCATGTTCTCCTGGCTGGGTAAAATTTATTGAGCATTACTATCCTGAATATCTTGATAATCTCAGTTCTGCAAAATCTCCTCAGCAAATGTTCGGTACTTTGATAAAAACATTTTATGCAAAGAAAGCCGGAATTGATCCCGCTGATGTTATCTCTGTTGCAGTAATGCCATGCTCAGCAAAGAAATTTGAATGCAATCGTCCTGAAATGAATAGCAGCGGTTATAAGGATGTTGATTATGGTTTAACTACAAGAGAACTTGCCCGTATGATTCGCGAGGCAGGAATTAATTTACCCGAGATGCCAAAGAGTGATTTTGATAACCCCTTCGGTGAAGCATCAGGTGCAGGATTAATCTTTGGTGCAACAGGCGGTGTTATGGAAGCTGCAATTCGTTCAGTTGTTGAATTTGTTCTCGGTAAAAAAGCAGAAGATATTTTTGAGAAAGCAAACATCATTCCTCTTCGTGGATTTGATGGGGTTAAATACATGGAAATTTTAATAGGTGATAAAGTTGGTCCTGTTCCGGAAATAATTAAACATCTCGTTCCTAATTGGGATTGGTTGAAAGGTGCAACATTAAAAATTGCTGTGGCTCATGGAACAGCAAATGCCAAGAAGATAATGGATGATATAAAAGCCGGTGGAAAATTCTCTGAATGTCATTTCATTGAATTTATGGCTTGTTCGGGAGGATGTCTTGGCGGAGGCGGTCAACCGATTCCTACAACACCTGAGATCCGCAAGTTAAGAGCAAAAGCAATTTATGCTGAAGATGAATCTTTAGAACTACGTAAGTCTCATGAAAACCCTCATGTAGTTCAGATCTACAAAGAGTTTTTAACAGAAGGACCATGCGGACATCTTTCTCATAAATTGTTGCATACTCATTACACTAAACGAGGAAGATATATAGCTTAAGTATTTAAGTATGGTTCGTTTTTCTGAACACTACATTAAGAAAATAATTATAGTATATTTAAACCAAGGTACTTTTAGATTGATTTCGGTTAAAATATTCGGATTATATAAATGTTACCTTTAATTCCTGAATGGGCACATCATTACGGTGAATTTTGGAGAGCTATTAGAGTTCGTAATTTATGGTTCATTAGACTCCGATATTTTGCTGCATTAATTCTTTGCGGATTTTTTTTGATTGGAGAATTTCTTCTTGATCTTAATTTCTCAGAAGAACAAATAATTGCAATACTCAGCATTTCATTTCTAATTTTAATCTACAACATTGTTATTCATTCAACTCGTAATTATGCAGGGAGCGAACCAAATAAATTTAATTGTCTGCATCTTTCACTGATACAGATGATCCTCGATCTTACCGTATTAATGGTATTAGTTTATTATACTGGGTTGATCGAATCCCCACTTTATTTATTCTTTGTTTTTCATATGATCATTGGAAGTATGGTCCTTCCCGGTTACATTGTATATATAACGGCTGGATTGATCAGTTTCTCTTTTACTATTCTTGCATTGCTACAACGATTACATTCTATAAAAAATCATTTCATTTCTGGACTTTATGTGGGTTCACAACCGCATACTCTAACGTATGATATATTGTTCATAATTATTTTTACACTAATGCTGTTTATTTCAGTTTACATAGCGAACAGAATAGCTCATCAACTTTACAGAAGGGAACAGCAATTACGAACATCACTTGAAAAGCTTAACGAAGCCGAGATTACAAAACAAAAATATACTATTGGTGTAGTCCATGAAATAAAAACACCTATTACAGCTGTTCATTCGATTTTAGAATTAATTCACAAAGGATTTGTCGGACCGATCAGTGACTTAGTAGATCAAAAAATTAAACGTGCGGAAATACGAACAGAGGAAGCGCTTGAACTTATCAACGATATTCTGAAAATATCAAAACTAAAATTGCTTGAGATAAAATTATCGGACGAGATAAATATTAGCGAGTTTATAGAAAAGGTGATTGATAATTTCATGGAATCTGCAAAAGATAAATCTATTAATTTATTTTTTACGAATAAAAGTGAGAAACAATTAGTTGTTAAGTCAGATAAAATATTGTTCGAGCTGGTAATCTCAAACCTTATTGCAAATTCTATAAAATATGTAAGAGAAGGTGGAATAGTAGAAGTTAGTACAAATGATTTAAGAGATAAATATTCAATCGAAGTATCTGATAATGGGATTGGTATTCCTCAAGTTGAATCGAAGAAAATATTTGAACAATTTTATAGAGCATCAAACATTGACAAAAAAGTTCATGAAGGTACCGGTATGGGATTAGCAATTGTTAAAGAGATAGTTGAAAAATTAGGAGGTGAGATTAAAGTTACAAGTCCCTCACACCTAAGTGAAGAAGGAAAACCGGGTACTAGTTTTGAAATATTACTTCCGTATAAAATTAAACAATCAGCTTACGATATTTTTGAAGTTAACAATGAGGATTACTTAAAAAACAAAAATAATTTTTATGATAATGCTGTTTAGCTATTTCTGCAGAATTCAAATTCGGATAAATTCCATAAACTGAAGAACCACTTCCGGACATTAAAGAAAAAAGCGCCCCGTCTTGATATAACTTTAATTTAATATTTTCGATTTCCGGATACTTTCTAAAAACAAACTTCTCAAAATCATTTCTCACTCTCGATCTTACTAAATGATAGTTTAATTTTTCATTTTCTATCAGAGAATGGAAATCAGTAATTAAATAATTAGGAGAAATGTTTTGAAATGCTTCTTTAGTAGAAATATTAATCCTAGGATAAACAATTAGTATTGGTTCAGTTATTTCAAGATCATTATACTCTAGTATTTCACCGCGGGAAGTTCCGATAGCAGGTTTAGATTTAATAAAGAACGGTACATCAGAGCCAAGTTGCAAAGACAATTCATTTAATTTATTATAATCTAATCCTAGTTGGAACATTTCATTTAGAGAAATCAAAGTTGCAGCAGCATCAGAACTTCCTCCGCCAAGTCCCGCTTGAGACGGAATATTCTTCTCTAAATTTATTTTTACATTTATTTTCTTTCCGGATATTTTTTCTAAAAGATTCTTTGCTTTTACAACTAGATTCGAATCATCGTTAGGGACTGTATTAGTATTACACTTAAAATCGAATTGATCAGACATTTCAAATGTTAATACATCATAAAGATCAACGATAGGGTAGAAGAGAGTGGAAAGATTATGGAAATCATCTTTTCTTTTTTCCAGGATATTCAAACCGATATTTATCTTCGCCGGCGCTTTAATTTTTATATACTTCATTGAAATATTCCTTAATTGCTTTAGTATGATTCGGATTAGAGCCGCAGCAACTTCCGACGAATAAAGGATTCGATTCCAAAAAGGGTTTAATCAATTCGATATAATCTTTTGGTTCGATACCGCATGAAATATTTTTATCTTCAACACTTCCTGCTCCACAATTCAGATAAAGTCCCCATGATTTAGGTAGAACATTATTTTCCGAATATTTTAAAAATAGTTCAGGCTTGATACAGTTGAATCCAATACCGAGCGGTGAATAATCTTCCACCATATTTATAGCATCTTTTAAGGGTTCACCGCTCAAGAGTTTAAATTCAGAAGTAAAAAAGAAATTTATCACGAAAGGAATCGAATTTGAAGAACAAAATTTTGAGATGATCTCTATCTCATCCCAATGGTTTTGTGTTTCATTCCAAACAACATCAACACCGTTTGCCCATAAAAGTTCGATATGTTTTTTATGATTATACTCCAAATCATATTTTGCAAGTGTCCGCTCGATTTGATAACAATCTTCTGCAGGCGCATTTGAGCCGGCAATAATAATTTCTTTCTCATCACACGCTTCTATTGCAAGTTGAACACTTCTCAGAACGAATTCTTCGTTCGATATATTAATATTCGATTGTTTATAAACAGTAGGATTTGTTCTAAAAGTGTTAGTTGTGATTATATCTGAACCGGAATCTATGTACTCTTTATGTAGAGCAATTACTTTTTCCGGATTAGTAATATTAATAATTGACGACCAAAGAATATTATCTTCGAATTTCGTTACTTGCTTTAGCAAACTTCCATTTGCACCGTCCAAAATAAGAGGGCGGTTAATTGACTTCTGCTTTTTTAAGATATCAATTTTGGACTTATCCACTTCTCTTGCTATCAAAATATTTAATCGTTTCGTTTACAATTTTTTCAAGATCAATCATTTGAATACACTCTAAATTATAGGGACAAACTTTTTTCCAGCAAGGTGCACAGAAAAGTCCATCCGGAAATAATTTTACACCGCGGTCATATAAATCAATTTCTGTCCAGCAGCTTAACCCAAACCAGGCAATAACATATTTTTTCATTGCAATAGCCAGATGCATTCCAAACGAATCTCCCGTAATAATAAGTTGCGGAATGCTTTCGTAACAAGCACCTTTTCGTACGCCGTCTTTAGTAGGAGTATTAATAATTCTTCCGGGAAAATTAGCTGCAATTTCATTATTGCGGTCTTCATCTTCGGGACCGCCGAGGAGCATTATCTTAAATCGTTTAAGCATTAAAAATTTTTCAATTAGAGTTACATGCTGTTCAATAGTCATTTTTTTATTAGGATAGAGATTAGAACAACCGGTATTGAAGCCAATGACTTCATCCTTATCACTAATATTTATTTTTTTCTTGTACTCATCTATGAATTGAATTTCTGAATCACTAAAGTTGAAGACATAGCCATCACGTTTATAATCAAGATTAAATGTTTCAGCAAGATAATCCTGTCCTAATCGTTTGTTAATTTTAAACTTTAGATTATCATTCATACCAAGTTCGTAATTATACTCCGCACCTTTATTTAAAGGAAATATCTGTCCATGTTCATTAACGCCAAATCCAAGTCGTTCTTTTGCTTTTACCTGCATTGCAATTGAACATGAGCGCATAGATTTATCCACATTCATCACTATATCAAATTCTAATGATTGCAGAATAGAAAGCGTTTCAAAAGAATAGGGCATTACTCTATCAATGAAAGGATTATTTTCAAGAAGACCAACAGCATTATTTAATGTAGTCCAAAAAATTGTTGACTGCGGATACTTCCGTTTTATTGAAGGAAGCTGGGCGGTTGTCATTAATACGTCGCCCATAGCATCAAGATTAATAATCAGTATTCTTGTTCCCATTGGATTGTATTCCTTACAGCCGTCTTTCCAGCAATCATGATCGGGGAAGCAAGGTTTATAACCGCTGAAATTTTTACATGTTTTGATCTGTTCTAGTTTATCTTTTTTCGGCATTTAAGTTAGACCTATTTCGTTTATCAGACTCTTAAATTTAATAAAAACTTCTTGAACGGAGATATCATTTACATTTTCAGTAGACGACTTAATTGAGCGGTGAGAAATACGATAGGGCTGCCAGCTGACATAATTCCATTCCGGGTTTGGATAAAGTGCGAGTGTAGGAATTCCAAAAGCTGAAGCTATATGCACTGCCGAAGTATCCGGAGTAATTAACATATCTGCAGATTTGATATAAGCTGCAAAGTGTTGAATGGAAGCAAGCTTGCCTTCAATACAATTTTCAATTCCTAAAGAAGATGCAAGTAGTCTCTGTTGCATTCGATCTTTTTCTGTTGAGAGGAGAAGAAAGAAATAATTCTTGTACGAATCATTGATTAAATGTAAAAGTTGATTCCATTTTTCTATCTCCCAATAACGGATCTTCGCACCGGCAGAAAGATTAACAGCTATGAGATGTTTACTTTTTCCCACTGAGCTTAACTCATTTTCAACTTCACCGAGTTCTTCCGAACCTAAGTAGAAAAACGGCTTTACAAGTTTTTCATCAGCTTCAATTCCTAACTGAAAAAGAAAATTATTCATGCGCTCGATTATGTGAGAATTTTCTTTCTTTATCGGCGTAACTTTGAAATTGATGTACCGTTCATATTTAGAAAAATCATAACCAGCTTTGATCTGTGCACTCACAAACTTAAAGATCAGTGCGCTTGTAGTAGATGGATTGTCATTGAAATCAAGAATCATATTGTAAGATTCTTTGCGAAGTGCGTTTAGTTTTAGATAAAGAGAAAGATTTTTTTTAGTGTAGATAACTTTAGCTAATCTTGGATTATACTTTAGCACCTCTTTATTAGAAGAAAGAGTAAGTAAGTGAATTTCCAGATGAGGATATTTCTCCTTTAAGACTTCAAAGACAAAGGATGTAACAACCAGATCACCGATCTTTCCAAGACGTACAATCAAAATTTTCTTGATAGAAGAGAAATCAATTTTTGTTATTGGCTTTGGATTATCCATGTGAAGGAATCACGATATTATTTTTAGATATGAGTGACTCGACCTTGTCCAACACTTTTTCTACCGGCAGATCGCGGAAACATTCATGCTTACGCGGACATACAAGCAGATTACATTCAATACATTCCAACTCATCCAAACGGATCCATTCATTTTTATCACCGAATGGTCCGTGCATATAAGGATTTGTGGGGCCGAACAGACCTAATACCGGTGTTCCGACTGCAGTAGCGATGTGCATTGGTCCGCTGTCATTAGCAATTAATATTTTACACCGTGCAATCATCGCTGCAAGTTCCTGGATTGTTGTTCTCGGAGCAATAACTGATTTCTCTTCAAGTAGGGAATGTATCTTGAATGCATCTTCTTCATCAGACTTTCCCCAAATGATAAAGATCTTTGCATTATATTTTTTAATTAGTGCTTCTGCAATTTCAGCAAGTTTTTCCGGATCGCATTTCTTTGAAACCCAGCCGCCTGTAGGACAAATCCCTAAAACAAAATTTTTTTCTATGAAATTGTCCTTAAAATATTTTTCTGCCATAGATAAAGCAGATGAGTTGATGAAATAATGAAGTTCTTTACAAGAATAATTTAGGCCGAGTAACTTCAAAGTTTCAAGATGAAGCTGTGCTGAATGATATTTCCCGCGTTCTTCAGGACCAAATAAATTATAAGCATATTTTCTTCCGCGGTAGGGAAAGCCAACCCGGTATTCTGCTCCGCTTAGAAAAGTTATTAACGCAGTCGAAGGGTTAGTAAAGAAATCAAAAATTAAATCGTACTTGTTTTTTCTAATTTGAAAGATCAAAGAAACCTTTTTCCAAAAATCATTCCGTTCAAAGAGAAGAACCCGGTTAATCTCTTTCAAACCAATCAAGCCCGGCTCAGACGGCTTTTCAACAAGATAATCTATTTGAGCATTCGGGAAATCTTTTCTAAGATTATCTATCACACTAGTTGAAAGAACTACATCACCGATTCCGCGCAGTTTGATGATCAGCATCTTATTGATCTTTTCTTTGTTGAGTTTTGTCAATCTATAACCGAATTTGAATTAAGAATTCCAACTTATTGGAAAATGATGAAATATAAGATGAATACATTTTCTCAAATCTTGTTTTCAATTTACGAAGTTTCGATTACTCCATCAATGAAGCACCCGAAATCTTAATAAGAAACTATATAGAAATGAAATTGACCCTAAATGACGAACAGTTATTCTTGGTGTGCACAGAAGTATGAAGAGTTGGAAGGGAAGTAACTATAACTCAATCCGTAACCATCTCGCACCCAGCCGGTATTTCCGGCTTAACTAATAAAACTTTTTCTTTCGTTACTGTTACTTGTCCCGGTTCGTGTCTGGCATTTTTATTAACATATTTTTTAAGAGTGTAAGTAACGGGTACGAGTTTAGAAGTTTTTGCTTTGCTGTAAAATGCAGCAATAGAAGCCGTCTTATGCAAAATATTCTTTGGTACCGTTTCCTTTGTGTTTTCAACTCTAAGAACAACATGCGAACCGGAAACAGAACGCGCATGAAACCAGAAATCATTCTGCTTTGCAAATTTAGTTGTAAGCATATCGTTGTTCTTACTGTCCTTTCCCACATAAATGTGGTACTTGCCGTCAAGTAAGAAATGTCTGTATGAGTATTTATCTTTTTTGTCGTCTGTTTGCGATGACTGCGGTTTCATCTTCAATTCTTTTTTTATTTTGAGAAGTTCTTCTTGATCTTCCGTGTGCTCAAATTTATCTCTTATTCTAATTAACCGTTCATATTCTTTTGCATTTAAGTTGAGCAGTTCATTTGATCTCTGATATTCAATCTTCTCCGCACGTGATTTATCATAATAGCGGTCAATATTTTGATGCGGAGAGAGTTTTTCATCAAGCTTAATTTTATGTTTTTCACCGTAAGGGTAAACTTCCAATTCGATTTCTTTCATTCCTTTCCGTATTGAATGGATATTTGCAAGCAACAGATCACCGGACTGATGATAGACATTTTCTTTCGTGCCGGCATCAACGCGTCCTTTTAAGTTATTCAACTTACCCGTTAATGATTCAATGGATTTCGTAAGAAACTTCTCAATCTCTTTCCTCACATTCTTAACCTTTGATTCCGAAAAGGAGAGTGTGAAATATTTGTTCAGTGCGCTAAAGTAATTATCAAATAAGAAGTGATCTTGAGGAATAGGATGCGATATGAACGAATCCGGATGAAAACTTGGTTTGCCAAGATTCTCATCGTAATAAACTGTTATATTCTCATGAATAATTTCATCAACCACAGAGGAAAGATTTTTCTTAAAATCATTCTTACGGGAATCCACTTCTCTTAAAATATCTTTACCAATAAAAGGTAATTTTCGGATTATTGGTTCATCAACTTCATTTTCTATGAATGAAGTAATTATTGGGAAAGAATCGGTGAAATTCAAAGCCGGCAGTTCTTTAAGAAATCTTTCTCTTTCTTCTTTATCAACTTTCTTGAATGGATATAAATTATTCTCAGAGTCTATAAGATAAATATTGCTTTGTCCGCCGCGGAATACAACGTATAATTTTGAATTGGAGAGAGTGAACTCAATTATACGGTCACCCAATGCAATTTTTATCGAGTTGACCTTTGCCGGTAAACACTTTTCAAAAAAACTAATTGTGTTTTTCTTTGCCTTATGATGCACATCTTTAGTTGTTATATAATGCTGCTGCGGATTTGACGATATTACCAAATGGAATAATGGTTTATCTTTCAGCGGGATATGAAGAAATAGTTTGTCTTTCTCTTGGGTGTAAGCTTCTAGTATTTGCTTCCCGTGAATTGCGGCAGATAATTCTTTGATACATCTGAAGATAAAAAAATAATTTTTATACATTGAGCATTATAAAATATTTTGATTACCTCAATAAATTAATCAAAAAGTAGAGCTATAAGCAAAGGGCGAATCAGTATTAGTTCATCGAGACATCTGAATTATTGTATGACTGTCACTCTGAACTAAGTGAAGAGTCTATTTACGTTCTAAAATTGAGATGTTTCACTTCGTTCAACACGACAATTATGGATTTTCCAGATGTCTCTTATGAAAAATATTAATCTAAAGATTGTTTAGGAGTTCTTACTTTAATTATATTTCAGTTATGAAAAAGCCCGCAAAAATATTTTGGAAAAAATTACTGTACTTATTTGGAGCCATCTTAGTATTTCTCCTTGTAATTGATTACATCATTTTACCACTTTATGTCAGCGGAAGTGAGCGTCAAATACCTAATGTTATCGGTAAACAAAAAGATGAAGCAATAAAAATTCTAGAGGATGCCGGTCTTAATCCTATTGTACAAACATCCCGTTTTGATCAAAAATATCAGAAAGATCATGTAATATTTCAAAATCCATCTCCAAATAGGACTGTTAAAACCAACCGAAGAGTATATTTAACAATCAGCGGAGGAAATCCGCAAATCAAGATGCCTGCGTTAATTGGCAAGACAATTAGAGATGGAACAGTAACTCTCGAACGTATTGGTCTTTCTATTGGAAAGATTGATTCAATTGAATCTGAATTTCCTTCCGGTACAATTGTAGAGCAGCAAATTCCGCAAGGAAGAGAAATTGCAAAAGGAACATCAGTTTATTTAAAACTAAGTGTAGGTCCTCAGGCCGGAATGATTCGTGTACCAAATCTTTTAGGTAAATCTTTATTCGAAGCTGAAAGTATGTTGAAAAATAATTCGTTAAAACTTGGTTCAAGGACTTATATTAATTCACCTTCTTTACTTCCGAATACTGTAGTTGATCAGCAGCCAAGTGAAAGTGCTCTTATAAAAGTTGGAGATAGTGTTAATGTTGTTCTAACTCAAAATAAATTTGGTGAAAAAAAATGAGTTCAAAGAAATTAATTGCTTCATCAATATTAACCGCAGATTTTTCTAATCTTTCGCAGCAAATTCGTTTTACAGAACTTGGCGGAGCTGATTGGATCCATTGTGATATTATGGACGGAAAGTTTGTTCCTAATTTAAGTTTTGGACCTGTAGTAGTTAAAGCTGTAAGAAAGATTACCAAACTTCCGGTTGATGTTCACTTAATGATTAAAGATCCCGATGCTTTACTGGAAAAATTTATTGAAGCCGGCGCTAATTGGGTCACAGTTCATCAAGAAGAAGTTGTTCACCTAAACAGAACGTTAACAAGAATTAAAGAGTTAGGGGCTAAAGCAGGAGTTGCGATAAATCCTTCTACACCAATTGCGTTTCTTGCAGAAGTGATCAATCTCGTTGATTTAGTGTTGATCATGTCTGTCAATCCGGGTTTTGGAGGTCAAAAATTTATTCAATCCTCAATTAGAAAAATTCAAGAACTTAGCGACTTGAGATTAAAAACCTCTTCTAAATTTTTAATCGAGGTAGACGGCGGGATCAGTAAAAATAACATTAAAGAACTTGCAGATGCCGGTTGTGATGTATTTGTAGCAGGAAATTCAATATTCGGACAAGATAACATTACTGCAGCTACGATCGAACTGAAAAATATGGTCATGTAAGAAAAGTATCTTTCTTATTCTTTTCTCAAATCCATTCAAGATTTTTTTTTAATTTAGATATCAAATTTGTAAAATTCAGTAATCTCATTAATTAGAGGTTAACCGTTGACTATCCAGCTTGTTGATATTTTTTATCCTAACGTCTTTCGCAGATATAGTGCGAAGTATAATATTTTCCGTGAATTATATGAGAAAGATCTTGTTGGAATTGAGATACGCGGAATTGAATTCAGACTTTCTCAAAATATAAAACGAATTATCTTAACCAATAAAGAGATCTGCTATACAACCGGTAAGAAAGGCGATCTTTTATGTGATCTGTTGGTGATTGGCACGTATGGTATATTTAGAGAGTTATCAAAAGAAATTATTTCGATCGGCAACGAAGATTTAGGGCGGAAAGTAGCACGCATTCTTCAGAATATTACAGATTACGAAAACCGTTCTATGCAAATCGGGAAGAATAATTTTTCGTTGGATCGTGCATACACGGTTGGAATTCTAAATGTTACACCGGATTCATTTTCCGACGGTGGAAAATATTTTCAAAAAGAAAATGCGGTCGAACATGGACTTAAGTTATTAGAGCAGGGAGCTGATATCCTTGATATCGGCGGCGAATCTACAAGACCGGGCGCTGATCCTATAAGTGAAGAAGAGGAAATTAAGCGTGTTATACCTGTAATCGAAGAAATTATAAAAGTAAAACCGGAATCATTAATTTCAATTGATACATCAAAATCTAAAGTAGCTTATGAGGCATTACATTGCGGTGCTAAAATTGTCAATGACATTAGTTCATTCTCATTAGACTCAAAGATATTAGATGTTGTTAAACAATTTAATGCAGCATTGATTTTAATGCATATGAAAGAAACCCCAAAGACAATGCAATCTTCTCCGTTCTATGAAGATGTTGTTTCAGAAATTTATGATTATCTAACAGCTAAAGTTGAAACTGCGAAAAAGATAGGTATTAAAAATATTATTGTTGATCCAGGGATAGGATTCGGAAAAAGAGTAATTGATAATTATGAATTAATAAAACGATTAAATGAATTCAAAGGAATAGGGCAGCCGATTCATGTAGGGCTTTCAAGGAAATCATTCCTTGGTAAAGCACTTGAACTTAATATTGAAGAAAGAGATGAACCTACACTTAGCGCTGAAACACTTGCAATTAAAAACGGTGCACGCTTTATTCGTACTCATGAAGTTAAGAAAACAATATATGCATCCAAGATAAACCGCTTTTTAGATAATCCGGAATTACTGCAGAATGTTTGAAATAATTAAAATAGGATTTCTTTCAATATCATTTCTTGATCTGATTGATATTCTCCTTGTTACACTTATTTTTTACAAAGTTTATACAGTCATCCGCGCAACAATAGCAGCACAAATTTTTTACGGATTAATCTTTGTTCTGATTCTTTCATTTCTAACACAAGCGGCAAATTTTAAAGCGTTAGGGTGGCTTCTCAGATTACTAACCGATATCTGGGTTATAGCGTTTGTAATTTTATTCCAACCGGAGATAAGAAGATTGTTAGTTTTAGTCGGAAGAAATCCAATCTTTAGAATGTTTTTAAAAAGTGATGAATCAAATCTTGCAGATATCATTACTGATACGGCTTTTGAATTGGCACAACATCAGCATGGTGCATTGATTGTTATTGTAAAATCAGTTGGTATCCGCAGTATCGTTGAAACGGGTGAATTGATCAATGCAAAGGTTACAAAAAATTTACTGCGTTCGATCTTTTTCCCTCATTCACCTTTACACGATGGCGCAGTGATCATAATGAATGATACAATCGAAGCTGCTCGATGTACACTGCCATTATCAAGCGAGCATACAAAAAACGGTAGACCTCTTGGAATGCGTCATAAGGCGGGTCTTGGCATCTCGGAACAAGCAGATGTTATCAGTGTTATTGTTTCGGAGGAGACAGGCAGTATTTCTGTTGCAGAGGATGGACAAATTAAAACCGGTTTATCTAAAGAAGGACTTAGAAATTATCTGACTAGTTCACTTAGTGATTCAAGAGAAAAAGGTTTGAAAGGGATATCGCAAATGTTTAAAAAGAAAAAAATATTTTCAGATTTAGAATAATTGCTGATTTATATGTCATTCAAAAAGAAATTCAAAATAAAGGATATAAATAAATTTTCATTAAATTAGAAAAAGAGGGAAACAATGAGATTAAAATATTTTTCTCATTCAGCATTTCAGATCACAACTGATGCCGGTAAGAAAATATTGATTGATCCGTTTTTGGATGGAAATCCAACCTCTCCGGTAAAATCGAAAGATGTTGATGCTGATTTTATTATATTGACACACGGTCATGGCGATCATATTGGCGATTCATTTAGTATTGCAGAAAGATGCGGTTCACTTTTTATCTGTTGTAATGAATTAGCCAATTATTGTTCTTCGAAAGGTTTCAAAGCGCACAATATGCATATTGGCGGAAGCCATAATTTTGAATTCGGCAGAGTGAAATTTACAATTGCTCATCATGGCTCAATGACCCCGGATAATTATTATGCCGGCGAAGCATCGGGAGTGATATTATCAATTGACGGGAAAAATTTATATCATACCGGTGATACAGGATTGTTCTACGATATGAAATTAATTGGAGAAATGACGCCACTTGATTATATGCTGCTGCCAATCGGCGACAATTATACTATGGGAATAACTGATGCTGTAAAAGCAGTTGAGTTAGCTAATCCTAAAACTGCAATTCCAATGCATTATAATACATTCCCGGTGATAAATTCAGATCCGGAAGAATTTAAGAAAAGAGTTGAAACTCTCGGAAAAAAAGTGATCGTACTTAAGTTTGGACAAGAAATTTTATTGTAATTTAATTATGTAATTAAAAATTCCTATCTATGGCAAAAATAATTGTTATTGCAAATCAGAAAGGCGGAGTTGGAAAAACAACTACCGCTATAAATTTATCTGCATCAATTGCAGCGGCAGAATACAAAACACTTTTAATTGATATTGATCCTCAATCAAATTCAACTTCGGGAATCGGTATTGAGAACTATAAACTTTCCGTTTATCAAGCTTTGATCGGAATAGAAAATGCGGAAGACTGCATTATTAATACTTATATGCCGCATCTTGATATTATACCGTCAACTATAGATTTAGTCGGCGCAGAAATCGAATTGGTTTCTATGGAAGAAAGAGAATATTTATTAAAGAAAGCAGTTGCAACTATAGAATCAAGATATGATCTTATTTTTATTGATTGTCCTCCTTCACTTGGTTTGTTAACACTAAATGCTTTGACTTGTGCTGATTCAGTTTTAATTCCTGTACAGTGTGAATATTTTGCGTTGGAAGGATTAGGACAATTATTAAACACAATTAATATCGTTAAGAAAAATCTTAATAATGATTTGACTATTGAAGGTGTACTATTAACTATGTTCGATACAAGATTACGGTTATCACATCAAGTTGTAGAAGAAGTTAAAAAATATTTTGGAACAAAAGTATTTCAAACAATTATTCATAGAAATGTTAGATTGTCGGAAGCGCCAAGCCACTCTAGACCTGTAATACTTTATGATGCAAGTTCAGTTGGTGCACAAAATTATATAACACTCGCATCAGAATTAATACAAAGAAATAATCTAGAACGAAAGAGTATAGTTAATTGAGCAATTTGAAACCCGGATTAGGAAGAGGATTAGATGCATTAATTAATCCTCAGATGAAAGATCAAATAGATGCGCCTGTAGCGATCTCTACTAAAGACCTGCAAAAAGATGACGGCACATCTTTCGATGTATTAGCAAAAATTCCAATCGGCTCCGTAGCTCCAAATCCTTATCAACCTAGAACCGAATTCGACCCAGAAGCCCAAGATGAATTAAGAAAATCAATACTCGAAAATGGTTTGATCCAGCCTGTTACAGTTCGAAGAGTTTCAAAGGACCATTACGAACTCATTTCGGGTGAACGCAGACTACGGGCTTGTAAAGATGTTGGATTTAAGGAAATTCCCGTTTATATAATCAAAGTTGATACAAAAGAAGCAATGCTTGCACTTTCTCTAATTGAAAATCTTCAGAGAGAGGAGTTAAATGCAATTGAAGTTGCCAATGCATATAAGAGATTAATGGAAGAATGTAATTTGACGCAAGAAGAAATTGCCGATAGGGTAGGGAAGGATCGTACAACCGTCACTAATACTATCCGGTTATTAAAATTACCGCAGAAGATACAGCAAAGTTTGATCAAGAATGAAATTTCAGCCGGGCATGCACGAGCATTGATAAATATTCCAAGTGAAATAATTCAGTTAGAGATTTTAGATAAAATTATTAGTCATAATCTCTCGGTTAGAAAGGTTGAAGATATTGTACGAAAGTACATAAGTTTAAAAACCGGATCGAAGAAAAAGGTTTCTGTTCATGTAAAAAGTTTAGGTAATTTATCGCAAAAAGATCTGGAAGAAAAACTACAAAACATTCTAGGTACTAAAGTAATTTGTAAGCAAAAGAAAAATGGTGCGGGCGAATTAATAATTGAATATTATTCATTAGATGAGCTTGAAAGATTATTTGAACTATTTGAAATTATCAGCAAAAACTATAATTAAGTTAATCATACTTATTTTATTACTGCATTTATCCGCTGAAAGCACATCTGCACAAGTGCAACCTTTGGATTCCAACAACGTCAAAATCGATACAAGTAAATTTGTTATGAAAAATTCTCCATGGGGAGCTGTAATTAGAAGTGCAGTAATACCCGGTTTCGGACAATTCTATAATGAATCTTATTGGAAGATTCCCGTAGTGTGGGGATTTTTGGGTTGGTTCGCATATCAATGGAATAATAGTAATAATTCGTATATCAATTATCGCGATCTCTACAACGGAAGCATAAACCAAAATAGAACCGGTAATACATCATATCTGAGTTTAAGAGAATTTTATAAAGATCAGCGTGATCTATTTGCAGTATTTATTGGATTAACTTATTTACTCAATTTAATTGATGCTTATGTAGATGCACATCTATTTGATTTTGATGTTTCGAAAATTAGAACAGATGAACTTTATCGAGTTTCTCTTAAGATAAAATTATAACCGAAGTAAATATGAAAAATGTTTTAGTCTGTAATAATTGTAATAAAGAAAATGCATTTTATTTAATGATTTGTTCAAACTGCAATTCATTTCTTAGATCCAAGTTACCAAATATTGATTTATGGGAAACTATCGGTAAACTGATCGAATCACCTTTACAAGCATTTGATAGAATAATCCAAGCGGAGAATAAAAATTATGTTGTGACATTGATGATTTTAGTTTGTGTTAAATTATCATTGGCTGCTATTATTATTCACAATGCACTATATAGTGTGAATGGTGTACCAATTACTTTTCTGAATGGATTGTTGCTTGGGGGATTGCCATCAATTGTTTTACTATCAGTTTTTTCTTTGATAATAACTTACATAAATAAATTATTCGGAATTGGAAATAGATTCAAAGATAATTTTGCAATTTATATTTTTGGTTTTATTCCCCTTATTGGCGGAATGGTTGTTCTAACTCCAATTCAATTTGCTCTATTTGGAGAGTATTGGTTTACATTTAATCCGTCTCCTTTACTAATGAAACCAACACCTTCTTTGATACTTCTTATAATTGAAGGGTTACTATTCGTGTGGAGCAGTGTACTTTTTATTGTTGGGACATACTCTCAAACGAGAAACAAAATTTATTCTATTTGTACCGGTGTAATTTTAACATTGTTGGTAATGGGTGTAATTTATTTTAGAAATTTAGTAAGCTGTTTTTAATTAAGAAATCAACTACAACTCCATATCTTAATCCTTTTGTACTTACTCTAACTTGATTAATATTTATCTGCTTCATAAGTGATATTAGAATTAAACAGCCAGCTAAAAGAACATCTTCTCTACCACTAACAACTTGACCATATCTTTCCAACACTTGATTTTTACTTAAGTTAATGAGTTCTCTTATAATAGTTTCAATATCGTTTAATTGTAAAAAAGAATTCTCAACTTTACCTTCATTATAAACTCGAATATTTTGTTTAATACATGATAGTGTTGTAGGTGTTCCTGCAACAGCAATTGTATCAAAACTTCCGGAATATTTATTTACTAATTCTGAGAATATATTTTTAGAATATTCCAAAGCATAAATAATTTCTTTTTCCGTAGGCGGATAATTACTAAAGAATTTTTCTGTAAGAGATACAACTCCAATGTCAAAGCTTTTCTTAAAATGTATCGAAGAATGATTTCCATGAATAAACTCAGTGCTGCCGCCTCCGATATCAATAACATTGTTTACTTGTCTATCTCTAGAAGGGAATATTGCACCAAGAAAAGCCAACCGTGCTTCTTCATCACCGGATATTATTTCAATATCCCAACCAAACAATTTCTTGATTTCATAGATAACATTATTACTATTTGAAATTATTCTGAATGCATTAATTGCAACAATCAATACTCTTTCACAATTAAATTTCTCAATTTGTTGTTTATATAAACTTAGGACTGAGATTAAAGAATTACTTTTATCTCTACTGAGTTTATCACCGAATTTGATTCCTTCACTTAAACGTGGGGACTCGTAAAAATTAGCTAAAGTTTTGATACTATTTTCTTGTGTGTTGTATTCTGATATAAGTAACAAAATTGTATTTGATCCGATATCAATAGAAGCAATAGTCATAATTTTTATTTATTTTTGTACAAAATTAATCTTACATGAAGAATCTAAATATTTTCTCAAAAACAGTTTTATTGTTCACAATTATTTTTTTTACTGTTTGGCTAGGAGGATATATAGCCCGCCAAATAGCTGTGTACCAACTATTTGAACCTGTTGGATTAAATCTTAAAATATTTTATAATCCCAATAATTTATCCTCCGCAATTTCTCTTTTAGTTCCATTAATTATCTCTAATTTAATAACATACACATGTTTTCTATTACTCTTTTTGATTTTTATAGGAACATCAAAATTAAATCTTCGAAAAAACGGCTGGTTATTTATTATAACTTTGATAATAATTATCACTGCTCCGTTTGAAATATACTTATCTTTGATTGATTATAAAATTATACGTCTTGGATTAGCAAACATTAATGAATCTAATTTTATTTTAGAACTAATAAAAGAACGACTTACAAAATTGAATAGTTTTTCATTAATAGAAATATTTTCTTACTTAGCAATTATTTTTCTAACACTTTTTAGACCTCTTCAAAAAGTCAAATGAAAATTAAAGAAAAAGAATTCGAAACAATACTTCAAGACTTAAAACAGATTGCACAAGAACTTGGAGCAAAAGTTAGATTTGAGAGAGGGGATTTTAAAGGTGGTTATTGTATTGTTAAAGAAGATAAAACAATAGTTATAAATAAATTATCAACTCTGCAAAAAAAAGTAATGATCCTTACATCTGCATTAAAAGATCTTGGTGTTGATGAGAAATATCTTCCACCAAGAATTAGAGAAATTATAGAAGAGATAGCTGAAAAATGATTAATATACTTGTTGTAAATGGTGTTAATCTAAATATGTTAGGAAGCCGAGATAAAATAAATTATGGCTCTCTAACTTTAGATCAAATAAATTCTCTCATCAAAAAAGAATTTAATGAATTAGATTTCACTTTTTTCCAGTCAAATTTAGAACACGAATTAGTTAATAAAATAAACGAAGCTTACAATTATGATGGGATCATAATCAATCCTGGAGGATTTACACATACCTCGGTAGCAATTCGCGATGCACTTGAAAATATAAAAATCCCAAAAATTGAAGTTCATCTTTCAAATCTATCATCTAGAGAAGAATTCAGAAATACATTGCTAACAACTTCCAAATGCGATGGTTACATCTCCGGTTTTAAGGAAATTAGTTTTCTTTCTGCTGTTTATACTTTGATTAAAATTATTCAAAAAAAATAAATTACATTTAAGCACAATTATTGCAAATATATTTTTCTTCATCTATCTTAACTAGTAGATTTTAAGGACAAAGCCATGAAAGATTTTGGACTAAAAAAATTATATTACTCTATAAGTGAAGTTAGCAAGTTATCCGGATTAGAGCAGTACATTTTAAGATATTGGGAAACTGAATTTGAACAGTTAAAACCTGGTAAGAATAGAGCCGGTAATAGAATTTATACAAACAAGGATATTAAACTGATTCTTCAGATTAAAAGATTATTACGTGAGGAAAAGTATACTATAGAAGGTGCTAAAAAGATTTTAAGTGATCTTTTATTAGAACCTAATTTGCAAAACACAACAAGTGAAAGTGAATCAAATAAACAAAAAATTATTTCACCACGTCCGTTAAAAAAAGATTTAGAAGAGCTAAAGATTTTTTTGCAATATTTACAGGCCGCAATGTAAAACCGGAACGTAGCGCAGCCCGGTAGCGCACTTGAATGGGGTTCAAGGGGTCGCGGGTTCAAATCCCGCCGTTCCGACCATCTTACAAGGCACATAAAGAATGTGCCTTTTTCATAATAGACTAAAAATTCTAGGAGAATGATGATTGACTTCACAGCTGATAAACCAAAATGTAATTGCGGAGTTTTTGGATTTTATGGCGGGAAAGATGCCGCTATAACAACTTATTATGGTTTGTTGGCATTACAGCATAGGGGACAAGAAGCTGCAGGTATTGTAGCACTATCAAAAAATGAATTTGGGAAATCGGTTTTTTATATTCATAAAAGTTTAGGTCTAATTACTGAGATTTTTAATGATGAAAAAATTTTTGAGAATTACCTTTTAGGAAATGCAGCAATTGGTCATAACAGATACTCTACTACAGGAGCTTCTGATTCTTCAAAAAATATTCAACCATTTACTGTTAATTACCGATTAGGAAATTTAGCTATAGCTCATAATGGAAACTTAACGAATGCTAGATCACTTCGAGAAGAGCTTGTGAACGAGGGTGCAATTTTTCAAACTACAAGTGATACTGAAGTAATATTACATTTAATTGCACGAAGTAAATTAGAAAATCAGATTGATCAGATTAAAGAAGCATTACAAAAAGTGCAAGGTGCTTATAGTATTGTAATTCTAACAAATGATAAACTAATTGGTGCAAGAGATCCAAACGGTTTCAGACCATTATGTATTGGCAAATTAAACGGTTCTTTCATTATTACTTCTGAAACCTGTGCATTAGATATTAATTCAGCTACACTTATTAGAGATGTTGAACCAGGTGAATTGATTATCATTGATAAGGAAGCTCATCAAGTAGGTGAGTTCAACTCTCAATATATTTTTAATAATCGAGTTCAACCCAAGCATTGTATTTTTGAGTATATCTACTTTTCACGACCAGACAGCAGGGTGTTTGGTTCTAATGTTGATAAGATGAGAAGGAAATTGGGAAAAGTACTTGCTCAAAAACATCCTGTAATAGACAACGATGGAGATAAAATAATTGTTATCAGTGTCCCTGATAGTTCGAATACAGCAGCGATAGGATTTCAAACACAATTAGCTAAACAAGGAATTAATTCACGACTCGAAATTGGTTTGATCAGAAGCCATTATATTGGTAGAACATTTATTCTTCCGGGCCAAAAGGCAAGAGAAGTTGGTGTTAAAATTAAATTTAATACCGTTAAAGGTGTCCTTGAAAATAAAACTGTAGTTCTAATTGATGATTCAATAGTACGTGGGACTACATCAAAGCAATTAGTAAAATTATTAAGAGAAGCTAATCCCAAAGAAATACATTTAAGGATTTCTTCTCCGCCAATTATTAGTCCGTGTTATTACGGAATGGATTTTCCTTCTAAGGGCGAATTGATAGCTAACAAATTTAATAGCGATATAGAGGAAATAAGAAAATATCTTGAAGTTGATAGTCTTGAATATTTAACTATAGATGAACTACTTGAAGCAATGATAGACCATTCACCGGAAGATTTTTGTACAGCTTGTTTTTCAGGGAAATATCCATTAGAAGTTGATATGGGTGTAACAAAAGAAATCTATGAAGATTAATAATTTTTATATGTAATTATGAAAATCAATTTCAATGAAATTTTATTGTTACCAAACTTAATAAGTTCATTTAGGTTGCTATTATTTATCCCATTTATTTTTTTATTTAATAATTATTCTTCAATCGAAAATGTCAGAATCTATATTTTGATTCTAATATTTGTTGCTTTTTTATCAGACTTGTTAGACGGATATGTAGCAAGAAAAACAAATTCAATATCCGAATTTGGGAAGATAATAGATCCGCTTGCAGATAAAATTCTTGTTGCTTTGATAATAATTAATCTTTATTTGCAAAATGAAATACCAGTGTTTTATTTCTGGATTGTAATAACAAGAGATATTTGCATTTTTTTTGGAGGAATTATTATCTCGCAAAAAATTGGGAAAGTATTACCATCAAATTTACTTGGTAAGTTGACTGTATTTTCCATCGGCTTATTTATTATAACAACTTTATTACAAACTAATAGCTCTGATTTTTTTTACAATTTAATCTTAATTACAAGTTGCTCTTTGTGTGTGGCATCTTTAATAGGATATTTAATGAGAGCAATTGAAATGATAAAATGGAACAATAATGAAAATATTTCCAAATCAGGCTCTTAAAAGATTAAAAGATGGTTTATCAAAAACTCGTAATAATCTTTCCAATAGGATTTCTGAAATAATTTCAAGAAAAGCAATTATAGACGACGATACATTTGATGAACTAGAAGCAATTTTACTTAGTAGTGATTTAGGTAGTGAACTTTCAGAGAAAATAATTAGTAAAGCCCGCACTTCTTTATTAAACGTAAAAGACAGGTCTCTCGAAAACATAAAAAAGATAATGAGAGACGAACTTTTAAGTATTTTTGATCAAGATATCAATTCTAATTATAATTCAGAATTAGATAAGTACAGACCTTATGTAATTTTAATTGTTGGCGTTAATGGGTCAGGCAAAACAACTACAATAGCTAAGCTTGCTAATAAGTACAAATTGGAAGGGAAGAAGGTTATAATAGCTTCTGCTGATACTTATCGAGCAGCCGCAAATGATCAGCTTAAGGCTTGGACTAAGCAAGTTGGTGTTGAACTTGTTGAAGTTAATTCTAAAGATCCATCTTCCGTTGTTTTTGATACCATAAATATTGCGGTGAATAATTACTACGATATTGTTTTAATTGACACAGCTGGACGCCTTCACAATAACAAAAATCTGATGCAGGAACTATCAAAAATTATTAAAGTAACTAATAAATTATTAAACTATGCTCCTAATGAAGTTTTATTAGTCCTTGATTCTAACTCAGGACAAAATATAATTTTACAAGTTGATGAATTTAATAAGAATGCTAAAATATCAGGCTTAATACTTACTAAGTTAGATGGTACTGCTAAAGGTGGAGCAGTTTTACAAATTTCCAAAAATAAACTACCTATCAGATATTTAGGAATTGGGGAGGCGGTCGAAGATTTTCAAGAATTCAATGCTGAGTTGTTTATAGATGCGATTCTCAATTAAACAATTGTATAGTTTACATAATATACATTATGCGTGCAGTATTTCTAAGTAGACCTAATTAACTGAATCATTTAACTGTGGGCTTTGTCTACATTTATGCAATTCTTCAAACTGATTTTCGATTATCATTTATGCAGTTTAAATGTAATTCCTTTATTTTGCGTCTTTATTTTAACAGCAACAGCAATCCAATCACAACTGCAACCGCGGAACTGAATCCGATCGTAAATCTATCATACCAGCTTGGCTTGATTGCTTCCATCTGCTCCTTTATTGCAGCAATGATCTGATCCCTTAAACTTATAATTTTATCCTTATCATCAATCGTCCGCTTTAACAATCCGACTTCACTTATAAGTAAAGTTTTCTCATACTTCACTGCATCCAGCTCAATGAACTTTAACGTGATGTATTTCAGTTCTTCGATCGAGACTTTAACGTGAACACTGTCAATCGGTTGTATCAGCTTTGTCTGGCCGGTTACGGTAATAAAGCTTAATAACAGAATCAATATTAACTGCATTAAAGACTTCATTTTGTTTTTTCTCTTTTTCAATTATGATCGGCTTAAATTGTCTCTCAAGTACCCAAACAGAATCTACCCGGGACCTGGCTATTTGTTCGATCTGATCCGAGAGCTGAACCTTTTCATCAATTTGCTTTTGATAGATCTCTTCTAATTTTTTATTTTGACTGCAGCTTCTAAAATGACCGAATGCCAAAATCAGAATTATTACTCCAAGCAAAAATATATTTAGTTTATTGTTCATGACGGATCGAACATTTTTATTTCCGGAAGTCCGGTCATTCTGATATCAACATGTACCCAAGTGATATTTTTTTCCATTGCGGTTATTTGATCGAACGGTTCAAGATGCTGATTGGCAAGAATTATTTCCCGGACATTATCAGAATTGATTTCATCAATTGTAAAATCAGCAGCTCTTCCGAAACGATGCTGGGAAAAATTTGCACCGACCGGATTAGACGGACATCTGAATCCCCTGCTCTTCATCAATCCGCCAACATGCCAATCATTTACATGCATCGGTTTATTAAAATAATCTCTCAACTGATCCAACAATTTTAGAATTCTTATATCCATACAGATCAAAGAATTTTCACCGAGTAGTTTATAAGTGAACGGATCTACTAATTCCTGTACAAGAAAATGTTTTGGTTTATAATATTCTCTCATGACTTCACCTCATCATCTCCCGTTTCACTTTTCACATTTCCCGCTGAAACTTCCTTCCCTTTCTGGTATGCCTTCCAGCCGAATAACGATGTAAGCAGCGCACTTATTATTGTTGCCAGACTTATAATCAGATCCGGATGAGTTAAGCAAACATAAAACATTGCAAAGGTTAGAACAGTTGTAAACAAAAGCATGGTATATAATACACCGATCCTCATACTTGACGGATTACCGGTATCTTCGCTTAATGCTTTACCTAAAAACTCGAATAGTTTCATATCTATCACCTTTACTTTTTGGAAATCAATTCCTTAATAATTGTAATTACAACCGGTATCAATCCGCTTAAGAACCAATCGTTGCGTAAAATAAAAGTAAGCCCTAAAAAAACAACTGTTGCAAAAATAATTATAGATACTTTATTTAACTTCAACGCGGTGATCAATAAAATCCTTTTTCTGTGTGCAGCTTCCCGTTCATACATGCCGGCAACAACTTTACCGATCGACATAGTTTGTTCCGTCCCGTTCTTAACTGTTACAGTAAGAGCATCTTTTATTTCTAAGAACATGCTATCGGCATTGGTTATATATGCAGAAATAGAATTCTCAACTACGTGTAATTTTTTACGCAGCATTAAAAAATCCCATCCGCTCGGCAATGTTTCCGCCAGCTCTTGAATTTCGTCCGGGTTCAGCTCTTCAACATTTGAAGGCGTAACAATCTTACCCGAACATTCTAGTTTATATCCGCCAGCTGCCAGATCGAATTTTGCCATTTCTCACTCCCATATTTTTAGATATCATATTTTTCCCCCGCGTAATTAATTATTTTCAACACCAATGCAAATCCATTTTGTTGTACTTGAATAATATTGAAACCGGATAATTCCACTGGCATTCATTGTTATTGAATTGGCTGGGATATTTGCCAAGTTGCCGCCGGTTTCCGTAAATGTTGTGGTCGCCGTTGTACATAAAATTGTAATGATCTTTCCATTAACACCGCCGTTAATTGTTGCGATTGAACCGTTATAATTTGTTGTGATGGATGTTTTACCGGCAGCTTCCATGGGTGATGCGTTGGATGCTTGCCAAACATTTATTAGGTCATCGGTGAATACTAAATCACCATGAATTTCTAACAAATTTCTTACATAAACATTTCCATTATCAAAATAACCAGCCCAATTAGTTGCACCGCCGGATGCATCTCCATAAACACCAACGGCATATCCGCCAACGGAAACCCCATAACATTTTATTCCATATCCCTCACCGTTATCCGTTGCATTGCCTTTAAATGATCCGGCAATTGCAAAATTGCCCGCACCGGCCATGTTATTTTCAACGACAAGGTTATATGCAAAATTATTTGTACTTGTTATCCAAATGCCATTTGCCGAGCCAACCATCTTAACAAAATTAGTACCGCCGGAATCAAAGAATTTTATTGAATTAGTTGCGGCATCAAGTACAACCCGCAAACCGGATGATGCCGTTTGAAATGTACCCGCAACGGTTAATGCCGTTCCATCCCATAACAATTTATTGCCTGTGGAATTACCGATCGAAAACTTTGGCGTGCCGTTTACATCACCAATCCAAAATCCGGTGCCGGTATCGTATGCCGTTTGCCCGGATCTTATTTTTGCACCGCCGGATGCTAATACCAATCCGCCGCCGGTTAAACTTAATTCTCCATTAATAGCGCTTAATGTTACATCCGCATTTGCTGCAACCGTTCCTAATTTTGTTTTCTCCGTTCCGGTATATGCCTTATTTGTTGTACCGTCAGTTATCGAATCGGCAGAAATTGTGTTGGTTAATGTGATAGATCCTTTAACAGCTAACGTTGTACCGTTCCAACTAATTTGATTATTTGTATCACCGGTAAAACTAAATGTACCATCCGCCAATATCTTAACATTTGCATTTGCTAATAATTGATTTGCTTTACATCCATAAATTCCGGTTGGATTCATCAGCAACCCGGCGGAACTTGCCGATCCGTCACCAACTGTTGCCGATGTTCTTATAACTCCGCTTGTATAAATTTCAAATTCAACTTCTTTTATTTTTCCGCTTGAAAATGTTGGCGCAGATCCGTTTGTAGGCAGATCAAAAACCAATCCCAACACAGCGGAGTAACCTCGTATTCCGTTAATATCAATTACAAATCCATTTGAACCAGCACCGGCATTTGTAATTTTAACGCCGCCCGCGCCGCTTAATTCTATCATACCTTTAAAATAAGCCGAACCATCAGCATTCAAAGTTATCATTTCAGTTATGTTATTGCGGATCTTTAATGCGCCGGCTGTAATATAAACGTTTGATTGATTTGCGCCGATTTGACCGATCAATATGTTACCGGATATATCCCATTGTGCAAGCTGTGTTGTATAATTGCGGATCCGGATCCCGTTTGTTGAATCAACAGTTATATTCGGAAACCCGGCTGCATATTTACCGAATGCGGAGCCGTAGGCGGCGGCAGTGTAACCGTACATTCCATTCAGATTGCCGATCAATGCGTGCGTTATTTCTGCGGTATATAATTTAGAATGAGCATCTAAACCATTATACATTACAAAGCGCGGTGCGTTTGCACTTATCGAATCAAAGAACATTCCGGCTTGCCGTGCGGTGTTGGTTGTATTGCCAATACGGATCCATCTTTTGCCCGCAGCAGTTGCCGCCGTTAAATATTGTTTACCGGAATTAATATTAATTATTGCTTTGCCTTTACCATCCAAACCAATGCACGTTGCTTTTATTTCTTCAGTTAATACAAATGCACCGGTGGCATCATATTCCCCTTTGTAAGTATAAATCAAATCATTGGCAATAAAATCCATTCTATTCCTTAATTGCTGTTTTCTAAAACCAAAACATATTTTGTTTTTAACGATCCGGTAACCGTTGAAACTCCGTTAATTGTTGCTGCCATAGATGCGTTTGCATACAACTTTGCATTGAACGCTGATTGACCCGCAATTATTCCCGCCATATTTGATGCACCCATTATATTGCCGGAAAATGTTGATTGACCGGAAATTGATGCTGCCAAGGACCTGAATGTATGCAATGTCCCCGGGAATGCTGCTTGACCTGCAATGGACCCTGCAAATGAACGCATTACATACATTACCGCACTTATTGATGTAACACCCGCAACTGTTCCCGCCAAAGATCTTAACGCATAAATTGCAGCGCTTGCTATTGATTGCCCTGCAATTACACCCGCCATATCTTCATAAACAATTATTTGCGTTAAACTTCCAATTGATGCATTGCCGTATTGTTCATTACCGTACATTAATTATCCCTTTGGAATTTTAAGTTTTACAATCTCTCTTTTCTGTTGTATTAAATTACTTGCCTCTGGTCTGTTTTCTACAATCCTTTCCCAAATGGCTATTACCATTTCATCTATTGGTGAAACAATATCAAGTTCTTTCTTTCGCAGTTCTTGAACTGTTGGCGGTAGTGGATTTGCTTCTCTGAATTTTATCTCATCAAATTTCTGTTGAGCAAGAATTTTTAATTCGCTATCTGTTTTGGTTAAAGAATCTGTACCAAGTCCTATTTTATAAATAGTGCCATCCTCATCTTTGAACTTTGCAATTACTTCGGTTGTATATTTTATAAATTCCATTTTATATCCTCTAAGTTATGGACTCAATCTTTTAGCTTCTAAGTGAGAACCTTCAAAAACTGTTGTATCACTTACCTCTGCTGTGTTTTGTGCCCATTGTAAAGTTATATTTCCAGCCGTAGTTGAAGTCTTTATATAGGCGGTTAAAATTATTAATGCACTCACCGATTCGCCGGTGTTCCCTGCCCCCACTTCGGTTATTGTCCCCCTCCATTGGAAAGCGTAACCACCATTCATTCCATGCGAGTTCCATCTACCTGTAGCTCCAGTCGGAACAGTAAATTGATGTTTGAAATCCGCAACTCCAGATGCATGGTAAATTATGAAATAAGTAATAGTCCATGTCTCATTCGCACCTAAAGCAAAGACCAAATGGTTATCATCCTGCAATGTTATTGAGTTATTTACTATTTCATCTGCGGTTTTATAAACATAAGTCGCCGCAGCAGCACTTGTCTGAGAAAGCAACTGAAAATTAGTTCCATCATAAATCACTGAACACAACTGACCCGCTTTAATATCTCCATCAGCAAGGTCAACATTATATTGCTTCTTTATTGTTATTACACCAAGAGCGTTTACATTAAGCGTGCAAGCTCCCGTATTGATTGTGTTCGCTTTGAAATGATAAACTGCACCAGTTACATAAGCACTCGGAGCGGGTACTAAAGTAATTGCATAAGCATCAGTAGTACCAGCATCAGCGGCATAAAGGAAAGACCCTTTAGAAATTGTTTGTGCTATATCTGCAACTCTTGGTATTCTCGTTGTATCCGTTCCAGCAGCAACCTCTGTTTCAACAGTCAACTCTGCTATACCAGATACAGTAGTAGAAGCCACTGATTCACTCGGCATCGCATGTTTATGATCTCGCCTTGCGGCAACCGAAGCAGTTCCAACAGCAGCAGAATCTCCAAACGCCTGTGTGCTTGGTACAGTTGCATCAAACAATGCTTTTAATGAAGCAATCGTTTCTCCATAAGCAATGCCTATATAATTAATCAATCCAGTTGCGGGTGCAATTAGTTTTAATAACCAACCATGTTTAGTTGTTGACGCATCGTTTGTAGTTACATCAGTTGTTGCGCCATTTATTAGTGCACCGTCAATATCATTAATCGTTTTTGATGTTAATGATAAGATCATCTTATAAGTTTTGCCGCCGATATTGTGTGTTTTTGCTGTGTTGGTACTACCTTCGCCATTATAACTATTTCCAACTGCGGGACGGACAATAGTTAAAGTATCTGTGGTCTTTGCAGTGACACGAATAATTTCAACATTAGGATCATCAAACGGTCTTTTATAATCTGTTGAATTGTACCATATAAGATTAAAATTTCCGCTTGCGGGATCCGGTAATTTAGCACCTTCACCGGATGCCAAAACAATAGACGTTGCCGTATCATCATATCCGGTACTGACTGTTACTTCAACACCATTTTTAGCTTGATCAAGTACATTCATAGTTAACCGCCTTTTTAATCTTGTGTAATAGTTAGCGTACCCGCCGGGAATCTCGGCGTATCACCGGCATCAATTGTTTTTGGCGTTGTTAATGCACCCCATCCCAAAACATTGCCTAACGTTGCCGCATCAACAACCGCAAAATGTGTTAATGCAGATGAACCGGCGGTGCACTCTGCAAATGCAATTTCGGTACCGTTGCTTTTAGAACCACCCGATGCAGCTGGAAAGTTTGTTGCATTGTTCGTTACTGCTTTGCGTGCATACCCGGTATAAGTTGCTTCGGCAATGCCCGTAGTGTTCACGATTGGCATCGCACCAGCCGGAGTAATTGAACCATTATCTAGATAAGTTGTTACAGCACCAACGGAAGCGATCAATAATTCCGCTCCAGTACTGCGACCATATATTTTATAACCCGTTGCTCCGGCAACAGCACCCCAATTAACATTCACCCCGCCGATAGCAGCAAGAGCCAAAGAGGTTTCTGCCGAAGGAGTTGTTTCTCCTGCTGGAGTTAGAGCGGTTACGCGATAATAGTATGTGCCGATAGCGAGAGTGCCTGCGCCAGCTGTGAAGGCGGCATTGACAGGCGCGGCAATTGTCGTTCCGGTTGATGCATCATTTGGTGCCGCTATCAATAATGCAATGTAAACGGTTGCCGGGCGTGTAAAATCACCGCCGCCGAATACATGATCCAATATTTTATTTTCTGCATAATCGCTGAATGAACCCATTTTGTAACCTCACTTTTTATTTTTAGTAATAATCTAATTTTTTAACTTGTCCGACCGGCGCAACAAAACTAAATCCGCTTATGCCTTGTGTTCCCGGCATCAGATCATTATTGTTTGCACCGTTGCGCGTACGTACAAAATCCGCTTCAATACCAACTATAATATTTCCTTCAGCATCCGTTTCTGCAATGAATGAAACACCATCGCCGTCAACCATTCCAGCTGAAAAATTTTCACTCCCGGTTCTTATGATGAAAAAACTTTGTAACATCAGTCCACCTTTATTTCTATTGCATTAACGGCAGATCAATCTTAACCGCCGCATTGGCATCATAAACAATAGTTGCATCCGCATAAACATCAAATCCAACCGTACGTCCTACCATTTCCATTTTGAACATGTAACGGAATTGATAGAACTTATTTACATTAAACGTTTGAAGATCCGGCACTGAATTAATTAAATACCAAATACCGTTTGCATCATTTGCATTCGGTCTGCCGACTGAACTTGTTTTTGTTACTGCATTACGGTTGGCAACAAACATGTAAATATTATATTTCTTAACCGTCTGCCACATACTTGTATCAACTTCATCGCCGTAGTAAACCGGCGGAAAACCGGTATAGATCTGCCGTGTTGCAAGTTTGCGCGTTACGCCGGCAATATCCGTTGCGGTTGTTAATTCGCTTGCGTACATGTTATCCCAGACTAGCACATTTCCATTGCTGATTTGCACCGTTGTTGTAATTGCGTAAGTCCGCACGCCGTTATTCATGTATGATAATCCGGTAACCTTCACCTCGGTTAAATTCAATTGGTTCACCGGAATCGGATCATAAAAAATATTTGTATGATCTTCCGTTGTTGTTGTTATTGATGTATCCGGCAGCATGCGCACGGCTAATTCAACGGTTGCATCCTTCAGATTTTTTTTAATTACTTTTGCTTTTTTACCGGAGAAATCATAACCGTTAATATCGTTGAATGCATCCGTATCAAGAGAAACAACATCGCCGTTTTTGATGGATCCGTCTTTTGATTCAACTTCAAAATTTATAATTGCCCTTGGAGAGCGTGAACGTTTTATTTTTTTATTCAACAGCCCTTTAACATAAGCGGTCAGAACAGCTGCATCGCCGCAATCGTCATTCAACCAGCCGGTTGTACGCGTTAATGCCAATTCTTTATTGTACATGAACGCACTTTCTGCATCGCCGTCAATTTCGATGTGCAGCTTGGAAAATGATTCTAGATCCGTTAAGGGCTTCAGCATATCATAATGATCATAATAAAAAAGTATGCGTGTTTTAATTTCATCCGTGTTAAAATCAACCGATTTAGAATTTAGAACGATATTATTCGCATCGGTTATTGTATGCTGTACGGTTTCATTATTAGTATCCTTCAGCGTTATCTGTCCAGATTCATTTACCCATAGATCAACATCCACTAACCATGCAAGATCGAATAATTGTTTTGCGGCATCCGTATCCTTAACCATTGGTTTGTAGCTTACATTCGGACCGGTCCATGCGGCTTCTAATGCATTTATCGTTGTCAGATCAACGCGTGAATTCGGAATATCATATTGTAAAAACTTTGCTTTGAATATTGTGAACGGATTGCCGGGTGCAACGGCGGGCACAATTTTAATATTTGTACCGGCATAATGGCGTGTGCCTTTGGATTTATATAAAACACGCTGAACACCTTGCAGCACATTTGCAGCAATGGATGCATAGCTCATTATTTCATCATCAATTTTTATATATCCGCTTGCATCTAAACCGGTAGAGGAATTCAATGCAATAGTGAATGCGGTTGTAACTTCTATCCAGCTAGTCAGAACGGTTGGATATGCACCGGTCAATTTGAAAAATCTAATTGCTTGCGCCGGTGCTTTACCGGTATTCGGAAAACTTAGTGTGCCGTCATCAACGATAAACACTTCCGTTGTTTGCAAATAAACTTCCGTATCATTATGAATTCTAAAAACACGGTAATATGATGCGGTCAATATTGTTTGCCAATTGATTGTAATTTTATAATTTGGATTTGTATCAAATGGAATTGTTGGTGATGCGGCAAACGGACGGTTATTAGAATCGTATGCGATCACCTGGTAATAATATAATCCGGATAATGTTCCGCCAACTTCATCTGTATTTGCAGCTTGCATAAAAACAAAATCTTGCCGCAATGCATAATCATTCAATCCAACGGAAAGTTTCAGCATATCATCTTCGGAATTGCACTCCGCTACACTCCCGAGATCTTCATTCAGTTTTACATTGGTTTTGAACGGCAATTTTATTTGTGTTAGATCGGCAATTTCATCAACACATTCAATTTTTACATTCGAACCGTCACGCGTAATGTTATCAATCTTGCCCTGGAAATGCTGCACAAATTCATTTGCTGCAATTCCTTCAAAACCTTCATAAATTTTTATTGTACGTCCTTTATAATACGGGTTGCGTGCGATCAGTTTTTTCCAAAATGTACCCGGCACGGATTTAATTGTTGTGTGCCTATTCGTCCAATACGGATCTATGCCGATATCAAAATCATTTTCATCAAGGAAGGTTAATGTAATGCGTGCGGTAATTGTTTTATCATCTTTTATTTCGGATGATAAATATTCTTTTCCGCTTAGATACGGACGTGCATCTAATAATTTTGCAGTTGCAATGGATGCATCCGCATTGCAGAATTTATATTGTTTTGTAGTAACTGCATAATTAGCGGGATCCTTACATGTTTTGAATGTGTTGTAACATTTTACACCGGTTGCGGTACACGGTGCAACGCCGAACGTGCGTGTGCAATAATCCAATTCCATAATTATATATGTAATTGGTGTTTTAGATATTGCGCTTTGTTCTGTTAAAAAACTCATTTTATCTTTGTGCCTTCATATCAATTATTAGTTCGTCAACATAAGTAAGCATTGAGACCGGAGCTGCAAACCGTGCGGAAGATTTCATAACACAAAAGAATACATCACCCGGAATTGCAGTTAGATCCCATGCATAAAAAAACGGTTTCATCCGCTTGCCGTAACTATTCCAAAACGGCAGCCAATAAGTAGAAATAAATGTGCGGGTTAATAAACGGAATGAATGTGTTATTTCTATCGGGTTGCTTTTAACTGTTGAACCTAAAATGTTGCCGGATTCACTTTCGCTCGTCTCTGCGTTGATGCCTTCGGAAAACGGCACCGGTGCGGGATCCGGCGGCCACGGCATAAGCAATTTTGCACCCAAATAAATAACTCCTACATACGGCGCGCCGCTTGAATTGGTAATAACTAATTTGAACTTTGACGATGTAACGGAATTGAACGAGATCATAAACGCATTATCATCTGTTGGTGTTATCGAGCCGCCGCTGACATCAATCCATCCGGCATTATCATATTGCACTTTGAATGATGCACCAACAGTTTTTAAGTTATGCCCAACCACGGCAACGCAGTCAACGGTTTTTGATGCACCAATATCAACACTAATATAATTTGTTCCCGCAGCGGAAAACACAACATGCGTATACGGTCTGCCGTCACGGATATTTTCTACCGAACCGCTTGCCAATGCCGATGATGCCAGCGTGCCGGTATCTAATTTGTTATCATATAAAAGTATTGGATTCATTTTTTATTATCCAAAATCGAAAACACCGTCTTGAATCGCCCGTTTTATTGCCGGTGCTAATCTTTCACGTACTTCTTTATCTACACTGCTTCCAAATCCGCCGCTTGAAGTAATATTTATTGTAATATTCCTAGCATTATTGTTAGTTGTTGAATTATTATTTTGAATTGATCTTGCACTTGGCAAAGCCGGTTGTGAAGAACTTCCGCCACCGCCACCGCCAGTTGAGCCGGGTCTCATTGCTATTATAGAGGCAACACGTGCAAGTCCAGAAGCTATCACAGATGCTGCTAACCATGGGCCTAATACGGGACCAACACCAATTGGCGGCGGCATAAATGCAGCAGAAGCTGATGCATAAGTACTAACCATTGCCTGAGCAATTGAGAAAGCTTGGTAAGTACGGAAAGCGGTTTCAGCCATTTCACCGCCAGTTGAATAAAATATATTTGCTATCTCACTCATTGAACCAAAAATGTTTGCAATATAATCCAATTTAGCTAACTCAATATCCTGTTCGCGTGTTACCAATTCTGCTTTATATTCAAGCGCAGTAAGCCATAAAGCCATGATTGCGTCCATTTCATCTCGAATTTTATCCACTCTTTCTACACTATTCTGATGCATCTTCCGCGTCATTATATCATCAATGCTTGTTACATCGATTCCCATTTTGTTATAGATGCTCATTACAACTGAAGCTTGATCTTTTAATAACGTTTTATCAAAAAGTGGTTTGTTCCCAAATCGTTTACGTGCTTCATCATATTTATGTTCTGCTTCTAAAAATCCTTTTGTTAAATCATCTAATCCCTCAATACTTGATTTGAATATTGAATCGTTCCAGCTTTTAAGAAAACTCGCTTCTTCTTCTTTAAGTTTTTTCAGTGCAGCTATACTTGCCGGATCCGTTACCGTTATTTTCGGCGGTTTCTGTTCACCAAACTTTTTGATTAATTCTATTTGTTGTGTTAATTGCCCAATCCGTGTTTTACCTAATCTTACTATTTGGGCGGCTTGATTAACTTCATCTTGATATAACATTGAGAAAGCAAGTTTTGCTTCTGCTTCCTTAAGAGCATATTCTGCTGATTCCTGAACCGATTTTTCAATATTAAGTTGATTCTGTTTTATTTTTATCTGTTCGTCTCTGTACTTCTGAGTAGATCCAATTAAATCTTTTGAAAGTTCATTTGCTGTAGCAAAACCCATTACTAATTCTTTATATTGGACACCGCCGATTAATTGTATTTTACCGAATACAACATCAAGTCCATCTGCAAAACTTGTTAATACTTTTATAATAACGGGTCCGAAATTAGTAACAAGAGAAATGGCTAATCCCTTAAAACTGCCTTCAACTTTGGTGAGTTTGTCTTTGAATTCATCCATCTGCGCGGCGGTCTTTTGAGAAATTTCCAAACCAAGTGCACGCGCTTCCTCTTGCATTTTAATCATTCCGGCGGAACCTTCATTCAGCATCGGGATCATATCTGCACCGGCTTTACCAAATATCTGTATTGCCAATGCAGTTTTCTGAGCGCCGTCCGGCATGGATTTGAATCTATCAGCTATTGCATAAAGCGCTTGATCGGTTTGAATGAATTTGCCTTGAGCATCTTTGACGGGAACACCAAGTTGATAAAATGTTTTTGCTAATTCTTTATTACCAGAACCCGCTTCGTAAATATTTTTATTCAGTTTAATTACTAATGAGCCGAGTTGCTCAAAAGATGAACCGGAAAGTTCAGCGGCATATTTCATTGTGGAAAGATTCTCGGCACTCATTCCGGATTTTTTGGAAAGATCATTTATTTCATCCCCGAGATCTATTGCACCTTTAATCATCAGACCGAAACCGGTAACAACCGCCGCGGCACCAAAAGCAACTTTATTGCTAAGTGAACCGAAAACAGAATCCATAACCGAACCGGATTTCTTTGATTGAGAATCCAATCCTTTCAGTTTTGTTTCAACACCGCTTATAGCATTAACGGCTTTTATATTATCGCCGTCAATTATTATTTCAATTCTGTTTGCCAAAAGATTCTTCCTCTTCATTTCACTCAGAGCTTCGGCGCTCAGAATGACAAAGTCATTTATTATTTAGATGATATTCTGTTATAGTTGCTTTCAATTCGGAAATCATCTCCCATTGCTCCTCTGTTAAAATATCTGCTAATCTTTCAGCCGGATAACCGGCATTCTGCAGATTGTAAATTTTCATAGCAAATAAAAAACGTGCATCGTAAGGTTCCATATCTATATTCTGATCGTAAAGTTTATAAACAGCTTCTGCTTCTTTTACATTTCCGCCGTGCCGTTCTAAACACTTCTCCCAAGTTTCGGGCTTGGTATTTTTGAAGAAGCGTTTTAATTCGGCAAAAAAGGGCGCGGCTCATCCTTTATCACATAAGAAGATTCACCAAAAAGTGTTTTAATAAATACTAAAAGAATATCACCTGCAGTTTCCTTTACAACACCAAACCAGCCGTTGTAGAAATCTTTATCTTTTGCATCGGAAGAAATTTCTTTTTCATCAAGAGTAAAATCACCTTTGCGGAAACCCATAAGAAACTTTTCAGCCCAATTCATTTGAAGTTCTACCATTGATTCAATTTTTTGAGTTTTGGTTAGAAGATTAAGAATTGCCGATTGATAAAGAATACGATCTGATGTTGTTGGTGTTTTATAAAATAATTTTATCTTGGTGCCGCTAAGCACATCAAAGATCGTCATTTCGTTTAGATCAGATTTTTTTAACTCACGTGCCATTGTTCCCTTCCCTTCTAAATTTACCCGGCAATTGCCGTGACCCTTTTTAAGATCGAGCCGCCGGGCGAAGGGTTGGAACGCCCAACGGCTCTGTCCGGCCTAAGCCGGGTTATTGTTTAGTAATATTTTTAATTCAAGAATCATTTTTAGATCCTTCTCCGGCTAATGCCGGATCAGGATGACGTTTACACGTCATTTGAATGTTATTGAAATTTCGTTATTGCCCGCAGCAACTGTAGCGCGGCATTGCCCGCCGAGTTCCCATGCTGCAACGTTGTTTCTGTTACCGGCTTTAGGTGCATCTAATGAAACACCACCAACAAGTATTTCAACTAAGTTGCCCGCCGTTCCGGTTGGCTTGGTTTCAATTGCAATTAGTGTTTGATTCTCATGCAGTGTGTAAGGATTAAACGTTGCGAGCGCAACCTTCTCCGGATCCAAGCTAACTTTGGTTTTACGATCGCTTATGTAGTAACGTCCAATACCGCTTATGCCGTTAGCATCCGGCCTCGAGTTAACTTCATTGCCAAGATCAATATCGAACTTGGTAACAATTAGACCGAGATCACTTCCGGCAGCCGGAGTAAACTTGAACAGAGCCGAATCCCAAATTTGTTGCACAGTGCTTTCAAAAGTCGGTGAAGGGAATGTAACATCACTAATTGTCCCACCGTAAATTCCGGTAAAATCGCATTCAAGAAACATAACTTCAGCGGCTTGAAGAGAAAGTTTTCCGCTTCCAACACAGCCGGTTAAAATGTGTCTCGTTCCGCCGAACCAGAAATAAAGCGTGCAGCTTTCACCTTCGAGCGTTGAGTGAACTGTATAAGCAACCGACACAGTCGCCGTAATTGTCTGCGTGAATCCGAGTGCACGTAGTAATGGAGCAATACGCGGAACCGTACCGGCAGCACCGCTTCCTTTCAACGGTACTTTTATACCGCCGAGTTTGTAGCTCTTACCAAGGATAAGCGGTGCAAGCTCTCCAAATGTGCTGATTGGAACTGTACGCGCTTTAGGATCGGTCACTAATTCAAAGGATGGTTGATCGTATGCTTCAATTGCATCTGTTGCCGCAACCGGAGTTGGATCTGTTCCGTAAACAGTTTCAATTTTTGCAAAGAGTGCTGATCTAATTTTTTCCATTTTATTAACCTCACTTCAAGTTGAATTTTCGTTTTAATTCTTTTTCATATTTATTTACTTTTTCCTCAATGATATCTTCCATGACCGGACGTGTAGGAATTCCTCTACCGGTTTTATCCGTTCTAATTGCAAAATGATCAATATCGTTTTTTCTAAACATGTGAATATGTTCATCCGGATAACCGGTAATTTGTGCTAGTGAAGTATTGCTGTAACTTTTTAATATGTCCCGAATAGATTTCATGGCAGCTTTTAGCTTTTAGATTCATCATCAGATTGCTTCTCTTCCGTTATTTTCTTTTCTTCCACTTGATTTCTTCGCTCGCTCAGGGCATGCTTTTCACGTTCCATCATTGCCTCATCAGTAAGATCCGGAATTACTTTACCACCCTTGATTATATATGCGCCGGGCATCTGAATATTCACCTCAAGATCGGGCCGGGTGGAAGTGAATGTTTGATCGAGCCGTACTGTTTTATCTTTTGACATGATAACTCCTAAATACTAAATGCATTTTTTCTGTAATAAACATCTATTTGGATCCTTCTATGCGCAATTAAATTACCCTGCTGATCCGGAACGTTGGCTTGTGTGCTTATATGTTTTATATCATAAACTTTATTTGTTAAGCCAAGGTTATTACTAAGCCGGATTGCTTTTAATATATCCGCTTTAGTTTTACGGATATTAGCGGCGTTTGCATTTAATTCCACAATGTCTATAAGAACCGGCAAGCGGCAATAATGCAAAGACGCGCTGCTTTCACTTTCGGAAATTTCTTCATCACCTTCGCTAAGGTTAACACCGTCTGTAATCGGAGCTGCCGAGCTGTCATAGACTTTACCGCTAAGCGTTGAGTAGTACTCAGTACCAGCAGCAATTGCGCTAATAGTTGTTTTAAGCGCATCAATAATTTCTTGATCTATGGTTGATGGTTTAGCCATTTTTATTTTTCACTTTTTACTTTATACTTTTTACTTATACCGGTATTTGTCTGCTTAATGTTTTGATTGTAAATCCATCCACATCTAATCCGGCATCAATTACATAAAAAGTTTCGTTTGTGCCGGTCCGTACTACAATACTTTTTCTTACGAGTGTTAAAGAATCTGCAGCAGCAAATTCAACTTGCGGCGCATCGTTGATTACGGTTACATCGCCAATTTGCTGGGGAGAATTTTCTGTTCTCCACAATCCGTTAATAGTACTAGCTGAACCGCCCACCGGCGTAACGGTGAACGGTTCAGCAAAATCGTTTGTGTTAAGAAATATTTTGGTTTCTTGGATCATGGTTATGACCTCACCCTTTGTCCCTCTCCTTAAAAACTTGCCTACCGGCAGGCAGGAAGGAGAGGGATTTTAAGAGAGAACGTTTTTAATTAATCGCGTTTATAAAAATAAAGACCAAAATCAAACCCGGTAACTGCCACTCCCGCCGTAAAGTTTCTCAAATTAAATTTATGATAAGGCGCTTTAGTAGTTAGTGCGCGGGTTGTTGATCCTTTAAAAACAGTAGTAGCAATCACAACCACCAAACTGTCATTATTCAATATCCAGTTCGCGTTCACTGCCGGATCTCCGTAACAGACGTAATGATCTAGGATTAAATTTGGATTGCCTGAAGCAGTTGTTGCCTTACCGCCGTATGCAATGCCGTCTGTGCCCCATGCGTAATTATCATAATTTGTAAGATCTATTGATTGCGACCAAATTGATCCGCCTACGCCAACTGCAATTGCATTCCAACGCAAAGCGATGCCGTTAGCACGCTCGTAGACTGCGAAATTATCGGTTGTGGTTTGTGCTGCTAGCGGTACTGTGAAGACCAGCATCGCCATCAGCAATACAAAAACTAATTTTAGTGTTTTCATGGTTGTATCTCCTTTTATTTGTTTACAAATTTTAGATTGCTTCGTCACTCCGTTCCTCGCAATGACAATATTATTTTTTCTTGCCGGTGAAAGCTTCGGCAGTTTCTTTTGTTCCTTCCGGTTTACCCGAGAATGATAACTTCATTTCTTTTTCGTAAGCGTCAACAGCATCAAAATCTTTTGAGTACATGATTTTGTTTTGGAAGTAAAGATCTTTCTTCGTGTTGCCGAATACGGTTACTTCATCACCGCGTGCGTAAGGTTTTGCACCGTTGCCGTCTTCTGTGTTGATGCGGCATGGGCTGTAAACCTTAAATTTTTCCGGTGAGTTTACTTCTTTCTCATTCCATGGTGTTAATTTCGGTTCTTGCGTTTTCATTACGAGATTCCCTTTATATATTTTTAATTAATTATTTAGCGGGCGGCAAATTCTGCCGCCCTTGAAAGAAATTTATTTTAACTATGCACCAAAGATGTCAACAGTTGTATCCGATGCAATTGCAAATGATTCGGAACTTCTCAAGAAAAAGTTGAAATATGAATGGAGAGAAATTTCAATCACATCATTCTTATGCTGCGGTTGATCTGCAACAGTAAGTTTTTCAACTCCCCAATTAAGGAGGAAGAACTCCGGCCACAAACCGAATATTGCAACTTTATCCGGTATCTGGTTGGAAGATTCGTAACCATAACCAATAACCTTGCCGTCCTGAAGTAAATAACCGTATGGCTGTCCAGCTTCTTTAGGAGTAACTTCAAAAACAGATTCAACATCAACGGATGTACCGAACTTCATATTTTCTTTCAGACCGTTGGCTTTCGCAATCAAGCGTTTTATATTAACCAAGTTTTTGAAATTGACCTGTGCAAGCGAAGGTGCAGCCGGACCTGATTGATTCAAGATACCTTTCGGCTGAATACCAACACCGGTACCATTAATGCCGAGATAATCAAGTTTAACATTTCTTGATTTGATCAATTGGTTCATAAGGATGGTATCAAAACCGCCTAACGCCGGATCCAACATCATAAATAACAACCGTCCAAACTGTGTGTCACCCGCTAAGTGTTTGGGTTCAACAGTATCAAGTCCGGTAACGATATAAGAAGTAGAAGTTGCCGCTGCGTTTTCTGCAACTCCATAATGAGAGAGACCACTAACAATCTTTGGCATTTGAAACTGTCCGCGTAAACCAGTAATAACAGTTGCACCCAAACGTCCAAGAACTGTTTCGTTCATAATAACATCTTTCAAAAGGTCGGCACGGAAATCTGGAGTTGATAAATATCCGCCTTCAGCCGCCACACCGTAGGAATGGGCTCGTTTCGCTAGATGACGAAGTCCAATATTCGAATAATCTGCCGGTACAAAGATTTCACCCTTACCTAATTCCAGTCCGGTGCGCTTTTGAATATCATCCGAGATTTCGAATTCATATCCTTTTGTCTCTCCGCGCAGTAATGCTTGTACGGCTTTTGTTGGAGAATAACCTTTCAATTCATTTTCATTCAAACCCATATAAGAAACCGGCTTGTTTGCTGTACCGCCGCTTTTGATAACAATATCTGTAACGGATTTATAAAATTCTTTTAAGGTGCTGTCAGTGATTTCCTTTCCTTGCAGAATTTCATTAATGGTTTTTTCAGCGTGTTCCTTCGCTTCTTTTCCGTAGTTAGCCACAGCAGTTTTAATTTCATTTATGGCTTCAAGACGGAGTTGATCTTGTGTTTTTTTGGTTGGTTCTTCCATTGGTTCCTCCTTATGGATTTTTATTGAATTAAGTTTCGTTTCTAAACTTTTTATTTGGTTAACAGCTTCATTTAATTGTTTTTGTAATTCCGGATCGGTGCTTGAAATACCGTTCTGTGCTGCGTTCCGTTTTAGTTTAGCAGCTTCATCGGCGCCGATCGGGACCAATGAAAGTTCTTTAACTTTCCAGAATGTTCTTACCAGCAGCGGCATATCATCATTGAATTCATTTTTATATTCAACGCCGTCAATAGTAACAGCCGCACCTTTCGGAATCTCGACTGTGCGTAATGGATCTGTTTGATATCCGATTGAAACCGAATCAATATGTCCTTCTTCAATTTTCTTTTTAACATCTTCCTCGGCATCGCTCACATAAATATCACACAGCAATTCTGATTCATTGGTTTTCCAATTGCGTGCACTGCCGAGAACATTTTCCACACTCATTCTACTGTGAGCATCGAGCAAAATTGTTTTATTATTTTTTGGAAGATCGCAGTACCGCATTGGTAAAATTTCACGTACGTGATCCCATCGTTCCCAATCAATCACAACAGCCGGTGCTTCAGTTGTTGCAACGGTTGCAATGCCGCCGTCTTCTCTTTTACTTTCGGCACGATGTACAACAGCAGAGCGGCTGCACATACCGCCAAAGTTGCGGGGGTTCAGTTTATCCGGTTCAAGTCCTTCAATTTTTGGTTTCATATTTCCACCTTTTATTTTTTAGCAGCACAGATTTCAAATCTGTGTTACAAAACTTTTTGTTTACCATTTCCACTATTGACAGCGGCGGGTTGATCAACAGATCCATCAACTGATTTTTGAATTGGTGCAATTTGTTTGTAATTACTTCCCGGGAAATTAAGTCCGGCATCTGCAAAAGCTTTTTTCTCAGCTTTCTTTTTATCAATAAATTCTTCCAAAGACCAGCCGTTCTCAGCAAGAAATTCATCGAAGAGCCAGGCCTCGTTAGACAGCATAAGAAGAATTGCTTCTGCCTCATCTTTAGGAGAGACCCATTTCCATGCACGCCCCTGGAACCATGGTTTATTGAATTTATCAAACTTACCAGGCGGCAGATTGATTGCTTGAGTTAGCAATGCCATCTTTAAGAGTTCGGCAAAATTCCAATTGAGAAAATGATCACGCTTCCATGAATGCAAACTTTTCCATGTATCACGTTCTTCTAAAAGATTTGTGCGGCTGGAAGTATAATTAACCGCTTCGTAATCATTTGCTAAAGCAATGAAAGAAACATCCAGACCGGAAGCGATCCCGCGTAAAGCCCATTTTTGAAAATCTCCTTCCTTCCCGGATGGAGATTTGAAATCAGCCAGCTTTGTTGTCATTCCTTTTGGTACAATAACATTTTCGCCGGGCATAGAAGAAACGATAAGCCGGGAAGGATCTTTTGTACCGTCTGCATTTACTGCAAACTCGGCTCCGGGAATGTTGGCTTGATTAATTTCATCGCCAACAGATCCGTCTTTGTATTCATAGATCACATTCTTATTTGCGCTTACGCGTGCATCAACTAATATTGCTTCTTCATAACCGCCTAACATTTTAGAACGGATAGCAACCGGTGCAAACCACGGAATACCACGCACCTGTGCGGAAGATTCTTTTACGAACAAATGTTTTATCTGTGCCAAACCGTTTTCATCATAAGCAGAAATTCGAATTCTTTCTCCGGAGATGTATGAACCGTACATTAACTGCTGATACGGATTTACTTTTTTAAGCCAGTAAGCAACCGGCTTGCGGTAAGGTGTCATTTCAACACCCATAACAATCATGTTGCCGTTTGGCAGCATTGTGCTGTAAGTTTCATCTAAATAATCGGCTTCGATAAGCTGAAGTGCATAACCGTATTTATAATTTTTATCTCTGATCGGTCTGATCAGAATTTCGCCGTCGGTTGGAATTTGTTTTATGATAATATTGCAGAGTTCACGGAAAGAAGATTGACCGGTTACATCGCAATTTTCCGGTAAGGACCAATCATCAAACATTTCTTGAATTATAGTATTGGCAAGTTTATCGAACCGCTTCACTTTCATTTTTTCTAATTCATCATATACAAGATCATAAGCACTGTTGCGCAGAATAAATCCATCTGCACCAACAACATTTTTCTGCAGCATGAACAAATATTTTTTAGCCCAAGGATCGTTTTGTGCTAACTGTCTGGATCTATTGCGGAGCCGTACTAATCCTTTATTTTGTGACGCGCTGATCGTATCGTAAATATCGTTCCAATCGGAAGTGATATTAGAAACTTGAGCAGCAGCAAAGGAACGTTCTGATTGCAGAGTGCTGAGTGCAGAGTGAAGAGATTCAAAAGATTTTTCTAGTTCAACAAGATGATTGTTTACTTTTTCAGATTCATTCTTCAGATCCGTAACTACAACCGATGGAACGTAACCAAATTTCTGAGCTATGTTATCTTTAATTTTCATTTCTATCTTCTTACCCAAAAGAATTAATTAATCTTGGTGTTTTATAAATGCCTAATCTTTTTTGATAGCGGATGATCGCGGCTTCGATTTCTTCGAGAGTTTTAAACTGAGTTGATTTGCCGTTAATATTAACAGTCACATAATCACGTCCGGCAATTGTAAGTCGTGCAGCTTTAAGAGCATCCAATACTTTTTGATCGTCACTGCGTGGATCTGCAGTAGAAGTAAGCAATGCTTTAATAGGAACGGTCCCTTCCAGAACTTGTTTATTAGTACTATCCGCAATTTCTGTAAAGAGATATTGATATGAGTAATCGCCGTTAGCAAGCGCGGCTGTTTCGCTTGAAGGTTTTGTAAAGATAAAACTATCCACAGATTTTGTCGGCGTGATTGTTACTGTTGCAGCGGTGCCAAGTTTTAAGTAAAGTATACAGTTAAACAATGAAGCGGGGTAATCATCAAATGAATCGGTCCAGCTCCATGCTGAACCGCAATATAAATTAAAATCTTTGATCATTTTTAGCCATTAGCATTTAGCTTTTAGTTTATATTGATTACTCGAAATAAACTAATTGCTGTTTCTATTGGTGGATTTTAATTAAAAAATGCGGGAAAAAGTATGTCAGAGTATGTCAGAGTATGACAGAGTATGACAGAGAAAGTGAAGAAATGTTGAGAGTTGATGGGAGAATTATGAGATAAAATCTTTATTTCATGGTAAGTAATTCCTTCATAAATTTTATTTTTTCAGCGGCAACTGCAAATGAATGGGCAAGTTCTATTGATTTTTGCCGAACATCTTTAGAGAGAAAAATAAAATCCTTTAAATCATTAATTAATTTTTGCGGATTCTCTATTTTATATTCTTTCATTGTTCAGTCCTTTTTTGATTGGTTAATATTAAGTTTTTCGATTGTAACTTTCAAACGGACTTGCCCGCGTTCTTCACTCATAAGCTGCTTAAGTGAATTCACAAAAGATTCCGGATCAACAGCATCCCAAAAATCATTTATAAATCTATTCGGTGCAGAACCGAAAAGCGGCTTAACCATTTTAAGCGCTTTGTCTTTGTCCTCAAGTTCAATATGCATATTAACCTCGGTTATAAAATTAGAGGCATATCTTCAATGCTGCCATGCCAGGTTAAATCTTTCTTCTCAATGTTGCCGATTATTTTGCCGGACTTAATAAAATACCACAGAGATAATTTTGTAAAAAAATCTGTTGTTGAATCAAGTCCTTTTTCTCTTACTGTTTCATCAATCAGATTATTTAGAACCGGATTAATTCTAAAGTGAATTCTATTAGTTTTATGTGTGCACAAATCTTGTACGCACAATTTTGTGTTTGAAATTATAACTTGTTTATTCATATATATTTAATTCATCATCAGCTTAAACAGTAGTTATACCGACAAACGACTATCAATTAATTCCTCTATTTCACTATAAGTTAATTTTTGGATTTTATTGAAATTCACATCTTCCGGTAATCCAAAATATTTTATAATAAATTCTTTTGTGTTTACTTGCCCATCGTTTGCTGATTTAACTTTCGTCTGGTGTCCGAATTGCTCACTTCGTTCACAATTCTTGTTTTCGTTTTCAATCAAAATTTCTTCCATTACTTCCTCTTTTTATTAATGTCGCAATCGGCACAAACGGAGATATGTTAGTTTTGCTCATTTCTTAACTTTATAGATTTTACCCATTCTGTCATCTTTAGAATAATAAATATCTATCTTCCCTTCTTCTACTAATTTTCTTGCATAGTGTGCCGCTTGTTTCATGCTTATCCCCATTTCTCCAGCTATAGATATTTGGTCACATATTCCCTCATATCCGTTTGTAAGTAAATTATAAAATTCATCTTTATTTCTTTTCATTTGCGCTCCTCAAAAACTAATTATGCAATCAAGCGGATTTGCTTTTATCTGTAATTCATTTAATATTCCCCATTGAATATCTAAATCATTTTGTGTAATATCTTTTAATTCTTTACGAAGATATAATCCGTCTTTTTCTGAGTAACATAAAGTTCTTTTTGCTTGTGTTATTAACTTTTGCATTTTTTACTCCGATTAATTATTTATAAATTGTTTTCGCAAACCGCTTATCGCCAACTCTGTTAGTTTGATTTTACCTTAATCGTATCGGGGAATTTCATCCAGACAAAACCTGTTGCAAAAAGATTCCCATCTGCATCTAACAACGTATATTTATTCCCCAAATCATTGCCACCAAGAAATATACATTTGATTGGTTTCTTTGCTTTCTTCACCCAATCAACTGTTGCTTGCTCATTGTCTGTATTTGAGCAGCCGACAAAACAAACTAACTCGGCAATCAATGCGACTCCGAGTAGTAGTCTAAAAATTCTAAATTGTTTTTTCATTGCAACATTCCTTTTATTTAAGTTTTATAATAGCGCATTATCGCCAACTATGTTATAAATTTTCAATCAATAATCCGTTACCCAATTTTTCTTCTTCGGCAATTTCGGTTGATCAAACAAAGTTCCTTCAGAAAGTTTATTCGCTTTCTGCATTAAGTCTTCTGTAATTTTTAATAGGTTTGGCTTTGTAACACGGACCAAGAACAGATTTCCAACTTCGCAATCTAAATTCTCTTGGCGTCTTCCGGGCAATGGCACCCATTTGGAAACTTTTGTAATTCTATCGCGTATCAATGTTTCAGAGATCAATCCTTCAAAATATTCAGCATCGGCATAATGATTGAAGTGCATATACCCTGGTCCATCCTGTTCGGCATTCTCAATTGCAAGCCGATTGAAGATAACCTCTTTCGCTGTATCTGTACCCACGAAGTATAATGGAAGGTTGCCCTTATTATTCATGCGACCTTTATAATCAGTAATTGATTTGTACGGACTGTTCCACCCTTTGGTTGCATAAAATCTTTGTACCACTCCGTTCTTAAGTTGGCGTATTAATCGGTCTTTAACGAATGCATAAACATCATCTGCATTATGACCGCCTGTGTCAACTCCGATTGCAGAGATATATAAGTTTAATTTTAGTGCGTGTTCAAATGCCGTCATCAAATAAATATCAAGTTCGTTCCATACCAATTTTTGAGAAGTGTTTCCATGAAATAATTTTTGTTCAATTAACCAACTCTGTTCTGAAATTCCCCAGCCCTTAACAATACAATGGAGCCATGTCGGCTGTGTATCAATGTAAGCTGTGAGATAGCAAACTTTACCCGGTAATATTTTTTGATCCGGAGTAAAATAATTTTCCACGCGCTGAATAAGTTTTTCTTCTTTCGGCGTGTTGAATTTCGGTGACCATGGTTCTGCGAGTGCGGTGTTCAAAAATACTTTAAGCCGTTCGTGATCTCCTTGCTTGGAATATTTCCGAGCGGTTAGAAAATCTTCAACAAGTTTATCCCATGATGTTGTAGCACTTGGTGAATATAACCGGTTAATGTGAAATCCCGGCTTGTATAATCTTTCCGGAAAGGTTTTTCTCCATTCGGCATTTGCAAGCATCCAGTATTTTTCTCGGTTAAATATTTTTTTATGGCAATGCTTACATAAATAATAAGCCGTTGAAGGATTATCTTTTTCCCAACGGATACCGAAATCATCATCCACTCTTCCCCATTCTAATTTTTGCATTTCGTTGCAGAGCGGGCAAGGAACAAAATAAAATCTTTGGTCGGTTGCTTCCCATTCGGGCCAAATGCGACTTACAACTTCATCACCCGGTGAGCTGACAAGAATTATTTGGCGGTCCTCAAATTCGGTTGTACGTTTAATTGCAAGCTCTACAGGATCTCCGAAATCGGAAGCGGAGATAGGGTAGGAATCAACTTCATCAAGAAGTAAATCTTTTATTGATGTGAAGATCAAGCCGGACGGAGAATTTGCACCAACAAGTTTCAGAATTCCGCCTACAAACTTTTTCATAAGAACAGTATCAGCTTTTTTCGGTTTAACATCTTCTACTTTTGTGGAAAGGAATCTGTTATCACGCATCATCGGGTCTAAACGTTCCCGGCTGTAACGTGTTGCGTTAAGGATTGTATCCATCACATGGAGTATTGGTCCCGGATGCTGATCTATTTTGTATGCTTCTAGAATCATTAACATGAGTGTCTTCAGCATTTGAGTTGCGGATACAATAATTATTTTTTCATTTAATGGATTACCAAGTTCATCCAGCACTTCTTTCTGATATGGACGGCGCGCATAGGAATACAATCCGGGTTCGGATGAATATTCCGGCGAGAGATAGAAATTCTTGCAAGCCCAATCGCTAAGACTTTCTTCTTTTCTTGGTTTTAGCTGGTCTAGAAGCGGTGTAATTTTCACCAGAAGATTCAGCCAGGCCGCGGATGATGTTTTCAATTGCTGTTGAGAGATCATTTAATAGTTCGTTGTCTCTAGTTTCTAAAATTTTAATTACTGCTTTATCATCTTTTGCAATCAATAATTTAGGCATTAATGTTTTACGTGAAGTGGGCAGCTTTGTTTTTGTGATGTTAATTATTTTATCCAGCAATGAAGCTGTCTCATCAACACGTATTAGTTCTTTTTTCAGTTCAGCAAGTTCAAGCTCTTTTTTCTGTGCATCTAGTTTGTAATTAAATTCTTTGGCATTCTTAAAACCGGATTGCGCTTCAGATAATCTGCGTTCATAATCTTCCAGTATAATGTGAACACATTTAACAATATCATATTGCCCTTTCTTTTCCGGTCCAAATCCTTTTATGTAAAGTCTATCTTTAGGATCACTCCGCCGGTTGATAGTGCGCGGATCCACTTTAAGCAGACTTGCGATTTGCGGAAGCGTAGCATATTTTCCCATAGTATCTGGATTACTCTTCTTCTTTTTACGCAAGTCAAACATCCATTTGTTTGATTTGCAAGCGGACTTCCGGGGTGTTCGTGCATCCCGGTTGTCCTTTTGCTAATCATTGAATAATTTTTTGAAATTAAATTTTCGGTTAACACAGTCAAAATCTGCTTTTGGATATAGTTTTTTATATCTGAGTAAAATTAAATCAACGTAGATTGGGTCTAATTCAATTCCGTAACCAATTCTATTCACAAGATTAGCCGCAATAATTGTTGTTCCTGTGCCGAGAAAAATATCTGTAACAATATCATCCGGCATTGTCATCAGCTCTAATGCTTCAAGTACAAGTTTAACCGGGAATGCGGCTTTATGGAAATCCGTTTGTGAATTCTGCGAGCTGATGCGCCAGTAGTTGGAGAGGTAACGTTTTGTTTTATTGTTAAAAAAGAATTTCTTTTCTGTGGTACCGAGATAAATAAAATTGAGATCCTTCTCCGGTTCAGTTGTGAGCACTAATAATGATTCCGCTTGCCGTGATAAATTCTGTTTCGAGTTAACCAACGGACGAACTGAAGTTTTATCCCAAACGATCCATTCAACAAAAGAAAAACCTTTCTCTTGTTTGAGCTGATAGAAAATGTCTATAAATTCCGATCGTGTTTTCTGAGAATAACTGAGATTCCAAAATAGAAATCCGTTCAGATGTGATTTAATTAATGATGCACAATCAATGTTAAACTTTATATACTCTTCCGATTTTAATTTATCAGTGTAATTCAAATAATGTTTCGCTCCCATGTTGTAAGGTGGAGAAGTAAAAACAAGTCGGCATTTTTTCTTATCGAATAATTTATTTACATCAGTTTCCTTTCGTGAATCTCCGCATAGAATCCGGTGCTTGCCATCAATTACAAACAGATCTCCAAGTTTAGAAAGTGAAGTTTGAGGCGATGCAGGAATAGTTTCAAATTCTTTTTCATCATATCCAATCGGATTTAAGTAGGATGCATCTATCTCTGGAATGTTTGTGAATTCTTGTACGTCTGAGTAATTAATATCGAAGAGATTAAGGTAATCTGTAAGCCCTTCCCTATTAACTTTGCCGTAAACGCTATCATATACCAGCACCAACCGTGCGGCTTGCTTTTGTGTTTTGCAATCAATGAAACATGCTGGCAGCAGTGCCGGAATGTGAACACCTTCTTCCTTCAGCTCCTTCAATGCGCGTTGCTTCCGGTGGCCGTCCAGGATCCAGAGCTTTTCGCTCTTTTCATCAAACCAAATTTTGAATGGATCTATGAAATGATTTTCAATCAATGATTTCTTCAGCTTCTTAAGATCCTCAGAAGAATTCGTTTTATAGTTTTCGGGTTTTAACCATAACAGTTGCTGCCAATTCACCAACTTCTGATACAGTATTTTGTTTTTAATTTGTTTCATAGAACCTCTTAAATAGAACAGAACCAAGTTTTATAGAACACAAAAAATTTTCAAATCCTGCGCTCGTTCCGCATCCGCAAAGTATAAGTATAACCTAGTACCTTGAATTGTCTTAATGGCCTCATACATCATAATCAGAGTGTGTTGTCTATCTTCACTTGCTCTTAAAGAATTTGTATTCACTATTGAAGATCCGCTCGTAATTTGTTTTAACATAAAGACGTATTGCATCAATGGCACGGCGGCTGCTCATTAAGTCCGGTGCGCTTGGTCCTTTACGTTCCCATATCTTCAATCTCTTTTTAGAAATACGATAAAAGATTCCAGTGTGTCCGCTCTTCATTGTAGCAATAAATGTTTTAGTCCCTTCACCTTTATCACCGGGTATAACAACACGTTTGCCTTTAATGATCTCGGCTGTTGCACCCGCGGTATTCTTTCTCTTCCAACGTGCTTTGAACTTATCCAATGATATTGGTTTGCCTGTTACTCTAATCTTTGCAGTAGGATCATTAGCATTTGCGCTTACAATCTTTGTTGCTTTGTTTAACTCTGAAGCCGGTATGTTATATGTTTCTCTTACTGCACTCTTGCCTTCAGTAGCGCCTTGGCGTGCTGTCTTGGTTGTTGCTGAGAGTGTTGCTTTATTAACAGCGTTCTTCACATCGCGCAATTCAGTATTAATAAACTTTGCAATGTTTGTTCTTATGCTTATCATCCCGTTCTCCTGTAAAAGTATTCTAATTTCTTCTTATCACTTCTCATTCTGATGTGCCGTTTATCTGTTTGTTCTCTGCAGCTTTTCTTATAACAGTTAGTTGAACAATAGATTTGATTAACTACTTTAGGTTCAAATTCTTTCATGCAATCAAAGCGTGCACATTTACGTATCATGCTGCTACCTCTGTAATAAAAGTTTGCAATTGTTCTATCTGCTGTTCATACCATTCTATTGTTGGTTTGAAAGGGCGCAATGCCAATTGTCTTAATTCAGTGAAACGTTCTTCACCAACAAACATTATCATAAATTCAACTTGCTTGCCGGAATGATCCATCCACAAATGATGTTCGTGATTCATTCTAAATGTATTAAGCGGATGATACTTTGTTCTCTCTCTTTCTCTGCTTATTCCATGTGCCCAATCTAAACCATAAGTTCTGCCGCAACCGCAAACACAACTTTTGTCTCTAAGTTTTGTGTATTCTCTACTTAATTTTTCACATTTATTTGCTAGACGTGTTAATGCTTTATTGTATGCAATTATTGAATCTATCATGCAGCTGCCTCGTTATCTTCGATGTATTCAATTAATTTACTCTGTGCTTGCAGATAGTTTCTGTTCTTAATCAATGCCGTAATTTCTTCAACTTGCCGGGCATTCAGTTTATGTTGATAGCGTTCTAATTGATCCTTAGCTTCCGTTAATATTTGATCAATGGCTTCTTGATTATCATTCTTCTGCTGTTCACGTTCCTTAACTCTAACTGCGGCAGTTTCTAATTTCTGATTATGCGTGTGCAGATCTTGAACAAAATCATTTTTCTTCCATGCAATTCTTTTCATCAACGATTCAAAGTCTTGATATTTTTTATTTGTTCCCGGGTATTCCATAAAAGCAATTTGAATTATAATCCAGCATACTTTCTGCGATAGTTCCGGTCTCATATCATTCAACAGCTGATTACGAACTCTGTCAACATGAGTTGGATGCGGTTGTGAATCCTTAACAAACATTCTGAAAATCCGTTCGATATTTTTATTCACCAAATCAAGATCACTAAAACAAAATTTCAGTTTATCAGCAGATCCTTCGAGATAAGCATCTAAAGGTTTTTTGTCTAGAAGTAATTCGTGAGTGAAGACGGCGGGATCCTTCTTCTCTTCTTCAGCATCTGGTAAGGAACTGTTTAGTATCTGGTATTGGTCTGCGTTTTTCGACAGACTAACATCTGCGGAATTCGACAGACCTGATCTGTCTCTTTCAACTTCTCGTCTGCTTTTTTCCGCAGTCGGGTTGTTGTTTTCATCAGTCGGAAATTCGCTTAAATCAGTATTGTTAACCTTCACGTCTGCGTTTTTCGACAGTCGTAAATTTTCTTCGTTTTCACCCTCAGCATTGCTTTTATCTATTAGATTATCAAAAAATGTTTCTTCGTCTGCGTTTTTCAGCAGTGGGCAATTTTCAACGGATTTGGCTTTTAACCAGAAAGATTCATCTTCGAAGGCATACCAATTTGTTTTATCAATCTTCCATCTATTAAATTGACATGTCTTTATGAGTACGCCTTCACTTATAAGTGAATCTATCAATCTGCGTACCTTACCAGCATCCGGTTCTTCCAATCCGGTTTCTTTATCCTTCTTAACCCAAAAAGGAAATTGTTCCGCAAGTGATTCATAAGTATTATAGGTCCAAGTTCTGCCTTCGCGGAGATTGCGGCCGTTAGCTTTATTAAGATCAATCCAAAACTGGAAGGATCTGATCATTACAGCTTCTTCAACGCCGTACTGCTTTGCAACTTCTTCATCAAATGAAAATGATTTGCTCAATTAATCCTCGATTATGAAAACAAATTTTGGCTTATATGGTCCGGATTGTAATTAGTCCAAAGAATTTCTTGACGCTTTGAATGAAAAATTGTTGTTGGTTTTTTTTTGGCTATGGATTTATAAAAAGATTTTAATTGCTTGTTATAAAGCGGATTATCATAGCCGGAGATTGCCACTTTTCCTTTTGCATTTTTACAGATCTCGAGTAATTCCTTGTGATCTTGATCGGTCATTTCAAAAGCATATTCATTATTATTGCAGCGGACATGGTGCATATAAGGCGGATCGCAATAGAATAAAGTCTCGGGACCATCAAATTTTTTGAAGATCTCACGGAAATCATAATTTGAAATTTGGACTCTCCGGAGACGCTCAATTACGTATACAAGTTTTGGAAGTTTTGTGATCCAGCGATTAACGGCTTCACTAATATTTGTTCTAGTTTCCTTCGTGCTCATTTTCCAGCCGGTTTGACGTGCGTAAGTCCCATTGAATGATTGCCCGACTGAAACAAAAAATCTGCGTGCACGTTCAATTTTATCTCCTTCATTCAAATGCTGATAACAAAACAAATATTCCTCTTTGCTGTAAGGTGTTAAATATATTTTGCTCAATAACTCTTCTGGCTTCTCTCTGAGCACCTTGAAAAAGTTTACAACAATAGAATTAATATCATTGTAGGTCTCGATCGGTGAAGGTTTTTTGTTTAATAAAACAACCGCAGAGCCACCGAAAACTTCAACATAAGATTTACTCTCCGGAAGATGTTTCAATATCCAATCTGCATGAGTAAACTTTCCACCAAAATAATTGAATGCTATTAATTTTTTCTTTGTCATATATTTTTAATCTACCGGCGGATAAATTTAGAGTGCTAATCTGTTATTTATTCCGCCGGTTACCTTGTCGGGTTAATTATCCTGTATAGTAATTATAACTTTTCTATGCCCGCCCTTTCTCAAATGAAATTTTTTCTTCAATGAGAAACATTCAAAATAACCCGGGCCAGAATATTCACCATCCTCTCTTAATTTTGGCATTTGTAAATAAAAAAAGACTGAGTTTGAAAGTGTTCCCTTTTTATCTCTAACCAAAAATCCTTCTAATCGTATCTCTTTCATTATGACCTCATTAATTATTTATTAAACCATTTTAGAAAACGTTTTCTTTGCAATTTCTCAAACCAATTAAGTAAACCGAAAATGGAAAGGATCTTATTTATCCATCCAGTCCAGCTCCATTCCGGTGCATCGCCTTGATAGATAAATAGCGGAGTTAGTTTCCATGTACCTCTAAACTTTGCCAGCGATTTATATCTCAAGCTTCCGCCAATCTTCAACTGTCCGTAGATCCAATGAAGTAGATCCGAACCCGACCAATATTTTTTTTGATTGCAATAAGAAGAAAGTGCATTTGCTTTTAAGCGGAGTTTATTGCGGGCGGTTGAATCAAATATTAATCTGCTTTTGGTATTCTGATTAATAAATGTTTCTCTAAAATTTTTTAACTGATTGAATTTCTGTTCATCAACTATCTGTTCCTTACCTTCAGCATCTTTATATTTCATTCTATTTTCTACCCATTGCTCGTAAGGTTCGCCGAGGTAAAAGTAAATATCATCGCAATCGCGGAAGCGGTCAGCAATCAGAAGCCAAGTCTTATCATATTCTGCGAGCGGAAATAACCCCCACCCAATGTCAATCAAGAAAAACTTATAGCCAAGTATCTTTGCTTCTTGATAAGTATGCCAAATAAGAAAAACAGTTTTTTCAACGGTTGGTTTCTCTTGTAAATTCCAAAAGTAACCGGTATACAGAATAACAGAATTGAATCCTTCATCATAAAGCTTATTCAAATTCCAAATTGAAAGATTTCTTGGCCATATTCCGCGTATCATATTTCCCTCAGCTTTGTTTTAGTTGTTGATATTTCTGCTGGATTTCTTTCCGGTTCTTCGCTTCATTGCATTTATAGCAACGTTCGGCATCGGAATTTTTATCAACAAGATTCTGCTTCAGCTTTTTACCGCAGTCTTTACATTTGCGGTCGCTCAATTCCCTAAAATCTTTTTTCTTGCTCTTACTCATAATCTTACTCTTGTTCTCCCGGCAATTTCTTAAGCAGCGGAAGTTCTTCTTCAACTTTCTTTTTGATCTCTGCAGTATTGATGTTGAACCTCTTTGCCAAACTTAAAAAATCTTGTTCTGCACAAATACTTAATATGAATGATTGATTAAGTATTTCATTTAATTCAGTGGGACTCATTCCGAAAATCTTTTCACAAATAACTTTATGCAGCTTTTCATGTGTTATCTCTGTTCCTTCAGCAATCCATCCACGGTATTGTGCAAGATTTTCTCCATCCATAAAATGTTCGGATATCCATCCGTCAATCATTAACAAATCAAATATTACGTTTGGAAGTATGGCAGTTGTTAGATCTTGCTTCAGAAATTCCGAACTCAAATGTTCGTGATAAGCTTCATCTCTTTGTGCTTTTATTTTGAGATTCAATTCAAAAAGTTTTTCTTTATCAGTTTTTACCTTTTCCGTTACACTTTTTACGTCTATCGTTTTCACTACAATATCTATAACTTTACCTTTCTGCGGTCCATCAGTATAAATTGCTTTCTGAACACCTTTCCCTTCTGGCTTCTTGGTTAGAGTGTATTCATTTTGACCGAGCACATTTTTCTTGGCTCCGTAATTCACACCGGAGATTCTAACTAACGGAGTACCGGATTCATCAGCTTTATCAATCTGCATAGCCATGTGAAGATTAACTTTCTCTTTGTAGCAGCTTCCATCGGTGCAAATATTATTTCCGCTGAACTCGGTAAAGAGATCCACCGCATTGCCCGTGCGCTTCTTACATTCGAAGCAGCTTCCGGCATCGGGCAAAAGTAATTTATCTTTTCTGTTGAATGGTGCTTCGTTAAGATTAGGCATCAGCCCGGCAACCTGTACGCGCAATTCAGAAACGGTTGGAACACGGAAGCTTTGAGAAATGTATTTCAATAATTTCTGCTGTGCATCTTCTTGCATTTTAGCAATCAGCAGCGCATGACCTAATTCAATCTTACCTTCAGCATATAATTTGTGAGCATCTTTGATAAGCCATATTAATCGGTATCTGCTTGAAACGTAGGAAATTGATTTTCCAATCTTATCGGCAATTGTTTCAATTGTATATTTCCCGGTTTCAAGCATTCCTTGGATGAATGTTGCTTCATCAAGCGGATGAACATCCTGACGCTGTAAGTTCTCTATGTACTGGATCTCTAATACTTGTTCATCGGATAGATCCTTAATGATTGACAGCACGGTTTTCTTTTTGATCAGCTTGCAAGCACGTACACGGCGTTCACCGGAAACAAGTTCGTAATTACTTCCCTTTTTACGGAGCGTTACCGGGTTAACAAGTCCGTTGCTTTTAATGCTGTCTGCAAGTTCTTGAAGTGAATTTTTATTGAACTCCTTGCGCGGATTGGTTTTACTGAAAACTATTTTTTCAATCTTTACTTCTTTAAGCTCTGCCATTTTTCTAACCCTTTATTTTATGATGAAACTTTATTCGTCATTTCTTAACAATGCCAAATATCCTTCTTCATTAGAAATTGGATTTGCCGGAATTACTTTTATAACCGCATTTGATCCGTAATAAATCAAAGTTAGAGATTTACTTCCGAGAGCAGCTGCTAATTTATTAAGCAAAGAAAGATCTAAACTGAAACTGCATTTCGGTTTATCGGTTGGAATTATTGTTTTGTAATCGTAAGGGACTAATTCCGTATCAACTTTTACCAATTGATATGGAAGTTCAATTCCGTTTTTGAATGATACTTTACCTTCAGCATCAACACCGTTCAATTTCATTTCTAAGAAATCAGATTCTTCATCGGTACCATATTTGCGTGCTTCAATAAAAACATAAGGATCCATGTAATTTCTAATTGCATCACCCTTTTCGATCTCGATCGGGATTAAAGCAAGTATTCTTCCATCTGTTGAAATTGCCTGCGTGCCGGTTATAAGAATTTTTGTTTTTACTGAGGCCGGATCATCGCTTTTGCCAACAGCTTTTTCCGGTTTGAATCTCTTATTGATCTTCATCTATTCCTCACACACTTTGTGATAAAACTTTTTCACCAAATAAATTTCTATTTGCACCAAATGTTTCTGCTATCTGATGTTTTACTTTCTTCCGTTCCCCGAGCATACTCATTATTGTTTGGTTGTAACTGAGCATACTTGCAATTGCATCTTCCTCGGTCCGGCATAACCAGTAACCGCGCTTGTCACTACCAATATGGAAAGTTCCTTTATTATTTTCATTCATCTTGCGTACTGAAGCGGCAAGCATCCGGTTATCAATTCCGGTCCCTTCATACACTCTTTTGCTCGTCATCGGTTTGTTGTAATTGGAATTTTTAACCGCATCAAATATTTTAGCTTCCATATCACTAAGTATCATTCTCTTACTCTTGTAATAAACCAACTGGCGCAAGCGGAGGGTGCACCTGCACCGGTGTGGTAATCCACATCATGGAGGCACCATGAATGCTCTTATAAGTTTTCAATCGTCTCAATTAATTTTATCACAGTATATAGTATTCCAAGTGCAGCAATGATTGCAAATAACAGAATACCTAAGTAAATGATCTTTTCCGTAAGCGTCATCGGCAGCTCACGGCTGAATTCACAATAACTTTTTGCGGTGCAGATTATGCAGTCGCTTCTTCCGGCATCTTCAAAATTTCCGCCGTGAACGATCAAACATTTTTTCGGTGTTTCCATTTATTCGATCTCCAATTCTTAAAATCCTGCCAATCTTCTTTGATCGCTTTGCGCATTGGAAAGATCATCCAGACAGCTATTCCAACAGCAAAGATGTACCCAATTATAATTGTTAATAATTCTTTCATCAGTTGCAGATTATGGTTTGATAATTAATATCAATGTTGGATTTCTTCATTTCTAAACGGTAGATCAAAAGCACCAATACACCATCTAGATAAACAACTTCTTGTTTCAGTTTCGATTTCTTTCCGGTCTGTATCATAAAAGTTTCTTCCTGTTAAGTTTTTCTTTTAAAAGCTGTTTTTCAGCCGCTCTTTTCCCGGGAGCGGTTTCAACTAGTTGAATTGTCTTTTTCTTATCCTCTATGACTAATTTCACAGCATTTTCCACAGATTTAAGATGTATTGCCTTCTTCTTATCCTCTTTCGGTAGTTGTACCTTCCTTAAGGCGATTTTCTTGAATTTGTCCTTTCTCAGTTTTTTAACTTTCTCAAGCACTTCCTCTTTAGTATAAAGTTTGGCATATTTCCTGTCGGTGGTCCATCCATGCTCAGCTTTGAACCGGTAATTTTCATAACTAGCTATTCTATATTTAGGCGTTAAGGCATCTTGGGATTCAGTCATTTTTCATTTCCTATCATCATCAATAAAACTTCCGAGTGCAGCAAAATTCAGATCGGTACAATCTTCAGCATCAAGTTTGCTCAGTTTTATCGGATAGCATTCAAGTTCAATTTCCATATTCAGCAATTCGTTTAACTGTTTTTGGAACTCTTCCATTTTATCGCCAAGATCATAACTGTTTTCTAAAACTTTTTTACCTTTAACTTCATTGCCGTCAATCATCTTGATTAAAGATTCTTCCCCGGCATCTTTCGGCGCATCAATTATTTTAAGCTTTGTTTCGATCTCCTCTTTAGCACCGTTAAGCAATACCATTTTCTTTCTTGAAAGTTCATTCAAAAGTTTAACCCTCATTTCATCAAAATCCTGAATTGCTTTTCCTGCTGCCTTCGCCAGCTTGATGCTTAGATCATATTTTAAGGCAGCACTCTTTGCCGGGAATGAAATTAATTTCTCAAGTCCATTGTTCATTTTTAATATGTCTCCGGCTTCGAACAGATTAAAATATTTGATTTTAAGTTTGCTCATTTTATACCGTTAATATTTGTTGTTGAATGTTTTTAAATTTTATTTTTCTGTCTGCTCTATAGATCAATTTTCTAATTGCCAAATAGCTCTTGCCCATCTGCTCTGCAATTTCCACATAGTTATAATTCAATCTTCTAAGCTCCAAAGCTTTTTTCATATCTTCCGAAAGCTGATATTTTTTATGATCTAAAAGATCAGTCATTATTGTTAAACCATTTATTATAGAGGATCAGCCATTGCCAAATACCGGTAACAAACAGCAGAAATATTCCGGCAACAAAAAACCATCCTAATAGTTTCTCATTCATATACCTAGCTTCTTCATTTCTTCATCGAAGCGTTCAACTTGCTCTTTTAGATCATCATACTTAGTTCTTAAACGCGGTCGTTCGCCTACCTCAATAATTTTATTCTTGATTGTCCGGCTCACTTCATTACTGAATAAACTGAATTGAGTTGTAAGCGATTGAAGGAATCCGCTTGTCAGATCAAACAACTTTTGGCATTCATCCTGATCGCTTAAGTATTTTCTTTTAATAAGCTGATCTTTAATAGCTTTATAGTATTCATCTTTAACTTCGATGGCATTATTTAACTGATAGGAAAGTTTATTCGGTTTCATCCCAATCCATTTGGCAATGGTAGTTTCCGATAAATCGAAACGTACCATGTAATCCATGATTTCAAGTTGTTTCTGAGCGTGTGCCATTTTGATTTATTCCAAATTTTTAAGTGAACAATTCCAAGTATTTCTAATTCTTAATTCGCAATTTTCTTTTAGCAATTAATTAATAGAATTCAAATGCTGATGAATTTCAAAAAGTTTTTTAGGTGCACGGCTGCTGAATGCATAAGTGTAAAGCGCGGAACTTCCGCCGAGTTCTATTTCAAGTTCGCTCCTGTAACCTTTGCCGTAAATCTTAAATGCTTTAGCTTCCACTTTTGCGGGATCCAGCTTCTTCCCTCTTTTTATCATTGCCCGTTCTGTCATGTTGTTGCTCTTTGTCATAGTCTTAATTATTTTAATGGTTGTTTATCGTTAGGAGATTTATGGAAGAAGTAATTACACTTCTTAATGAGATCATAGAGAAAATTGCATTATTAGAAAAACGCTTAAAAGACATTGAAGATCTCCTCAGACGAATTAAGAGTGCTCAGAATTAATTAAAGCCGAACTATATTCCTCTATTGTCTCGGCATTTACAATATGGCATTCTTCAATGCGAACTTTGGTTTCAGCTAGAACGTTTTTGGCATCATCAATCGTTAAACCGTCTAGAAGTTTTGAAATAGCAATTACTTTTTCGTTGAATTGTTCTATTGGAAGTTTCATGTTTCATTAACCCTTAATTTATCTAAGGGTGAATATAATACAGATGTATCACTCTGTCAAGTAAAAAATAATACAATCGTATTAATATGGAAGCAACGGATAGACAAATTAAGTTTTTGAACGATTTAGGGGTTTTTTATGATAAAAATATTTCTAAAGAAGAAGCGATAATTCTGATACAAAAGCATGTTGAAGCAATACCTGAACAATTAAGAGTTCTAAAATTGTTCGGTTATAGAATTTCTAAGATCTCTGAATATGACGCTATTCAACTAATAGAGAAATCTGTAAACAACGAAGAATTATATTTAGCTACATATAATAGAATTGGTCCAAGACAGAAAAAAAATCTTGAACATTTTTATAAACATTATAAAGTCAAATGTTAAGCCCAATTGAAATTGGAAATAATCTCAGATCCTTTGCTAAAGAAAAAAAATATTCTTTAGCTGAATTGGGACGTTTGTTGGGAATGAAACAACAAGCATTTAAAAAATATTATGAAGGTGAAAGAACTCCTGGCGGCAATATTCTTTCTAAACTTTCAGATCTCGGCTGTGATCTAAATTGGTTGTTGAATGGAGAAAATTCTAGTATTATATTAAAAGAGCCGAATGAGACTGCAATGGATTATAAAATAAAAACATTGGAAGAAAGAATTACCAAACTTGAATCAAAACTTTTTCAACTGACCGAAGAAAATGAAACATTGAAAGAAGATAATAAATTATTAAAACATAACTTGGCTAAAAATATTGATGATTCTAAAATCCAGAGGAATAACATTCACTAACCTTATTGGAGTAATATGGAATTATTCGGTTTGTTTTGGATTGTTTGTTGGATAGCAACAATTATTATTTCGTCTAAGAAAGGTGAAGGTTGTCTTGCAGTAATAACCGGTTTCTTTTTTGGTCCGCTTGCATTAATCTTTGCTATTGTGGGGACTGGCAATAAAATTAAATGTCCTTTCTGTCAAGAACTTATCGAAAAGAAAGCTCTCATCTGTCCGCATTGTAGAAGCGATCTTCTTAAAGATAATCCACAAACCTATGAAGAATTAAAAAAACAAATTAAAAAGGAGCAATTATGAAACTGAAACGAGAAGTGGTAGGTAATCAAGTAATTTTTAGAGATGCTGATACGAATGAAATTGTTAAGACGGAAATACTCAATTCCGATCAACCAGCTGCAGCTACAATTCCTTCACATCTTAGTGGTCTAGGTTCTGTTATTACAATCATTGGAGTAATTCTTTTATTGCTTTCAATAGGGCTAATTGTTACCGGTTTACAATCTTCACTAACAGCCATTGCTACATTGCCAATCGGTGTTGGTTTATTTATCTCTTCAATATTATTCTTTGCGATTGCAGAGATAGTTCATAATTCACAATACCAAACAAAACTGCTAAAGAAGTTATTGGAAAAACAATAATTGAAACGCTCCCTTTCAATCATAGAAAAATCAGATCCAACATTTTTTAAGGATGTCGGAGAATCTATTATCAAGTGGTTAGACCAGAATAAAAAGGCGCGGCAGAAACCGGGTACACAAAAAGAACTCTGCTTTATATTAGAGCGCAATCACCAGATAAGAACCAACACGGGACAGATATCCCGCTACATTCACGGCATCAATAAAATGCCGTCAAAGATAGAAAATGCAATTACAAATCTCGGGTTCAAATCGGATCTATTCGTTAAACACCACGCGTCCGCCGATGATAAACTTGCATTAGATCTGCTTACCAAAGAAGATCTATTCAAACTGATCTATGAACAAAAATTATTATTGAACGAATGGAAAGAGATGAGCTTCCGGAATGATACCCGGTTCAGCAATTTACAAAATGAAAATATTGATCTGGTAAAGATGAGCCGTAAACTTGTTGAAGAGAATGATAAATTAAGAAGTGAGATTCGGGAGTATAGAAAACAACTTAAAAAGGAAGAATAGGAATCGAATAACAGTCTACATTTCCGCAACTCCGCAATTAATATTCTAACCAAGATTATTTTAATAACTTACAATTATAAAAACATCTCTGAAAAAGTGATAATATACATTATGAGCATATATCAATATTCGAAAAAACCTTTTTTTGTTTTTCTACCTAATTTTCCTGCATTTACCATTTTCTTAAGTAATGGGCATGGTCTGTATTTAGAATCATTAAATCCTTCATATAGTACTTCCATTATAGCTAAACACACATCTAGTCCTATGAAGTCAGCTAATGTCAGTGGTCCCATTGGATGACTCATTCCTAATTTCATTACTGTATCAATATCTTCAGCTTTAGCTACTCCTTCATATAAAGCAAATATTGCTTCATTAATCATAGGCATCAATATTCTATTAGAAATAAATCCAGGATAGTCATATACTTCAACGGGATTTTTACCAATTTTAATTGTTAATTCATAAATAGCATTAAAAGTTTCATCAGATGTAGAATATCCTCTAATTAATTCAACTAATTGCATAACTGGAACTGGATTCATAAAATGCATACCGATAAATCTATCACTTCTTATGTTTTTTCCTAATTCTGTTATTGATATTGAAGATGTATTAGATGCAATGATACAATTAGTATTTAATAAATCATTTAACTCTTTTAATAGAGATAATTTAGCTAATTTATTTTCAGATATAGCTTCTATAGTAAGATCAATATTTTTATCAATATTTTTATGCCCAATTATGGGAATAATATTTATTAAAAATTCGTTTTTTTGTTCGCGGGTTATTAAACCTTTCTTTATTTGCCTATCCATGTTATTGTTAATTGAGCTTATTCCTCGTTCAACAAATGCTTGCTCCGAGTCAACTAGAATAACACTAAATCCATATTGTGAAAAGACATGAGCTATGCCACTACCCATTGTGCCTGCTCCAATTACAGCAATCTTATTAATCGAACTCATATTTAGCCTTTTATTGTTTTGAATACATTATATTTTGCAAAAAAGGAGGTATTCTTCTATGAATCTACTTCAAAAGAAAGACAACATTTCAATTTGCCGCATGGACCACTAAGTTTTCCCATGCTAGAAAGGAGGTTCTGATCATTTGCTAACTGTGTAGATATTCTCTTAAAACTAGATAAGAAGGATATACAGCAATATTCTCTACCGCATGTTCCTACCCCACCAATCTTTTTAGCTTCATCTCTAACACCTATCTGCCTTAATTCAATTCTTGTTTTAAATTCCGCTGCTAATTCTTTTGCTAATTCTCTAAAATCTACTCTTCCATTTGAAGTATAAAAGAAAAAAAGTTTTTTACGATCAAATTGGTAATGAATACTAACTAATTTCATGATTAAATTAAATTTTTCTATGGATGTACGGAAAAATGGAACCGCCTTTTCTTCATCTTGAATATTTTTCCTTACTCTTTCAAGATCCTCCACAGAAGCTTTTCTAACCATACTTGGTAGAGAATCGTCATACAATCCAAGATAATGTCTTTTAAGTTTTACCATTTCGCCAATTAACTTCACCTGAACGATTTCTATAGAATCATTATTTTGGACAATGATAAAATCTTCAGGATAAATATTTATTTCTAAATTAGCTGGGATTTCTACAAAACCATTATTTAATAATCCATTACAAGAAACCTCTACAATATTCCTATTATCTATTATTATATTTTCACTGTAACATACTCCGCAAGTAAAACATGAGCTTACATTAATATGTCTAGTATTAATATTATTAATGATAATTGTTTCAATAAGGGAATTGTTTAGAGAATTATTTTGCTTATCATAGGATGGAATTATAGCAGGTTGTAGGTATTTAGAATCTATATGAAACAAGACTTATTTCCTAATTGAGATAGAAGCTATTTCAAATATAAGGTTAAGGCAAACTACATTCAAGTTGATGTTTTTATCTTCATATTCTTCAATTTTATCAATTGTACTAAAAATATTCCGAACTATAGCCTGATCAAATCGCTCATTAAACTTTTCAAGTGTTTCCTTATAATCCTCAAAAAAGTATTTCATTAAAGAATATTTGTTACGCACTACATCATTGAGCCATACTTTAATAAGTCGAGTAATTATTTTTATTGTGTCATTTTGGCTTTGTTTTATGATAATATTGAGTTCTCTATATGCCAGATTATATTTTTTGCCAAGTGAAAATCTCAAAAATGATATTGTTTTTTCAAGTAAAATATTAAAATCTGTATTCAGTAAGCTAAGTGTAGAAGTAACTGATCCTTCTGAAAAATTAGATATTTTAGCAGCTGCTTCTATTCCAATAGAAAAATATTTTATAAGTATTGTTTTAATTAATTCAGCAGATAATGGTTCGAAATTAATTTGCCAGCAACGTGATTGAATCGTGGGTAAAAGTTTATCTTTATTCGAGGTTAATAGAATAAATATTATCCCTTCTGGTGGTTCTTCTAAATTTTTTAATAATGCATTCTGAGATTGATCATTCATTAAATGTGTATCTTCAATAATTACAAAACGATATTCAAGTTCATCTATAGCAGTGTTAACAAATTTCGTTATCTCTCTAATACTATTTATTTTAATATTGTTAGCATCTTCAATAAATATTTTATGATAAGGATTTTTAGTTTTTTTTTCGATTTCGTCTGCTATAGTTAATAATACTTCTTTAGATAATTTTTCTGTTGCATTATTGTCCCCCGTTTCCCCTTTCCCTCTAGGAAGTGGAATTATTAATTTTAAGTAAGGTTCTTGTAATGCAGATATTTTACGATAAATAATATCTGATTTTGATTGATCTGATTTTTGATTTAATATTTTAGCTAATTGAATTGCAGTAAAAAATTTTCCTACACCATCATTTCCACAAAAAAGAAAGGCGTGTGATACACGCCTTGATTCACAAATTTTAGCTAATATTTCTTTAGCTTTTATTTGTCCTGGTATTTGATCCCATAACTTGTTCATTCTTCTACCAAAAATTACGACTTAAATTCGTCATCATCACTGTAAAAGAAATCTTCATCACTTGGGTAATCTGGCCAAATATCTTCGATTGTCTCATAAGGTTCATCCGAATCCTCTAACTCCAGTAAATTTTCAACTACTTCAAGCGGAGCTCCAATACGTTCAGCGTAATCTATTAATTCTTCCTTAGTAGCCGGCCACGGAGCGTCATCTAGATAAGATGCTAATTCGACGGTCCAAATCATTGTCAATTCTCCTGAATGGTTTATTATTTTTTGACAACTTCAAAAATATTTACATCATCATAAATAAAATTTCGTGGATCTAATGCGATACCATTATGTCTTACTTCGTAATGAAGGTGGGGACCTGTAGATAGTTTCCCGGAATTTCCAGAGTTTGCAATTAAATCTCCTCTTTTTACTTTTTGCCCTTTCTTAACATTGATTCCATCTAAATGAGCATATATTGTTCTGTAGCCATAACCATGTTCAATTTCTAATGTAAGTCCATAACCACTTCTCCATCCAACAAAATCAACTGTTCCACCACCGGGACAATATACTTTTGTACCAACATCTGTGATAAAATCAATACCGTTATGCATTCTCATTATCTTAAGTATTGGATGAAATCTCATCCCGAAGTCATCAGCCTGAGTTCCTACACAAGGTTTGATTGCAGGAAGCGCATCATACATCTTTTCATTGTCTTTTAATGTCGTTTCAATTTCTTCGTAATTATTTTTCTCTAGTTTTACTTTTAGTGATATTTTATTTACGAATGCATCTACATCTTCAAGATAGTTATCAATTTTACTTACACTTGATGTTTTAATCGGTACAAAAACACTTCCGCCAATACCATAAAGATTTTGATCAGTTTGAAGAGGTTCTAAATTTGCTTTTAATCTTAAATCATGACTCTGATTTGAAATTGCTGTAATTCTCTGATCTAACTGTTTGTAATCTTCTAATAGTTTATCAAATTTCTCTTTAAGAAGTACATTGTTCTTTTTAAGAGTTTTAACTTCCGAATCGGGATTGATAAATTCATTGAAAACCATAAAAGTGCCAAACATAAAGAAAGACACCAATACGGAGAAAAATAAGACGAGAAATACAAATTTCTTATAGAAACTGCGTATTTCTACGAATTTCAGCTTAGTCTTTGAAAAGTAGTAAAATTTTTTCATATCAAATTAGGGTGCGAAGATAATAAATGATCTCCCTGTAGTCAAGAAATAAAAACGGAACAAAATTATTCAAAATCATGCTCAAAATAATCTATTGCCCGATTCATTTCCTCATTTTTTAACTGAATTTTTTTTGTAATTCTATCTTGTAATACTTTAGCTGCATCGTAACCATAATGTTTAAGTAGATAATTGAGAGCAATAATTTCTGAGATAACAGTAATATTCTTACCGGGTATAATTGGTAACTGAACGTATGGTATTTCAATATCCATTAATGTTGTATATGAGTCATCCAAACCGGTTCTTGTATATTCTGTTTTATCATCCCATACTTCTAATTCAATCATAACCTCTAATCTTTTTTGAAATCTGATTGCTCTGATTCCAAACATACTTCTTATATCTATTATTCCTATACCGCGTAATTCCATAAAATGTTTTACGAGATCAGTACCGGAACCCATAAGAATGCCTTCACCTTTTTTTGTAAGAATTACAACATCATCTGCAACTAATCTATGCCCTCTTTCTACAAGGTCAAGCGCAACTTCGCTTTTACCTATTCCCGATTTACCTACAAATAACATTCCCACGCCATAAACATCAACAAAAGATCCGTGAATTGATAAACGCGGTGCAAACTGATCATCTAGAAAATCTGTAATAAAGTAAATTAATTTAGTTGTTGAATAATCTGAACCGAAAATTGGTGTTTGATATTTATTAGCTAACTGAATCATCTCGGGAGTTGGAGAATTATCATTTGTAATTATAAGGCAAGGTATATTGAATTTAAATAATCTATCAAGTGATTTTACCCTTTCTGTTTCAGAAAGATTTGATAGATAACGTATTTCAGTGTTACCAAAAACTTGAACTCGGTTATGTGAAAACAATTCCAAAAAACCAGCTAATGGAAGACCCGGTCTATGTAGATTAGGTTCTTTAATAAGTCTTTCAAAACCAACCTGTTCGTTTAGGAGTTTGATCTTGAATCTATCTTTTGTGTTATTATAGAAAAACTCTACAGTGATACTTTCTTTTTTAGTAATATTTTTTTCATCAACTTTCATTTTTAGGCCTTGTCAAACGTTTAGTTTTAATTTTCCTTAATTGCTTTCTAATTTTCTCTATCGCCATTGGAACAGATTTTTCAAACTCATCGCTTTCTGTTGAAACCGTAATTATTTTACCCGGAATTCGAAGAGTGATTTCGGACGTTTTAATACTATCCTTCAAATGTGTGAAGCTCAAAATAACTTTTGCATCTAGGATCTGATCGTTAAATTTTTCTAAGGATTTTACTTCATCACGAATAAAATTGTTTAATGAATTTTTAGCTTTAAACTTACGGGATGTGATTCTAATGTTCATAGCGACTCCTTTAAGATTTTGGATGTGCTTTTTTGTAAGATATTTTTAATCTCTCGATACTAACGTGAGTATAAATTTGAGTTGTTGAGAGGTTTTCATGACCTAAGATTTCTTTCACTGCCATAATATCTGCTTCCCTATCAAGCATATGTGTTGCAGCACTATGTCTTAAGATGTGCGGACTTTTTTTATCTATATCGGTTACAAGTGACAAATAATGCTTTACAATATGATAAACCGAGTGACGAGAAATTCTTTCTCCGGATTCATTCTTAAATAACGGCTCTGATCCGTTTGATGAAGTTGTACTTTTAAAATACTCTTTTAATACAACAGCTGATTTCGATCCTAAAGGAACAATTCTAACTTTCGATCCTTTGCCCAATACTCTTACACTCATACTGTGAAAATCAATGTCTGCAAAATTGAGAGAACATAATTCAGAGACACGAAATGCACATCCATATAGTAATTCAAGTATTGCTTTTATCTTAATTGATGATTCGTCCTTCTTTTCATCCAGTAATCTATAAATTTCCAAAAAAGAGTCAAGACTAATTATTTCCGGTAATTTTCGTTTTACTTTTGGATTGGGGATTTTTGATATGGGATTATTTTCAATAAGATCATTTCTTAGTGCAAAATTAAACAATCTTCTTAAGGCAGAAAGTTTTCTGGATATTGTGCTTTTCGTAACCCCCTTCTCACTAAGGTTTATTACAAAATGCCGGATTGTCTTTTCAGTTATTCGATTGAAAGATGAGATTTCTCTATCATTACAAAATTTGATAAATTCATTTAGATCTCGAGTATAAGCATCAATTGTATTTTGTGATGCGCGGCTTATACCGGTAAGTTCGGAAAGCATTTGAGTTAATATTTCTTTAATCCCGAGCTGGTTCATTTATAACCGGGTTGTTAGTTTATTATTAAAACTCTTCTTCAGAAGTCTCTACAGCTTCTTCCTCTTCTTTAGGTTTCGGCATTGTCCAACTTGCGAAATCACAATCCGGATATTTATTACATCCGTAAAATATTTTTCCGCGCTTGGTCCTCCTAGTAATTACTTCCCCATCGCTGCATTTGGGACACTTTAGACCAAGTGTTACAACTTTTGTGAAATCACAGTCCGGATATTTTTCACATCCGATAAATCTTCCAAATTTTCCTTCTCTAAAAACTGTTTTAGATCCGCACTTAGGACAAATTTCACCAGTCTCTTCCGGCGCTCCGCCATTAGGACTAAAATCTTTTAACGATTTAATATTTTTGCATTCGGGATAATTTGAACAAGCTAAAAACTTTCCAAAGCGGCCCATTTTAATATCCATATCCGAACCGCATTTATCACATTTTATTTTTTCAAGATTTGCTTCTACTTCAGCAAGTGTTTTGGAAAAAGGTTCATAAAAATCATTTAATACTTTTAAGTAACCGATCTCCCCATCTGCAATAAGATCGAGTTCACCTTCCATTTGAGCAGTAAAGTTCACGTTAAAAATATTTCCAAAGTTCTTTACAAGAATTGCATTTACTTTTCTGCCAAGTTCCGTCGGAATTAATTTACGGTCTTGTTGTTCAACATATTTTCGATCTATAATTGTCCCCATGATCATAGCATAAGTACTCGGGCGTCCGATTCCATTACTTTCCAATTCTTTAATTAGAGAACTTTCGGTATATCTTGGAGGTGGTTTTGTAAAATGTTGATTCGGAGTCAACTCTTCTAAATTCATTTTCTGATTTAATTCTAATCCGGCTGGAATTGATCCGCTGTTTCCATTTTGCTCGTTACTGTCTTCCAGATCTTCATCATAAAGTGTTAAGAAGCCATCAAACAGTATAGTAGTACCTGAGCTTCTAAAAACATATTCATCTGCTGAAATACTAACTGTTGTAGTTTCTAAACGTGCTGATTCCATCTGACATGCTATAAATCTTTTCCAAATTAACTCGTAAAGTTTGAACTGAGCTTCATCTAAAAATTCTTTTACAAATTCCGGCGTGTATTTTAAGGAAGTAGGACGAACAGCTTCGTGAGCATCTTGAACATTCTTTTTATTTTTAGATTCATAGCCTTTTGCTTTTTCTGGTAAATAATTTTGACCATACTTTTCCGATATAAAATTCCTTGCTTCTGATACAACATCCTCGCTTAATCTCATAGAATCCGTTCTCATATAAGTAATTAATCCGGTTGTGCCTTCACTGCCAAGATCAATTCCTTCATAAAGCTGCTGAGCTAACATCATAGTTCTGCGAGGACGATAACGAAGTTTCCGTGATGACTCTACCTGTAGACTACTTGTAATAAACGGTGGATATGGATTTCTTCTGCTCTCTTTTTTAGAAAGATCGCTTATCGCATAATTATTTTTTGATCTTAGAGTTTCAGCAATTTTATTTGCTAACTCAGCTCCGGAAATTGCAAAGTTGGTTTTTAAGAATTCCTCCCAATCATCCTCGGTCATCTGAGGTTTTGGAGGAATTTTTATTTGCTTTCCGTTAACCTCATATAACTTTGCTTTTATTTCTTGGCTTTTTTCGGTTTTAAAAACTGCTACAATTGACCAATATTCTGTTGAAACAAATTTTTCAATTTCATCTTCGCGTTCACAGATCAATCTTAATGCAACAGATTGCACTCGTCCGGCGGAGAGCGAACTTCCGTATGCTTCTATAACTGCTCGCCATAAAAACGGACTAACTTGATAACCAATAATTCTATCCATTACACGGCGGGCTCTTTGAGATGTAACAAGATGTTCATCAATTTTAATAGTATGATTTAAAGCTTCATTAACAGCTTTCTTTGTAATTTCATTGAACATAACGCGTTCAATTTTTTCTTTCTGTGCATCTGTTAAAATATCAACAACATCTTGTGCAATTGCTTCTCCCTCACGGTCAGGATCGGTTGCGATATAAATCTTATTTGATTTTCCCGCTAATGATCTGATTTTCTTAATTACATCACCTTTACCGCGGATATTTACCATCTTCGGTTCAAATCCATTTTCAAGATCAATACCAAGTTTTGTCTTTGGCAAATTTCTGATATGCCCTACTGTTGCTTCAACAATATAATTTTTACCGACGTACTTATTTATAGTCTTTGCTTTGGAAGGTGACTCCACCAGTATAAGATCTTTACTCATTATGAATTACCTTTTAATTGACAGTATCTGAAGAGTACAATGTTAATCTGCTGCCCGGTAATATACCGGATTCATATTCAACCAAAGATAAAAGAATTATCCAGTTGATTTCTCTTCTGGATACTTTACTCTCGGGGAACATTGTTACTTGATCTAAAATCAGTTCCAGATTCTCAGTATCTAATAATCCTACATTTAATAAGTGCATTATGTAGTTGTAATTATCTAAACCTAATATTTCTATTTCAAGTTCCGATAATAAACGTATGCTTTTATGACTTATTTTTTCTTTATTAATATGTATTGATTTTCTGGTCAATATCTTATCGTACACCAGGCTAAACGCTATACCTAATGTTTTCTTATCGAACGTTTTATTCTTCATCAATTTACTATTTATTTCTTCCATTGAAGAATTATTGCTCAATCCTTCTAATATTTTCGCTAATACTTCAACAATATTGCCCGTCATATTTTCTTTACTAATCCTTTAGAAAGTTTTTGAATTTTTTGCACTATGGTATCTTCAACTTTTTTCATCTTTTTTCTTTTTGCTAATGTAATATCATCATAACCAGTCATATGCAAAATTCCGTGAGTTACTAATCTGAATATTTCATTGTTCAGCGTTACATGATACTTCTTACTGTTTTCTGAAGCATCATTAATAGAGATAAAAATTTCGCCGTCTAAATTATTCCTTTCGTTCGAATAATCAAAGGTGATTATGTCTGTGCTGTAATTATGATTCAAATATTTCTTATTTAATTTGAGCATTGCTTCTGTAGAAACAAAATTTATTTCCAATGAAGATATTTTGAGATCAAGTTCATTACATAATGATACAACTATTCTATGTAACGATCTTTTATTTATTTTAATTCCTTTCTCAGTATATATAAAAAGATTTTTCACGTATTGATTATTCCAATGGAAAATTATTTTGCGTTAAAGAATTGATCGTAATCATTGTATATTCAACGTAACGTTGTGCTGATTTTTCAAATGAGTATTATCCATTAAGTCCTTTCAACAACTATTACTTTGAGAAACCGCTTAACTTTTCAGCTTCACCGAATAATGAAGCTGCTTTCTGAAATTGATGATCTGATTTTAACAAAGTTAAATACCAGCCGTTATTCTTAAATAGATCACGGGCAATAAATGCTTTTAATCTTTGTCTAATATTTTCTTTATCCTCTTCATATCCTTTAGCATCATATTTTACTTTTAGTGATCCTGCGTATTTAACAAAACTCTGCATCTGTTCGTTACTGATCTGAAATTCATTTACTAACTTTCTAAGATCGCCGGAGTATTTTCCTCTGAGTGATGTCCCGTCTTTATCAAGAATTTTTCTTACAAACTGATAGTAAACATTATTCTTTCTTAACTCAGCGGAATAATTAGAAACTTTACCCGGTTCGACTATAAAGTCCGGAGTAATACCGCCGCCTCCATATACGGTGCGTCCGTTTTTAGTCTTAAATATTTGTTTAGTAGAATCTTTTTCAGTTTTGTGATTGACATTATCCCCTTCTGTTTCTCTTCTATCCGTTACCTCTTCATAATATTTTTTCTTGTCTTTATAATCTCTCTGAATTTGTCTTCCCGAAGGAGTAAAATATTTTGCAATTGTTATTCTAACAGCCGAACCGTCTTTAAGTTGGATTGAAGTTTGTACCAGACCTTTTCCAAAAGTTGTTTCACCAACAATTAAACCTCTATCCCAATCCTGCACAGCGCCTGAGACAATTTCGCTCGCTGATGCAGAACCGCGATTTACTAATACAATAAGCGGAATTTTTTCATATGGATAGAATTTTCGGGCATGATATTCCTCGCTTGATTGTTTTGATCTACCCTTATTATAGACTATCATTTTATTGCCATCTATAAATAGATCAGCCACGTTAGATGCTTGTATTTCATATCCGCCGGGATTATTTCTTAGATCAAGCACTAATCTCTTCATCCCCTTCGAGGAAAGACCCTGAAGTGCATTTATCATCTCTTCTGTTGTTGTTTCTGAAAAGCGAGTTAGGTTTATATAACCGGTTTCGATATCGTACATTAATGAAGCATCAACAGAAAATAAATTTATCTTATCTCGTGTAACCTTAAAAGTAGTTACTGATTTAGAACTCGGTCTGAAAATAGTTAGATCAACATTTGTTCCTTTACTGCCGCGTAACTTTTTAATTACATCTTCGTTCTTCCATCCAATACTGCTCTTCCCGTCTATTTTAACTATACGGTCACCCGACATAATACCCACCATTTCACTCGGTCCGTTTGTAATTGGCGATACAACCGTGATCGTATCATTAACAATTTGAAACTCAACACCAATCCCTTCAAAATTTCCTCTGAAAGATTCTTCTTCAGCAGTTTGATCTTTTGCAGAGATATAAACAGTGTGAGGATCTAAACTGCTGAACATTCCTTTTATAGCATCTTCAGTTAATTTCTTCGCATCAACTTTATCCACATAATAATTTTCTGTGAATTCCATTATATCACCGATCTTTTTAAGTTGCCTAGTGTTTTCGGAAAATGAAACAACATCACTAAGTTTTAAACCGATGAATAAACCTAAAAGTAAAGCAACGATTATATATGGAAGATGCTTAAAAATATTTTTCATTTTTTCCTTTACTTTTGAGGACGCATTTGGGGAAATAAAATCACATCTCGAATTGACGGCTGATTTGTTAAGAGCATTATTAATCTGTCAATCCCAACACCAAGTCCTGCGGTGGGCGGCATAGCATATTCAAGCGCACGAACAAAATCTTCATCTATCTGATGAGCTTCTTCGTCACCTTCTTCTTTCATCTTTGCTTGATCTTCAAATCTGCTTCGTTGATCTATCGGATCGTTTAATTCGGTGAACGCATTACAAATTTCACGACCGAGAACAAATCCTTCAAATCTTTCGACAAGTCCTTTTCTTGATCTATGTTTTTTAGCAAGCGGTGAAAGTTCTACCGGGTAATCAGTTACAAAAGTTGGCTGAATTAATGTCGGTTGAATAGTTACTTCGAAAAGCAGATCAATCAATTTACCTTTGCTCTCCCCGCCTTCCATATCAACATTTTTTGTTTTCAATAATTTTATCAGCTCTTCATTCGATGCTAAGAGAACATCAATTCCTACTTTCTCTTTTAGTTCATCAACCATCGAAATTCTTTTCCACGGCGGATTAAAATTAATTTTGTTTCCTTCGATATTAAATTCAGTTGTATTAAAAACATTTTTAGAAATATTAGCTACCATATTTTCAACGAACGACATCATCCAGAAATAATCTTTGTATGCAACGTAGAGCTCAAGCATAGTGAATTCCGGATTATGTGTTTTATCCATTCCTTCATTACGAAAGTCTTTTGATATTTCATAAACTCCGTCAAATCCTCCAACGATCAAACGTTTCAAATAAAGTTCATCTGCAATTCTTAGATAGAGATCTAGATCAAGAGCATTGTGGTGAGTAGAAAATGGACGGGCTGTAGCGCCGCCATATAACGGTTGTAATATCGGCGTCTCAACCTCAACCAATCCGTTTTCATCTAAATATTTTCTAATCTCAGTTACAACTTTAGATCTTGTCTTAAATACAGATTTAACTTCGGGATTTAGAATCAGATCGAGATAACGCTGGCGGTAGCGCATTTCTTTATCAGCAAACTGATCATGTACAACTTTATTTCCGCTTTCATCAGTTGTCTCTTTCGGAATTGGAATCGGTCTCAATGATTTTGAAAGAAGAGTAAATGATTTTGAATGAACTGAGATTTCACCCGTCTTTGTTTTAAAAACAAATCCTTCCACACCAATTATGTCGCCGATATCAAGAAGTTTAAATACATCGTAATATTCTCCAACGTCATCTTTCTTTAAATAGATCTGCAGCTTACCGTCTTTATCCTGGATGTGCGCGAAAGATGCTTTTCCCATTCTGCGTATTGCCATAATTCTTCCGGCAACTTTAACATCTTTATTTTCATACTTTTCAAAATTGTTTTTGATGTTTTCGGAATAATTATCAACATCAAAACTGTAGGCAAACGGCTCTATTCCTTTTGCCAGCAATTCTCTTAACTCTTCATGTCTTCGTTGAATGAGTGAATTAAAATCTAAATCTTGATTTAATGGTTCCAATATTCCTCCAAAATTATCTTTCTTATTTTTTACAGAATTAATTTCTAATAAAATTTACAAGACGGTGACAAACATTATCCTGTATATAATTTGCAAGTGCCGGCGGAACTAAATAATTATTGACCAGCATAGAAAAAACAAGCTGCTCGCCGGAAACTGTTTTTAAATAACCTGAAAGTGCAGAGACATTATTATTATATCCGGCTTTTGCTCTAACGTTGTTTTCAGCAGAAGTTCTTTTCATTCTATCAATCAACGTCCCATCAACTCCTGCTATAGGTAATGATTCATAAAATTGTAAGAACTCATCGCTCTTATTCATGTATGATAAAAGATTTACGATCTGCCTTGGCGTTACCAAATTTAATCTTGATAAACCCGAGCCGTCTGCCATTACCATATTCTCCGGATTAATTCCCATCGTATTAAAAAAATCATTACACGCTTTAACACCGTTTTCTATTGTACCGAAATTGTAAATCTCAAGACCGATAGTTTTGAGTATCTGCTCTGCATAAAAATTATTGCTGTTCTTATTTAATTCTTTAAGTATCATTTTTAACGGAACCGATCTGTGTGAAAAGATCGGAGTAAGATCATCGGACGGGATATTTTTTTCTGCACTATCAATTCCACCGATTCTTCCTTTTATAATAATTCCTTTTTGTTCGAACACTTCTTTAAGAACTGTTAGAAAGAACATTGTAGGATCAGTTATAGAAACGTGCTCGCTAATCGGTTTAGAATCTTTTTTAATATTGCCGGTTACACTAATTAGATTTGTCCCGCGCAGTCTGCGTACGGAAACAGATTGTTCCGAATTTTCATCAACAGTAATTACTTTAGCCGCAAGCTGAACAAATTTTGTATCCGGAATTATAGAAATTATTGCCGGATAATTAATTTCGCTTGGTACGATCTTTATCTCAATACTGTTATCGTCAAAACTCAAAGCGCCGCTGGGAGCTTCAAACCAACTTGATTCGTAATCAAGTGTCCATCCTTTTCCGAGTCCTAAATTATCGAAGTAAGAATCATCACCGTAAATATTTCCTGTTATTGCCCAGATGCCCTTTGTTTTAAGCGAGTCTGCCCAATTTTCAAATATTTTTGTCTGCGAACCTTCATAAAACCGGTTTGATATTGTCGGATCTCCCGAACCTTGTATGATAAGATCTCCTTTAAGCAAACCTTTTCCGATATCTCCGTTTACGTAAAAATTTGTTTCATAAATAAAATCTGAACCAAGCAGAATTATTGCCGCTGCACTTGTAAATAATTTCATATTTGAAGCTGGAATGAAAAGTTTATCGGCGTTCCGTTTGTAGATAATTTCTCCGGTCTTCAAAGATTTGATCATTACTCCCCAAATTGCATCGCTGAAATTTTTATCGTTGAAATAATCATCAAGCTGATCGCGCAATTCTGTAAGAGAATTTAAACTTTGTCCGCTCTTTTTTTCATACAATGTATCTTTCTGCTGTGAGAATAGAATTGATGTGAAGAAGAGCAGAACAAGAAATATTTTACTTGCCGTATTTATCATAAACAAATTTTATTTCTTGATATGAGAGCTTTCTATAACCGCCTTTTGGAATTCCTTTAACAGTAAAACCGCCAAAACTTTCGCGGTCTAAATCATCTACAAAATATCCGAGTGCAAGAAACATATTTTTTACAAAATGATTTCTTCCTTCAACTGTTGTTACAACCAATTTGTCATAACGGTTTCGAGAAACAAATTTAATCGCTTCAAAACGGCTCCTTCTTCTATCAAGAGTAATTCCTTTGAGAAGTTTAAGTTTATCTTCTTCTTGAAGCGGTTTATTCAGAGTTACTTTGTATTCACGCGGTACATGATTACTCGGATGAGTAAGGAAATTTGTGAAATCACCGTCATTCGTTAAAAGAAGAACTCCGGTTGTGTCATAATCTAATCTTCCAACCGGAAATATTTTTTGGTTTGTATCTATAAGATCAAGAACAGTCTTTCTTCCTTTATCATCTTCCGTTGATGTGATAAATGCTTTCGGCTTGTTCAAAAGAAAATAAACTTTCTTCTGCGGTTTTATTTTCTCTCCGTCAAGGGCTATTTGATCGGTCTCGGGATCAATAAAAAAAGCGAGATCAATAATCAGTTTGCCGTTTACCTGAACTCTGCCGTCTAGAATGAACTCCTCGGATTTTCTTCTTGATGCAATCCCGCACTCTGAGAGAAACCTATTCAATCGTATTTTCATTATCTTCTTCTAATTCTGATTCTATTTCGTTGTCTCGCTCAAGCTCAGATTGTAATTCTTCTTCTTCAGCTTTTTCCTCAACACCGCTCATCATTATTCTGCGTTTCTGTTCAATGAAATCTTCATCTTTCATTATCTCTTCTATTTCACGCGGTTTTGGCAAATCGCTTATCTGCTTCAATCCAAAGTATTTTAAGAATTCATCTGTAGTTACATAAAGAAGCGGACGACCGACAGTCTCTGCTCTTCCGGATATTGTAACAAGATTTTTTTCAAGCAAAGTATTAAGAGTATAATCCGAATTCACACCGCGTATTGATTCCAATTCCGGTTTTGTAAGCGGCTGTTTGTACGCTATCATTGCAAGCGTTTCAAGAGAAGCTGGACTTAATCTTCTCTTTGTTTTTTCTGTTGAGAGATATCCGACATACTTTGAATGATCCGGTTTTGTTGCGTGGATATAACCGTGTGCGATCTTCAAAATTGTAAATGCAATTCCGTTCTGATCATATTGTATATTTAACTCATCAACAGTTTTTTCTATGTCATCTTCTGTGATCTCAGTGTCCGATCCGTCTATTTCTTTGATTGCATTAATAATTTCTACCGGAGTTAACGGATCATCTGAAGCGAAGATCAATGCTTCTATAACCGAGTTGTAAATATTATCCATTTGCTAATCCATAAATGATAAAGTTGTTTAGTTCATTTGATGCACGTATACCAATCGTACCGGCTTTAACCATTTCTAACATTGCAATAAAAGTAACTACAATTTTAATTTTCTCTCGCAGATCAATCATTAACTCAAGAAAACTGATTTGATTATTAGCCGAAAGTTTGGAAGTAATGTATTCCATCTGCTCGTCTATCGTTATGTTCCACTTTTTAATTTGATGAACGGGTTCAGCCGGCTTATCTAATAAAACTTTTTTGAATGCTTTTATCAAGTCATAGATTGTAATGTTCTTAAGTAGAACACCGTAATCTGTTGTGGTTTCTTTCGGATCTTCATTAAAATTACTGCGGTAATTATATTTTCTCTGGTTCGCCTCCATATAAGAAAGTTCTTCAGACATCTCTTTATATCTTTTGTATTCAAGCAGAGCTCTGACTAATTCAGCACGCGGATCAACTTCTTCCCCCTTCTCATCAATTTCTCTGGGCAACAACATCCTAACTTTAATCTGCATTAGCGTAGCAGCCATCAAAATGAAATCGCCGGCAACTTCAAGATCGAGTTGTTCGAGAAGATGCAGATAATCCATAAACTCGTGGGTTATCCGCGAGATTGGTATATCATAAATATCCAATTCATCTCTTCGAAGAAAAAAAAGAAGCAGATCAAGCGGACCTTCAAAATCTTGTAAACTTATTTTATACAAATTAACCCATCTTCATTTTTTGATGAACTTCGTTCATTGTTTGCTGTGCAATTACTTTTGCTTTTTTCTCGCCATCGTTCAAAACATCTTTAACGAGATTAATATTCTTTTCGTAAGTTTTTCTTTTTTCTAAAATCGGTGCAAGCATATTATTGATCTTCGAAGCACAATTTAATTTACAATCAACACAGCCAAGCGCACCGCTTCTGCAGTCTTTTTCAATTACCGGAATTTCTTCCGGATTAAATTTTTTGTGATAAGTAAATACCAAACAGACTTCCGGTCTTCCGGGATCGTTCTTTCTTAATTTCTGCGGATCGGTTAGTGCTTTACGCAATTTTTGTTTTACTGTTTCAGCATCGTCCGAAAGTAAAATTACATTGCCAAGCGATTTGCTCATTCTATTTCCGTCTAAACCCGGCAGACGCGCAAAGTTTGTTACCATTCCTTCAGGTTCGGGAAATACCGGCTCGTTTGGAGCGTACTGAGTATTAAATCTTCTTGCTATTTCTCGAGTGATCTCGATATGCGGAAGCTGATCTTCACCAACCGGAACAACATCGCCTTTGTATAACAAAATATCCGCCGCTTGAAGTACCGGGTAACCGAGATGTCCGTAAACTAAATTCTCAATATTCAGATCGCGCACTTGCTCTTTGAGTGTAGGATTTCGTTCAAGACGCGCTTTTGTGATCAGCATAGAAAAAATTAAAAACAATTCAGCATGCTCTTTGATCTGCGATTGCCTGAACATTGGCGACTTTTCGGGATCCAAACCTGCTGAGAGCCAATCTGTGACCATTTCAAGTGTGTTCTGGTAGATCTCTTCGGTTGATAGCTCGGTAGTTAAAACATGATAATCTGCAACAAGATGATAATTCTGATACTCATCCTGAAGTTTTATCCAATTTTCCAAAGCGCCTACATAATTACCTAAATGCAATTTGCCTGTAGGACGCATTCCACTAAGAATTCTTTTCTTTGCCATAATAGGATTTTATTGAAATTTAATTAGATGTGCAATAATAATGAAAAATTAGTTCAATTTACGATTGGAACAGGTACTGTTTCCATGATTCATCTAAACGTCCGGCGTTATTCCTAATATACATTATATGGTTCGGTGCATACGGTTTAACTTTCAATTTTAAATGAGATTCTTCCGGTGTGCGGTCTCCTTTTCGATTATTACAAGGAAGACAAGCCGCAACAAGATTTTCCCAAGAATCATCTCCGCCTTTTGATCTTGGAATAACATGATCAAGCGTCAACGGAAGATCGGCTCTGCCGCAATAAGCGCATTTATGTCCGTCACGTTTCAAAATATTTCTTCTGGTTAGAATAATTTTTTTGTAAGGTAATTTTATATAATCGTTAAGCCGGATAATACTTGGCCATGGGAAAGTTTTTGATACTGTATGAATGCTTTTTTTATCGTTATTAACTACAAGTTCTGCCTTACCGAGAAAGATAAGGACAACAGCTTTTTTTACATTGCAGATAGTCAGCGGTTCATAGCTTTGATTGAGGAGTAAAACTTTAGCGTTCAGTGATCCATTTGTTCCGAATTTCCGTTCGAAGACTTACCTCCAAATAAATTACCGTTATAATTGTTGGTTTAATATTTCACCTTAAAACACGTTGCAAATATCGTAATTACACCCTAATAATGAAAGTCTAATTTAACATCATATCTCAGATTTAAAGAGAAACCTTAGTTTTAATTTATGCTCACTATTTTCTGTTTTTTCTTTTCAAGAAACTTCAAAGGTAATTGAGCTATAATTTCTTCTCTAAATGCCTCGATCAATCTTCTCTTAACAAAGTTATTGTTCGTTATAAGACTAACTTCACGAACAGGAACTGGAGATTTAAATCTCTTAACGTGTTTTAACTGCGATGATTTAAAATCAAGCGTGGCAAGTTCCGGTAAAATTGTTAGTCCTTCATTTTTCTCAACCATTTTTTTTAATGTTTCAATGCTTCCCGCTTCGTACTGAAACATTTTCTTTCCCTTAGATTTTTTTTGACGATCGCATAAATTTATTATCTGAGAGCGGAAACAATGCCCCTCTTCAAGAAGCCAGAGATCGTTAAGATCAATTTCATTGATTAATATTTCATCATGCAGAAACACAGAAGCAGCTTTCGATGTATATATTACAAATTCTTCGTTGAACAAAGTATCAACTATAAATGAAGAACTTTCAATTGGGGTTACTAACAAACCTGCATCAATCTGATTTTTCTTTAAATGTTCGATAATCCTTTCAGTCGTTAGTTCAATTATCTTAAGATTCACTTCGTTATACTTTTTGATAAATTTCTGAAGAAATAAGGGTAATAAGTATGGCGCTAAAGTTGGAATTATTGCTACCCTCAAACTTCCTTTAACTTCTTTTTTCTGTTCATTTACAATATCACTAATAGCTTTTGTTCCATTTAGAACACTTCGTGCGAGTTCAATTACTTCTTTTCCAAGTTCAGTTAGCGCGATTGGTTTTTTACTTCTATCAAAAATCTTGATACCTAATTCTTCCTCCAATTTTTGAATTTGCATACTCAGTGTTGGTTGTGTAACAAAAGATTTCTCAGCTGCAACAGAAAAGTTCCTGTAGATATCTAATGCAATGATGTATTCAAGTTGAACCAGTGTCATATAAGTCCATCATAGTTTTTATCTATACGAAGATAGATAATATTGATTTGATTTATAAACCCAATTATATGATTTTCATATCAAAAAAAAGGAGAATCGAAATGGAAAATAATTCAATTGGATTATCAGTGAAAAAATCAGCACTTTTATCAAGTAAGCTAAATCAACTTTTGGCAGAGTATCAGGTCTTCTATATGAATGTAAGGGGATTTCATTGGAACATAAAGGGTGATAAATTTTTTGAATTGCACCTCAAATTCGAAGAGTTGTATAACGATTTGATACTTAAAATTGATGAAATAGCCGAACGTATTCTTACATTAGGCCACACTCCGGTTCATTCTTATTCAGAATATCTTAAGGCCGCGTCCATCCAGGAAAAAATGCTGATAACAAATGGTACACAAGCAGTTAATAGTATTCTTGAAGCGTTTCAGGTTATACTGATCAATCAACGGGAACTCTTATTGCTTAGCGCCGATGCAAACGACGAGGGAACAAACTCATTAATGAGCGACTATATAAAACAACAAGAAAAACTTGTCTGGATGTATTCGGCTTATTTAAATAATAATTAAAGGAGAGAACCATGGATTCAAAAAAGAAAAAACTCACAACTGCATCGGGCAGCCCTTATGTTGAGCATGAAAACACTCAATCTGTTGGACCTCGCGGTCCCCTCTTACTTCAGGATTATATCTATCACGAGAAGATGGCACATTTTAACCGTGAAAGAATTCCGGAAAGAGTTGTCCACGCAAAAGGTTCGGGAGCTTACGGTAAATTCACCGTCACTAATGATATAACAAAATATACGCGAGCGGAGATTTTCAACACGATTGGCAAAGAGACAAAAGTCTTTCTCAGATTTTCAACTGTTGGCGGGGAAAAAGGATCTGCCGATACTGAAAGAGATCCACGGGGATTTGCTCTGAAGTTCTACACCGAAGATGGTAATTGGGATCTTGTTGGAAACAATACTCCCGTCTTTTTTATAAAGGATCCCAAAAAATTCGATGATTTTATCCACACACAAAAACGAGATCCGCAGACTAATTGCAAAAGTCCAACTATGATGTGGGATTATTGGTCACTCAATCCGGAAAGTCTTCATCAAGTACTAATACTTATGTCTGACCGGGGAACTCCTTACTCTTATAGAAATATGAACGGATACAGCAGCCATACTTTTTCATTCATAAACAAAAATAATGAAACATATTGGGTAAAGTTTCAATTCAAAACCCAGCAAGGAATAAAGAACTTTACGAATGAAGAAGCCGAAGAGATGAAAGGTAAAGATCCGGATTGGGCGCAGCGTGATCTAGTTCAATCAATTGAAAAAGGTGATTACCCAAAATGGACACTCAAAATTCAAATCATGACTCAAGAAGAAGCAAAATCTTTTAAATGGAATCCATTCGATTTAACAAAAATATGGCCGCATAAAGATTTTCCTTTAATTGATGTTGGGATATTGGAGCTCAACAAAGTTCCGGATAATTATTTTGCCGAAGTTGAGCAATCTGCTTTTGCACCGGCGCATGTAGTTGATGGTATTAGTTATTCACCGGATAAAATGCTTCAAGGAAGATTATTATCCTATCCGGATGCACATCGTTATCGTCTTGGCGCTAACTACGAACAGATACCGGTTAATAAATGTCCTTACACAGTAAACAATTATCAACGTGATGGGTCAATGAGAGTGGACGGCAACGCCGGAAGCAATCCGAATTACCGCCCGAATAGTTTCGATGATATAGTTGCCGATGAAAGTTACAAGCAGCAACCGATGCAGCTTGATTCGAATGTAGCTGATTGGTATGACAGAAATGCACCGGGCGAGGACGACCATTACACACAACCCGGAATGCTCTTTCGCAACGTGATGAGTGAAGCTGAAAAGAAGAACACAATTCATAACATCGTTAGCGCAATGAAAGGCATTGATGGACCTAAAAAAGAACTGATTATCGAGCGTCAATTGTGTCATTGGTTTAGAGCGGATATTGATTTAGGAAAAGCAGTTACTGCCGGGCTTGGTCTAAACGTCGAGAAGATATTAAAAGAAATAAATAAACACTAAAAGCAAAAATGAAAAAGGGGAAGATCATTCCCCTTTTTCAAACCGGCTCAATAACATCAAATATTATTTTTATTCTTGAGAATTATTCCACCCGCTAAAACATATCCCTGTTCATCATATAAGACCATAGACTGACCCGGTGTAATAGCATTTTTCGGTTCAACAAATTTTATCTTGATTTGATCTTCATCTGCCTTAATCACTTCTGCCGCGGCTGCTCTATCACTGTAGCGGATCTTTCCGAAAACAATTTCGCCCGTTTTCAATGATGATTTACTTACATAATTGATCTCATCAGCAACGCAAACGCTTTCAAGCAGTTCTTCTTTGTCCCCAAGCTCTACAACTTTTGTATCTTGATCAATATTCTTTACATAAACCGGTTTACCGAAAGAACCCAAACCTTTTCTTTGTCCCACTGTATAGAACGGAATTCCTCTGTGCTTGCCGACTTTCTCTCCGTGATAAACAATATCCCCTTCTTCAACTTTTTCCATTACTTCCGGAATTCTTTCTCGTAAGAATCTTTCGTAATTATCATCTGCAACAAAACAGATTTCCTGGCTATCGGGCTTCTTAGCAGTTTTCAAACCGAATTCCTCTGCAAGTTTGCGGACTTCTTCTTTTGTGTAACTGCCAAGAGGAAAAAGTGTGCGGCTTAAACTTTCCTGCGTTAATCCCCAAAGCGCATAAGTCTGATCCTTCTTCTGATCGAATGAATACTTTAATGAATATCTGTTCAAAGTAGAGTTTTGTTCTACAACTGCATAATGACCGGTGGCAACATATCTTGCATCGAGAGAATCTGCTTTCTTGAGCAGTTCTTCCCATTTTATTTTTCTGTTGCAGACAACGCAAGGATTAGGAGTTCTTCCGTTTAGATATTCATCAACAAAATTTTCTATTACAGTTTCTTCAAATGCTTTCGTGAAGTCAACTGTGTAATGCGGGATGTTGAAAGAGTTTGCAACGTTCTTCGCATCAAAGATTGCATCTAACGAACAACAGCCGGATTCATGTTTTGGTGCGCCGCCGACTTCCATGAATCCCCACGTCTTCATCGTAATGCCTATTACTTCGTATCCTTGTTTATGAAGCAATGCCGCCGCTACGGATGAATCTACACCGCCGCTCATTGCCACTATTACTCGCTTTGAGTTCAAGGACTTCCTTTCTTAAAAATATTTAATTTAGTATTAGAAATTATGTAGGAAATAATTTACACACAAAAGGTTGTTGTCAGATCATTTTTCTTTTGTAATTATCTATTTTCCTTTATAGACTTCTTTTCTATGACCAACACGAAGGATAACAATTCTATTTTCATCAATGTCGAAAATCACTCTGTAATCTCCAATACGAAATCGGTAATTACCGTAGGAAAAATTCGTTAACTTTTCCAAGTACTTGTATGGATTTTCAGAATAAATTTCTAGAGCAATTTTTATACGTGTTTTTGTACGTTCATTTAATTTCTGAATATCTCTGACTGCTCGTTTGGTATAAAGCAGTTCGAAATTCATTTTGTTTTAAAAACTTCCTTATGAGAATAGATGCGACCTTTTTTATAATCTTCACGAGCTTCTTCTATGCTTTTAATATACTCCGGACTAGCTGCTGCAAGAAGATCTTCAACAAAAGAAGTCCTCTCTTCCTTTTTCATACGCAATACTGCTTCTATGATCTGCGTAGGCGTTAAATTCACTTCTATTGATAATTCTCTCGACATACGATTTCCTTTTATTAAATATATTAATTGGAACACAATCCAGTTATAAAAACTTCGCTATGAAGACGCTGTTTGATCTCTTTCTTTGAAGCAGTTTCAAAAAATAGTTCTAAAGCTTCATGTAAATTTTTACGCGCTTGTTCTACAGTATCGCCTTGACTTGCAATATCTAATTCGGGACACAAAGCAACATATTGGTTTCCCTCACGCTCAATTAAAGCTGTAGACTGTTGAATTGTACGCATTATTAAGTCCTTAGATTTTATTTTTATATTATAGCATTATCTAAACCAAATATAAGAAAAATGTACGGAATGTTATGTAATGTGGGGTAAATATGGGGTGAAATTATTTGTCCATGAGACTTTCCAGTGGAACGTCTTTACGATAAAATAATTGTTTGAATGATTTGGTTTTTATGCTAATTTAAAGTCGGCTTAAGGGAATAACATAAATGTTTTATAATCTACTCTATTCCACTCAAATTTTTATACATTATAATTAATAGTTTTAACACAACAATAATGGAGAAGAGTATGAAAAATCTTATTACATTATTAATATCAACTTTAATAATAATTCTTTTTTTTAGTTGTAACTCAAAAACTAAGCTTACTCAAGAAAACGCAGAAAGTGCTATTCAAAAATATTTTACAGAACATCATCCGCCAGATTATACAGATTATTGGACTAAAGCCCGTGTTCCAGCAAAGTTAACTAAAATAGAACCTGTGGCTCAATATTCTGAGACTGAAGCAAGCTCTATTATTTATATAGAATATACTGGTACTAATGAATGCAAAGCTTCTTTTAAAAAGAATATAGACGGAGATTGGATACTAATTTCCATAAAAGGTATTAAAAGACATTACGAATTAAATGAATGGTTGGGAAGAGCGGAAAATCTTAATATTCAAGTTCAGTAATAGCTGATATGAAATAACTAGTGTCTGGTTATTTGCTAATTATTTTGTAAGGTAAATTACTTTACAAAGAATAGTATTCTTATTTTTTTTTTGAAATATTATTGAAGGGAGAACTAAATGGACACACAAAAATTTGAATTTGTAAATCTTGTATTTACTACTGCGATTGAGGATATAAGATTTTATAAAAATCAACAATGGAAAATAACGAACTATGGTTTAATTGTTTATGCAGCAATATATTCGGCTTATCGTTTACTAGAATTAAATAATGTAACGTCTTCCAATTGTACTAGATATTGTTTATTTACAATTTTCGCTATTCTTCTTACACTACTTACTATGGGTTTAGCTTCATGGCTTTTATGGGAAACAAATAGTTCAATAAAATTAGCACGAACACGATTAGAATACTGCAAAAAAAAGTACGAAGAAATTTTCGGTGTTTTTTATAATGATTTATTAATTCCACAGTCTTTTGAGAAAAAAAACGAACTAGCTGATCAGTTCATGATTATGTTTTATTCCGTTTTAGTATTAGGAGCTTTAATTGTTATTACATTGATTTGTTACAAACTAAGTTAAGAAAATTATAATGTTATTTGGATGTTATCCAGTTGTCAAGGAAAATTCCTTTTTAATATAATTATTATGAAAACTGTATCATTCACCCCGAAAGAAAAGCCATTTCTGTTTGTTACGTCTGAGGCAAAGAGTTGCATACTGTTATGGGGTTGACGGATGAAAAACCATACAGTTAGTTTTCACTTGATTAAAAATATTATATAAGCTTGATTGTTTTTGTTAATGTAATTACTTTGTAGCCACGTTAATTAATACAAGGTAGTAAATGAAAACCAAAGTTGTAAAAATTGGTAATTCACGTGGTATTCGTATTCCAAAATCGTTAATTGATGAAAGTGGTCTTAAAAGTGAGGTAGAGCTTGAAGTCATTGATGGACAAATAATTATCAAGTCAATATCCCAAAACAGAGAATTATGGGATTCCGCATTTAAGAAAATGACAAAAAATAAAGATGACATTTTGTTAGATTCAGATACGTTAGCTCAACAATCAAAGTGGGATAAAGAAGAGTGGGAGTGGTAGGTGTTTTCTCGTTTTGAAGTTTATTTTGTAAATCTAGACCCAATAGTCGGAAGTGAAATTAAAAAGACTCGTCCTTGTGTAATTATTTCTCCAAACGAAATGAATCATAATATCTCTACTGTAATTATTGCTCCTCTCACGTCAATGCTGAAAAATTATCCAACACGTGTTCCTTGTAAAGTTGAGGGTAAGCAAGGTCAAATCGTATTAGATCAAATTAGAACAGTTGATAAATCAAGACTGATTAAAAAAATAGATACTTTAAATAAAATAACACAAATAAAAGTTCTGAATATTTTAAAAGAAATGTTCTCGGAATAAGCAACCTAACCGTTATAAATATTAATTAATAAAAGTGGTGTATGGCAGAACTAAAAACAAAAGCAACCGGCGCAAGTGTTGAAGCTTACTTAAATAAAATTCCGGATAAACAAACCCAGAGTGACTGCCGGACAATTTCTGATATAATGAAAAAGGTAACTAAGTCTGAACCGAAGATGTGGGGAACTTCAATAGTCGGATTCGGCAGTTATTTTTTAAAATATACAAGCGGGCGTGAGCTTGATTGGTTTTATACCGGTTTTTCAAACCGCAAAAATAGTATCACACTCTACATGATGGTTGGATTTGATAAATATCCCGACTTGATGCAAAAATTAGGTAAGTACAAAACCAGTAAATCATGTTTGTACATAAAGAAACTTGAAGACATTAATCTGGTTGTACTGAAGAAACTTATCACAGAATCAGTGAACAAAATGAAGAAGAAAAAATAATTCTTCTTCCCTATTTATTCAGACTTGGTAAATCTGTATTAGGTTACCGCAAGTATCATCGAACTTAGCAAGAGTTACCGGACCCATATTTGTCGGCTCCATAAGAAATACTACACCAAGCTTTTTCAATCTCTCATACTCAAATTGAATATCATCAATAACAAATGCAGTCAACGGTATTCCCTGCTTAAAAATTTCCTCTTGAAATGTCTTTGTAGCTGGATTAGCATTAGGTTCAAGAACTAACTCAGTACCGTCCTGTTCATCCGGTGAAACAACAGTTAACCATTTGTAATCGCCGAATGGTATTTCATTTTTTTTAACAAAGCCCAGAACTTCCGTGTAAAACTTTAGAGCTTTGTCCTGGTCGTCTACATAAATACTATTTAGTTTTATTTTCATAATAATATTCGTTCTAATTGGTGTTATGAGTTAAGATTATCCTTTTGTCAAGGACCTTTCTTTCTCAAAAATAATTTATTTGTAAATATCTTTTCGATGGCCGATTCTTGTTATTAAAACTTTCCGATCTGTATCGTTGATCTTAAAAATTATTCTGTAGTTACCCGAGCGGACTCTGTAAAATTCAAACTTGGCTTCTAATTTTTTAACACCGAATGGACGGGGATTCAAACTTAATTTGTTGATTATAGGTTCAAGATGCTGCCGTACTGCAAGGGGTAAATTTCTAAATTCTTTAGCAGCAGAACTAACGAATTCAATTTTATATTCACTTCCCCTTTCGTTCATCTTCTCTTAATTCAGCTTGAAGAGTATCCCAGCTAGTCGTTTCTTCATTCTCTCTTTCAATCGAAATCATTACATCATAAAAATGTTCCCAAACATTTCTATACTGTTTTAAATCTATTACTACTGCTTTTTTCTCACCGTTTTCATCAACCAGATATTTTACACCTTTCATTTTAGAAGGTAAATATTTGTTAACATCATCATGTGATGAAATATTACCTGCTTTATATTCTTCTCTCGCCTCTTTTATTGAACTTATATAATTTTTACTTGATGACGCTTCTCTGTCTTCAATAATATCTTCCAAAATTTCTCTTATTGATTCGGAGATTAATTCTTTGAATTCCTTAACAGTCAATTCATTAATCTTAGAATCCGGCTTAATATTTGTTTTCATGTTTCACTCCGACTACATTTTCTTGTAATAACTTACTTGCTTTGAAAATGAAAGGCAATACTATTGGGTAATATCCTTTACTGTTAATGTAAGAACCGCAACGCATGTAACGTAATGTTCGGAATGGCTCATAGAGATTTTCAATTCTTTACCGTGACTGAGATAATCTTTAAGTGCGCCGTAAAATTTTACTTTCGGAAGTCCGTTTAATTCATTGTAGATTTCAACATCCTGCCAGCTGTATGCTGTATTGGTATCGTTTGAGAGTGCTTTGTAGATTGCTTCCTTTGCGGCAAAGCGTGCGGCAAGATGCTGGTATTTATTTTTTCGGGAAAGTGAGTAATCAAGTTCTGTCTTTGTGTAAATTTTTTTTAAGAAAGCATCGCCGAAATTATCAACGCTCTCTTTAATTCTTTCGATCTCAATTATATCAATTCCAATTCCAAGTACCATATTACCATCCTTCCGCTTTTCCGTAACCGCGAGGATCGGTTGCACCGTAAAATGTATTTGTACTATGATCTATAATAATTCCCTCCATCCTACCCAAAGATTTTTCTTTACCAAGTTTATGTCCGCGTGCAAGAAGATTTTTTTGTACGTCATCCGAAAGACTAAATTTTTCAAAATCAATTTCATCGGGCAGCCATTGATGATGAATTTTAGGAGCGGCTATTGCATCGTAAATGTTCATATTGAAATCTAAAACATTTAAGATCGTCTGCAGAACAGAAGTAATAATTGTAGAACCGCCGGGAGTGCCGATAACCATAAAAGGTTTATCGTCCTTCAGTATTATAGTAGGCGTCATCGAACTTAACATTCTCTTCTTCGGCTGGATTGAGTTGGCTACACTTCCAACTAGACCATATTGATTCGGTACACCGGGCTTAGCACTGAAGTCGTCCATTTCGTTGTTCAACAAAAATCCAAGTCCATCAACAACAATTTTATTTCCGTAAGAGTCGTTAAGTGTGTAAGTAGTGGCTACTGCATTACCAAATTGATCTGCGACCGAGTAGTGAGTTGTTTCTTCATGTTCTCTGTGATGAGATATTTTTACTGCTTTAATTTTTTCCGAAGGAACAGCTTCTTCCGTAATCTCATTCTTTATTTGTTTGCCGTAACTTTTCGAAATCAATTCTTCAACCGGTACGGGATAAAAATCCGCATCGCCCATATGTTCGGAACGATCAGCATAAATTCTCTTCATCACTTCAACTAATGTGTGAATATATTTAGAACTTCCCCACTCATTTTTATGAAACGAAAAATTTTCTAAAGCATTCAGTGCTTCGATCAAACAGATCCCACCGGATGATGGAGGCGGCATAGAAATTATTTTGTATCCGCGGTAAGTTCCTTCGACCGGTTCTCTTTCAACAGCTCGATAATCTTCTAAATCTTTCAGTATAAACAATCCGCCATGCCTTCGGGATTCTTCAACTAACTTCTTAGCAATCTCGCCTTCATAAAAAACATCTCTTCCGCCGTCACGAATTAATCGTAAAGTATTTGCAAGATCTTTTTGAATGAACAGATCACCTTCTTCTAATTTCTTTCCATCTTTTGTAAAAATCTTTTTTGTGGATTCTATTTTAGATAAATTCTCAAATGCAGATTCTGTGGTTTCGTAATTTTTATAGCTTAGAATAAATCCCTTTTCAGCCAATTCAATAGCTGGTTGAATAACATCTTTCAGTTTCATCGTGCCATATTTATCAAGAGCGTAGATTAATCCCGCAACTGTACCAGGCACACCGGAAGAAGTCCATCCATCCTGGCTGAGAGCTGGAATAAAATTACCGAGACTATCTAAATACATTTTTTCATGTGCGGCTAACGGTGCCGTTTCGCGGAAATCAATTGTAGTATTTTTCCCATAGGCAAGATGAATAACCATAAATCCACCGCCGCCGATATTTCCCGCACTCGGATATGTAACTGCGAGCGCAAAACCAATTGCGACTGAAGCATCAACTGCATTACCGCCTTTTTTTAGAATTTGTACACCGACTTCAGTAGCAATATCATTTGCGGTAACAACCATTCCTTTTTTTGAACGAACTGGATTTCCGGCATGTAATAAGAAACTGAAAGAGAAAATAATTAGTAGAGTGTAAAGAAAAGATTTTTTAAAAGAGACTGACATCTGCATCAACCTTGAAACCTTTTGATTTCAGTTGTTCGATAATAATTTTTGTTAGTTCTTTTGCCTGCTGAATTGTTGCTTTTAGATCATCCATAAGACCGGAATCATTCAAAAGTTTTCCGAGGTTATTTTGATTCTTATCCGTCTTATCCATAAAATCATTTACTTTGCTCAAAATTTCTTTTGATGTTTTCAAAACATCGTGGACTGAATTGATCGTCAGCGTAATTGTATCGCGATTTGTTTCCAGGAAACTGTTCACGTTTTTGGTTAACTCATTCCCGGATTTCAGCAATTGACTAATTTCATCTTTGTTATTTACAACAAGCCGATTGAGATTATCTGTTAACTTTGAAAGATTTGCTACTGATGTTTTCAGATCACTAGTAAATTTTTCATCTGTGATCGCTTTGTTTAATGAGGTAATTGAAATCTTCACTTCTTTGATAACATCTACCAAATCGTTCTGAACGGAACCAAGCATTGCCATAGCAGAAGCAACATCGCCCTCAAAGCTGCCTTGCTGAAGTTTTTTATAATCCAATTCATTAATTGATGAGCCGGAGTTAACTTCAATTTTCTTTCCGCCCATAAGATCGAGCATCATAACAGAAAATTTTGCATCCTCTTTAATCATAACATCTGACGGAAGATTTAATAGAGTAATAACTTTGCTTCCATTAATATTTATATCTTTTACATATCCTTTACGGACACCGTTAACCGTTACCGGATCGTTAACTTCAAGTCCAGCAACAGAACTAAACTCAACGGAGATCTCTTTACGATTTGAATTAAACGACCAATTTTTTGCCCAACCTAGAACCCATAAAAAAATAATTAATCCAAGTAGGACTGTTATACCGACTTTAATTTCTGTTTTTCTCTGATCTTTCATAACTATTTATTATTTGTTTTATATGATTAAAATCCGCTGAATCAACTATCCCATCGTGATACAAGAAACGGGCTTCATCCATAACATCTTGTAAACGAACAATCGCAGAATCAAAATTATATTTTTTTGATTCATCCAAAAAATTATGAACAGCTATTTTCATTGAATCGCGGTAAACTGATGCTTTCACATCATTTAATTTCTTGTCGAATTCATCAACAGCCAAACCAATGATTTTATCTCTTGAAAAGTTCTTAAAAAAATCTTTTTTATATTTTACAAAATAAACAACTGTCCCTACAATAAGTGTAAACAGAACAACAGCAGAAATAAAACATCCTTTTTTCATTTATAGCAAATAAGTTAGTTTACTTTTTCAACAAGAACTTTGTTTACACGTTTATTGACAACTTCTTTAACGGTAAATTTATAGTTATTGTGGATTAAGTGAAACCCCTGCTGTGGAATTATACCGGCTTGATTGAAAATAAAACCGCCGACTGTATCATAGTCGTCATTCTCAGATGAAAAATCTTGATCCAGTAATTCATTCAGTTCATCAATTGAGACCTTGCCTAAGATCATAAAACTATTTTCATTCAATTTCACGATCTCATTTTCTTCACGGTCATATTCATCTCTAATCTCGCCAACAATTTCTTCGAGAATATCTTCAAGAGAAATCAAACCTGATGTGCCACCATATTCATCAACAACGATACCGAGATGCATATTCTTTTCCTGGAAGTCATGTAGAAGAAGATTAATAAGTTTTGTTTCAGGAACAAACATTGCTTCTCTTGCAATATTTTTAAGAGAAAGTGATTTACGAATTTCAGGATTACTTAAAAACGGCAGCAGATCTTTCGCATAAATTATTCCAATTACTTTGTCTAAACTATCTTGGTACAACGGGATTCTACTATGACCGGAATCGTTAATAATCTTCATCATCTCATCAAAATCAGTATTAAGAGAAACTGCTATTATATCCACACGCGGAGTCATTACTTCTCTAGCCGTTACAGTTTTAAATGAAACAATTCCGTGGATCAGTTCATGCTCACCTTCTTCAATTGTTCCGCTTTCAATACTTAGATCAGCAAGATCTTTAATATCAGTTCCATGCAGAGCAGTTTTTGTTCTATCAAAGTTCATCTTGGAAGAAAGCAATCTTAGAAGATCAGTAAGGATTTTTGATATAGGGTATAATATGATTCCCAACCAATACAACGGCAATGCAGCAACACGTATAAATTGAGAAGGATATTTATTAGCCCATAACTTAGGAGTAATTTCACCTAAAAAGAGAATAAGAATTGTTAAAAGAGGAATTTGAATTAGTAAAGCTAATTCAACAGTAATATTAAATATTAGAGCAGCTTCGAGTGCAAGCATTACCGCTATGATCGAAGCTGCTACATTAGCTATTGTACTCCCAATAAGAATAGTTACAAGAAGCCGGCGCGGATTTTCCAGCAACGATTGAAGATAACTGCCGATTATCTTATGCTGCTTCTTAAACTCACGTGTTTTCTTTTTATCGAAAGAAAATAATGCAACTTCAGAGCCGGAAAAAAAAGCCGAAAGAACAAAACAAATTAATAAAAGAAAAATTTTTATAGACCAGCCAAATTCCAACTAATATTGTATCCTTACTTGTTCAAAATACCCATTAAAATGGAAGATCATCATCAACACTTTGTGAAGCTGTATCCGGCTCAGCACCTGAAAATCCGGATTTATCTCCAGAACTCTCTCCTCCGCCTGCTTCCCGACCTTCAAGAGGTATAAGTTTTTCCGAGATAACTTCAGTAACATATCGTTTAACACCTTCTTTATCTGTGTAATCTCTTTTTTGAATTCGACCTTCAACATAAAATTTCTTTCCCTTCTTTAAGGATTCTTTATAAAAATCCGGAAGATTGAAAGAAACTACATTATGCCAAGTTGTTTCATTCACCCAGTTACCGTCTTTTCCTTTATAGCTATTTGATGTAGCAACTGAAAAAGATGTAACTGATAAGTTATTTGTGGTAAATCTGGTTTCAGCATCATTACCAAGATTACCAATTAACATTACTTTGTTTAAAGAGAAAGCCATTACGCCCCCTTATTTTAGTTATTAAATGATTTACATGATTAATTTATCACAAAAAGAGATAATAGACAATCATTGATGATAAAGGAATTAAAATATTATCAATATCCTTTGGGCTAAATCCTTCTATTACTGAAGTTACAACTGCGCTGTAATTAATAATAATATATTGATTTGTCCGAAGAATAGTAAATTAAAAAACAAAGCACCGATAAATCCGAAGAAAAAGAAAGCAATGCTTCCTTCTACGGTTTTATCGGAAAATATATGATACTTATGTTTGCCAAACCTTTTGCCGAAAACCAGTGCTAATCCATCGCCCCATCCAAGAAAACCCATAGATAAAAGTGCACCCGGTGAATAAAAGAATACTGTTCCCATAATATTCATAACTAATGTAAAATATAATGGACCTTTTAGAAGTTCTCTTCTATCGCCTGTTCTTGTCATAGTTTTAACAGCTTGGTCATCGGGTTTAGCTGTAAATCCTTTTATGAGAAGTAAAATAGTCCAGATTAATGCCGGTGTAATATTTAAATATTTAGTCCAATGTTCGGGATTATACAAAGGCCAAAAGATCAACCATGATCCTGCCGCGATATGAACGACTTTGCGTGATAAATCCTGCGGGAATCCTTTCTTAACTGCAAAATCCATTATAGCAACAATTCCGAAGACGTAGATTAATCCACCAATTGTTACTAAAATATTTTGTAAAACCGGATCCATCTATTGTTCGATTGATATTATAAAAGCATCTTTAAATGAAGGTGTTTGCCAAAGGCCGTTGCGTGTCTTTTCTGCTTCTTCACGAGTTGCAAATGGCGGAAGTTGAACTGCAAATAGTTTTATCTGTTCTCGGTAAATGATACTCATCGCTAATCCAGTTTTACTTTTATTCTCATTAATGAATGCTTGTGCTCTTTCTTGAGATGTAAATGCCCCTAATTGGATAATAAATTTCTTCACACTAACTGTCTGCTCGGTTTTTACCGGTTCTGTTTTCACAGGTTCAACTTTTACTTCTTGAACAGATGGAACCGCTTTAGTAGTATCATTAATATTAACTGCATCTTTTTGTACGTCATCGAAAATATAAACATCCGGTTCTTTCTTCTCAGTCTGTTTAGTAGTTTCTTCTGAAGTTGAGCATCCAATAAATAAAACAATTGAAATAGATATTAATATTGAAAAAAGCTTTAACATATTAAAACTCTTTTGAATGAATAATTGTTGATACAGTATATTTAATTTTTTTAATAGATGTTATAAAAAAAATCCCGCTTGTTTTTTAACAAGCGGGATTAATTATTAATAAACGAATGCTATTAAAAATTAAATGCTAAATTAAACCCGAATAGATTTGTTGAGTTCTCATATTTTCCATTAAAAGGAATTTTAGAGTCACTAATAGTATTACTAAATGCAATAAATTGGTATGCAGCATCAGCACGAATATTAGGCGTAAACTGATAACCAACACCAAGTGTAATTTCATTTCTATTAGCACCAGGTAAGGATGGGTCCATATATTTTGACGGGATTGGTGAACCATCAAAAACATAACCTGCGCGTAATGCTAAGTTTTTTATTCTATATTCACCACCAAACTTAAATCCAAAAGTATTTTCCCATTGTTTTGGACTAATTAAGTCTTTCCAAACACTGGTATTTTTATCAAAATCTACAATTAGATTTTTATAACTTTCCCAGCCAACGAACATTAGATCTGCATTAATGGTAAAATCTTTAGTTGCATTCAATGAAACTCCTGCACGAAGATCATATGGCATTGTTAATGTTGCTTTACCTTTTCCATCAGGGAATAAATTAGAGTGACCGATTGGGAAGCCGGTTGGTTTTGCCGGTAAATCTGTAAATGTTAAATCTCCGGAAAAATTAAGTTCAACTGAATGTCGGTATGAAAATCCGAAAGAAACTACGTCGTTCGGTTTAAATAAAAATCCAAAATTAAACGTAAATCCAGGGTCACCTTTACCATCTAAAGTTACCTTAGCATTTTGCACAGCAGGCAAACTAACTCCAGGTGCAAGAGGGATTGCTGGAACATCAAATGCTTGTAAAAAGGTTACGTCAGAAATTACATAAGAAAATCCAGCACCAATTGAAAAATATTCATTTACTTTGTATGCTACTGTTGGATTAAAATAAAAAGTTCTTAATTCGGTTTTAACGGCTAAACTTTTTCCTATCCATCCATCGGGCCATTCAGAACCAAGACCGAATGGGTTAAATACACCTATACCAACTGTCCAACTATCATCCAAAGTATATGCCCCATAAAAATTAATAGGAGTAAAGGTTCTTGCTACAGTTGTGGTTTTAGTAGTTAGAGGACTTGGTCCGGTAAAATCAACGGTAGGCATTATTAATGTTGTTCCAAAAACTAAATTAAACCCTTTTATATTTGTTAAACCTGCAGGGTTATAATAAATTGATGAAGCATCTAATGCCATTCCTACAAATGAATTGCCCATACCCATTGCCCTGGCATTTTGAGTTCCAGTTTGAAAACCACCGGCATAAGTGCTGCCAGCAAAAATACTGCATACTAATAATAAAGTAAGTAATTTCTTCACACATCCTCCTCTTGATTGAATTAATTTCTTAGAAAATATAAGTAATTGTATTCTAAAAGCAAACAGGATTTCTTATTCAAATGTCAGAATAATTGAATTCTTTTCTACCGATTGTCCTTCCTTAAAGAGTATCTCTTTTACTATTCCATTGGCGGGAGATCGTATTTCATTCTCCATCTTCATTGCTT
>JBBAAM010000007.1:0-83600 GCA_041658245.1 Melioribacteraceae bacterium
CGATACCTTCAAGCCGTTGAATAAAAATTCTATTAGAGAGCAACAACTTATCCATCTCGACCAATGCTGGTTCTAATTCGGCTAAAAACTGAATAATCTCTGCAATTGACTGATCATCAATATCGGAAGCAACACCACCAATGCGTGTATAACTTGTAGTGAATCTCGCACCGGCAATTCTATCGAAAATACTATTAATCTTTTCACGTTCACGGAATGTCCACATCACCATAGTAACAGCACCAACATCCATAGCAAAAGTACCGATGGCAACCAAGTGTGCGGCAATTCTGGAAAGTTCCGAAACGATCATGCGAATATATTGTGCACGCTTTGGTGCTTCAATTCCGGCAAGTTTTTCTACCGCAAGAACATAGCCAACATTATTACACATTGTTCCTGTATAATCAAGACGGTCTGTATGCGGAATAAATTCGATGTAGCTCATGTTCTCTGCCATCTTTTCGTAACCGCGATGCAGGTAACCAAGCTCAGGTACAATTCCAACAACTGTTTCACCATCAAGACGCAATACAAGACGAAGCACACCGTGAGTAGCCGGGTGCTGCGGACCCATATTGATAACCATTTCGTTTTCAAGAACATCTTCGATAGTGAGGTTTTGATCTTCTTGAAGTTTCTTAAGAAGTTTTTCGTCGTTATATATCTGTTTAATTCTATCCATCTTAATCTGCTTTATTTGGAAGAGGTAATGAGCCGGGAATTCCAAGAACCGGAAAATCTTTTTTCAATGGGTGGTATTCAAATCCTTCCGGCATATACATTCTTCTAAGATCGGGGTGATTTACAAATTTAATTCCATACATATCCCATGTTTCGCGTTCGTACCAATTTGCACTTTGCCAAACAGATGAAACAGTTTCTATAGTTGGAGGATCGTCATCAATATTCGATTTTAGTCTTAATGTATAATTTAATCTGAAAGAATAAATGTGGTAAACTGTTGTAAATCTTTTTTTGCGGGTTGCCCAATCAATCGCAGTTACATCTTTGCACATAATGAATTGAAGATCGGGATCCTCTTTCAAAAATTTTCCAAGATTAACAATTTGATCTTTCTTAATTGTAATACAAAGGTCGTCTCTAAAATCTGAAATTTCTTCTACAGATTCGCCGAATTTTTCTTTTACTTTTTCAACAATTAGTTCTTTGGTATTCATTAATCAGTTTGGAGAGTGTTCAAGTTCAGCAAGTGATCTGTTCTGAAAATCGCGTGCTCTGGTTTTCCCAATTTTTTCTTGAATTGTCATTAATGCATTTAATAAATTTTCCGGACGCGGAGGGCAACCGGCGGTATAAACATCAACAGGAAGAAATTGATCTATCCCTTGCACAACACTATATGAACGGTACATTCCGCCCGATGAAGTACAAGCACCCATTGCAATAACCCACTTGGGTTCCGGCATTTGATCGTAAATTCTTCTAACGACTTGAGCCATTTTATATGTAACAGTTCCGGCAACAATCATAAGATCGCACTGGCGCGGAGTAAATCGCATTACTTCGGAACCAAATCTTGCAATATCATATTTAGGATCTGCGGCAGCGATCATTTCAATTGCACAGCAGGAAATTCCCATCGGCATCGGCCAAACGGAACTCTTGCGAGACCATGCAACAATTGCATCTATTGTTGTTGTTAAAAATCCATCTTTTTGAAGTACAGCTTCTAATCCCATTTCAATCCGCCTTTCATATAGACATAAAGAAATCCTAATTCAAGTACTATTAAAAATATAAACATCGGTATAAATGCAAAAATTCCATGAACGGAGAAAAGTTTTTTGAATTCTACCGCCCATGGATAAACATAAATTACTTCGATATCAAAGATGATGAACATCATTGTAACGAGATAATACTTAATCGAGATTCTTTCGTGAGTTGAACCGACAGGATCTTTACCGCTTTCATAAGTCATTGTTTTTATTTTTGTCGGTCGCTGAGGTCCAAAAAGTGTTGAAGAAAAAACAACAATTCCGCCAAAAGCAGCGGCTACAATTAATACTAGAATTATCGGTATGTAATCAAGAATCATAAAAAACATTCATTTTTTTGCACGGGAAAAATAAACGAATTGAGGTTAGAAAGCAAAACGGAACTTAGAGTGTAGAATGATGAGTGTAGAGTAAAATGATTAAATACTCTTCACTCTACACTCTTCACTCAGGATAGAACATCAACTAATTTTTCAATAACAGTATCCAAATCCTCATAACTAATTACCAACGGCGGTAGCATACGTAATACAGTAGTCCCGGCAGGTAAAGAAAGTATTTTATGCTTAAGTAATTCTAGTATTACCGGTTGAGATTTATCTTTTAATTCTATGCCGATCATTAATCCGACAATTCTAATCTCACGGATTTTTGAGAGCTGATGTTTTTCTAATTTCTCTTTGAAATATTTTCCTTTTGCCTCAGCTTGTTCCCACAATTTATTTTCAAGCATGAAATCAATTGAAGCTATTCCCGCAGCACACGCAAGAGGATTGCCGCCAAAGGTTGAACCGTGCTTGCTTTTTTCAACTGTTATTTTATCAGAACAAAGTAACGCACCCATCGGAAATCCGCCGGCGATTGATTTTGCAAGCGTCATCATATCTGCTTCGATTCCAAGATACTCGATGGCAAACATTTTTCCGGTTCTGCAGAATCCGGTTTGTATCTCATCAATAATCAGAAGAATATTTTTTTCATTGCATAATTGCCGGATTTTCCGAAAATATTCCTTGTTGCCGATATTTATTCCGCCCTCACCCTGGATCGGTTCAAGAATGATTCCTGCTGTATCATCATCAACCGCTTCTGCAAGTTTTTCAAAATTGTTGAAAGGAACGAAAGAGAAACCCGGCACAAGCGGTTCAAATCCTTCGCGGTACTCTTTTTTATAAGTAGCGCTTAACGCACCCATTGTTCTGCCGTGAAAACCTTTCATTGCTGCAATGAATTTTGTTTTCTTGGTATTCAACCGTGCAAACTTTATTGCTGCTTCAATCGCTTCGGTTCCGCTGTTCGTTAGGAATGCTTTAGTTAAATTCTTGGGCACTATGCTGAAAAGTTTTTCTAAAAAGATTGCTTTAGTATCATTGTAAAAAGTATTAGGACAAGTAATAAGAGTTGCCGCTTGTTTGGAAATAGCTTCGACAACTTTATCATTAGCATGTCCGACATTTGCTACACTAATTCCAGCCGCCATGTCAATATATTCATTACCTTGATCATCCCATACGCGCGCTCCTTTTCCTCTAACTAGTACAACATCGCGGCGAGGATAAACATCAATTTCATATTGCTGGGTGATTGCTTTGTAATCTTTCATTGTATTGTAGTTCCTTTTCCATTTAGAGCATCTTTAATTGGATTTTCAGTTCTGCCGTCTGAAAGAATAACAGTTGTATCTCCCGACTCGAACAATTTTCTTAGAGCAAGAATTTTTCTTTTCATTCTTCCTTCAACTTTTTGTTCCATTTCTCCTAATTCAGCTTTTGAAATGTTAGAGATAAGTGATGAAGGATCGTTTTTGTCTAATAAAAATCCAGGCGCTTCAATCAGTGATATTATTTTTTCAGCTTTATATTCATTTTGAAGCAAAGCAATGATATCATCGTTCTCTGAATTGATTGCGAAATTATTTTCATCTATCAACGGAACGCTAAGAACAGGAGTGTAACCGTTATCTAATAACAAATCTAAGAGTTGCTTATTTATCGTCTTCGGTTTACCGGAAAAATCTCTTAGCAATAATGTTTTTCCGCCTTCTCGGACTTTAATTCCGCTGTTCCGTTTGCCTTGTATAACTTTTCCATCTAGGCCGGAAAGACCAACTGCATTAACTCCATTCTGTTGAAATAATTCGACAATTCTTTTATTCTTCAATCCGGCATAAGCCATCATAGCAAGATCAATTGTATTCTCGTCACTAAAAACAGAATCGTAACCAGATAATGACGTTACCACTTTTTTCTGAATATTTAATTTCTGTGCAAGCTCGTCTCTTAATGCATTTGCACCGTGAACAATAATAAATTTTTCTCTAAGTGCTGCAAGGTCGGAAATGATTCCGTTTAGGTTTATTTCTTTCCCTCCGCCAATCTTAATTAATAGCATTGAATCTCCGTTAATGAATTATTTTGAATCGGTACCCAATCATTTTCATCTGATAATTTTTCTGAACAGACAATTAACATGTTATCATTTTTTTTAAGCTTCATTGTAAAGTAGTCGTCATCTTCGTTGAAATGGGAATAGACATAAGCTGATCTCTCGTCTGTCAGAATTATATTCATAGCACGGATATAATTAGATTTATTTTTTATGATCTCTGCCCCTTTGCTTAAAGCGTCTTTGATGTTACCTTTATCAAATCTTTTTATATAATTGAAAATTTTTTCCGCACCGATCTTCCCTTCTTCCTTTATTTTTACGCCTCTAAGTTCGCCGTTAAAAATAAAAATATACTTGTCATTATAGAACGGCATATTATTTTCGACAACTATACCTTCATCTTTGAATGCACTTCTGGCATGTGCAATCAAGCGGTTTGATTCACTGAATTGCGAAAGATCATCTTCCCAAATCGGTTTTACATTTTTATAATAATTCCATTTTCCATTTTGAAAATATGCACACCCCCAGCCGTGTCCTTGAAACTCTTTACTATTCTTGGAAATCTCTGCAAACTTGTTAAGATACTCTGCACATGAAAATCTATTTTTTGAATTAACGTAAAGTAATCTGCACATATTTCAAATCTTGCTCATGCTCTTACTCATAATCTTAATCTCTGTTGAGTAAGAGTAAGATTATGATTAAGAGTAAGATTTTTAGATAGGATGAAGCCCCGGAAATTCTAATCCGGTTCGTTCATCAAAACCATTCATTAAATTAAATGCTTGAAGCGCCTGTCCTGCAGCGCCTTTCATTAAATTATCAATCGCACTTATAACAACAAGGCGATTAGAAAACTCATCTTTCTTAAATCCAATATCGCAATAATTTGTGCCGATCAATAATTTCGGTTCTGGATAACGGTAAATACCTTCACTCTCTTTAACAATCCTAATGAACGGCTCATTACCGTATGCATCGCGGTAAACTTTCCAAATATCTTTTTCTTGAAGATCGTTTTTCAAAAAAACATGACAAGTAGCAAGCAGCCCGCGAACCATATCTATCGCAGTTGCAGAAAAGTGAATTGTAAGTTTTTGTCCGAATGAAAGCTCTTGAAGCATCTCGGCCGTATGACGGTGCTGAGTCGGCTGATAAGAACGTACAACATTAGCCCTTTCCGGATGATGCGATCCTTCGTTTCCTTTATTACCCCCTTCACTTGATCCTACTTTAACTTCGATTACAGTTCTATCTAATTCAACTAAATTATTTTTATAAAGCGGATATAAACCAAGTATGCTTGCTGTAGCATTACATCCTGCACTCGAAATATAATTTGCTTTTTTCATCTCTTCGCGGTGAAGCTCGGGAATACCATAAACAAATTCGTTCAGTAAATCGGGACGGGCATGTTTATGTCCGTACCATTTTTCATATTCGTTAGCATCTTTTAAGCGAAAGTCGGCACTGAGATCAATAATTTTTGGCGCTAAATTTTTATATTCATCAATTTTATTTTGGGATCTGTTATGAGGCAAACATAAGAATAATAGATCGCACGGCTGCATCTCGTTTGCCGAAGTGAATTTAAGCATTGTAGTTTTACGTAAGTTTGGATGGATCTTGTAAACAAATTTTCCGGTATAGCTTTCAGATGTAACTTGATTTACTTCAACATTAGGATGAAATAGTAAAAGTCTTAGTAACTCTCCACCTGTATAACCGGAAGCGCCAATGATCGAAACTTTTAATTTCATTTTCTACCTTCAGCAACTTGTAAAATATATTCAACCATTTTCTGTGGAATGTTTACTCCGGTTGTTGTGATACTGTTTTTATATTCCATTGTATAGTTCACTTCGTTAACCATCAATCCTTGTGCAGTTTCAAAAACATCTATTGCAACAATTCCTCCTCCTACAGCTTTTGCTGCTCGAATTGAGATATCATTTAATTCATCTGTAACGGGACAATTAGTTGCGACACCGCCTCGTGCTGTGTTTGTAATCCAGTGAGGAGAAGTTCTGTAAATAGCGGCAATACATTTATCACCTACAACAAATGAACGGATATCTTTTCCTTTTTTCTCAACATACTTTTGTATGTAAAAGATCGAATGATGATATGAACCAAGAACTGCTTTATGTTCCAAGATTGCTTCTGCGGAATCACGGTCATTTACTTTTGAAAGCAATCTTCCCCAAGAACCTACAGCAGGTTTTAGAACTACGGGGTAACCCATCTCTTCAATTGTTTTAAGAGCAGATTCTTCTGTGAATGCTACTCTCACCTCCGGCTGTGGTACTTTATGGTCAGCTAATGCACATGAAGTTAAAAGTTTATCGCCGCAAATGGTTGCTATACTATATGTGTTAACGCATTTAATTCCGGCTGATTCAAATAATTTCAATCCATGCAATGCTCTTGAGTGGTTGATACATCGTTCAACAACAACATCAAGATCAAATTTATCTTTTCCGATATTAAATTTAATTTCACGATCATCTATCATTACTAATTCAAGTCCTTTTACTTTATTGAATTCATCAATAAGAAATTTTTCATCTTTTCTAATCAACGAATGAAGCATCCCGATTTTCATTTTTACTCTCCTAATTCAAAATATTTTAAAAAGGCAGAACCGAGAAAATTATCTCAGCTATTGAATGTCTTGTGATGTTTAACTGCATCAACGATATGTTTAAGTTCTGCAAGATCAACAGTACGACCGCGCTGACCAACTGATTTTACTTCTTTAAGAACATCCATTTGATGCGGTTCATCTAATGAGTTTTCATCAATCATTTTTAATGCATACCTCAAAGAAGCTATACCGGACATATGATCAAGCGAAAAATTTCTTGACCGTCCAAGAATTTCCGGATTCAAACTTTCATAGTGCATTGGATTGATTGAAGCCGCATGTGTATGAACGCCTGCACAATGCGTGAAAGCATTTTTCCCAGTGACCGGAAAGTTTGCTGGAATTGGAATCCCGGAGTGTTTACTAACTAAATCGTAAAGTTCAACTAGTTTTGAAAGATTCCATCTTGTTTCATTATAATCTACATTTAACACAACTAAAAGCGAAGCAAGATCAACTATACCTGCTCTTTCGCCCAAACCTAAAGCTGCTGCATCAATTATACTTGCACCGGCTCGATACGCATCTAATGCATTAGCAAGAGCTAAACCGCGATCGTTATGGCAATGTACAGCAATTCTTGGATGTAAATTTAATTTGTCTAATTCTTGAATCAATCGTGATATATAATCATACATACTTCTAGAAGTGCCTGGAACCATATAACCTGTTGTATCAGCAACACTAATAATATCTGCACCGGCTTCAACAGCAGCAGCGGCAGCTTTAACAACATTTTCAAATTGAGAACGAACCGTGTCCTCAGGAGTGTAACGAATTAATAAATCCGGTTTCTGTGATTTTGCATATTTGATAACATCAGTAATTTGTTTGATGGCAGAATCAAGATCTTTTTTAAACACAGTACTTAAGCGTTCATCAGAGACACAATAAAAAATTCCAAGGAATCCAACACCGCATTCAAGAGCAAGATCAACATCGCCCTGAAGTGAACGTGAGTGAGCACCAACTATTGCTTTGTATCCTTTTTGTGCAATTGATTTTACAGCGGCATGAATCTCCGGTGTAACCATCGGGTGACCTGATTCGATAATATCAATACCAATTTCCTCCAGCAGGCTTGCAATCGCAAGTTTTATATGTTTATCAAAATAAACACCCGGAGTTTGTTCACCTTCACGCAAAGTTGAATCTAATACCCAGATCAACTTACTCACCCCAGTCTTCTTCTTCTTGAGGAGCTTCTTTTACTTGAGGAGGATTGACAGATACGACCTCCAGTTCAGTTCCGCAATCGGGGCACTCAATTAACTCACCTTGAACTGCATCAGAAGCTAATTCGATCTGCACTCCGCATACCGGGCATTCTGTTTTCATTTTACTTCCTTCAATTTATAAAGTGTTGCAAAACTATGAAACTAATTTTTTCAATGCAATGATTTTGATGTGAGATTAAAAAAAATTAATCAGAAGGGTTGAGAGGTAAATTTTAACAAATTGATAAATGAATAATTATTCATAATGATGCAAGAAGATGCAGAGCAGATTTCGGCAGTCAGTTATCAGCTTTCAGCTTTTTGTTTTCGGTTGAATGGCAATACCTGAAAAGTTATTTTCGGTTGATATTAGTTTTTTCATCCAATCATTTTTGACTACATCATATTCTTGTTTGTATTTTTTACCAACCGGACCGGATGATTGATATTTTTCTCTTAATGGATTTACCTGTCTTCCGTTTTTCCAAAAACGAAAACATACATGCGGACCGTTTGCTAGCCCGGTGCTTCCGACATAACCAATAACTTGACCTTGAGAAACTGAAACTCCGCGGTGAATTCCTTTTGCAAAACGCGACATGTGTAAATATTGGGTTGTGTAAGTAGCGTTGTGTTTAACTTTGATATAATTTCCATTATCGCTTGTATAACTTGCTTCAATAACAACTCCGTTGCCGACTGTCATAATCGGTGTTCCAGTAGGAGCGGCGTAATCTGTTCCAAGGTGTGCTTTTGCTCTATGAAGTATTGGATGATAACGGTTCATGGAATAACGCGAACTAATTCTGCTGTATTTCAGTGGCGCCTTCAAGAATAATCTTTTAAGACTATTCCCTTTTTCATCGAAATAGCTTTCGCCTTTTTCTTTATCAAAGTAAAAAGCGAAATGATTTTCCTTATTGGAAAAGAAATTTGCAGCACGGATTTTTCCAACACCAACGGATTCTCCGTCAACAAGTATTTGCTCGTAAATAACTTTGAAACTGTCTGTAGGTTGAATTCTAAAGAAATCAATCTGCCATGCATAAATATCTTCCAGTCGTGCAGCAACTTGTAATTCAATATTTTTTTCTTGGAGTGTTTGATATAAAGAATTACTGATCACTCCTGAGACTGTTCTTTCTCTAATCGTAACCGGTTTTTGTTTTTTGTAAATATTAACAGAGTCGCCAATATCAAAAACAACATAGTTCACCGGATCCTGCACATAAACAAAATATTTAACTGTTTCTACAGAATCCCACTTTGCATAAACATACAATTCGTCATCGGCTCTAAATTTGCGAAGCGGAAATATATCGCGAGCCGCTTTTTCTATTTGATTGATTTTTTGCTGAGTTACTCCATGAGGGATCAAAATATCTGAAAGAGTTTGATCTGCATCTATTGTATCTCGTACTTCAATAAGGTTTGCAACACTTAGTCCAAATTGATTTGGTTTTAGTTCTTCGTTCTTAATTTTTTGTTCTTCACTCTTACAAGAATTGAGCGAAATTAAACCAATGGAGAGAAAAAATATTTGAGTATAAAAAAGAAACTTACTTCGCATTAGCATCTTCTCGCATTAAACCGAATAATGTTCCTTCAACATATTTGCAGTAAAGGAGGATATCGTTCGCGAGTATTTCAAAATGTATAATGCGGTTCATAGTATTATCCTTCTTCATAATTGTTCTTTATTTATTTTTATTTCTTCATAAGTTTTTAATTCTTTAATCAGCTTCTCACCTTTGTATTCATCCGATAGCTTTAATCTCCTCAACCCAATCTTGATATAGTCTTCTTGCAGCTCGATAGAAATTGATTTACGACCAAGTTGCTGTGCTACATATGCAGTTGTAAAACTTCCTGCGAAAGGATCTAATACTGTATCGCCAGGATTGGAACTTGCTTTGATTATTCTCTCCAATAGTGCGATTGGCTTTTGTGTAGGGTGGTTTTCATACTCATCCATTCTATAACGTACACGCGGAAATTCCCAAACATTACCGGGTACTTTTTTTGAATTATAAACTTGTGGTGGGTTTTTCCGGTAATCAATCAGCTTACGTTCAGCACCGGTTCTTGCATCAACCAGAATTTCATCAATATTAAAAGTGTAATTATTTTTATCCTTAACACAAAATAAAATTGGTTCATAGAGCGAGCCGTAATAATTTTTTGCTTGAACACCAGAGCTATCATAATACCAAACAATTCGAGAAAGAATATGTAACTTATCTCTTAAGAAAATATCAAAGTAAGGCATAAATTGTGTAGAAGTCATTACATATAAACTTCCACTTGGTTTTAGTTTTTTGATGCAAAGCTGTAACCAAGTATATGACCACTCTAAGTAGTCTGAATCATTTTCCCATTTATCTTTATGCCCATTGAAATTCTTACCAATGTTATATGGCGGATCAATAAAAATTAAATCAACAGAAGAATCTTTGATTTCACTCGCAAGTGCATCAATTGCATTGCCGTGAATTATTTTATGATATTTATTATCAAATATTTCCATAAATAAATTATGTAGTTAAAATTTATTACAAATGTGTCAGACAAAATCTATGAAAATCAATTGAGGTAGTAAACAAAAAAACACTTATCGGTTCGAACCTTTTATTCGTATTTCAAAATGTATAATGCTGTTCATTGTTTTTCTTTCTTAGATTAACTTTTTTATTATCTCAACCGAATTAATACCTTCTGCTTCTGCTGAGAAGTTTGGAATAATACGGTGACGAAGAACCGGGATTAAAAACGATTTAACATCATCAATCGCCGGTGTAAATCGTCCTTCAATAACTGCTTTCGTTTTAGCTGCTAATATCAAATATTGAGAAGCGCGCGGACCGGCGCCCCAAGCAACGTGTTCTTTTATAAAACTATGTTGGTTTTTTGTTGTGGGCCGTGTGTTGTTCACAAAATTAACAGCAAATTCAATTACGTTTTCAGCAACCGGAACTCTTTTAATTAAATTTTGAAAATTGATCAGCTCACCTGAACTGAGTACTTTTTTTAATTCTGGTTTGTAATCACTGGTTGTTGATTTAATAATTTCTACTTCTTCCTTAAAGCTTGGATAATCTAACCACAAATTGAACATGAAACGATCAAGTTGAGCTTCCGGTAAAGGATAAGTTCCTTCCTGCTCGATAGGATTTTGTGTAGCTAGTACAAAGAACGGTTCATCAAGTGTTCGTGTTACACCTGCGGCAGTTACTTTGTGTTCCTGCATTGCTTCAAGAAGAGCGCTTTGAGTTTTTGGCGGAGTTCGGTTGATCTCATCAGCTAAAATAATATTAGCAAAAACAGGACCCTGAATAAATCTGAATATACGTTTCTTAGTAACGGGATCTTCATCAATAATTTCTGTGCCTGTTATATCGCTGGGCATTAAATCCGGTGTAAACTGAATTCGGCTGAATTTAAGATCGAGAACTTCCGAAAGTGTTTTAATCAATAAAGTTTTCGCGAGACCGGGAACACCTACAAGCAGACAGTGACCTCTAGATAGAAGACTAATAAGAAGATCATTAACAACTTGATCCTGACCAATAATTACTTTTGCAATCTCCTGTTTGATTTGTTTTACTGAATGAGCTAATTGCTCAACAGTCTGTACATCATTTGTGTTTTTTTGATCTAACAATATTTTTCCTATGATTATACTTTATTTAATGAAAATATCTTTGTTTCTATAATTTAACATCCCAATAAATTTTATTTTTTAATTCATCCATCCACTTTGCATACAATTTTTGTTTCTTGTAATACTCAGCAATTCGTTTTATTTCCGGATAGTCAATATTTAAGTCTGCTTTATGAGCCGGAATTCTTTTTTTCAATTTAACAATATGATAACCGTAAACATTTCTATCTACTTCAAGTCGTTTTGGAAAACTTACCTCGCCTTCCTTTAATTTATAAATAACATCAAGAAGAGATTTGTCAAGCTGGCTCGTCTCAAACGTTCCAAGCTCTCCACCGAACTTAGCAGATTCTTTATCATCACTATACTGCCGTGCATAGTATTCTATATTATTTTTACCACGAACAATACTATCTCTTAAATCTGTTAAAAACTCAATTGCCTTTAGATCAGATTCTTCATCACTCTTAACTTTAATAAGAATATGTCTGCAATGGATTGATTCGCCGCGTCTTTCTAAAAGTTGAATTATATGAAAGCCAAAAACAGTTTCTACTACACCGGAAATTTGATTTGGAGCTAATGCAAATGCAGCCGCTTCAAACTCAGTCACCAACGCTCCTCTTTTAACGGAACCAAGATCGCCGCCTTGCGATGCGTTGCCGGTATCATTAGAATATTTTTTTGCAAGTGCAGCAAAATCAGCGCCTTGCTTAAGTGAATCCAACAAGGATATAGCAAAATCTTTTGCTTTCTTTTTTATACGTTCTCCTGTTTTAGGATTTTGGAAGACATGCTGTATAACAAATTTCTCCTGAACATCCGGCAATGAATCACGGAAAGTTTCAAAAAAATCTTCAACTTCTTTTCTTGTAGCATCAAGTTGGCCGAATTTCTTCTGCTGAAGCATATAAGACATTAATCCTTTACGAGTATCATCTTGGAGTGATCGTTTTATTTTTTCATACGGCATACCGTAAATTTGTTCAAGCCGATCACGCGAGCCATATTGCTGAATAAAATAATTCATCTGGTCTTCAAGGCGCTGTTTCACTTGATCATCAGTAACAGTTATCGAATCAAGTTCTGCCTGAGCAAAAAGCAGTTTTTCTTCTATCATTGCATTTAGAATCTGACGGCGTAAATTAACATCAGCCGGATTTAGATTCTTTTGGGCAGCTTCCATATTAGTTCTGAAATCAAGTTCTGATTGTAAAATGATTTCATTATCAACAACAGCAACAATTTTATCTATTGCTTGCTGTGCATTTATTACTCCGGCAATTACCAACAGGATAAAAAATATTTTCTTCATTCTAAATACCTCTCAATTTCCAAATTATGATCTGCGATTAATTTATCTATATACTCTTTTATATACTGACTTCTTTTTACAATTGATAATCTTTCTTTTACTTCATTCTTAACCATATCCAGCGGCGGGATAAGATCTTTACCAAGCTTTTCAAGAAGTTGAACAACTGTGAATTTCATCGGTTCCGTTTCTAAAACAACACTTACTTCGTTTACACCTAAAGTTGTGATAACGCGAAGCAATGTAGTCGGTTGGATCTGATATTTTAATAACAATTTTTGAGGATGTAATTCGATTACTGATTGATCATCACGATATTGATTTAATGCCCGATTCCATTCGGTTTCGAGTAAAGAATTTCTGAATTCAACCGCTTTATTATAATCGTTAAATTTAATTTCATTTAATCTGTAAGCATCATCAACCAGTTTAAAATCATCTTTATTGTTATCAAAATATTTTTTTATTTCGTCTTCAGTCGGTTCGATTCTATTCTCATCCACTATTTTCCTAATGAATAAGGCGGAAGCTAATTCTTTTTGAGTCCGGTCCAGCAATGATTTGAATTCTTTGTCATCTAATAATCCTTTATCAGCCGCTTCTTGAAATAGAATTTCGGTTTGTATCCAGTTGTTGATATACTCTTCTCTATATATCCCTTTATTACGTTCTTCCGTTAAAGCTAATTTTACATCATCTTCCGTTAATACGGACTTATTTACTTTTGCAATATGCTTGGATGGTTTTTCTTCTTTAGAACAACCATACTGAGTTAATGCAAAAGCAAAAAATATTATTATGTAATTATTGTTACTGCTTAAATGCTTTGCTAAGTTCTTCATAATATAGTTTTGGTTTATAAACTTTTTTAAGCTTATTCAAATATTCATCCTCCAGGCGTTTGCTTTCGCTTTCCTGTAATTGACTGCTTGCTTCTGCTTTTGCTTCATCAAAAGTTTTTATGCGAGCTGAATCGCGTTTAACTAGTTTTACAATTGACCAACCGTTATCAATTCGGAAAGGTTTGGAAATATCACCTAAGTTCTTCAATTCGTTTGATTGTTTTGATAATTCATTGATATCAATATTTACTAAACCGTGATAACCGGGAGTGTTATCATATCCGGTTCTTTGATTATACTTTGCAAACAAAGTATCATAGTTAGCATTTGACGCTACTAATGAATAACACTTGTTCATCAAAGAATCTGTTTGACAGTAGATCTCTTTGAACTCAACTCGATCTTTCCATTTATAGTTTTGTTTATTTTGTTCCCAAAAAGAATAAACTTTCGCACTGTCTATAGAAATTTTAGACCATACTTCTTCTTCAAGAATTTGGAATAAATAAATTCCTTTTTCGTATTCGTCAATCAGTTTTGCAAATTCGGGATTCTCATTATCGTATGTTAAAGCTTTTTCTTTGATCAATAAGTCGCCGGAATATATTTTCAGAGATTCATCAAGGATCAATGAATTAATAATCATATTTAAGCTAATATTACGTTTGATCATAAATGCGAACAAACTATCGCATGGATAAGATTTATTATTAATTCTAAAAAGCTCCTGGCTTCCAACTACTTTCTGCAGATTACTTTTCCAGTAACTCTCGGTGATTCTTGTTGTATCGCTGTTAGCCAATATCTTAGCAAATGTTTCTCCATTTAAGGAATACTTCAATTCCGTTTTTAATTTTTCCCCTAATTGTTCATAGTCTGTTTTATAACGCATCCGGTCGTAAATCGTTTTAAGTTCTTCTTTCTCTTGTTCGTAGGTTGGATATGAAAATTCGTCGGCTAATCTTATTAAGTGAAAACCAAATTGTGTTTTAACAATAGGAGAAATTTCACCTTTCTTTAGTTTGAATGCAGTTTCATCAAATTCTTTTACAGTACGTCCGCGTTGAATGGATCCGATAGAACCTCTCTGAATAGCGCTTCCTTTATCTTGAGAATATTTTAGCGCCATTTCGCCAAAGTCAGCTCCTTTTTTAATTTGTAATTCTATATCCTGAATTGTTTTGTATGCTTTGGCAGTATCGGTTTGACTTGTTGAATCAGCAAAAGGAATTAATATATGTTCAACTGCGATTGATACCCTACGTGGATGTTTTTCGGTAATTTTGATTATATGATAACCTGAACCGGAGAAAACTAATTCGGGATAAATTTTTCCTAGCTCTGTTCCATAGACAGCATCTTCAATAGCAATATTGTTTACTAAACCGGCAGTAAAATAGTAAACATCTCCGCCGTTGTTTTTTGAATAAGTATCTTTGGAATATTGTTTAGCTAGTGTTGCAAAATCTTCTCCGTTTTGAATACGCTTTATAAGCTCTTTACCCAATTCTTTCACTTTACTTTCGCTCATAGAAGAATCGGGAAGAAGAAAAATATGACTTGCTCTAAATTCAGTTTTTCTTTTTTCATAAAGCTTATGCATATTCGGTTCATATAATTTATCGTTTAAATATAGAGTAGAGCCAATATTCATTTTATAATCACGTAATTCTTTTTGCATATCGGAGTCTTTTGTATAACCACGTACTTCAGCATCGCGTAATTTTAATTTATAGTTAAGATAGAGATTGAGAAATTTTTGATAAGAACTCAACGAATCTGTTTTAACTTTTTCATATCCGCCAGAATTTCTTTCGTATGCCTTCTCAAAATCATCTAAATAAATTTTGTAATTGCCGTATTCTGCAACAACTATCCTCTGGTTTTGGGATGCGCATGAGATGAAAATAAATAATGGTAAAATGAGTAAAAGTAATTTCGTCCTATGCATTAGGAAACCTCCATTAGTGTGATTTTTTAGTGTGCTATTTTACCCATTGAGGGTTTGAAAATCAAGGAATGAAGCGGTTGTTCTTTAAATGCTAATGCTTCTTTCGCTGAGTTTTTATACTGATTGGCGCGGTATTGCGTTCCCAGAAAACACCAAATTCATATCCTTGAATAGTTTTATTTTTTTCTGCTTCTACGAGCCGTTTTTCAGCGATACAAGCATAAAATAAGTCTAATTCGATACCAACAAATGTGCGGTCTAACTTCTTGGCAACAACCGACGAAGTTCCCGAGCCAAGGAAAGGATCAAATACCAAATCCCCTTTGTTGGAACCGGCGAGAATTAACTTAGCAATCAGCTTTTCCGGCTTCTGAGTAGGATGAGGTGTGTTCTCGCCCATAGACCAGAACGGAACTGAAATATCATTCCAAATATTAGAAGGAAAAGTTAAACGGTAATCGCCATTCTTAAGTGAACTCCAATCTTTCGGTTTCCCATTTGAATCGCGATACGGGGCAAGAACTCTTCTGTTCAATTTAACAGTATCAGTGTTGAAAGTATATTTATTTGAGTTAGTGCAGAACCAAATATCTTCCGAATTATTCTTCCAATTTTTATTAGCGCCCCTTCCTTTCTCTCTTTCCCAGGTAATTCGGTTTCTAACAATAAAATATTTTTCCAGAACTAGAGGAATTGAAATCGAAGTATGCCAGTCCCCGCAAAAATAAATTGAAGCAGTAGGTTTCAAAATCCGTTTTAGTTTGGAGATAAAACTCTCAATCCACTCGGCATATTCAAGAACGGATCTTTCTTTAAATGAATTTGAATTAAATGTTTTAGTAAGATTATATGGCGGATCAATAATAATCAGATCAACAAATTTTTCCGGTAAAAAGTCTAAAACATCAAATAAATTTTGGTTGATAGTTTTATTAATGATTTCCGTAAGTGAAGTTTTGTTGTCCAGTTTTATTAATCGTTTAGAATAATCGGATATTTCTTTACGGCTTAATGTGATTGTTTTATTTCGAGGAGATTTTGGTTTATTCAATGTCTGTTATTTTTATTTTTAAACTTAACTTAAATGGAGCGCTGATTATTATGATTGTTTATGATTTATTATGATCATAACGAATCATAATCATCATAAAAATCCGTGTTCTATTCTTACAAAATCATTTTGCTGTTTTGCCTACTTCGATCGCTTCGTCTATTTCAATGATCTTTACTTTTCCTTCTTCCGGAGTATCAACAGCTAAGATCATTCCTTGAGATTCAATCCCAAATAATTTTGCCGCTTTAAGATTAGCAACAATTAAAATTTTCTTACCAATAAGCTCTTCCGGTTTATAGCTTTTCGCTATTCCTGCAACTAATTGACGCTGTTCATTTCCTAAATCAATTTGAAGTTTAAGAAGTTTATCACTCTTCTTCACACTTTCGGCGGCAATAATTTTTGCAACCTTTAACTTTATCCGCTTGAATTCATCAATTGTTATTTCTTCTATTGATTCTATTGGCTTATCTGCCATTGGTTCGAGTTTATTAATTTGTTCTTCTATCACTTTATCTTCAATTTTTGTGAATAAAATTTCTGCTTCATTAAGTTTTTGTCCGGGATGTAAAATTGAATCTCCGCATTTTGACCATTCAGTTGGTCTCGCATTCAGCATTTTCAAAATTTTAACACTAGTATTTGGAATTACCGGTTCAAAAATTACTCCAAGAGTGTAAATTGTATTCAAGCAAATATTGATTGTGGTTGCGCATTGCTCTTTATTTTTCTTTGAAGTTACCCAAGGTTCTGAGTCGTTAAAATATTTGTTACCGGCACGAGCAAGATTCATCATTTCGAAGATTGCATCCTTAATTTTAAAACGCTCCAATAAATCTGCAATCTTTTGAGGTTGAGATTTTAGATAATCAAGCATCTCTTCATCAATTTTTTGGAGATTATTTCTTTCCGGAACTTTACCATCAAAATGTTTGTGTGCAAAAGTAAATGTTCGGTTTACAAAATTTCCGAGTATATCGGCAAGTTCACCATTCGTCCGTCCTTGAAATTCCTTCCAGAAAAAATCAGTATCCTTATTCTCCGGTAGATTTGCCGCAAGTGTATAACGAAGAAGATCAGCAGGAAATAACTGAAGAAATTCTTCTAGATCAATTCCCCATCCACGGCTTTTAGAAAATTTCTTACCCTCAAAATTTAAGAATTCATTTGCCGGAACATTCTGCGGCAGAATAAATTTATCTTTGTTAGCATCGTTCCATGCCATTAAGATGGCGGGAAAAATAATTGTGTGAAAAACAACATTATCTTTTCCAATGAACGCAATATACTTCGTATCAGCACCTTGCCAATATTCTTTCCACAAATCCGGTTCACTGCGCTGATGAGATAATTCTTTTGTAGCTGAGATATAACCAAGAACTGCTTCAAACCAAACATAAAGAACTTTGTTTTCCACTCCGTCAAGTGGAACTTTAACACCCCAGTCAAGATCGCGGGTTATTGCGCGGTCTTTCAAACCATCATTGAACCATCCTTTGCAATATTGAAGAACATTATCTTTCCAACCATATTTTTCATTCATCTCATCAATATATTTCTTTAACCGGTCTTGATATTTTCCCAATTGGAAATAATAATGAGATGTTTCTTTCAATACAGGAGTCTGACCGCTGATCTTACTCTTTGGATTTTTCAATTCAGATGGATCATAAAGCGAACCGCATTTCTCACATTCATCACTTCGGGCTTCTTCGTTTCCGCATCGTGGACAAGTTCCTTCTACATAACGATCCGGTAAAAACATTTTTACTTTCTCATCGTAGAATTGCATCGTTTTCTTTTCTACAAGAATTCCTTGATCATAGAATGATTTGAAAAAAGATTGCGCTGTTTCATGATGGATTGGTAAGCTCGTTCGTGAATAAATATCAAAGCTCATTCCAAATTTTTCGAAAGCGGATTTGTTTGCATCATGGAAATGGTCTATAACTTCTTTTGGTGTGATCTTTTCTTTATCGGCTGTAATTGTAATCGGTACGCCATGTTCATCTGAGCCGCAAATGTAAAGGATATCATCGCCATTCAATCTTTTGTATCGAACATAAATATCAGCCGGCAGATATGCGCCGCTTAAATGCCCTAGATGAATATTCCCATTTGCATACGGTAGTGCTGAAGTAACTAAAACTTTTTCCTTAGCCAAGATTTAACTCAATATTGTGGTTTATTTGCGGGTAAATATAAGAAAAATAAGAGAAAGGATTGAGTGGAATGAAATATTCTTGCTCTCAATCTATAATGATTATAAGACTGAGAGCAAGAATAGTATAATTTTATCCTTCAAGACCTTTGTACATATCTTCAATTAAATCCTTGTATCGTTCTTCAACAAATTTACGTTTTATCTTAAGCGAAGGAGTAAGTTCACCGGTTTCGATTGTAAATGGTTTATCTAATATTGCAAACTTGCGAACGCGTTCAAAGTTGGCAAGTTTTTTCTGGAATTGATCAAGTTCTCTATCAAGTAGTTCATAAATCTGTTTCATCTCCACGAGTTCATCAATTGATTTGTATTGGATTCTATTTGCATCGGCATACTCTTTAAGTGCTTCATAATCCGGTACAATAAGAGCACTCACGAACATTCTGCGATCACCGATCAAAATAAATTGATCAATGTATTTGCTTGCCAAGAACATGTTTTCAATTGGTGTCGGTGCAATATATTTTCCGCCGGATGTTTTGAACAAATGTTTCTTTCTATCGGTAATAATTAAAAATCCTTCGGCATCAAAAACACCGATATCACCTGTGTAAAGCCAGCCGTCTTTAATTGTTTCTTCAGTTTCTTTTTTGTTCTTGTAGTAACCTTGCATAATGTTAGGACCGTAAGCTAGAATTTCACCATCCTTAGCAATTTTAATTTCAACACCGGGCATTGGTTTGCCAACTGTTCCAAATTTGTAATCATTTACTCTATTTGCAACGATAACCGGAGAAGATTCTGTTAATCCGTATCCCTCAATAACTAAAATACCGGCAGCTTCAAAAAATAAACCGAGTTCTCTTGCGAGTGCCGCGCCACCGGAGATAAAAAAGCGTAATTTCCCGCCGGTTTTTTCTCTTAATTTATGAAAGACTAGTTTATCTGCGAGTTTATGTTTGAGCGAAAGAAAAATTGGAATTGGATGACCGGATTTTTTTGCAACGCAGTATTCTTTACCAATTTCTATAGCCCAATTAAATATTTTCTGTTTCTTTTCCGGTTGTGACTCAACATTTCGTTTTATCTTACTATACATTCTCTCAAACAATCGCGGTACAGCAGTTATGATTGTCGGGTGAATATCTTCCATATTGCTTGCAATTTTTTCTATGCTTTCGGCATAAACTATAGTGCCGCCGCAAGAAAACGCAGTATAGTATCCGCCCATTCTTTCAAAGATATGGCAAAGCGGAAGGAACGATAGGAATATATCATTCTCTCCAATATCAAAAATTTCATGTGCTGCTTTTATATTGGATACAATATTTTTATGAGTCAGCATTACTCCTTTAGGTACACCGGTCGTACCCGAAGTATAAATAATTGTGCAAAGCTCATTCTCTTGAGTGAGTTTAGAACTCTCTTTAAAATAATTCGGATGATCTTTACCGAACTCCATTCCTTTTGCCTGAACATCCGAGAAATTGAAAACATCTTTTTCTGTTACTTTATCTTCATTATTCATTATAACTATGAACCGTAGAGTTTTACATTCATTCCTCACCTTCAATACTTTATTTAGCTGAAATTTATTCGATACTACTATTCCAACAGATTCCGAGTTGTTAAGACAAAACTCTATTGTTTCTGAAGTGGAGATCGGATAGAGTGGAACATCAACACCGCCAAGTCCAAGAACAGCCATATCGGAATAAACCCACTCGGGACGGTTCTCTGCTATAATAGCTACCTTATCGTTCCGTTTAACACCCAATGCAGCAAGACCTAATGCTAAGTTTTCTGTGTCTCTATAAACTTCATCATACTTAATTCCTAACCACTGATCATTAGCTTTATATTTAAGTACCGGCCTTTCTTTCCCCCTTCCAAAATCCTGAGTAATAATTTGAAAAAGTTGTGGGATTGTTTTGAAGTCTTTATAGATTGGCATGAATATCTCCTTTTTAAGTTGCGGTTCAAGATAATTTGAGGTCGGATAAAATGCAATAATGAGAGACTAACTATTTTTAATGAAAGTATTTATAAGAAGACTTTTGGTCGGAATTGATTCGTTATTGTGCCCAGATTTCTCCATTAACAACAGGAGTTACACAGATAAGCGGTTTTTCCGGCACATGGAGTTTTTCAAATATCTCTTCAAACAATTTGTATTGTAATCCTTGAGATTCGATTTTAGAGAATTTTTTGTAAGACATGAATTCGCCATTCTTATTCTGCGGCGCATTAAAATGAAATGAAGTACTTAGATCTTCCTTTGCGCGTCCTTTTAGAAATTTTATTTTTTCTTCGTCGCTTCCTTCCATTTGATATGACTTTGCTTTGAAGGCTGTAACAAAATTATTATCAATGATCAGATAAATATTTAGGATGGTTTCCAATAAAAATCTTATTTAGTTATAGTTTTGTTTTTCAGTACAAAGATCATTAAGAATGTTGCAAAAACAAATGCAAGTTTACACAATAAACTATCAACTGCTGTTAAGAATGTTGGGATCGCTATTGCAAGAATCATAGACGGAATGAATGTGAAAAGATACCCGAATAGAAATGTACGAGTGAGAGTTTTTTGGAGCGGATCGGTTTCAGCGCCCCATTTCTTGTTAAGGATGATCATTGAAAAAATAATCGGTAAGTAATAGAATATTCCATACAACTCTCCTAGCGGGTAATGATAGGATGCATACAACACCGTACATTTTGTAACTGCAAATTGATCAACAACAAAAAGGTAATAAATGATGAAGAATAATGCCGGAATGAAAACAAGTTTGCTGTATTGAGATTCTTTTACAGAGAATTTAATTACAGTATACAATCCAAGCGGCGGAAGAAGTGATATATCTAAGAATGCGAGATATATTAATATTTGCTTCTGCAAACCTACAAAGCAAATCAAGAACTCGATGAACTGATAACCGAACAAAAGGAAAATCATCCCAATGACAAGTTTGTTAATTGAGTTTTTCTCTGAAAAGATCAGCATGTTGATAATGTAAAGTAATTCAACACAAGCGATCAATAAAGAAATTATGCCGTCTAGATTCATGATGTAACTCTTAGTTTTTTAAAATCTATTTGTTGTTGTTAAACCAATCAGCATATAATTCCGGTCTTCTATCTCTCATGAATAATCTCTTTGCGTGAGACTTGCTACATTCACTCAAATCAATATCGCAAATCAAAATTTCTTCCGTACCCAAACCGGCGCGCGTTATTACTTCTCCTTCCGAATTACAGACAAATGATTCTCCTGAGAAAGTTAAACATTCTTCTTCTCCCACACGATTGCATAATGCAGTAAAATATCCGTTCTGAAATGCGGCTACTCTCATCTCTGCTTCGTATAATCCTTCCGGCCATTCGCCAACAGAACCTGCTTGCGGAATAAATACAATCTCAGCGCCGTTTAATGCCAGTGCTCTCATGTATTCCGGGTAATGACGATCATAACAAATGGCTACACCAACTTTTCCATATTTAGTTTCGTAAACCGGCGCGCCGCTATTACCGGGTGTGTAAAAATCTTTTTCATGAAAGCATGCGTAATCCGTAATGTGAATCATTCTTGTTGTGCCAAGAATTTTTCCGTCTGTATTAATTACGGGTGATGAATCGTAAGTAGCGTCTCCATCTTTTTCATACAGATTCAAAATGATAACAACATTTAACTCTTTAGCAAGTTGTGAAAAAATATCTGTCGTAAGCCCGGGGATTGTCTCCGCAATATCTAATGGTTTTTGTGCAGATGATCTTTGCGGGAAGAATGGGATAAACGCCAATTCCGAAAATGAAATGATCTTTGCACCAGACAGTGCAGCTTTTCTAACCGCTTCAATTCCATTTTGAATATTTTGTTCTTTACTGCTTGACGATTTTTGTTGAACTAAGGCAATTTTCATTAAACACCGACCCGTATAAAATCTAAATAGCTAATCAAATTTTAGAAATAGTTTTTTCATAATCTGTATGAGATCCTATCCAAAACCAGATCAAAGTTTCATCTTCTTTTATACCAAGTGCACGCCATCCCCTATTTATTCTGACAGAGTAAATTGGTTTGCTAGGATGTACTTGTTTGAATCTTATGCTAGGATGCAATGGATTACTCTGCCATTTCTCAAAAACCTTTTTGGCAGAAACCTGAATTTGTGGCGGAAGTTGATCATACAATTTTCGAAACGACTCAGTTGTGTAAGAAATCATTATTATTTTACTATTTCAATGGCTTGGTCATGCCGCTCTGATATTCTGCAAGCGCTTCTTTAGCTAGTAATTCCAATCCTTTTTTTGATGCAAGAAATGATTCTTCCCACTTTTTCTCATCGGATATTTCTTCAAGAATAACAGCAGCTATTGAATCTTGTTCAGTTCTCGACAACTTTGAAATTTCTTCAACTGCCTTTTCTAATAACTGGGTCATATTTGATCCATATTGTTTGTAAATAAGTTAACTGATACATAAACAAACTGCAATATCAGTTTGGAATTCCAATTAAGTAAATTATTACGAATACTTTGTTTAACACTTCTGACTATTTCTATTTCAGTCCGCTGATTTCTATAATTTCTACAATTGTTCCCCACATATGAATGCTTGCCATATCTTTTTTTTCTACATACTTAAAGGAGATTCGTTTACCATCAACTTGAAATTCTTTTGAAAGATTAAGCGGGTCAAGATTTTTATTATCATCCGTTGTGATTCCGTAAAATCCGCCTTCAAGAGAAATATACTTTACTGTTCCGATAGCAGAAATTGATTTCATGTTTTCAGACTCTGTTCCGAGACATGTAATTGCAATGAATGAAAGGATTGTTATAATAATAATATTTTTGATAATGTTTTTCATTTGTGTAATGATCAAGTTTATGTCAATTTTCAACCTCCCCCATGTCCCCCTCCTTAGTAAGGAGGGGAAAAAAAGGGGGTGATCAAAAATATTATTTTTTTGTACCAATCATTTTTTCAGGACGAACAACTTCATCAAATTTTTCTGCAGTTATAAGACCGAGCTCAAGTGCAGCTTCTTTCAAAGTTTTATTTTCCTTGTGAGCTTTCTTGGCAACTTTCGCTGCATTATCGTAACCAATAACCGGATTCAAAGAAGTAACCAGCATCAATGAATTTTCGAGGTGTTTCTTGATATTGATTTCATTGGCTGTAATGCCTTCCACACAATGTTCGCTGAAACTTTCGCAAGCATCGGCAATTAATTTTATTGATTGAAGAACGTTGAATGCTATAACCGGCATGAAAACATTAAGCTCAAAATTTCCACTTGAACCCGCAATGTTTATAGTTACATCATTCCCGAAGACTTGAGAACAAACCATCGTCATAGCTTCGCATTGCGTGGGATTAACTTTCCCGGGCATGATAGAACTGCCGGGTTCGTTTTCCGGTAAAGAGATTTCACCTATTCCGCATCTCGGTCCGGAACCAAGCCAACGGATATCATTTGAAATTTTTAATAACGAAGCAGCAAGAGTTTTTAACACACCGCTCATTTCTACTAAAGCATCTTTTGCAGCCATCGCTTCAAATTTATTCGGCGCTGTTTTGAACGGCTTTCCGGTAAGTTTAGAAATTGTTTCTGCAACTTTAACTGCATAATCAGGATGAGCATTTAATCCAGTACCGACAGCAGTTCCGCCAAGAGGAATTTCGTATAATCTTTTTAATGAATCGTTAATACGTGCTAACCCGTTTGTTAATTGCTGGGCATAACCAGAAAATTCATCTCCAAGTGTAAGTGGAGTTGCATCCATTAAATGTGTTCTGCCGATTTTGATTATGTTCTTAAATTCTTTTGCTTTTGCATCCAATGAATCGCGCAACTTTGTAACCATAGGAATTAACCGGCGGTAGATCTCTTCTACCGCTGCAACATGAATTGATGTTGGGAATGCATCATTAGTGGATTGAGCTTTGTTTACATCATCATTCGGATGGATCGGTTTTTTACTTCCCATAACTCCGCCCGCTATTTCGATCGCACGATTGGAGATAACTTCGTTTGCATTCATGTTCGTTTGAGTACCGCTTCCGGTTTGCCAAACAACTAAAGGAAAATGATCATTCAATTTTCCTTCGATAACTTCATTAGCTGCTTTTACAATCAAATCAAGTTTGTCCTTAGGTAAAATTCCTAATTCATTGTTAGTGATTGCTGCAGCTTTTTTTACAATACCAAGCGCTCTAATCATCTCAGCGGGAAATCTCTCTCCTCCGATTTTAAAATTCATTAACGATCTTGCTGTCTGTGCGCCATAATACTTATCAACGGGGACTTTCATTTCACCCATAGTATCGGTTTCAATTCTGTATTCCATTGTATTCTCCAGGTTATTTTATTTGCATGAACAAATTAGGTGAATGAGTTTTTATTTGCAATCCGGTTGGTAGATATTGGATACTGGATGCAGGATATTTGATTCTGGATGTTAGATTGAGAATTGTTATTAGTTAATTTCAATTCCTTCTTTTTTAACAATTCCAATTAATGGCGAGTAATCGTCTTCTAAAAAGCGCTTCAGACCAACAGCGTGAGGTTCAATTTTATAATCGGAAATTTCAGTAGCTCTCCAGATTTTTCCAACATATTTCAATTTGTTTTCATCAAACAATGAAGAAACTATCATAACATCAATATCACTATCTTGTTTAGCTGTTCCACGTGCTTGACTACCAAAAAGGAATGCTAAATCAATTTGAATATTGTTTCTACGCAATTCGTCCAAATATAGTTTTACAACATTTATAACAGCTTGACTAACCATTCAACACATTCCTTTGTTTTTTTCAGAAGAACATCTACATCGTTATTATTTGGAATCTCTAAAAAAATTTCCGGATATCTGCCTTCGAGATTAAAATCATTTATTGTTCCTAGAAAATCCATTGTATCTTCACTTGATTTAAGGTTAGTTTTAGAAAGCAAATAAAGAAGTTCATGCGCTTTAGGAGCGAAATCATTCTGAGTTTTAACAAAATGCGCTTTCAACAATTTTTCGATTGTTAAATGGCAGAAGAACAAACATTCACGATATTTTCCTTTTTCAAAAAGAATTTCTGCAGTCTCCATATTATCGAGTGCAGTCGTTTTCCAGTACACTATTTGTTTCTTTTCATCAAACATATTTACTCTTCCACAAAACTTTCGACTCTTCGTGCACCAACATAACGCTTTTTATAATAAGCTGCTTCAAGCGATGATACAGTAACACCAAGTGAGCGGCTTGCATGAGCAAATTGATTTTCACCAAGATAAATACCTACATGACCCGGAAAAGATCTTTTGGTAGTATTGAAGAAGACAAGGTCGCCGAATTTCAATTCATCCATAGAAACTTTTTCTCCAGCAGAATATTGTTCACGTGCTGAGCGTGGGATTTCGATTGCTAGAGAATTTTGAAAAACCTGTAAAGTAAAGGCAGAACAATCCATTCCTTTTTGTGTATTGCCGCCATACTTGTAAGGTGTTTCTAAAAATTTAATAACTTCAAATAACACTTTCTCTCGTGGTGTTAATGCAACATTGAATGTTTTTAATTTTTCAAAGTGAGATACAAAATTTGTTTTATCAACAGGATTTTCTTCAACGGGTGCTTCATCAAATTCATCAGAAGTATCTGCCGGTAAATCATTAAAAACAATTCTCTCGTTTTTAGGTGTTGTGCGTGTAGATCTTTTTGTTGTGTCGGCTTTTTCAAAACGGGGATTGGGATTAATTGTTCTACCATTTTTACTTTGACCGAATCTTTGTGTACTAGACGAGGATGAGCAGCCGCTGAAGATCATAAATACAAGAATTGCACAAAAAATTTTTTTTAAAAGTCTGTTGAGTAATATAATAAGCATACTCAACCTAGGTAAGATCTTAAATTTTTACTGCGAGTTGCATGGCGTAATCTTCTAATTGCTTTTTCTTTTATTTGACGAACACGCTCACGAGTAAGATTAAATTTTTCGCCAATCTCCTCTAGCGTAAGTGAATGTTCTTTATTCAAACCAAAATAAAGTTTTATTACTTCACCTTCTCTTTCAGAAAGAGTAGAAAGTGCCCGTTCAATTTCACTTCGAAGAGATTCCGACATTAGTGTGAAATCCGGTGATGGCTGTTCTTCATTTTCAAGAATATCAAGCAGCCGATTTTCGTCACCTTGATTAAACGGCGCATCCATTGAAACAGCGCGGCCTGCAATTTTCAGAGTATCTGAAACTTCACTAATATCCATATCAAGTTCTTGTGCAAGTTCTTGCGCATTCGGTTCACGTTCATATTCCTGCTCAAGATTGCTGTAAGCTTTCCCGATCTTGTTTAATGCACCTACTCTATTTAAGGGCAAACGCACAATTCGTGATTGTTCAGCCAATGCTTGAAGAATAGATTGACGAATCCACCAAACAGCATAAGAAATAAATTTGAATCCGCGCGTTTCATCAAATCTTTTTGCGGCTTTAATTAATCCTAGATTACCTTCATTAATCAAATCACCAAGAGAAAGTCCTTGATTTTGATATTGTTTAGCAACCGAAACAACAAACCGTAAATTTGCTTTTACTAATTTTTCTAACGCTAACGAATCATTTTTTCTTATTCTAATAGCTAATTCTATTTCTTCATCCGGTGTTAATAGATCAACTTTACCAATTTCTTGAAGATATTTATCTAAAGATTGACTTTCTCTATTCGTAAACTGTTTTGTGATTTTCAAGATTAGATCTCCCGCTAGGATTCTAGATTAATTGAATCAACAATTCCAACGATTGAAGCATCAACCGGAGCCATATCAACATCAAGAGGTATTACAGCTTCGCTTGCTGTTACGTAATAGATTATTTCTCCCGTCCCGGCTCCAACCGTATCTAAAGCAATAATCGGTTCTCCAATATTTTTTCCCTCGGAATTAATTGGCTGGACAAATTGCATTTTATAGCCGGTAACAGCTTCATATTTTCTTGTTGCCCAAATAGTCCCTATGATTTTACCAAGCTGCATCAGAGCACAACCGTTTCTTTTTGTTTTTCTTTAATTGAGATATCAAGTTTATCAACAATAGCCATAATCACAGCATCCACGGGTTTATTTTTTGTAAAAGTTGTTTGGCGGGCGGAACTACCTTGTGCAACAATGACTATTTCACCAACTCCGGCACCAACAGAATCAACGGCAATTACTGTTGCTTCTTTTGGTTTATATTCCAAATCAATGTGACGAACAATTAAAAATTTGGCACCGACAAGATTTTCATCTTTACGCGTTGACCATACAGTTCCAATAACTTTGCCGAGTATCAAATTACCCTCTCAATTCTAATGATGTAATTATTTTTATTCTGCTCTCATTATATCTGTAACTATCGTTTGTAAAAATAGGAAGTTTATTGTTTTTTGCAACAGAACAAACAATCGCGTCGCGTGTGGTCGCAACTTTATTAAAAAAATCTGTAATGGTCAAACTATATCTCGGATGAATACCTAAAACTTTCATGGCACGCATAACGGAATCAACACCATGTTTCTCAAGCGGATCGGAAGCATAAAAATATAATTCGGATGCTTGTACAACAGAAGTGAAACACATTCCTGTTGACATAGCGGCTTCAAGATCAGATAAAGCAGAATCATCTTTTTGAGTAAGATAATCTACAAAAATATCTGTGTCAATCAAGTATTCAATCTTATTTGGCATGTGGGAGAAATTTACTCTTAAAACTTGTTGTACGAAGGACACTCTTGCAATTCAAGAAGTCGTGAATGATTTCATCCGGCAATGATTGTAATAACTTAATTTTTTGGAATAGTGTTTTGTCCTTGATTTCATTGGGTATATTGCTTGTAACGATTTTTTTTATTCCTTTTTTACTCATTTAAGAAACTTGTTCCTTTCAAATCATTATTGATCTTAAAATAATGTGCAACAGTTTGCGCGACATCAGAAAAAGTTTTACGTGTACCTAAATTCTTACCTTGAATATTTTTTCTATAATAGAGAAGCGGTACATATTCCCGTGTATGATCTGTGCTAATATCAGTTGGGTCATTACCGTGATCTGCGGTTAGGATTAAACGGTCTGTTTCATCAAGATAATTTACGATCTCTGGTAATCGTGTATCAAATTCTTTAAGAGCGTTGTGAAGTCCTTCGGGATCGTTTCTATGGCCATAGTAAACATCAAAATCCACAAGATTGGTGAAAATGAAAGATCCTTTAACATTTTTTGCTGTCTCGATAATCTTTTCAATTCCCTCTTGATTAGATTTTGTTTTCAGTTTGTGTTTTATCCCCTTGTAGTTGAATAGATCATTTACTTTCCCGATTGCATAGGTCTCTATTCCTTCATTCAAACAAAAATCCAAAATTGTCGGTGAGGGCGGATCAAGAGAAAAATCTTTTCGATTTGTTGTACGGGTATAATTTCCTTCTGTCCCAATAAATGGTCTAGCTATAATTCTTCCAACGGCGTCTTTACCGACTAAAACTTTTTCGCGTGCAATCGTACAAATTTCGTAAAGTTTATTTATGGGTATTACTTCTTCATGAACCGCGATTTGAAAAACTGAATCTGCGGAAGTGTAAACAATCGGATAGCCGGTTCTTTCATGTTCTGCACCAAGGTCTTTAATAATTTCTGTTCCCGAGGCGGCATAATTACCAAGAATATTTTTCAGACCGGTGGCATTTAAAAATCTGTTGATAAGTTCTTGCGGAAATCCATCAGGATAAAACGGAAATCCAATCTCAACTTTTAACCCGCCTAATTCCCAATGTCCGGTTGTAGAATCTTTTCCCGGAGAGATCTCTGATAACTTTCCATACGAAGCTAATGGTTGGTTTTGTGCTTGAATACCAAGGATGGGATTAATATTTCCTAATCCAAATTGTTCAAGATTAGGTAAATTCAAACCGCCGAGACGATTTGCCATATTGCCAAGTGTATTGCTTCCTTGATCAGAATAATTTTTAGCATCGGGCAGTTCACCAATCCCGACACCATCGAGAACTATAACAAAGAAATTGTTCACAGGGTACTTTCGAATGTTAGCTGATACTTTTTACCGTGTTGCCGCCTTTTTCTAATGCTTTTTTAAGTGCAAGTTCCGCATTAGATAAGATCTCTTGAACATCGGTTTTGTTTGTTGTTGAAGCAACTCCGATCGAAACAGTAAATGTTGTTTGCTTAGAAACTATAGCAATCGGTTTGCGGGCAATTTTAATCCGTATTTTTTCCGCCCATAGAAAAACATCTTTCGGTGACATATTGAAAAAATATACTGCAAAAACTTTTTGGCTTAATCGCCCGATTAAATTTAACGGTGTCATTTCATCTTTAATGATCTGTGAAACTACACGTACAATTTTAGGGAACGGATCGCTTTCAAATAATGAATCTTGTTCCAGAAATTCATCAATTTTGATCATTGCAATTGCACCTTGAATTCCTAATTCTTTACTGCGGACAAGATCAACGGTAAACCGTTCGAGGAACGAATCATAATTCAAAGTTTTTGTTTCTGCATCAACTGAAAGCAAACTTTTTAGAACACTAATGGTTGAATACGAATGAAGTATGAAAGCAAATATCTTCGTTGCGTTCTTGATAAAAGTAACTTCATTATTTGAATAAACATTTTTTTTCAAACTTTCGAAGCACAGAACTCCAAAGTTTTGCTCATCATAAACTAAAGGAATTGCTAAGAAAGAACCATCGAAACTAACATCTTCACTTTTTGCAAAGCGAGGAATTTCTGAAATTGAAGTATCATCAATCTTAACAGGAGTTGCACTTAATATAGCTCTTCCGATCAAAGTTCCGGAAAGATCAATTTCTAAATTTTCACCGACATACTTTAAGGAAGTTTTATTAATAATCTTTGAAGTCTTAAATTTATGTTCCGACGGATAATAAGAAACAAAAGTAAAAGAATCCCAATCTATTAACCCCTGGACTGCATTCTCAATAGTTCTATGAAGATCGGACTCAGATTCAATTTTTTTATCGTGACTCAACATGTTAAGCAAAGTATTTAATCTCATCTCTGCTTGAGATTCGGAAAATTTTTCTTCGAATAATGTTATTATGATTGAAATGACTCGAACAATTCTGCCGAGTGCATAAACTTGTTCAATTCCGAACGCATCATTTACTTTAGAATCGAGAACAAGAATACCGGTTAATGATTTACCATAGAATAATGGCACACCGACAAAACTCTTAATTCCCTGTGGGGCGCTGTAATATCTTATCACATCTATTTCAGCATTTGAAGAAATGTCAGTCAATAACTCGGGTTCTTCTTTTTGGACAATCTTCCCGAGTATATCATCTTCAAGATCATATTTTTGTTGTGTAATTTGAGATGAACTTGTTACATAACGTTCAAGCGTTAATCGTTTTCTATTTTTATTGTACCAGAAAAAAGCTGCTGTGTGAGCCATGAAAGAATCTTTTACTACACTTAAAATTTTTTCAAGAACAAAACCGAATTGTTCATCATGATTAACGTCTTCCGGAAGCTGTTCGTGAACAATCTTTTCAAAATTTTGTTTGAAGTCAGGCGGCTTAAAAAGATCTTTATTGCTACGGTTAATACCCGAAGCAAAATTATCAGCTGTAATTACTTCAATATTTTTTGTCGGAGAAATTATTTTGAAATCTTCACCGGCATCTGTTCCATATCGGTACTGCTCATTTGCTTTATCTTCTTCAAAAAGATCTGATTGCAAATCAAAATCAGTTTCAATTGAATTATTTTTCATGGAATCGCGCAGGAAAATAATGAATCCTGAATAAACAAGAAGAATAACACCGGAAATAATTTTGAGGGTAAAATCATCGGTAAAAAATGGAATTACTACAAGAATTGGAATAAATAAGAAAATGAAAATTCTCTTTCTGATTTTTTCTGTAATTCCCATCCGTCCTTCTTAAGATCTAGTGAAAGAAATATGTCCTAAATTATTATTCCTTACAACTTTACATTCAATAATAAGAAAGATTTAAGTGATTTTCATATAAGGAAGAGAGAGGTCAACAACTTTACTACTTCTTTTTTACCGGTACCTTTAATAGTTGAATAGAAAAGCATATTCTCGCCGTATATGAGCTCCGGGAAGAATTTATTGATTTGCTTTTGTGCTGAAGCCAGTTCGGATTGTTTTAGTTTATCAGATTTGTTCAGAATAATAAAATACGGGATATTCTGTTTGTGCAGGAATTCATTTAGTTCGATATCCAACTGCATTGGATCATGGCGGCTGTCAATTATATGAACAGCAAGATCAATATTTTTATTAAGTGAAAAATATTTTTCCAGCAAATACTGCCATGCGTCCCGTTCACTTTTTGAAACCCTTGCATAACCAAAACCAGGTAAGTCTACTAAAAAAAATTTATTTTCTACTAAATAGTAATTAATGGAACGTGTTTTACCCGGGTGAGAAGAAGTCTTGGCTAATTTTGTATTAAACAAGGAATTAATAAATGAAGATTTACCCACATTTGAACGACCGCAAAGAACAACCGTAGATAAATCTTGTTTCGGTAATTCGTTTAGATTATAAACCGGTTTTATGAATTCAATTTTTTTCATAGAAACAAAAAAGAGTAACCGAAGATCGATTACTCTTTTCAAAATAATTTATGATTTATCTTATCAACTGCCTTTTTTCTGCGGAGTTTTTGTAGTTTTAATTTTTTTCTCTTTTACATCCGGTTTTTCTTTAGGCGATTTTTCTCTTTTGGATTTTGGAGCTGATTTCTTTTTCAGTTTTTCAGCTTTCTTTTCTTCTGCTTTAGTTTCTTCTACTTTTGAATCTGTAGGCTTCTCTTCATCTTTAGTTTTCTTTGGTGCTTTAGGTTTTACTATTCCACTGAAATCTACTAATTCAATGATTGCCATTTCAGCGCCATCGCCTTTCCTTCGTCCTAAACGAACAACGCGAGTGTAACCACCTGCTCTATCACCAATTTTAGAAATAATGTCTGAAAATAATCCTGACACAATTTCTCTATCGTTAATTTGTGCGGAGACATATCTTCTTGTATGAACAGAATCTGTTTTTGCTTTTGTTATTAGAGGTTCAACAAAACCGCGCAGTTCCTTAGCTTTTGCTGTAGTGGTTGTAATCTTTTTGTGCTTTAATAAAGATGCAGCTAATGATCTCAATAATGCAAGTCTGTGACTTGCTGTTCTGCCTAATTTTCTACCTTTAACTCTATGTCTCATTCTTTAACCTTCTGGAAATACTAGTTGTTTTCTGGTTTATCTTTTATATACTTGTCAACATCCATACCGAACTCAAGTCCGTAATTTTCAACGATCTCGATCAACTCAGCCAAAGATTTTCTTCCGAAATTTCTAAACTTAAGCATTTCGCTTTCATCTCTCTTAACAAGATCGGATAAGTTTTTGATGTTTGCAGCTTTTAAGCAATTATGTGAACGGACACTCAACTCAAGATCGTCAACATTTGTTAAAAGAATCTTTTTGATTCTTTCTGCTTCAGCATCTTTTTCATTTTCAACTTTTTCTTCTTCAGGCTCAGCATCAAAGTTGATGAATATTTGAATATGATCTTTCAATATTTTTGCTGAACCGGAAAGAGCTTCTTCCGGTGTTATTGATCCGTCAGTATGAATATCAATTGATAATTTTTCATAATCATTTTTTTCACCGATACGTACGTTTTCAACATTGTAATGAACATTAATGATCGGTGTAAATATCGAATCAATCGGGATTGTACCAATAGTCATTTCCGGAATTTTCTGTTCATTGGAAGGAACATATCCTTTTCCAATTCCGAACTTTAATTCCATATTTAACTTTGCATCAGAGTTCAAGCGCGCAATGTGAAGATCCGGGTTTAATATTTCAATATCCGGACAAGCTTTTTGAATATCTCCGGCTCTAAATTCTTTTGAACCGTTAAAAGTAATTTCACAACCGGTAACTTTCTTATTAACGATTCTCATTCTTACTTTTTTCAAATTAAGAATAAGTTCTGTAACGTCTTCAACTACACCGGGAACTGTTGAAAACTCGTGTAAGACTCCCTCAATCTTAATAGCAGTTACTGCAGCTCCGGTAAGGGATGATAACAACACTCTTCTTAAAGCATTGCCTAATGTAACTCCAAAACCTCTCTCAAGAGGTTGGATCAGAAATCTTCCAAAATTTTCTTTACTTGAAGATTCGTCGAGAACGACACCATCGGGCATCTTTATGAATGGATAACTCATTTAGTATCCTCTTTATAATTTTATAATTACTTAGAATACAACTCAACAATCAATTGTTCGTTTGCATTCAATGGAATATCTTCTCTTTCAGGAACATTTAAGAATGTACCGGATAGAGTAGCTTTATCTACTGACAACCAACTGTAGACGTTGTCTTTTGTTCTTCTTAAGGAATTGTGAATAGCATCAAGCTTTTTACTTTTATCTCTAACAGAAATTACATCGCCGGAAGAAAGTGAGAATGAAGGAATATTAACAATTTGCCCATTAACGGTAAAGTGCCTGTGAAGAACTAATTGACGGGCAGATTTTCTTGAAGGTGCAAACCCAAGACGGAAAACTGTATTATCCAATCTCTTTTCTAAAAGTTTAATTAAGTTACCACCGGTAACACCTTTTTGACGAATTGCATTATCAAAATAATTATGGAACTGAGTTTCCTGCAACCCATAAATTCTTTTTACCTTCTGTTTTTCTCGAAGCTGAACGCCGTATTCAGAAAATTTTGTTCTTCGTGTTAAGCCGTGTTGCCCAGGTGCATAGTTCTTCTGTTCCAACGGGCATTTTTCGGATAAGCACTTAGATCCTTTTAAAAATAATTTTGTCTTTTCCCTTCTGCATAATCTGCAACTCGGGCCAGTGTATCTTGCCATCTAAAGTTTCTCCTGATTAAACTCTTCTGCGTTTTGGTGGTCTGCAACCGTTATGAGGAATTGGCGTTTGATCTTTGATTGATAGAATATCCAATCCTGCTGTATTTAAAGCTCTGATTGCTGCTTCTCTTCCTGAACCGGGACCTTTAACAAGCACATCAATTTTTCTTAGTCCTAAACCATGCGCTTCTTTACCGGCAGCTTCTGCGGTAACTTGTGCAGCAAATGGAGTATTTTTTCTTGAACCCTTAAAACCGTTTTTACCGGCTGAAGACCAAGAAATAGTATTTCCATAAATATCTGTAATCGTAACTATCACGTTGTTGAAAGTGGCTTTAATATGTGCAACACCAACAGCATCAACATGAACTTTCTTTTTAGTCTTTTTAACAACTTTTGCCAATTTAACTCCTCAATAAAAAATAATTAATTACTTCTTAGCCGGTGTTTTCTTTTTGCCGGCAACTGTTTTACGTTTTCCTTTACGCGTTCTTGAGTTAGTTCTAGTACGCTGTCCGCGAACAGGTAAACTTCTTCTGTGGCGAAGACCGCGATATGAACCAATATCCATTAATCGTTTAATATTCTGTTGAACTTCACTTCTTAATGAACCTTCAACTTTATAATCGGCAGTCATTACAGAACGAATCTTTGCAATTTCTTCTTCTGTTAATTCACTAACTTTTTTATTCGGATTAACATTCGCTCTAGTAAGAATTTCCATTGCCGATTTATCACCGATACCGAAAATGTAAGTAAGACCGATGAAAGCTTTTTTATTTTTTGGTAAATCAATACCTGCTAAACGAGCCAAATCTATAACCTCCTAAGTTTAACCTTGTCTCTGTTTATGTTTAGGGTTTTTACAAATAACTCTAACAACCCCTTTTCTTTTAATTATCTTACAGTTTTCACAAATCTTGCGAACAGATGAGCGAACCTTCATTTCTACTCCGTTATTTATATCTGTATGTAATTCTACCTTTTTTCAAATCGTAAGGTGAAAGTTCTATGGCAACTTTATCACCAACCAAAATTTTTATGAAATGCATTCTCATTTTACCGGAAATATGAGCAAGAATTTCGTGGCCGTTATCGAGTCGGACTTTAAAATGTGCATTAGGTAAAGTTTCAGTAACTATTCCGTCAACCTTTATCGGTCCTTGTTTAGCCATTTATCAGCACTTTGTTAATATTTCTGGTTTACCATCAATAATTACAACAGTATGTTCAAAATGTGCAGAAGGTTTTCCGTCTGCTGTTAAAACTGTCCATCCGTCTTCAGCAACAATAACTTTATAAGATCCCATATTCACCATCGGTTCAAGAGCGAGTGTCATAGCATTCTTTATCAAAGGTCCGTTTCCCTTTTTTCCGTAGTTAGAAATTTGCGGATCTTCATGAAGATGTTTACCAATTCCGTGGCCGCATAGATCTCGTACTACTGAGAATCCGTTTTCTTCAACAAGTGACTGAACAGAACTGGAATAATCACCAAGTCTGCTTCCTTCTTTCAATTGTTCAATACCTAAGTACAATGATCTTTCAGTTACATCCAACAATTTTTGTTTTTCATCAGAGATTATTCCAACTGCTACTGAAAGAGCTGCATCTCCAAAGTATTTATTCTTTTCAACACCAACATCAATCGAAAGAATTTCACCTTCTTTTAGAACTCTGTTGCCGGGAATCCCGTGAACAACCTCATCATCAATTGAAGAACAAATAGAACCGGGAAAATCAAAAGAACCTGCTTGAGAATATCCTTTAAATGCCGGTCTTCCATTATTACTTAATATATAATCTTCAGCAATCTTATCCAGTTCAATAGTCGTTATACCAGGTTTGACATAACGCTTCAATAATTGTAGAACTTCAGCAACTATAACACAGCTTTCGCGAATTAAATCAATCTCTTTTTTGCTTTTTATTAGGATCACATCAAAAACTTAATTAGAATCTTCTACCTTTTAACTTACCGGATTTCATGAAACCGTCGTAATGTCTCATCAATAAGTGTGATTCGATCTGCTGTAATGTATCAAGAGCAACACCAACAATAATAAGCAAACTAGTACCGCCAAAGAATGACGCAAAACTACCGCTGACACCAAATTTTGAAATGAACGCCGGAAGAATTGCAACGATTGCCAAGAAGAATGATCCCGGCAATGTAATCTTTGTTAAAATATTATCTATAAAATCTGCAGTTTGTTTTCCTGGTCTTATGCCGGGAATAAATCCGCCCTGCTTTTTCATATTCTCTGCAACGTCCTGCGGGTTGAATGCAATTGCTGTATAGAAATACGTAAAGAAAATAATCATCAACGCATAAATAATTGAATATGTTACAGACTGATAATGAAAATAATTAGCAATGTATCCAATAAACTCGCTGTTAGGAAAAAATGAAAACATAGTACTTGGAATAAACATAATTGATTGAGCAAAAATAATCGGCATAACTCCGGCTGTGTTAACTCTCAATGGTATATATTGAGTAACACCGCCGTAAACTTTTCTTCCGACAACTCTTTTAGCATATTGAACAGGAATTCGCCTGGTTCCTTGTGTAACAAGTACAACACCTGCAATAATCAACACCATCAAAGAAATAATAACAACTTCTATAACTAAATTGCGTTGTCCGGCTGCAATTAATCTATATTCATCAAGTAACGCAAAAGGAAATCTGTTAATTATACCAATAAAGATTATTAATGAGATTCCGTTACCAATTCCTTTTTCAGTGATCTGTTCACCCATCCACATAGTAAACATAGTACCTGCAACAAGAAGTGTTACGGACGATAAACTCCAGACTACACCTCTAACAGCTTCCGGAACAATTGGTCCGCCTGCAGATACTGTCATGTTCATTAGATGAATTGTAACACCCCAAGCTTGAAGAGCAGAAATAAGAACAGTACCATAACGGGTAAGCTGTGTTAATTTCTTTCTTCCTTCTTCGCCTTCTCTCTGCAATTTTTGAAAATATGGAATTACCGCGCCGGCAATCTGCAATATAATTGATGCAGAAATGTAAGGCATAATTCCAAGCGCAAGGATAGCAGCATTAGAAAACGCACCGCCTACAAAAAGATCATAAAGACCGAACAAATTGTCAGTGCCTGAATTCTTAGTTGCTTCATGTAATAATGTGGTATCAATACCTGGCAGCGTGATGTGAGTTCCAATTCTAACGATTACGAGCAGAGCAAGAGTGTAAAGAATTCTCTGTCGTAATTCATGAATCTTAAAAATATTCCGGAATGTTTCTTGAATTTTTGCCATTAAAATTTAATCTCTTTAATAGTTCCACCGACAGATTCAATTTTTTCTTTTGCAGAGACACTAAAAAAATGAGCTTCGATATTTAACTTTGCTTTTAGTTCTCCAAAACCAAGAATTTTAAAAGGAGCTGCGGCTTTAGAAATTACTCCATTCTTATATAAAGAAACTGCGTTGATTACTCCATCTTGAACTTTCTTATCATCAACTAATTTTTGTAATCTTGCAAGATTAATAACTTGATTAACAATTTTGAACGGGCTGTGAAATCCTCTTTTGGGAATTCTTCTTTGAAGCGGCATCTGACCGCCTTCAAACCAAGCAGGAAATTTTGCACCGGAACGTGAACGCTGACCGTTTTCACCGCGCGTAGCCGTACCTCCGTGCCCGGAACCTTCGCCTCGTCCTATTCTTTTAATTTTATTATGAGAACCTTTTGCAGGTTTTAGATTACTTAGAATATCCATTTCTTCCTCTATGCTTCAATTTCTTCTACTTTAACAAGATGATGAACTTTTTTTACCATTCCTCTAATTTGAGGAGTATCATTGTGAACAACAAAATGATTTGGTCTGCTAAGACCTAACGCTTTAATAGTTAACTTTTGCGGAACAGGTCTGTCAATAACACTTCCTACTTGAGTAATTTTTATTTTCTTTGTCATTATAATCCTCAATTACAAATTGAATAACTCGGAAACTTTTAATCCGCGTTTACGAGCCATTGCTCTAGCATCAACAAGATTGAGCAAAGCATTCAAAGTTGCTTTTACTTGATTGTGCGGATTACTTGAACCGAGAGATTTTGTCAAAATATCTTGCACGCCTGCAGCTTCAAGAACAGCACGAACACCGCCGCCTGCTATTAATCCTGTACCGGGAGTAGCTGGTTTTAACAAAACTGAACCGGCTCCAAACTTGCCAATAATAGTATGAGGAATTGTTCCTTTTAATAGATGAACACGGTAAACATTTTTCTTTGCATCATCTACGCCTTTTGAAATAGCATCGGTAACTTCGTTTGCTTTACCAAGACCAACGCCAACATGACCGTTTCCGTCTCCAACAACAACAATTGCATTAAAGCTGAATCTTCTACCACCTTTAACAACTTTTGCAACTCTGTTAATGTGAACAATTTTTTCTTTTAAATTCTCAAGACCGGATACTTTTTTGTACTTGAAATTCAATTTTAACTCCCTTGTTTACAGACTTTGTTAATCAACTTTTTTATTGAACCGTCTAACCTGGCTGCCGGGAGAGGAGTCGAACCTCTACAGACGCCTCCAAAGGGCGTTGTCCTGCCATTAGACGACCCGGCAGTTTCTATAATTTTAATCCGCCTTCGCGGGCTCCCTCGGCAACAGCTTGAATTCTGCCGTGGTACTCATAACCGCTTCTGTCAAATACAACAGTGGTAATACCTTTTTCCAATGCTTTCTTTGCTATTAATTTTCCGACCATTTTACTTTTCGAAACTTTTCCTTTTAAACTTTTTACTTCTTCAACAATTTCTTTAGAAAGTGAAGAAGCTGCAACTAACGTTACACCTTTTACATCATCAACCAACTGAGCATGCATGTTGTTCAAACTTCTAAACACAGTTAAACGCGGACGATCTGCAGTCCCGGAAAGTTTTTTACGAACTCTAACTTTTTTTCTTGTTCTTCTTTTATTGTCTTTCAAAAACATTTTTCAAATTCTCCTATTACTTACCTGCAGTTTTGCCAGCTTTGCGGACAATAACTTCTCCGGTATACTTAATACCTTTACCTTTGTAAGGTTCAGGTTTCTTGAATGATCTAATTTTAGCTGCAATTAATCCCACTAACTCTTTATCGCTTCCGAATATTTTTATTTGTGTAGGAAGAGGAATTTCAAATTTAATTCCTGGTGGAGGCATAAGAAGAATCGGGTGAGAATAACCCAAATTAAATAATGCTGATTCTCCTTTTGCTTCAACTTTATAACCTACGCCAACTATTTCTAGAGATTTAGAATATCCTTCGGTAACACCTTTAACCATATTTGCAATAAGTGCACGTGTTAAACCGTGAAGCGCTCTATTTTGTTTTTGATCATCCGGTCTTGTAACAATAATTTCATCCTTTTGAATATCAACTATCATATTAGGATGAATTTTCATTTGAAGTTCGCCGAGTTTACCTTTTACTTTCAAGATACCGTCGGTCTTCGTTACAGTTACACCTTGGATCGGTACTGGTTTTTTACCTATACGTGACAATTTCTATTCCTTGATTAAAATTTTTACCAAACGTGGCAGACTACTTCTCCGCCAACAGCTTCTTTTTTTGCTTGTTTATTTGTTAATAAACCTTTTGGTGTTGAAAGAACCGCCATTCCAAGTCCGTTTAATACTCGCGGAAGTTCATCTTTACCAACATAACTTTTCAGTCCCGGTTTAGAAATCCTTTTAATTCCGGTTATTGATGGAGTGCCGTTAATATATTGAAGATGTACTCTAAGAATATTCTGTTTATTATCTTCAACTACGTTATAGTCTCTAATAAATTTATTGTTCTTTAAAATCTCTGCTAAGCTAATCTTCATTTTTGAAGAAGGAATATCTACAAATTTCTTTTTAGCTTTAACAGCATTTCTAATTCTTGTCAAAAAATCCGCAATCGGATCGGTAGTATTCATTTACATTTCTCCTTCGATTACCAACTTGCTTTTTTTAAACCGGGAATTTCACCTCGCAAAGCCATTTCGCGAAGCACTAAACGAGAAATACCAAATTTTCTATAATATGCTCTTGGTCTTCCGGTCATTTTACATCTATTATGTAAACGGGTGGGTGAAGAATTTCTTGGCAGAAGTTGTAATCCTTCATAGTCACCCTTTTCTTTTAATTCTTTTCTCTTCTGTGCATACTTTTCGTAAAGTTTTCTTCTTTTATCTTCACGAGCTAATAAACCTATTCTTGCCATGATTTACCCTTAATTAATTTCCTTTTTTCTAAATGGTAATCCAAAAGCTGTTAAAAGTTCGAATGCTTCTTTATCAGTTTTTGCAGTTGTTACAAACGTTATATCCATCCCTAAGATTTTTGTTACTTTATCGGGATTTATTTCCGGGAAAATAATTTGTTCTTTAATTCCCATTGTATAATTACCGCGTCCGTCAAATGATTTATCAGGTACACCGCGGAAATCGCGAACTCGAGGTAAAGCAAGAGAAACGAAACGATCTAAAAATTCATACATCATTTCTCTACGTAAAGTTACCTTTGCACCAATTTTCATTCCTTCGCGCAACTTGAAATTGGATATTGATTTTTTAGAAATCCGTACGGATGCTTTTTGTCCGGTTATAGTTTCAAGATCTTTAACTGCTTCATCTAATATTTTAGGATCTTGAACAGCCTGACCAACACCCATATTAACAACTATTCTATCTAATCGAGGAACCTCCATAATACTTTTGTAGCTGAATTGCTCTCTAAGTTTTGGAATTATCTCTTTAGAATATTTTTCTTTTAACCGAGCAGGAATTTTAGGTCCAGCAACTTTAGGTTCAGCAGGTTTTTTAACTTCTGCTTCTTTACCTTTTTTTTCTTTCTGCTCTTTTTTCACTTTTTGTTCTTTTGCCATTGCGATTATACGTCCTTAAAATTGTTAACCAAGCATTTCGCCGCTTGATCTGCTGACTCTTGCACTTTTCTTTTTACCGGTTTTTTCATCTATAATTAATTTAGAACCGATTCTTGTTTTTTCATTTGTTTTAGGATCAAGAATCATAACATTAGAAACATTAACTGGAGCTTCTTTTTCTGTAATTCCACCTTGAGGATTTTTCTGAGTCGGTTTTGTATGACGTTTACGTAAATTAACACCTTCAACAATAACTCTATTAATCTGAGGAAATACTTTTAAAACTTTTCCGGTTTTACCTCTGTTATTTCCGGCTATTACAATTACATTATCGTTTTTTCTGATCTTCATTTTCTATCCTTATAAAACTTCTGGTGCTAGAGAAATTATCTTCATAAATTTTTTATCTCTTAGTTCTCTTGCAACCGGGCCAAAGATACGTGTTCCTTTCGGTTCGCCTTGAGGATTTAAAAGTACTGCTGCATTTTCATCAAAGCGTATATATGAACCATCTTTTCTTCTAACTTCTTTTTTAGTCCTAACAACAACGGCACGTGATACTTCCCCTTTTTTAACGCCGCCACCGGGAATAGCGGATCTAACACTGACAACAATAACATCACCAACACTAGCATAACGACGGTTACTTCCGCCAAGTACTCTAATGCATCTGACTTTCTTGGCTCCGGAATTATCCGCCACTACTAAATTTGTTTCTTCTTGTACCATGATCTATCAGCTCCTCATCAAACTTTTTTACTTGGCTTTTTCAACAACTTCAACCAAGCGCCATTTTTTTCTTTTACTCAAAGGACGAGTTTCCATAATCTTAACAACATCTCCGATTGTGCATTCATTTTTCTCATCGTGTGCCATCAATTTTGTGGTCTTCTTAAAATATTTTTTGTAAAGCGGATGAGCAATGCGTCTCTCAATTGCTACAATAATACTTTTCTGCATCTTATTGCTAACAACAGTACCGATCCTTGTCTTTCTTATACTTCTTTTCTCCATAGGAACTCGAATACTCCTTATTTATTTGCCTTTGAGTTTTTTGTTTCCTGCATCTCTCGTTCTATTAGAATAGTTTTCATCTTTGCAATATCTTTTCTAACAAGACGCAGTTTTGCTGTGTTAGTTAATTGTTTTAATTCCTGTTGAAATTTCAAATCCACTAGATTTTTTTGATCTTCAAGAATTCTTTTCTTGATCTCATCAGTAGACATTTCTCTTATTTCAAAAATCTTCATTTTCTCTTAAATCCTTTTATGATTCTAAGTCCGGACGTTGAGTAACTTTTGTTTTGATCGGTAGTTTATGAGATGCAAGGTTTAAAGCTTCAATTGCCGTTTTCTTATCAACACCGCCAATCTCAAACATAATTCTACCGGGTTTTACAACAGCAACCCAAAATTCCGGTGGACCTTTTCCTTTACCCATTCTTGTTTCAAGAGGTTTCTTAGTAACTGGTTTATCCGGAAAAATTCTAATCCACATTTTTCCATCTCTTTTCATATGACGTGATAAAGCAACACGGCAAGCTTCGATCTGACGGCTGGTAATCCAAGCCGGTTCCAATGCTTTCAATCCGTAATCACCAAAGTTTACAAGGTGGCCGCGTGTAGCTTTTCCGGCTCTTCTACCTCTATGTGCTTTACGAAACTTTACTCTTTTGGGCATTAACATTAGAAAAACTCCTCAAACCTGCCTGCCGGCAGGCAAGCTCTTTATTCGGATGAACGTTTACCTAAAATTTCTCCGCGGCAAATCCAAACTTTAACACCAATTGAACCATAAATTGTATGCGCGGTTGCCGTTGCGTAATCTATATCTGCTCTAATTGTGTGCAACGGAATTCTACCTTCTTTATATTGTTCAGTACGGGCCATTTCAGAACCGGCTAATCTTCCTGCGCACATAATTCTTATACCTTCGGCACCCATTCTCATAGCAGATGTAATTGATTGCTTCATGGCTCTTCTAAATGAAACTCTTCCTTCGATCTGACGTGAAATATTTTCTGCAACTAATGCTGCATCAAGTTCAGGTCTTTTAATTTCTGTAATTTGAATCTTAACTTCTTTCTCTGTTAATTTTCTTAATTCTTCTTCGATCTGTGCAATTTCTTTTCCACTCTTGCCTATCACTACACCGGGTCTTGATGTATGAATAGTCAAGATTATATTCTTGGAAGTTCTATCAATTATAATAGATGAGATACCTGCATTCTGTAATCTTTTTCTAACGTAGGTTCTAAGCTTTTTATCTTCAACAAGTTTTGTAGCATAACTTTTATTTTCGTACCAATTCGAATCCCACCCTCTAATGATACCTACTCTAAAACCAATTGGATTAACCTTTTGACCCAAAACTTCCTCCTCAGATTACTTTTTTGTAGCAACTACAATTGTTACGTGATTAGATCGTTTTCTTATTCTATATGCTCTCCCCATTGGTGCGGGAGAAATTCTTTTTAGTGTTGGTCCTACATTTACAAAAGCTTCTTTAACAAATAGATCAGAGACTTCATGCTTAGTATTATCATCTTTGTTCATCAAATTAGAAACAGCGGAACGTAAAACTTTTTCTGCATCCTTTGAAGAATGTTTTGGTGAAAAGTGAAGTATCTCAATTGCTTGATCTACAGATTTACCTCTAATTATATCAACCACCAATCTCATCTTACGGGGAGACGTTCCAATATATTTATGAATTGATTTTGCTTCCATTATTCTATCCCTATTAAGCTTTAACTTTAGATGCTTTTTCTGCTTTGGTACCCGGATGACCTCTGAAAATTCTTGTCGGTGAAAATTCCCCGAGCTTATGGCCAACCATATTTTCAGAAATGTAAACAGGAATCATTTTATTACCGTTATGTACGGCAATTGTATGTCCCACAAAATCCGGTGTAATAGTACTTGTACGCGACCAGGTTTTGATTATTTTTTTCTGATTAGTTTCGTTGAGCTTTTTTACTTTTGCCATCAACTTGATGTCGATGTATGGACCTTTTTTTACTGACCTTGGCATATTTTATTCTAACCTATTTTCTTCTTTTAACAATGTATTTGTTAGTTCTATTTTTTTTCTTTCTTGTTTTTAATCCTTTTGCTTTCTGTCCCCAAGGTGAAACCGGATGCCCGCCGCCAGATGTTTTACCTTCGCCGCCGCCCATCGGGTGATCAACCGGATTCATTGCAACACCACGAGTATGTGGACGAATACCTAACCATCTGCTTCTTCCTGCTTTACCAAGACTTATATTTTCATGATCAATATTTCCAACAACACCGTAAGTAGCCATACACTCAACACTAATCATTCTTACTTCGCCGGAAGGCATTTTTAATTGAGCAAACTTTCCTTCTCGTGCCATTAATTGAAGAGATGCACCGGCTGACCTTCCAAGCTGTCCGCCTTTACCGGGTTTCATTTCAACATTATGAATAAAACTTGCAAGCGGAATTTCTTTTAATGGTAATGCGTTACCAACTTTTATTTCTGAACCGCTACCTGAAACAACAGCATCACCAACTTTCAAACCGTCTGGAGCGATAATATATCTTTTTTCTCCATCTGCATAATTAAGAAGAGCTATTCTTGAAGTTCTATTAGGATCATATTCAATTGAAAAAACTTTTGCCGGAATTCCACTCTTATCACGTTTAAAATCAATTATTCTATAACGTCTCTTATGACCACCGCCGCGATGACGTGATGTAACTCTACCAAGATTATTTCTTCCACCGGATTTTTTTATTACGCCGGTCAAAGATTTTTCCGGAGTAGATTTCGTAATCTCTTCAAAAGAAGAGATACTCATAAATCTTGTTCCAGGAGTATTTGGTTTTAATTTTCTAATTGCCATTTAATTTAAGCTCCGATTCGGTAATACTATGCATGACCAAAAATATCTATTGTTTGACCTTCTTTTAAGGTAATAACTGCTTTTTTGAATTTTGCTGTTCTTCCAGAAAATCTACCTTTTTTAGTAAACTGGGTTTTCATTTTCCCTTTATATCGAATTGTATTGACGGAAGTAACATCAACATTAAATTTTTCTTTGAGGGCTTTTGCGATTTGAATTTTATTAGCATCTACTGCAACAATAAATCCAAATTTATTAGAATATTTTTCGCTGATACCACTCATCTTTTCAGTAATTAAAGGGCGTATTAAAACACTTTTCATTTTTTAAACCAGTTTAATTAATTGAGCTTTCTAAAAGATTAACTGCACTTTTTTGTAAAACTAAAACTTGATTATTCAACAGATCATATGCTGAAGCTTTGTTTGCTTCAAGAATATTTATCCTAGGAACATTTCGTCCTGATTTATATACATTTTCCAGCGTACCGTTTGTAAGTAGTAAAGTCCTTTTACCTTTTACATTCAAAGCATTCAGAATGGAAATGAATTTTTTTGTCTTTGGCGCTTCAAAATTGAAATCTTCAACAATAAGAATTTGATTAGCTTTCGCTTTGTATGATAATGCTGATCTTCTTGCAAGAGCTAAAACTTTCTTATTGAGTTTCTGTCTGTAATCTCTCGGTTTAGGACCAAATATTGATCCGCCGCCAATCCAAAGAGGAGAGCGTATTGTACCTGCACGAGCTCCGCCACGACCTTTTTGTTTCCAAGGTTTTTTACCGCCGCCGCTAACTTCACTTCTTTCTTTTGCTTTGTGAGTTCCTTGACGTTGATTTGCAAGGTAAGCTTTGACAGCTAAGTAAATCACATGATCGTTCGGTTCGATTTCGAAAATCTCTTTTGAGAGTTCAACAGTCTCACCAGATTTTGTACCGTCTTTTTTATAAACTTCTAATTTCATTTTATTCAATAATTATTTATTGATAGCAACAATTGAATTAATAGAGCCGGGAACTGCTCCTTTTACCATAACAATATTTTTATCGGCAATTACTTTTACAACTTTAAGATTGGAAATAGTTGTATTCTCAAAACCCATTCTTCCGGCCATACGTTGACCTTTAAAAACTCTTGATGGATAAGAACTTGAGCCAATAGATCCGGGAGCTCTTAATCTATCGCTTTGGCCGTGTGTAGTACCTCCGACACCGCCGAAGTTATGTCTTCTCATTACACCTTGGAAACCTTTACCTTTATTCTTACCGGAAACTTTAACTTTATCACCGATTTGAAAAATATCTACTTTAACTTCATCACCAATTTTAAATTGTGAAGATTCAAAGTTTCTAAACTCTTTTAGAGTTTGTGGAATTTTCAATCCGTGTTTTTTATAATAATCGAGCTGAGGTTTACTTGTTCTCTTTTCTTTCTTTTCGCCGAAACCAAGTTGAACAGCTTCGTAGCCATCCTTTTCTTTTGAACGCACAGCATAAACATTACACGGACCGGCTTCCAAGATAGTTACGGGAATAATTTGACCGTTTTCCGAGAATATATTTGTCATTCCTAATTTTTTTGCTAGCAAGCCAGGCATTTCTATGATTCCTATAACTTAATCTCTATATCAACGCCGGCAGGAATATCTAACTTGCTCAATGCGTCAACTGTTTTGTTGTTTGAGTTATGAATATCTATAATTCTTTTATGAGCCCTGATCTCAAATTGCTCACGTGATTTTTTATCAACATGCGGAGATCTTAAAACTGTAAAAACTGTTCTGCGTGTTGGCAGCGGAATCGGACCGGATACAATAGCGCCGGTACTTTTTACAGTCTTGATAATCTTTTCAGTTGATTTATCAATAAGAATATGATCGTAAGACTTCAACTTGATTCTAATTTTCTGACCAGGCACTTTTTCTAATCTCCTTGTTCAACATAATGCCCCGTATTAGCGGGGCTCAAATAATTTATTTACTCTACAATCTTTGTTACGAAACCTGCACCAACTGTTCTACCGCCTTCACGAATAGCGAATTTCAATCCTTCTTCCATAGCAATCTCAGAAATCAGATCAATCTTAAGTTGTACGCTATCACCAGGCATAACCATTTCTGTACCTTCAGGTAATGTTGCAATACCAGTTACGTCAGTTGTTCTGAAATAGAACTGTGGTCTGTAACCATTGAAGAACGGTGTATGACGTCCGCCTTCATCTTTTGAAAGAATATAAACTTTACCTTCAAATTTCTTATGCGGAGTAATAGAACCGGTTTTTGCTAAAACCATTCCTCTTTCAATTTCATCTTTATCAATACCTCGTAAAAGAATACCGGCATTATCACCAGCTATAGCTGCATCAAGTTCTTTACGGAACATTTCGATACCGGTAACAACTGTTTTCTTATGAACTCCTAAACCGATCAATTCAATTTCTTCTTGAATCTTAACTTGACCTCTTTCAACTCTACCGGTAGCAACAGTACCACGACCAGTAATTGAAAATACATCTTCAACAGGCATCAAGAATGGTTTTTCAACACTTCTTTCAGGAATAGGAATGTAAGTATCAACAGCATTCATTAATTCCCAAATACAATTATATCGCGGATCTGAAGGATCAGCACCAGATGCACCTGCTTCTAATGCATGCAAAGCAGAACCTTTAATAATCGGTATTTCATCACCAGGGAATTCATATTTGGTTAGAAGTTCTCTTAATTCCATTTCAACTAAGTCAATCAACTCTTGATCATCAACTGCATCAACTTTATTCATGAACACAACGATTTTTGGTACACCTACCTGACGAGCAAGAAGGATGTGTTCGCGTGTTTGAGGCATAGGACCATCAGTAGCAGCAACAACTAAAATAGCACCGTCCATTTGAGCAGCGCCGGTGATCATGTTCTTAACATAATCTGCGTGACCGGGACAGTCTACATGAGCATAGTGCCTGTTTGCAGTTGAATATTCAACGTGAGCAGTAGCGATAGTAATACCTCTTTCTCTTTCTTCAGGTGCATTATCAATACTGTCAAATGTTCTTATTTGAGATAAACCTTTTTTAGCCAGTGCCATGGTGATAGCTGCAGTAAGAGTAGTTTTACCATGGTCGACGTGTCCGATAGTACCAATATTGACGTGAGGTTTACTACGGTCAAATTTTTCTTTTGCCATCTTAAATACTCTCCTTAATGTGTTTTATTTTTTTAATGATTTATTTATTGTCTAATAGGATTCAACATGTTTCTTTGCTTGAGATTTTTCCTGAATCTCTTCGGCAACAGATTTTGGTACTTCGGAATAATGTGCAAATTGCATTGTGTAAATTGCACGTCCTTGAGTCATAGATCTTAGTGTAGTAGCATAACCAAACATTTGTGCTAATGGAACCATCGCTTTGATAACCTGTGCATCTTTTCTGGAATTGAATCCTTCAATTTTTCCTCTCCTGGAATTTAGGTCGCCCATAACATCACCTAGGTAATCTTCAGGAGTAATAACTTCAACACTCATCATTGGTTCAAGTAAAATAGGACTAGCTTTTAGTGCACCTTGTTTAAACGCCATAGAAGCAGCAACTTTAAATGAAATTTCATCCGAATCAACATCATGGTAAGAACCATCGTATAATCTTGCTTTTACATCAACAACGGGGTAACCAGCCAATACACCATTTCTCATAGAATCTTGTAAACCATGCATAATAGGATTAATATATTCTTTTGGTACTACTCCACCAACAATATCATTTTCAAATTCAAAACCTTTTCCTGGTTCATTCGGAGAAAGTTCAATCCAAACATGTCCATATTTACCACGACCACCGGATTGTTTAACAAACTTACCTTCAGCCTGAACTGTTTTAGAGATTGTTTCTCTATAAGCAACCTGAGGTTTACCAACATTAGCTTCTACTTTAAATTCGCGTCTCATTCTATCAACAAGAATTTCGAGATGTAATTCACCCATTCCGCTAATTAGTGTCTGACCAGTTTCATCATCAACTTTTACCTTAAATGTTGGATCCTCATCAGAAAGCTTTGCTAACGATTCAGAAAGTTTATCCTGATCCGCTTTAGTTTTAGGTTCAATTGCAATTTGAATAACAGGTTCTGGGAATACCATTTTTTCGAGAACAATAGCATCATCTTCAGTACAAAGAGTATCTCCGGTTCTTGTGTGTTTCAAACCAACAATTGCAGCAATATCACCACATCTAATTTCTTCTAAATCTTCTCTTGTGTTAGCATGCATCTGAAGAACACGACTAACTCTTTCTTTTTTATCGGAGACAGAATTAAAAATATAAGACCCAGCTTTTAATTCACCTGTGTAAACTCTAATAAATGTTAACTTTCCTACATACGGATCTGTCATAATCTTAAAAGCAAGAGCAGCAAATTTTTCATTGGAAGCTATTTTTCTTTCAACGTGATCATTCTTAAAAATATGATGAGCAGAAAGTGATCCGGAATCTAAAGGAGAAGGAAGAAAATCTACAACAGCATCAAGTAGTTGCTGAACGCCTTTATTCTTAAACGATGATCCGCACAATACTGGAATTATTTTCCCTTGAATTGTAGCTTGACGTAATACGTTTTTAATTTCTTCTTCTGAAATTTCTTTGCCTTCAAGATATTTTCCCAACAAGGTATCATCAACATCAGAAACAGCTTCCAACATTTCGGTTCTATATTTCTGAGTTAATGGTAATAAATCTGCCGGGATGTCAACAACTTCGTATTCAGCACCGAGCGATTCTTCAATAAACATTATTGCTTTCATTTTCATCAAATCAATAATACCTCTGAAGAGATCCCCTTCTCCTACAGGTAAATTAATTGGAACAGCAGGCGCTCCTAATTTTTCCTTCATCATTTGAACTGCATGAAAAAAATCAGATCCAACTCTATCCATCTTATTTACAAAAGAAATTCTTGGAACATTATATTTATCAGCTTGTCTCCAAACCGTCTCTGATTGTGGTTCCACTCCGCCAACAGCACAAAAAAGTGCAATAGCACCATCAAGGACTCTTAGTGATCTTTCAACTTCAACAGTAAAATCAACATGCCCAGGAGTATCAATAATATTTATTTGATGATCTCTCCAAAATGTGGTAGTGGCAGCACTCGTAATTGTAATGCCTCTTTCTTTTTCCTGTTCCATCCAGTCCATAGTTGCTGCACCATCATGAACCTCGCCCATTCTGTGTAATTTTCCAGTATAATATAGAATGCGTTCAGTTGTAGTGGTCTTACCAGCATCAATATGAGCCATAATTCCAATATTTCTTACTCTATTTATTTCGACACGTTTTGACATCTAACTTAATAATTCCTTTCAACTACCATTTAAAATGTGCAAAAGCTTTATTCGCTTCAGCCATACGATGTGTATCATCTTTTTTCTTAACTGCAGAACCTTCGCCATTAGCGGCGGCCATTAATTCAGAAGCAACCTTTAATGCCATAGATTTATCTTTACGATCTCGTGCATATGTTTTAATCCAACGAAATGCTAATGCAGTTCTTCTTTCAGGTCTTACTTCCATTGGTACTTGATAAGTAGCTCCACCAACTCTTCTACTTCTAACTTCTACCAACGGCTGAACATTCTGTACCGCTTTCTTAAAAACATCCAAAGCAGGTTTCTTTGTTTTTTGTTCAATCAAACCGAAGCTATCGTAAACGATAGTTCTTGCTGTAGATTTTTTACCATCCCACATCAAATAGTTAATAAATTTCGAAACAAGTATATCATTATACTTTGGATCTGGTTTTAAATATCTTTTCTCTGATCTTTTTTTTCTCATAGTAATTATTTTGCTTTAGGTTTTTTAGTACCGTATTTAGATCTGCCTTTTTTTCTATCTTCAACACCACTTGTATCTAATGTACCTCTGATAATATGATAGCGTACTCCTGGTAAATCTTTAACTCTACCGCCTCTAATTAAAACAATAGAATGTTCTTGTAAATTGTGACCTTCGCCAGGAATATATGCAGTAACTTCCATTCCATTTGTTAATCTTACTCTTGCAACTTTTCTTAAAGCTGAATTTGGTTTTTTAGGAGTTGTAGTATAAACTCTTGTACAAACACCTCTTTTCTGCGGACATGCATCTAATGCCGGAGCCTTATTTTTCGAGGTTACAACTACTCTTCCTTTTCTAACCAACTGGTTTATCGTTGGCACGCAAATTCCTCCAAAATTATTCTTTTTGATAAAAATTCAGACTTGAAATTTATTGATAATCGTTTGAATTGTCAAGTAAGCCTGTTCTAATTCTTTAACTATTATACATTATACTGATTCTTTTTCTGCATCTACTTCTTCTTTAACAACTGTTGATTCAATCTCATCACTAGTTAATATTAAGCTTCGGTATTTCTTCAATCCAGTTCCAGCAGGTATAAGATGTCCCATAACAACATTTTCTTTCAAACCAATTAAATGATCAACTTTAGCTTCAGTTGCTGCATTTGTTAATACTTTTGTTGTTTCTTGGAATGATGCTGCTGAAATAAAACTCTCAGTTGAAAGCGCTGCATGAGTAATACCTAACAAAATATTATCAAATGTTGCAGGTTCTGCATCGCGAGTTTTAATTAGCTTTTTACTTTTTCTAGTTAAATCAGAATTAATTTCTCTTAGTTTCGTTTTAGTAAGAAGCTGAGCCATTTTGAACTTTGATTGTCCAGGATCTTCTATATAAACCATTTGTTTCACTTTATCATTTTCATCAATGAACTTATTACGATCAACTAAATCCTCTTCGATGAAAATAGTATCACCTGCAGAAATTACTTGAAGCTTTTGTAGCATTTGTCTTACGATAACTTCAATATGTTTATCGTTGATCTTAACACCTTGTAAACGGTAAACATCTTGAATTTCATTTACTAAATATTCTTGTACTGCATTAGTCCCTTTTATTTTTAATATATCGTGAGGATCAATTGGACCGTCTGTAATTTTTTCCCCTGCAGGAATTTCATCACCCTCTTGAACAAGGATATGTTTACCATAAGAAACATTGTAAATTTTCTGAATTGAACTGTCTAATGATTCAATAATAATTTCACGCGAACCTTTCTTGCGAGCACCAAATTTAACTTTGCCTTCAATCTCAGAAACGACTGCTGGATCATGCGGACTTCTTGCTTCAAAAAGTTCTGTAACTCGAGGTAAACCACCAGTAATATCACGTGATTTAGTTGATGATTTTGAAATCTTAGCAAGGATTGTTCCTGCTTGAATCTCTTCACCTTCTTCTACAGAAAGATATGCACGTGTTGGAATATTAAATGCTTTTTCATTTCCCTTATTATCTTTGACAAGAATACTTGGTGTTAAAGTTTTATCTTTTGATTCGATTACAACTTTTTGAACGTGACCAGTTTGTTCATCAGCAACTTGTTGAATTGTAATGTTATCTAATAAATCGATAAATGAAATTTTACCTGCATTATCAGCAACGATTACAGAGTTGTAAGGATCGTGGTTGTAAAGCGGCTGACCTTTTTTAATTTCCTGTCCTTCAGAAACCAATAATTCTGCACCATAAGGAATTTCAAATTTCTTAATCTGTCTATTATCTTCATCGTAAAGTCCGATTGATCCTCTACGACCAATAACAACTTTTACTTTCCCGAAGAAATCAGTTTTTTCAACAAATGTAATTCTATCAAACTTAACCGTACCGTTTACATTTGCTTCAACTTGTGATTGAGATGCAATACGTGATGAAGTTCCACCCAAGTGGAATGTACGTAATGTTAATTGTGTACCAGGTTCACCAATTGATTGAGCCGCAATAATTCCTACAGCTTCGCCGTTTTCCACAAGCTGACCAGTAGTTAAATTACGTCCATAACATTTTGCACAAACACCACGTTTAGCTTCGCATGTTAAAACTGTTCGGATATAAACTTGATCAATATTTGCTTCATCTATTTTTTCTGCGATATCTTCAGTAATCACTTCGCTTGCTTCTATCAACAAATCATCCGTACGAGGATCATAAATATCTTCTTGTGCTACACGGCCGATAATTCTTTCTGCCAACGGTTCTCTTTCGAGTTCTATATCTTTAAGAGCAGAAATGTAAACACCTCTAATAGTACCGCAATCTAATTCAGTAATAATAACATCTTGAGCAACATCGCATAAACGGCGAGTTAAATAACCGGCATCTGCTGTTTTCAATGCTGTATCTGCAAGACCTTTACGAGCACCGTGAGTAGAAATGAAATATTCAAGTACAGACAATCCTTCTTTGAAATTCGCGACAATCGGATTCTCAATAATTTCTCCGGATTGACCAGTTAAACTCTTTTGCGGTTTCATCATCAAACCGCGCATACCTGCAAGCTGACGAACTTGATCTTGCGAACCTCTTGCACCTGAATCAACCATCATATGCAATGAATTGAATCCGCCTTGATCGGTTTTGATTCTATCCATTAATGATTTTGCTACGTTATTAGTAGTATGGGTCCAGACGTCAACGATCTTATTATATCTTTCTGCGTCTGTAATCAAACCTTGTTCGTGTTCACTAAGAATGCCGGATACTTTTTTGTTTGAATCGTCAATCAATTTTACTTTTTCATCAGGAACAATCATATCGCTGAAGCTGATAGAAATTCCTGCTGCTGTTGCATAACGGTAGCCAAGCTCTTTAAGATCATCTAAGAATTTGGCTGTAGCTTCGTTACCGATCTTAATAAACATTTTATAAATAAATCCTGAGAAACTTTTCTTAACAAGTAACTCGTTAATGTAGCCCATTTCTTTAGGAACAATTTCATTATAAATTACACGCCCTACTGTAGTTTCTACAAATTCTTTATCAATTTTAACTTTTACCTTTGCATGAAGATCAACTACTTTAGAATTGTATGCGATCTGCACTTCTTCAATACTGCCAAATATTTTACCTTCACCTTTGGCACCAGTACGAACTTTAGTTAAATAATAGAGTCCTAAAACTATGTCTTGAGACGGAAGAACGATAGGCAAGCCATTTTGCGGAGATAAAATATTATGACTACTTAACATTAAAATTGAAGCTTCAAGTTGTGCTTCGTATGATAACGGAATGTGAACAGCCATTTGATCGCCATCAAAATCTGCATTGAATGCAGTACAAACTAACGGATGCAGTTGAATAGCTTTTCCATCTACTAAAATTGGTTGGAATGCTTGTATACCCAGACGGTGCAATGTAGGAGCGCGATTCAACATAACCGGATGACCGTCAATCAATTTTTCAAGAATATCCCAAATAGTTGCATCTTTTCTATCAACAGCTTTTCGCGCACTCTTTACAGTTTTGAAATTTCCACGTTCAATAAGTTTACGAATAATAAATGGTTTGAAAAGTTCAACAGCCATATCTTTAGGTAAACCGCACTGATGTAATTTCAATTCAGGACCAACAACAATAACAGAACGGCCTGAATAATCCACACGTTTACCAAGTAAGTTCTGACGGAAACGACCTTGTTTACCTTTCAACATATCACTGAGAGATTTCAACGGTCTATTGCCGTCACTACGGACTGCACTTGCTCTACGAGAATTATCGAACAATGCATCTACAGCTTCTTGAAGCATTCTCTTTTCGTTTCTCAGAATTACTTCCGGCGCTTTGATATCAATTAATCTTTTTAAACGATTGTTACGAATAATTACTCTTCTATAAAGATCATTTAAATCTGATGTAGCAAATCTTCCACCTTCAAGAGGAACAAGCGGACGAAGTTCAGGTGGAATTACCGGCACAACATTTAATACCATCCATTCCGGTTTGTTTGGAACTTTTCCTTCATATTCACGAAAAGCTTCAAGAACTCTTAATCTTTTTAATAGATCAGCGCGCTTTTGTTGAGATGTGTCAGGTCCAAGTTGAGATTTCAAATCTGCAAAAGTAACTTCAATATCAATCTTCTTTAATAATTCTTTAATTGCATCGCCGCCGATTCTAGCTACAAATTTTTTCGGATCTTCTTCTTCGAGTGAATCATTATCATGTGGAAGTGAACCCATAATTTCATAATACTGATCTTCAGAAATCAAATCCTTTTTACTCAAACCTGTTGGCCCGGGATTAATTACAATATAAGATTCATAGTAAATAACCTTTTCAAGTTCTTTTGTTGTCATTCCAATTATGTTACCAATCTTTGACGGCAGCGCTTTGAAAAACCATATATGAACAACAGGAACAGCAAGCTGAATGTGTCCCATTCTTTCACGACGCACACTTTTTAACGTAACTTCAACTCCGCAGCGGTCGCACACAATTCCTTTATAGCGTATTCCTTTATACTTTCCGCATGCACATTCCCAATCTTTAACGGGGCCAAAAATTTTCTCGCAGAATAAACCATCTTTTTCAGGACGAAATGAACGATAGTTTATTGTTTCCGGTTTGGTTACTTCTCCGTGAGATCTTGATAAGATATCATCAGGACTTGCCAAACTGATCGTCATTTTTTCGATCTGTCTAATTTTATTTTCTTGCGGTTTAAATCGCATTTTCTACTCCTTTAGTCAAACTCTTGGTTGATCCCGATTAAGTTAAACTCAATCGGAATAGCTTAGTTAATTTTTATATCAAGACCGAGACCTTGAAGCTCTTTAATCAACACATTAAATGCTTCGGGAATATTTGGTTCAGGTAAATTTTCACCTTTAACGATAGCCTCGTAGGTTTTTGCTCTTCCTGTTACATCATCGCTCTTCACTGTTAAGATTTCCTGAAGAACATGCGCAGCACCATAACCTTCGAGAGCCCAAACTTCCATTTCTCCAAATCTCTGACCGCCAAATTGTGCTTTACCGCCTAGAGGTTGTTGAGTAATAAGCGAGTATGGACCAATGGAACGAGCATGAATCTTGTCATCAACCATATGGGCAAGCTTCATCATATATATGTAACCACATGTAACTTTCTGATGGAATTTTTCTCCACTTCTTCCATCGTAGAGCCATGTCTTACTGCCTTCATCTAGCTGAGCATTTTTTAACCAGTCTTCAACTTCGCTAACTTTTGCGCTATCGAAGATAGGTGTTTCGAACTTAACGCCAAGTTTATGACCAACCCATCCAAGAGCTGTTTCATATAATTGACCTAAGTTCATACGTGAAGGTACACCAAGCGGATTTAAAACTATATCAACCGGAGTTCCGTCTTCATGATGCGGCATATCTTCAACAGGAACAACTTTTGCAACAACACCTTTGTTACCGTGACGGCCAGCCATTTTATCACCAACAGAAACTTTTCTCTTCTTAGCAACATAAACTTTTGCAAGTTGAGTAATTCCCGGAGGTAATTCATCGCCGCTTTGTATTTTCAATTTTTCGCGTTTGTAATCTTCTTCAATCTCTGCAAGAAGTGTGAAATAGTTTGAATATAAATGCTTGATTAATTCGTTTATGTTTTTTCTTTCGAACCAATCTTTTGTGTAATCTAATTTTGAAATATCATCTATTTCTGCAAATGTTTCATCTTTGATTGATGTACCGCTTCTCAATACAACGCTGCCGTCCAAATCGCGAATACCCGAAGTTGTTTTTCCATGAGTAATGCGAGTTAGCTTAGTTACCAGTTTGTTGTAATGATTTTCTTTACGTTTTTTATATTCAGTTTCAAGATTATCCATCAATTTTTTTTCAACTTTCTTTGAATCGGCATCTTTTCTTTTGCGGCTGAATAATCTTGTTTTAATTACAACACCTTTCAATCCTGGAGGTGCTTTCAAAGATGCATCTTTCACATCGCCGGCTTTATCACCGAAGATTGCTTTTAATAATTTTTCTTCAGGAGTAGGATCTGTTTCACCTTTTGGTGTAATCTTACCTATCAGAATATCGCCTTCTTTAACTTCGGCGCCTTCCCTAACAATACCATGCTCATCCAAATCCTTTGTAGCTTCTTCACTAACGTTCGGAATATCTCTAGTTAATTCTTCTTCTCCACGTTTTGTTTCGCGAACTTGAAGTTCAAATTCTTCAATATGAATAGATGTAAACACATCATCACTAACAAGACGTTCGCTTAGTACAATAGCATCTTCAAAATTATATCCGCGCCAAGGCATGAACGCAACCGATACGTTTCTTCCAAGTGCAAGTTCGCCTTTATCAATTGCAGGGCCATCAGCTATAACTTCACCTTTTTTCAAACGTTGACCGGTTACTACAATCGGTTTTTGATTAAAACATGTTTCCTGGTTGGTACCATTAAATTTTGTAAGAATATGTTCAACTCTTCTCTCGTCATCAAAACTTACTAATGTTTCAGGAGCGCTTTCATCAACATCATACTTAACAATAATTCTCTTAGAATCTGCATACTCAACAACTCCGTTATCTTCGGCAATAATAATAGAACGTGAATCACGAGCAATTTTTTGTTCCATACCGGTTCCAACAATAGGAGCTTGAGGAACAAGAAGCGGAACTGCCTGACGTTGCATATTAGATCCCATCAATGCTCTGTTTGCATCATCGTGCTCTAGGAATGGAATTAATGCAGCACCGGCTGAAACAATTTGAGCAGGAGCTACATCCATATAATGAACTTCTTCCGGAGCAACTACAGGGAAATCACCGCGCTCTCTACATTTAACTCTATCTAAGACATAACGACCCTGCTCATCTAAAGGCGCATTGGCTTGAGCAATAATAAATTCATCTTCTTGATCAGCGCTTAAAAAATCAATGCTGTTCGAAACTTTTCCTTCTTTAACTTTTCTATATGGTGTTTCTAAAAATCCGTACTGATTAACACGTGCATAAATTGTAAGTGAAGAAATAAGACCGATGTTCGGACCTTCAGGCGTTTCGATTGGACATAAACGGCCATAATGAGAATGGTGAACATCGCGTACTTCGAATCCTGCACGCTCACGTGTTAAACCGCCAGGCCCTAAGGCAGAAATTCTTCTTTTGTGTGTAAGTTCTGAAAGCGGATTAGTTTGATCCATGAATTGCGAAAGCTGGTTTGTACCGAAGAACGCATTTATCACACTGCTTATAGTTCTTGCATTTACCAAATCTTGCGGCTGCATATTTTCGTTATCGCGCATGTTCATTCTTTCTTTTATTGTGCGCGCCATTCTTGCTAAACCAACATTATATTGCTGCATTAACTGTTCACCAACAGTTCTAACTCTTCTATTTCCTAAATGATCAATATCATCAACATTAACATTACCGTTTTTCAGTTTAATGATATTGTTCATGATTGCAATAATATCTTCAACTGTTAAAACCTTAATATTATCAGGAACATTAAGATTTAATCGGTCATTCATTCTAAAACGACCAACGTCACCCAGATCATATCTTTTTTCATTAAAAAATAATTTATCTATTAATCCCATTGCTGTATCAACATCAGGAGCTTCACCCGAACGTAGTTGTCTGTAAATTGCATATAGAGCTTCTTCTTTATTTGTTGAAGTGTCTTTTTTCAATGTATTAATAACGAGATCTTGCTCAAATGTGGTTTCAATACTAAGTAGTTGAACTTTAGATACACCTGAACCTTTTATACTCTCAATAATTTCTTCTGTTAATTCGGCATCTTTGGATGCATAAATTTCACCGGTAGCTGTATCAATCACATCGTTGGCAGCAATTCTTCCGATATGTTTATCAATGCTTAAATGTTTAACTGTTACTTCTTCAATAAGATTGAACAAATTTAAAATTTGTTCATCTGTTTCATAACCAAGAGCTCTTAATAAAGTTGTTGAAGGGAATTTTTTTCTGCGGTCTATATAAACATAAAGTATATTATTAATGTCTGTTGCAAATTCAACCCATGAACCTCTGAACGGGATAATTCTTGCGGAGTAAATCGGGGTTCCGTTTGGATGTACAGTTTGAGCGAAAGCAACACCGGGTGAACGATGTAATTGACTTACAATTACTCTTTCAGCACCGTTAATAATAAATGTACCTCGTCCTGTCATATAAGGAAGATTACCAAGATAAACTTCCTGTTCTACAGAATTTACGTATTCACCGGTTTCATCATCTTTTGTTGAAAGACGAAGTTTTGCTTTTAAAGGTGCAGAGTACGTTAATCCTCTCTCTTCACATTCTGCCATTGAAAAGCGGGGCTTCTCAATGTAATACTCAATAAAATCTAATCTGTAAAATTCTTTATTGTCGAAGATTGGGTAGTTGGTATTAAATACCGCTTGTAAACCTTTGTTTTCTCTTTGCGCCGGTAAAACTTTTAATTGAATAAATTCTTCAAATGAATCTAACTGAATATTCAGAAGATCCGGAACTTTAACAGTCTGAGAAATTTGAGCAAAGGTAATTCTTCCAGTGCTTTTGTTAATTTTTTGTTTTTCCAACCCTAACCTCCAATGTGGTTTTTGTCAGTTTTTCTTTCATCTAAAAATGAAAGAAAGTGGTAAGACGGATTTTACCTTCTTACCACTTCAATTTATATCGAATGAAGGGAATTGAATCAGTTTATTTAACTTGAACAGTAGCGCCTGCTTCTTCAAGTTCTTTTTTGATTTTTTCAGCTTCATCTTTTGAAACTGCTTCCTTAACCGATTTCGGTGCACCATCAACTAAATCTTTAGCTTCTTTTAAACCAAGTCCTGTATGTGCACGAACAACCTTGATTACATTTATTTTGGTTGCGCCAGCTGCTTGAAGAATAACATCGAACTCAGTTTTTTCTTCAACAGGAGCTGCTGCTGCGCCTGTAGCTGGTCCAGCCATCATCATCGGAGCTGACGCGGTTACTCCGAATTCTTCTTCTAATGCTTTTTTTAATTCAGAAGCTTCAACAAGTGTAAGCGCTTTAATTTTTTCTACAATTTCAACAATTTTCTCTGACATTTTACTACTCCTATTACTTTAATTAATTATTCAAATTTATGATTGATTATGCAGCTTTCTTTTTTCCAACCTCATCAATTACACTAACGAGATCTCTAATAACTGCATTGATTGCACCGACAATTCCACTAGCCGGAGCTGCAATACTACCAACAATTCCTGACATGATTTCTTCTTTAGTAGGCATTGATGCAATAGTATCTAATTGATCTGCACCGTAAAATGCTGAATCAATATAGCATCCTTTGAAAGCAAATTTTTTCGATTCATCAAAATATTTTTTTATGATCTTTGCAGGTGCAACAAAATTTTCGCCAGCAAAAGCAATACCTGTCATACCAACAAGTTGCGAATTGAATTTTTCAAATCCGCCAACCTGTTCTAAAGCTTTTTTGAACAGAGTATTTTTTAAGACTTTGTAATTAATTCCATCTTTTCTAAAATTAGATCGCAGTTTATTAATATCGGCAACATTAACACCACGGTAATCAACAAGAAACATTGCAGAGGAATTTTTCACCAGCTCTTTTATCTGTTTAATTCTTTCGGCTTTTTCTTCTTTTTTCATCGTACTCCCAATCGGTTATAACTGCACACTTAATAATGTAGAAGCATTTATGAGTGCGTAAAATTTTATTTAATCGTGCTTTGTAGCAACGGTTGTTTCATCTTTAGTAATTTTTAAACCGGGACCCATAGTGGAGGAGAGATATAAACTTTTTACATATATTCCTTTAGCAGATGAAGGTCTCATTTTTATAATAGTTTGAAGAAAAGCTCTGGTATTTTCAGCAAGTTGTTCAACGTTAAAATTCATTTTGCCAAGCGATGTATGAATTATTCCGGCTTTCTCAACTCTGAATTCGATTTTACCTGCTTTAACTTCCCTAACAGCTTTTGCTACATCATTAGTAACTGTTCCGCTTTTAGGATTTGGCATTAAACCTTTTGGACCTAAAACACGGCCAAGTTTACCAAGCTCACCCATTGAATCCGGTGTAGCTACAATAACATCAACTTCAGCCCAGCCGCCTTTAATTTTCTCAAGATATTCTTCAAATCCGGCATATTCTGCACCGGCTTTTAAAGCTTCTTCTGCTTGAGCACCTTTTGCAATTACAAGAACAGTAACTTTTTTACCGGTACCATGCGGTAGTGAAACTGTTCCTCTTACCATTTGGTCTGCATGGCGGGGATCAACACCAAGTCTGATTGCACAATCGAGTGATTCGGTAAATTTAACTTTTGCATTATCTTTTAAAAGTTTGATTGCTTCTTCAACTGTGTATTCTTTTGTTCTATCAATATTTTTATTGACAGCTTTAATTCTTTTGGTAACTTTCATTTTGATTCCGATAAAAAATTATTTTAAAATTAGTCTTCGACTGTAAAACCCATACTACGTGCAGTACCAGAAACCATACTCATTGCATGATCAACATCATGAGCATTTAGATCCGGCATTTTTATCTGTGCAATTTCACGAACTTGAGCTTTTGTTACTTTAGCAACTTTTGTTTTGTTTGGTTCAGCAGAACCTTTTTCAACCTTTGCCGCTTTCTTTAATAAGATTGCAGCCGGAGGTGTTTTTGTAATAAACGTAAAGGACTTGTCGGAAAAAACTGTTATCACAACAGGAATAATTAACCCTTGTTTATCAGAAGTTCTTGCATTGAACTGCTTGCAAAACTCCATAATGTTGACACCTTTCTGACCTAAAGCAGGACCCACCGGTGGTGAAGGATTTGCTGCACCAGCGGATATTTGCAATTTAATATAACTATCAATTTTTTTTGCCATCGTTTAACCTATATCAATTTATTTTTCAAATTCAGCTTGAGCAAAATCAATTTCGACAGGAGTTTTTCTTCCAAAGATCGAAACCATGACTTTGATTTTTAATTTTTCTTCATTCACTTCTTGTATAAAACCAGAAAAATTATTAAAAGGACCGTCAACAATTTTTACAAAATCGCCTGTCCTAAAAATAGTCTCAGTTCTTTCTGTTTCATTATCCTGAGATAATCTACCAACGATTCTTTTTACTTCTTCAGGTTGAAGTGGTACAGGATGATTTACAGATCCGAGAAAGCCCATAACAGACGGTGTGTTGATAATAAAATCTTTTGCTTTAATATCTAGATCAACACAAACCAATATATAACCGGGGAAAAAATTTTTCATTTTAGTTTTTTTCTTGCCGTCTTTTACTTCAAAAACTTTCTCGGTTGGAACAAGTACATCAAAGATTCTTGAACGAAGTTCTTCATTTTCTTTTAATTCAGCATCTATCAATGTCTTAACTTTATTCTCATGACCAGAAAAGGTTCTGACAACATACCATCTAGCTTTTTCGTTTTCCAAGATTAAAAAATTCCTTGTAATATTTTATTTACAGCCATATCAACTATATAAGTAAAAGCTGCAAGGACTAAACAAACTATGATCACAACTGAAGTTGATTCTTTCAATTCTTCACGAGTTGGCCAAGTAACTTTTTTCATTTCTTTTACAACATCATTAACAAAGTTGACTATTTTTTCTTTCATGAAATTTTTCTTTTTTATTGGTTGCACGTCAGGAGGGACTCGAACCCCCAACCTGCGGTTTTGGAGACCGCTGCTCTACCAATTGAGCCACTGACGTATTATTTAGTTTCCTTAAAAACTACATGTTTGCGAACTACTGGATCATATTTCTTAAACTCAACTCGATTTGGATGTTCCCTTTTATTTTTTTTAGTTGAGTAACGAAATCCTGTATTAGCAGTGCTTTCCAATACAATTATTTGTCTAACGTTTTTTGATTTTGCCATTTCACCTTTCCTTATTAAAACTATTTCCCGAATTATTATTCGGTATTGAGCTGATGACCGGGATTGAACCGGTGACCTCTTCCTTACCAAGGAAGTGCTCTACCAACTGAGCTACATCAGCAGTTAGAGCGGGAGACGGGACTCGAACCCGCGACCAACAGCTTGGAAGGCTGTGACTCTAGCCAACTGAGTTACTCCCGCAATAAAACATAACGTAAAGAACTCGTGGGCGGCGAGGGATTCGAACCCCCAAAGGCGTATGCCAACGGATTTACAGTCCGCCCCGGCTCTCCAACTCCGGCGTCCGCCCAGACGTATTTCACCCGTTTTTGTAAAAACCGAGCTTCAAATATAGAATGACTTGGTTAAAAAAGCAATAAATGTTAGTAATAATTCTTCCAAAGTGTGGTATTAATGACCCCAAAGTTCACGGTCTAAGCTTCTGTACTGTATTGCTTCGGAAATAAATTGGGGTAAAATGTCTTTGGAGTTTTCAAGATCTGCTATTGTACGACTAACTTTTATAATTCTATCAAAAGCACGCGCTGATAAACCAAGTCGTGTCATAGCCATCTTAAGTAGTTCTTCACTTTTAGAATCTAGTTTGCAGAATTTACGTAATTCTTTTGATGACATATCAGCATTCTTAAAAATGTTTTTCAATCCGATAAATCTTTCCTGCTGGATTTCTCTGGCTATTATTACTCTTTTCCTAATGTCGGTTGATCTTTCTCCAACAGAACTAGATGCCAGATCTTTGAATTTTACTGCAGGTACTTCAATGTGAATATCAATACGATCTAAAAGCGGCCCTGAAATCTTTGCCATATATTTTTGAATCTGCATCGTATTACATGTACATTCTTTTGACGGATCGGTGAAGAAACCACACGGGCACGGATTCATAGCTGCAGCAAGCATAAAATTTGCGGGAAATTCTAAAGACATTTTCGAACGGCTGACCGTTACTTTGTAATCTTCTAATGGTTGCCGTAAAACCTCTAATACATTTTTTTTAAACTCAGGTAATTCATCTAAGAAAAGAACACCGTGATGTGCATACGAAACTTCACCAGGACGCGGTATAGTCCCACCTCCAATTAAAGCTGCATCAGATATTGTATGATGAGGGCTTCGAAATGGACGTTCTGTAATAAGTGCTTTATCTTTAGCTAATATTCCAGCAACAGAATGTATCTTTGTTGTCTCAAGAGCTTCTTCGAAGTTGAGCGGCGGAAGTATTGAAGGAAATCTTTTAGCTAACATTGTTTTGCCTGAGCCTGGCGGACCAATCATTAAAATGTTATGACCTCCGGCAGCTGCTATCTCTAAAGCGCGTTTAACATTCTCTTGTCCTTTCACATCTGAAAAATCGAGTGCATAAGTATTGACTTGTCCAAACACATCATCTTTGTTCGTATAAACCGGTGTAAATTTTTCTTCTTCATTTAGAAATTGAATTACTTCCATAAGATTATGAAGTCCGAAGACTTCAATACCATCAACAATAGAAGCTTCTTTCACTGAATCAGTCGGTAAAATTATTTTTTTAATTCCTTTCCCTCTTGCTTCAACAGTTATAGGAAGCGCACCTTTTATTTTTCTTAGAGAACCATCTAAAGAAAGTTCCCCCAATAATATTGTTTCATTTAATAAATCTTGTTTTACAATTTCATTTGAAGAAAGAAGTCCAATAGCAATTGCAAGATCAAATGCACTTCCTTCTTTTTTGATATCTGCAGGCGCAAGATTAATTGTATGTTTTCTGTGAGGTAATTCAATGCCTGAGTTTTTTATGGCAGCAGTAACCCGCTCGCGGCTTTCTTTAACTGCGTTATCAGGTAAACCTACGATAGTAATGGATGGAATCTGTTTTTCGGAATGAGTTTCAACTTCTACTAAGAAAGCATCAATACCAAATGTTGCCCCGGATAAAACTTTTGAAAACATTAATTGCCCCCAGTTTTATGATTTCAATCTACAAAAAAATCATCCAACTAAAACATGTGACAGAGAACTAAAAAATTTTATTTAAACTTTCTTAAAAATTCCAATCTATCTTTTAAGTTTTCAACAGGAACAAGTAATTTATCTTTTCCAAAAATTGCATCATTTCTGTTTTTGAAAACCAACTCGTAATCTTTGCTCATTACAATTGCTTCTTCGGGACAAACTTCTTCGCAGAAACCACAGAAGATACAGCGCAGCATATTAATTTCAAATTTTACCGGATATCTTTCTTTTTCCAAATCAGTTTCGGAAGCTTGCACTTCAATTGCAAGTGCGGGACAAACTCGAGAACATAACCCGCAAGCTACACAACGCTCAACTCCATTATTTTCTTGAACAAGAACCGGACGACCTCTGTATGACGCCGGTGGTTCAAATTTAACTTCAGGATATTGTAAAGTAACATTTGGCCGGAACATACTTTTTAGGGTGAGCGCCATTCCTTTTGCAATTTCAGGAATGTACAATTTCTCAAAAATGTTCAAATCTTTTTCTCTTTTTTGCCCAGCCATCTTATTCCTTTAAAACTTTTTTATAAGTTGAATATCATTATCAGTACCGCAACCCAAATTAAATTTGCAAGTGCTAACGGAAACATAACTTTCCAACCAAGATTCATTAACTGATCATATCTAAACCGGGGTATTGACCATCTTACCCAAATAAAGAAAAACAATATTGCGCCCATCTTAAATAAAAATGCAGCTACTTGAATTATCGTTGTTATTGTTGTACTCAAACTAAGTTTATCAATATAAGGAACTTGCCAACCGCCAAGATACAACGTAACTATCATTCCGCTTGCAATAATCATATTGGCATATTCTGCAAGAAAGAATCCGGCAAATTTAAATGAACTGTACTCAGTATGATACCCTCCTACTAATTCCGGTTCGGCTTCGGGCAGATCGAATGGCAGTCTATTTGTTTCTGCAAATGCGGATACAACAAATGTAATAAACCCTATCGGTTGAATAATTGCATTCCACATCCAACCGTACTGAGATTCAACAATTTTCATAGGACTTAATGATTGCGACATTAATAAAACGCCGGCAATCGAAAATCCCATTGATACTTCATAAGAAATCATTTGAGCGGAAGAACGAATTCCGCCAAGCAAAGAATATTTACTTCCGGAAGACCAACCGGCAAATGTAATTCCATAAACACCTAGAGACGTTAAAGCGAAAACATAAAGCACACCAATATTTACATCAGCAACAACTAAATTAATTTTATAACCAAAAAGTTCTATTGGCGGACCAATTGGGATAACAGCATAAGTAGCAAAAGAAACAAATAGTGCAATGAATGGTGCTAGTGTGTGCAACGGTTTGTTGGCAGCATCAGGAACAATATCTTCTTTAAGAAGCAGCTTAAAGACATCAGCAAACGGCTGTAGTAATCCCAACCAGCCAACTCTATTTGGCCCAACTCGATTTTGGACCCATGCGCTGATCTTTCTTTCAAAGTAAACTAAGTAAGCAACTGATAACAGCATTAGAACTACAATGATCAAAATCTTGATCAGCGAAATAATTATAATTTCCCAAATGTTCATAAAACCAAACTCCGTTTATGCATTTGCTGTTTGTTTGATTTTCAATTGCGCACCATGTTTTCCAATTTCATCGTAATCTAATCCTTTGAATGCAGAATTTGAATTTGCAATTTCAGAAAATATTTCTTCAGCCATATTAAATTTTATTTTAAAATCAAGCAGTTGAGAAAGAGCTACAAAGATTTTCCAGCTTGGTTTAGAATCATATTTATGTCCTTGCATCCAACGGTCGAACTCAGTTCCAAATTTATCCCAGCGGCTCATTTCCATTCCATCCAAAGCACGATCCATCTCTTCGGTTGCAACAGCAGGATAAATTCTCTGAACTCTTCCTTGAAAATTTACGAATGTGCCGTTCTTTTCTGCAAATGTTGATGCCGGAAAAACTATATCGGCTAACACTGTTGTTCTATTTTCATTTGAAGCATGCACAATTAAGAGATCAAGCTTTCCAATTGTTGATTCCCACTCTTCATTAAATGAAGCAGCATCTTCCTCCATTACATACAGCGCTTTTATTTTTCCTTCTTTAATTCCTTTTAAGATTGCTGAGATATTCATTCCGCTTGAACCAGGATGAACTCCGACTAATTCTGCACCAAATGAATTTGGAGTTTTATCTTCGCGAATTAAAATATCATCTTGATCACCTGAAATAATGTGATCAGCGTAATCAATATTTGTAACACCAAGTAACTTAGCAAACTTTACAAGCGCATAATTGTCTTCACAAGTTGCATAAGCTGAACCTATGAATGCGATCTCTCCGCTTTTATAATCTTTCAAACTTTTTGCGGTAACACTTAACGCTTCATTCCATGAAACTTTTTGAAGCTGACCTTCTCTACGAATATAAGTTCCATCAATTCGATTTTCAGCGTTCACATTTTTAAATGTATCAAGTCTTCCTTTATCGCACATCCAATAGCTGTTAACATCTTTGTTATGTCTTGGTGTTAATCTTAAGATCTCGTTATTTCGAACCCAAACTTCCGTATTGCATCCGCGTGAACATCCGACACAAATAGAATCTGTCTTAGACATTTCCCATACGCGCGATTTAAATCTAAAATCTTGATTTGTAAGTGCTCCGACAGGACAAATGTCAGTTGTATTTAAAGTGTAAGGATTATCAAACGATTCACCGGGAAATGTTGTAATTGTTACTTTATCTCCGCGCTGTACAAATGTAAGCTGATTCTTCTTTGCAATCTCATCTGAAAATCGAATGCATCTTGAACATAAGATACAGCGTTCACCATCAAACTTAATATGAGGTCCAAGTTGAACACGTTTTTCTTTTCGAACTTTTATTTCTTCAAAGCGGCTTTCACCCCGGCTGTGTTGATATGCATAATCTTGAAGTTTACATTCTCCGGCTTCATCGCAGATTGGGCAATCGAGCGGATGATTGATGAGAATAAATTCCATCACAGCATTACGGGCTTCAATAGTTTTTTGCGATTGTGTATGAACAACCATTCCTTCAGCGGCGTAAGTAGAACACGATATTGCAAGCTTCGGTATATTTTCAATTTCGACTAAACAAATTCGGCAATTACCGGAAATTGATAAACTCGGATGCCAGCAAAAATGAGGAATTTCAATTCCGGCAAAACGAGCTGCTTCAATTATAGTTTGTCTTTGTTTAAACTCGATTTGTTTTCCGTCAACAGTAAATGTTGGCATATCACTTTCCTCATGCAACTTTATGAAGCAATGGATTTTTCGAAGACAAAATTACTCTTGTTAAGGTACCATTTTCAAATATTTCGTTGGATAAATCTCGAATATCTTTTGCGGTTACTGCTTGAATATATTTAACTGTTTCTTCTATTGTTTTAATTTTATTAAAGTAGATCATTGATTGGGCAATCCTTAACATTCTATTTGTAGTGCTTTCCAAACTCATCAGCATGTTGCCGATTAAATATTCTTTTGCTCTTTCAAGTTCAACACTTCCAACTTTTTTCTTTTTGATCTTTTCAATCTCTTCATAAATTAAGTCTTGTGCTTTATTAACCGATTTATCATTAGTAGAAAGATAAATTCCGAATGTTGAGATATCAAAAAATGAATTAAGGAATGAATTTATTTGATAAGCGATTCCGTTTTCTTCTCTTACTTTTTGAAATAGGCGTGAGCTGCTTCCTTCTCCCAAAATATGTGAAAGTACACTTGCTTTAACCCGGCTTTTTTCTTTGTGACCGTAGGTTGATCTTCCCAAAATATAATGAACTTGCTGAGTCTCCTTAGAAACATGAAGATCGCCGGTTGGATTTACAACCAGTTCCCGTTTATTATTATTTGTTGCTTTGAGATTTTTAGAAATGTATTTCTTTGCAAACTTGATCAGATCTTTATGCTCAATATTTCCTGAAGCAACTATATAGAAACGATCCCGTGTGTAATTTTCATTTACATATTTAAAAAGATCTTTTTGTTTGAAGCTGCGCAGATTTTTTTCTGTTCCAATTATCGGCATTCCAAGAGAATTACCATGGAAAATATTGCTTTCGAATTTGTCAAAGATTAATTCATCTGGTGAATCTTCTATATCATATAATTCATCAATAACTACAGCAGATTCTTTTTCTATTTCTTTGGGCTCGAAGATTGAATTCTGGACCATGTCTGCAAGTACTTCAAAAGTTTTTTCTACGTGATCCGTTAAACCTCTTCCGTAAAAACATGTATGTTCTTTGGAAGTGAATGCGTTTAAATATCCGCCGAGTGATTCAATATCTTCTGCGATTTTTTTGGCAGACCGTTTTTTTGTCCCCTTAAAGAACATGTGCTCAAGAAAATGACTTATGCCGCTGTTCTCTTCTGTTTCATCCCGCGAACCAACATTAAACCAAAATCCGAGAGAAAATGATTTAACATAGCTAATTTTTTCTGAAATTATTTTTATTCCGTTAGGCAGTTCTGTGATGTTTATATTTTTCAATTAGGGGTTTCTATTATAGTTAAGAAAAATTGTGGGGCAAATATAGAGAAGTAGCAATTGGCTATCAAATGAGTGTAGAGTGTAGAGTTTAGAACGTAGAGTGAAAATCTTTGTTAATATTCTACATTCTACACTCTATGTTCTTCGCTCTACACTTTTACTGCAAATTTTTCCACATACTTTTCATGAAACTGTGCAATTGCTTTGTAAGCTTTCTCCAAAATATTTTCTTTTTTTTTGAACAAGTTATTGACACATGTATATTTTGTTTTTATCTTTGTCTTAAGATGAAAACACTGAATGATAAATATAACACACTCACTAGCAGAAATTGGTTCTGGTGGTGGTATAATTTACGATAGAAAACTCAGTGTAACTAACCTAAGTGTATAATTTTGATTTGAAACCCTTTTTAGTAAACACTGAGAAGGGTTTTTTGTTTTATAGGATAATTTATGGAATATAATTTATATACAAAATTTGCAGCAGAATACAACATCGTCCCGGTTTACAAAATCATTTCAGCGGATTTATTAACACCGGTCGCGGCTTACTTAAAAATTCGCGAGGATAATTCTACTTCCTTTCTTCTTGAATCTGTTGAAGGAATTGGAAGATTAGCACGTTATTCTTTCATAGGATTGAATCCGGCCGAGATCATTTCCAATTATGGTAACGAACTTATACTGAAATCAAAAAACGGCACAGAAAAAAGTAGCCGCAATCTATTCGATTATTTAAAAGAACAAATAAATAATTTCAGTCATCCTGTCATCGAGCAACTTCCCTATTTCACCGGCGGAATTGTTGGATACATAGGTTTTGAAAACATTTCACTTATCGAAGATGTAATTGAATTCACCGGCGAAAATAAACTTGACATTCCCGATTCCATACTTGGTTTATACGAAACCATTATTGTATTCGATCATTTCAAACACCAAATTATTTTGATTACCAACGTTGATACAATAGATAAGAACAATCTTCAGATAAAATATGATTCCGCTATTGAGCAACTTGAACAACTGCGCGCCAGACTTTCTAAAACAATTTCTTACAAATCCGATTTTAAATCGTCCTCAAGCGCAATCTCCGAAAAAGAAGAAAAGGATTTCTGCGGACTTGTAGAAAAAAGCAAACGGAATATTTTGCAAGGAGATGTATTTCAAATTGTGCTCTCCAAGAGATTTCAGGCCGATTACGAAGGAGATTCATTCAATATTTATCGTGCACTGCGCATGATAAATCCTTCGCCGTATATGTACTTCTTAGAATTCGAAAACGATTTAAAAATTATTGGAACATCGCCGGAAGATTTGTTAAAAGTAAAAAATAGAAAAGCGGAGATTCTTCCAATTGCCGGAACAAGGCGGCGCGGCAAAAATGAAGATGAAGATTCCTTATTGGAAAATGAATTAATGAACGATCCGAAAGAAATTGCAGAGCATGTTATGCTGGTTGATCTGGCACGCAACGATCTGGGAAGAGTTTGCGAGTTTGATTCAATTCATCTTTCTGAGAAAATGAGAATAAATAAATTTTCACACGTTATGCATATCGTCTCAAGAGTTGAAGGAATTCTCCGTGCTGATAAAGATTGTATTGATGCGCTCAAAGCATCTTTTCCGGCGGGCACAGTTACCGGCGCTCCGAAGATCCGCGCAATTCAGCTCATTAACGAATATGAAAATTTACAGAGGGGAATTTATGCGGGCGCTGTCGGTTACATTGACTTCAGCGGTAATCTTGATATGTGCATAGCAATCCGCACATTGTTTGCAAAAGAAAATAAAATTTATTGGCAAGCCGGTGCCGGCATAGTTGCAGACAGCAAACCGGAATTGGAGCTGAAAGAAATAAAAAATAAATCTGCTGTTTTATTAAGCGCTTTGAAATGCGCCGAGGTGATAGATGAAAATCTTGGTAATTGATAATTACGATTCCTTCACTTTCAATCTCGTGCAGTTGGTCGGGCATTTCACAAAAGAAATAATTGTGAAGCGGAATGACAAAACTTCGCTCGATGAAATAAATGATTTGCGTCCGGATAAAATTATTATTTCGCCGGGTCCTGGGACTCCAAAAGAATCAGGTTTATCGCTTGAAATAATAAAACAGTTTGGGCAAAGTATTCCGCTGCTCGGAGTGTGCCTCGGTCATCAAGGAATTGGTTATGTATTCGGCGGAAAAATAATAAGCGCACCGGTTCTTATGCACGGAAAGACTTCAAAAATTTTACATGACGGGAAAATGATTTACTTGAACATTCCGCAAAGTTTTGATGCGGCTCGTTATCATTCTTTGATTATTGATAGAGAAACTCTTCCGGAAGTTTTAGAGATAACAGCACAAACAGAAGATGAAATTATTATGGGAGTTCGGCACAAAAATTATCCAATGGAAGGAATACAATTTCATCCCGAGTCAATTTTAACAAATGTTGGTCATCAATTAATAGAAAACTGGTTGGGGCTATGATAAAATATTACATTGAAAAAATTGCTGAACGTGAAAACTTAACTCTGCAAGACGCTTATAATGTAATGCATAAAATTATGAGCGGTGAAGTCCACGAAGCACAAATTGCCGCATTGGTACTTGCATTAAAAACAAAAGGAGAAACTCCCGAGGAAGTTGCTGGCTTTGCTAAAGCTATGCGCGATTTTAGCGTGAAGATCAACCACCAAGACAAAAATATGATTGATGTTTGCGGAACCGGCGGAGACGGATCAAACACATTTAATATTTCAACTGCTGTTTCTTTTGTTGTAGCCGGCGTCGGAATTAAAGTTGCTAAACATGGCAACAGATCAATTTCCAGTAAAAGCGGAAGTGCAGATGTTTTAGCCGAGCTCGGATTAAATATTAATCTTTCCCCTTCTCAATCCGAACAAGCGTTAACTGAGATCGGGATCGCATTTTTATTTGCGCCGAATTTTCATCCTGCAATGAAATATGCAGCACCTGTCAGAAAAGCTCTTGGTATAAAAACAATTTTTAACGTGCTCGGTCCGTTGACAAATCCAGCAGGCACAAAAAAACAATTAATAGGAGTTTACAACTTAAGTACAGCGCAATTAATGGCAGAAGCAGTAAAGTATCTTGATATGGAAAAGGTTTACTTCGTTAATACATCAAACAGTTTCGATGAAATTTCTTTGACCGGTGAAACTAATGTGATTGAATATTCTTTGGATAACGGAATTAAGAATTTTAGAATAGATCAAGATTCTTTCGGATACGCAAAAATAAATATTGAAAAAATTCAAAGCGAATCGGTTCTCAATAATTCGAAAATCATGCTTTCGGTTTTGAAAGATAAAATAAAGGATGAAGCTTATTATGTCGTCGCCGCAAATGCCGCTTTGGCGCTTCGTGTTGCTGGAAATTCTGATGATCTGATTGCATGCAAGGATGCGGCTGAAGATTCAATCCTTTCCGGAAAAGCTTTTGAAAAGTTAAATGCATTAAAAAATTTCGGAGAAAAATTTCAATGAGTTTTTTAAACGAAATACTCGAAGTAAAAAAAGAGGAAATAAAAAAGCTGAAAGCGAAACGCACTCTCAATTCTTTCGGCAATGAAAAATTTTTCTCGGCACCAACAAAAAGTTTGAAAAAATCTCTCAATAGAAAAGACCGGCTCGGGTTGATTGCAGAAATTAAAAAAGCAAGTCCATCTAAAAGTATAATCAAAACGGATTTCAATCATTTGAAAATTGCAGAGGTGTATTTGAAATGCGGAGCCGATGCGATTTCAATTCTTACCGACAAGAATTTTTTCCACGGTGATATCCACTACATCAGTGATATAGCAGAAATAAAAAATGTTCCCCTTCTCCGAAAAGATTTTATAATTGATGAGTATCAGATTTTTGAAGCAAAAGCATTTGGCTCCGATGCCGTTTTATTAATTGCCGAAGCTTTATCGTCAGCGCAAATAAAAGAGTTATCGCATACGGCAGCGGAATGCGAATTGGAAGTTTTGCTCGAACTTCATTCAGTTTCTCAATTGCCGAAAATAGATTTTACAACAAATAATCTTATTGGCATTAACAACCGTGACCTTGAAACATTTGAAGTAAACCTTGACACAACCTTAGAGCTTTCAAAAAAAATTCCGCAAGAAATAACCGTTGTATCGGAAAGCGGATTGTCCTCGGAATCTGAAATTAAAAAAATATTAGAAGTGAACGTAAAAGCCGTTTTAGTCGGTGAACATTTTATACGGTCAAAAAATATAGAAGAAAGTGTGCGTGAGGTTTTGCGCTGGTCTCAATTTCCAAATTAATTAATACGATTAAGCTGACTGAGAAAATTATGCATGTAAAAATTTGCGGAACGACTAATCTTGAAGATGCTTTGCTAAGCGTTGAACTTGGGGCAAACGCGCTTGGATTTATTTTTTATGAAAAGAGCAAGCGCTTTATTCAGTATGACGAAGCAAAAGCGATAATTGAGCAATTGCCGCAATCAGTTTTAAAAGTCGGCGTATTTGTAAACAACACAATAGAAGAAGTAAATTCTGCCGCAGATAGAATTGGTCTATCTGCGGTTCAACTTCATGGTGATGAAACACCTTCCTACACAAAGCAAATTGAGAAGCCGGTTATAAAAAGTTTTAGAGTTGATAACAAATTTGATTTTTCCCTTCTTGATGAATATGAGAACTGTTCATTCTTGCTTGATAGTTCTTCCAAGAATGAATTTGGCGGTACGGGAAAATCTTTTGATTGGACTTTGATACCAAACGGACTCAAAGATAAAATTATTCTTGCCGGAGGTGTTTCGTCAAAAAACATCGAAGAGATTTTCATACACATCAAACCGCAAGCGGTTGATCTCGTTTCATCCGTTGAAAAATCTCCGGGTAAGAAGGATGAAGAGAAACTAAAAGAATTTTTTAACATCGTAAATAAGTTGAGGTATAAATGCTGATTCTGATGAGCTTAAACTCCCCGCGCGAACATATTAATCAAGTAAAGGAAAAAATAATTTCTTTGGGATGCACTCCGCATGAAATCCCCGGCGATTCAAAACTTGCGATTGGAATAACCGGGCCATCGGATAAATTAGTTAAAGAAGATTTCCAGCTTTTACCTTCGGTGGAAGATGTTGTACGGGTTTCAAAAAAATACAAACTAGTAAGCCGGGAAATGAAAAACGAGGATACACTAATCAATGTGAACGGAAACATTATCGGCGGAGAAGAGTTGTTAATCATTGCCGGACCTTGTTCAGTTGAAAGCCGGGATCAAATTTTTGATATTGCCGGACAGTTGAAAGAAATGGGAGTAAAATTTTTACGCGCCGGCGCTTACAAACCGCGATCAAGTCCATATGCATTTCAAGGATTGAAAGAAAAAGGGCTTGAATATCTCGCTGATGTAAAAAAAGAATTGGGGATGAACATTGTAACAGAAGCGTTAAATCAAAACACGATTGAAGCTGTTTCCGAAGTTGCAGATATCATTCAACTCGGTGCGCGCAACATGCAAAACTTTACGCTAATTGAAGAGATCGGAAAAACTCAAAAACCGATTTTGCTCAAACGCGGCATGTCTGCAACTGTTGAAGAACTTCTTCTTAGTGCCGAATACATTGTTTCCCAAAATAATTACAACGTAATTTTATGCGAACGCGGAATAAGAACATTTGAAACCGCAACGCGCAACACACTTGATCTTAACGCAATTCCGGTTATCAAAAAACATTCTCACTTACCAATCATTGTAGATCCATCTCATGGAGTTGGTATTTGGGATAAAATTCCGGCGATGGCTATGGCATCAATTGCAGCTGGTGCTGATGGATTAATTATTGAAGTTCACCCGTCACCGGAAAAAGCTCTCTCGGATGGATTCCAATCTCTTAATCCTGCAACCTTTAAATTGCTGCTAGTTAAGCTTCAAGAATTAGCTCCGGTTGTTAATAGAAAATTAACTTTGAATTAAGCGAACATGAAGACAAATTATAATTATCCTGATAAGAACGGAAAGTTTGGCGAGTACGGCGGAAGATTCGTTCCGGAAACTCTTCTCCCAGCTTTGTATGAACTTGATCAGTGCTATCAAGAAATAAAAAACGATTCTTCATTCACAACTGAATATGAGAAGTTGCAAAAAGAATATAACGGAAGACCAACACCATTAACATTTGCCAATAGATTAACAGACTATTTTAACACTGCAAAAATTTACTTGAAAAGAGAAGATCTTTGTCACACCGGCGCTCATAAATTGAACAATGCAATCGGACAAATATTAATTGCAAAACGGCTCGGCAAAAAAAGAATTATTGCTGAAACCGGCGCCGGACAGCATGGCGTTGCAACTGCAACAGTCTGCGCAAAGTTTGGTTTGCAATGCGTTGTTTACATGGGCGAAACCGATATCGAGCGGCAAAAACCAAATGTTTTTAGAATGAAACTTCTCGGCGCCGAAGTTCGCCCCGTAACCTCCGGAAGCAAAACTTTGAAAGATGCAACCAACGAAGCGATCCGCGACTGGGTTACAAATGTCAAAGGCACTCACTACATCATCGGTTCAGTTGTCGGTCCTCATCCTTATCCAATGATCGTCCGCGATTTTCAATCAATCATTGGAATTGAAACGAAAGAGCAAATCATGAAGGCGGAAGGAAGATTGCCGGATGATATTGTTGCATGTGTCGGCGGCGGCTCGAACGCCATAGGAATTTTTTATCCGTTCATCAATAATGAAGAAGTAAATTTAATTGGTGTTGAAGCAGAAGGTTTGGGAATTGAAACCGGAAAACATTGCGCAACGCTTAGCGTTGGCGAGCCGGGAATTTTCCATGGGATGAAAACTTATCTCTTGCAAAACAGTGAAGGGCAAGTTGAAGAAGTTCATTCTATTTCTGCCGGATTGGATTATCCGGGTGTTGGTCCGGAACATTCATTGCTGAAAGATATTTCTCGCGTAAAATATTTTTCTATTAGAGATGATGAAGCGCTAAAAGGAGTTGATCTCTTAACACGGTTAGAAGGAATTCTTCCGGCACTCGAATCTGCACACGCAATTGCATTTTTAGAAAAACTAATGCCCACAAAAACTAAAAACGAAATAGTAATTGTGAATGTAAGCGGAAGAGGCGATAAAGATTTGGCAATAATAATTGATAATCTTGGTAAATAACTATTCTAAAGAATCAAACTGGACTTGAATCGTGAGTTATATTAAAGATTATATCGAAAAGTTAAATGGAAAGAATCGCAAAGCATTATCAATTTTTCTTACTTCCGGATTTCCAACTAAAAATAGTTTTGTTGATTTAGCAAAACAAGTTTTGGATTCGGGTGCGGATATGATTGAACTCGGTATTCCCTTCAGCGATCCTCTTGCCGATGGACCGATAATTCAAGCATCTTCAAAAATTGCGTTGGATAATGGAATAAAACTAAAAGATGTCTTAAGCTTTTCAGAGGCAATCACCAGCGGAACAGAAAAACCGGTAATACTAATGGGCTATGCCAATCCTATCAGAAAATATGGAGTAGAAAATTTTCTTCGCGATGCAAATAATTCCGGAGTAAAAGGATTAATAATTCCCGATGTACCGCTTGAAGAATATGATTTTTTCTTTGAGAGTGGCACAGGTAATCTCGATGTGATACTTCTAACGACACCAACTTCTAATGAAGAAAGAATAAAAGAGATTGATGAAAAAAGCAGCGGATTTGTTTATTGCGTTAGTATTACCGGAACAACCGGTGTAAAAGAAAAATTTTCTCATGAGGTGATAAATAACATCAGCCGTACACGTTCTATAATCAAAAAAAATAAAATGATGATCGGCTTTGGTGTATCCAAACCGGAAGATGTAAAAACTTTTTCACCTTATTGCGATGGAGTAATTGTAGGCAGCGCTGTTATAAAATCTTTGATTAATAATGAAAATTTTGATGCTACTTTAAAATTAATTTCACAATTAAGCCAGGCATGTGAATAACTTTGTTTACATTCTTCACTCTATGTTCTTCGTTCTACACTTTTAAGGCAAACTTCTCAACATACTTTTCATGGAATTGAGCGATTGCCTTATAAGCTTTCTCCAAAATATTTTCAGGTGGAAGAAATACAATTCTAAAATGATTTGTTCCGGGCACTTGTCCGAATCCGCTTCCCGGAACAACAACAACTCCCGTTTCTTTTATAAGTTCTGAAGTCCAATGTGCATCATTAGAAATATTATTGATTCTTGGGAAAGCATAAAATGCACCTTCAGGTTCTACACAGGATATTCCCGGAATTGCATTCATCATTTCAACAGTAAGATTTCTTCTTCTTGTAAGTTTTTGTTTAGCAATATCTAAATGAGTTTGATCTCCATGCAACGACGGTGCAATTCCATATTGAGCAGGATGGTTTGCACACAAACGCGCACGCAAAATTTTATTGATCGCTTCAATATATTCTTTTAAAACAGATTTGTTACCGCTTGCTATTCCCCATCCGATTCTAAATCCCGGTACCATATAATTTTTTGAGAGTCCGCCGAAAGTTATCATTGGCACTTCAGAATTCAACGATGCAATTGAAGTATGTTCTTTTCCGTCCATTAAAAGTTTATCGTAAATCTCATCAGCAAAAATCACAAGGTTATGTTCGATAGCGAGATCAATAATTTTCTTCAGAGTTTCCGGCGACGCATTTGAGCCGGTAGGATTATTCGGATTGATTAATATTATTGCCCGTGTCTTAGAGTTGATCTTACTTTTTATATCTTCAATGTCCGGCTGCCATCCGTTACTCTCATCTAAGTAATAAGGATTTTCCATCGTCTGCAGCTTACTCTGGATTGCTGTGTAGAGAGGATATCCGGGCGTAGGTGTTAAAACATTTTCTCCGTTGTTCACTAAAGCTGTTAGACAAATATCAATTGCTTCACTTGCACCGGTTGTAACAAAAATATCTTGAACGTTTTTAATTCCTTTCTTCTCTGCCTCTAAACCAATTGCATCTGTGGCTTGTTTAATACCGGATGACGGCGAATAACCGTTATAATTTTTTTTCATCGCGTCGTATGTAGCTTCAACCAAATGTTTGGGAGGTTCAAAATCAAAAATATTTGGATCGCCAATATTCAGGTATAACATTTCTTTCCCTGTCTTAGCAACTTCGTTGGCAAGAATTATAACATCGCGCACGGCATAAGTAATATTTTCTGTTCTAACTGCAGGTTTGATTACAAAGTTTGACATTACTTTCCTTTAGTTTATAATCCTAACAATAATTTTAATTTATGTTCAACTTCATTAAGAGATGATGAAGTTACACTTCCCATATACTCAATGAATCTTTCTTTGGATATAGAACGCACATCTTCACATTTGATGTAACTTTCTGTTTTTAATCCGGTTTCTTCTATTGAAATACAAACATGAAGCGGAATTCCTTTTTTCTTCGAAGTAATAGGAATTACTATAACTAAATCTGCCATGCTATTATTAAAAAAATCTACTGAAATAACTAATACCGGTCTAATACCCGACTGCTCTCTTCCTTTGGTTGGATTTAAATTTACCATCCAAATATCACCGCGACTAGGAATTTTCATAAAAACCCTCTATTGACCGTCTTTAAGAGTTCTTGACCAAAGTTTTCTTTCATTCAGCTCTTCCCTCCATGCTTTTTTATCCGTCCTTAGCTGCAAGTATGCTTCATTCACTTCATTCCAAAACTGAACTTCTTTATAATGTTCAAGTGCCTTGGAAATAATAATCTGCATTGGTTCTCCAGAATTTTTTTTTATCTCCTGAAGAAGCTTATGAGTTCTGGAATCTATACGGACTGTGGCGGTTGACATTACTTATCCTTTTTTTGTTACAACTTAATCTACAAAATTGTAAACAATTAATGAAACTCGTTTTTCTACATTAATTTGGCTTGATGATTATTCCTTTATTGCGGTGTCCGTTTATCTTTATCGTTATCGGTTTTTCCATTCTGATATGTTTCGTAAAATTTTTTTTCTCTGTAATATTTTGTTTTTGTAACCAGTCCCAATCAATAAATCCTTGTTCCATAAAATTATCTACTGTAAAATATCCGATTTTAAACGAAGTAAGGTTCTGAAAAAAATGAGAACCTTGCGAAGGAGAAACATTAAAATCTGTAAAGTTGGATTCTATAATTGCTTTTGCGCCATTTATCTGTTCCCATGTAACCGGAATTCCTAACCAAGGATCAAGAGTACCCCATCTACCAACTCCTATTAATAGATAAGGTCGTTCTTCATTTATTAAAGTTGCATTAAATTGCGCAATCTCATGAGCAACTTCACGAGATAATTTTCTATCGAACTTTTCTATATCAACACAAATAATATCTTTAACATTGTTAATTATTCCATGTCCAAGAACTTGTTCACTTTTACAGAGAAGATTTTGCGATTCAAAATTATCCAACTCCAATTCTTCGATTTCACTATTAACAACAAGAGGACGCATTTGAAGCAATCCGAATTCTTTGGGTTTCCCTTCCGGTACTGAAAGATTAACTGCAAATTCGATTTCAACCGGAGAACCTGTTCCCCAGTTACCCATTTCTAAAAGTAGATCTAAAATTTCCGGAAGTGGGAATACTTTGTACTTTAAAATTGGTGCAAGCGTAAATATTTTCGGTCCGGGATGCTCTATACCGTCATAGATTGTTCTGTTATCATGTGAGTAAGTTGATCCAACTGCTGTCAGCGTTTTATCTTTTTCAGCTACTGAAAGAGGATATTTTTTTACTAAACATTCCTCATTGATATTTTTATCAGTGTATTCTTCTTTAAGATCAAGAGCATAGAAATCATGCGGTGTATATTTTAAAAAATCATTTAAGCTGCTGAACTGCATTGGATGAGTGGGATATTTTGGACAGAAACGAAAACTTAATCCCCCATCTACAATTGTTTTACCAAGTCCCGGTGCAACTGCAACAGTTCCATCCGTAGATTTGAGCGGCGTGTTGGGATAAAAATTATATGATTTTGCAACGCCGGAAAATTCAGGATAATATTTTCCGTTATGTTCCGCACCTACTAACTTTTGAATGATCACCGCCATCTTTTCTTCTTCAAGTCGGTAGGTTGTTACTTTTATATAATCTTTTGATTTCTTGAAAAAGATAGAAACATAAATCCGTTTTATTGCATGAAGCAATTGTTTCAAACGAACATCAAGATCCGGATGATTATTCGGCAGCATGAATGTATCATAAACTCCGGCAAACGGCTGACCTTGAGAATCTTCCAGCAAACTTGATGACCGAACTGCTAACGGTTCATTTACAATTTCTAAAAATGATTTTAGATCACTAAGCGCATTCTTTGGAAACTTTTTTGATTTGAAAAACCGATCCATCAATTCATCATCGTCATTTGATCTAAGCGCAAACTCAAGCAGATTATTATCGTTCAAGAATTGGTCGAAGATATCCGTAGCTAAAACCACTGCAGACGGTACAAAAATTTTCACTTTATCAAATCGGTAGCGGATTTCAAAATTTGCAAGCAAACTATTTACAAATCCTAATCCTCTTGCTTTTCCTCCTAAAGAACCGCCACCGATGCGAGCGAAAGTTGTAGTTACATCAAACGTTTTTTTGTTGAAATCCGATATTACACCAATCTGCCGGGACTTCCGGAATTCGCGAACGTATTCTATTAATAAATTCCGAAGTGCAGAGACGGATTCAAAGTCTTCAACTTTTTTAGGACGAAGTTGATGTGCAAGCCAAAATTCTGTTCTTGCCTTTAACCAATTCGAAAAGTGATTTCGTGATGCATGATAAAGAATACTTTCTTCCGGAACTTTACCAAGTTGTTCTTCTAATTCAGTTAGGTTGTGTGCGCGTCCAACTTCTTTTCCGTCTTCTTTACGAAAAATAAAATCTCCGAATCCAAAATTATGCATCATAAATTCTTTTAGATCTTCAAGAAGTGTCGGAGAATTTTTTTCTATAAAAGGAATTCCTATTGATGAAGCAATCTTTGCGTTTTCTTTATTAGTTGATTGAAGTAAAATAGGAATGTCCGGTCTTCGCTCTTTTACTTTTTTAGCAAAATGAACTCCTGCTTGTGTATCGCGTTTACCATCGCGGGAAAAATCAATATCAGAAATTATTCCAAGAATAAATTCTTCATACTTATCAAAATATTGCCAGGCTTCTTCGTAAGACGAACACAACAAAATTTTCGGACGTGCGCGCATACGTAAAAATTTATGCGAAAGATTTATTCCCTCGGAGATTAAGCTTTGCGATTGTTTAAGAACTTCCGTGTATATGATCGGTAAATAGGAAGAGTAAAATCTGATGTTGTCTTCGATAAGAATGATTGACTGCAACCCGACATGTTTAGTGTCGTGCTCAACATTATACCGGTCTTCCAAAAATTTGATAATGCCGAGAACAATTCTATAATCACCTTGCCAGATAAAAACTTTATCAAATACAGAAATATCTTTCGTAGAAATTAGATCCGTCATCTCGCGGTTATCGTAACTCAATAACACAACGGGAATTTCCAATCCACTCTCTTTAACTTTCTTTGCAAAAGTTAATGCAGACATATCTTCAATGTGAAGTGTTGTGATAATAAGATCGAAACGGTGTTCTTCTTTTGCCATTCGAATTGCTTCTTCACCATTTGATACTTGAATTAATTCCGGCGAATGACTGAGGTTTAGTCCTTGGTATTCTTGCCTTATCAACTCATACAGACGGTTATCTTCTTCGAAGATGTAAGAATCATATAAACTGGAAACAAGAAGAATATCGCGAATGCGGAAACGCATTAAGTTGTGAAAGTCTTGAAACTTTGAATAGCGACTTTTCTGAATTAATTCTTTATCAAACTTGATAGATTGTGGATTCATAAAAACTAAAATTGTGCGGCACTAAATTAAAGAACTCAAGTTTTGCATACTACAAAAAAATTCTGTGTTAGGAGGAGGGAAAATACGATTTCGGATTTACGATTTGGGATTTGAGAATTAAAATCCGAGCGACTCATTCCTCTCTTTGCGGTAATCAAAAATCATTTTTACAACATCAATACAATTAAAAACTGCTTCTTCAACAGTATCGCCTTCGGCAAAGGCGCCTTGAATGCCCGGAATTCTTGCAAGAAAACCGTCATCATTTTTTTTAATCTCAATTGACGCCATTATTGCTTTGGATTTTTTCATCTTTCTTGACTGAACAGGAAAGGGGTTTTCTGCAAGACTTTCAATTGCATCAAGAATGCGTGGAATATATTGCTTATCAATTTTTCTCAGGTCATGTTCTAACGACCCTTTCGGGTCAATTTTAAATAATCCCATCAGCCTTTAAACTTTTCTTTAGTTCATCCAAACTGATTGATGGCTCGTCTTTTCTTTCTGCTATAACAACGAGATCGTGAACATCTCCCAAAAGTTCTTCATAATCTTCCATTGGCAAAATTATGGCTTTCTTGATGCCCGATTCATCTACAATAAATTGAGTATCCATCGCTAACTTCCTCCTAAATTACCTTTCGTATAATATACATTATGAGAAATTAATTTACTTAACCAGCCTGTTCCTTCTAAGGCTGATAGGGTGATATTATTTTATCACTGACGCAGGATTAAGCACTTCGATTTCCGCATACTTTGAGAAGTCTTTCTCATTGTATGTGTAGATGCGA
>JBBAAM010000008.1:0-79724 GCA_041658245.1 Melioribacteraceae bacterium
TGAATGGCTTTTCAGCATAAAGTTCTGCAAAAATATTATCTAGTATTTTTGCTTGAGCAATTGTTCTAGGAAAACCATCTAAAATAAATCCGTTCTTACATTTATCTTCTTTTAATACTTCTAAGATAATTCCGCCCATAATATCATCAGGTACAAGTTCACCTTTCTCAACAATAGCTTTTGCTCTTTTACCAAGTTCTGATTCTTTTTTAATTGCTTCCCGTAAAATATCGCCTGTTGAGATATGAGCAATGCCAAGCTTAGAAGCTAAAATTTTTGCTTGTGTTCCTTTACCAACACCAGGTGAACCAAAAATTATTATTTGCATATAGATTGTATCTCGCGTGGGAATGATTTCGAATAATTACTAAAAGAAAATAAACAGAATTGTGAAAAGATGCCAATCAAGATTTTATTTGGAAACATTTCTTTTCTGTAAAAAGAATTTTTCAATAAGAAGTTTAGATTCATCTGCATAAATTCCAGAAAAGACATTAGGTTTATGATTATACTTCCCACTTTCTAAAATATTAAATAATGATCCTGATGCACCAAATTTAGGTTCATAAGTTCCAAAATAAATATTATTTATCCTTGTAAGTAGTATAGCGCCGCAACACATTACACAAGGTTCAAGAGTTACATATAAATCGCACTGATCAAGGAATTTTGATTGAAGATTATTAGAAGCAGCTGTAATCGCAAGCATTTCAGCATGTGCAGTGGAATCCTTTAACATTTCAACTTGATTATGACCACGGCCAATTATTCTATTTTGATAAACAACAACGGCACCTATTGGGACTTCATTTAATTCAACGGCTTTTTCGGCTTCTTGAAGTGCGACATACATGAATTTGTAAACGTGTTCTTGGAATAGCATAACTTTTGTAAATAACAAATCTCAAAAAACAAATTTCAAACAATAACCAAACCTCAAAACTTAATAATTCATAAAAATTGGTTTATATTTTTTGGTAATTTCATATTTGAAATTTGTTTGTCTTTTGGTTTTTGTGTATTGGTAATTCATTACTGGTACGCCCGGAAGGATTCGAACCCTCAACCCTCAGATCCGAAGTCTGATGCTCTATCCAGTTGAGCTACGGGCGCAAATAAATGTGCAATCGTTGATGGGTAATGGAAGATGTAAAACAACCAATTTTCCATCAACCTTTTTAGATATTCCATCTACCATCAATTTTTGTACACCTGTAGGGATTCGAACCCCAAACCTTCTGATCCGTAGTCAGATGCTCTATCCAATTGAGCTACAGGTGCATAAATTTTCATTTACGCTGCAAATATAATATTAACAGTTCTAACAAACAATTTAGCAGGAAATTGCAGCTCGTGTTTAGTTGTATTGATAATGCTGCTAATTTTTCTCAAATTGGCAGTGCAAAAATTCAATAGATAAGATAAAAACAGAATGAAAATAAATTATCTAACCTCCTTAGAAAATTTTTGTTTTCGAAAGCTTAATAAATTTTTCTTGCGTCCTTGTCCTGATCACTAAGAATCCCCAGCACCTTACCAAAATTTGTATTAATTAATAGGAGTTAACTATATGTGTGGAATTGTAGGATATATTGGTGATAAAAATTGCGTCCCGATTATTATCGAAGGACTTAAAAGATTAGAATACCGAGGATATGATTCTGCCGGAATAGGAATTATTAATGGAAAGGAATGTAAAGTTGTTAAGACGAAAGGAAAAGTATCCGAATTAGAAAAATTAGTTCACAATGAAAAACTCGAATCAAACTTAGGAATCGGACACACACGCTGGGCTACACACGGAGAGCCAAGTACGGTTAATGCTCACCCCCATTTGAATAAAGATAAAACTTTATTTCTTATTCATAACGGAATCATTGAAAACTACTTATCATTAAAGAACGGATTGACTAAAGAAGGTTATGAATTCCTAAGTGAAACAGATACAGAAGTTCTTGCTCATTTAATAGATCATTACTTAAAACTAAAACACTCGCTTTTTCAGGCAGTAAGATATGCTTTGAATGAAGTTGAAGGTACTTACGGAATTGCGGTAATCTACAAAGGAGAACCGGATAGAATTATTGCTGCAAGAAAAGGTTCACCGCTTGTTTTAGGTATTGGCGATAATGAAAACTTTGTTGCTTCAGATGTTAATGCTTTAATAGCTCACACAAAAAAAGTTGTTTATTTAGAAGACGGAGAAATAGTAGAAGTATTTAAGAATAGCTTTAATACAAAAACGATCAGTGATGAAACGATTATTAAAGAAATCCACCAAGTTGATATGAAGATTGATGATTTGAGCAAAGGCGGATTTGCTCATTATATGCTTAAAGAAATTATGGATCAGCCCGAATCAATCTTTAATTCCATGAGAGGCAGATTAGTTTTTGATGAAGGTGTTTCTAAACTTGGCGGGTTGCATGGATTTGAAGAAAGAATTATTAATTCCAATAGAATAATTATCTCTGCTTGCGGGACTTCCTGGCATGCTGGTCTTGTTGGCGAGTATATGCTTGAACAGTATGCAAATATTCCTGTTGAGGTAGAATATGCTTCAGAAATGCGTTACCGCAATCCTGTAATTAGTAAAGATGATACTGTTATTTTTATTTCTCAAAGCGGTGAAACAGCCGATACATTAGCCGCCATGAAAGAAGCCAAGAAAAAAGGCGCACTCTGTTTAGGAGTTTGTAATGTTGTAGGAAGTACAATTGCAAGAGAAAGCGACACGGGTGTTTATATCCATGCTGGACCAGAAATCGGTGTTGCTTCAACTAAAGCTTTCACTTCCCAAATTGTAGTTCTAGCATTAATTACTCTCTTACTTGCAAGAAAAAGAAATTTAAGTCTTCCTGAAGGACAAGATATTATTAAACATATGAAACAATTAACAGATAAAGTTGATTCAATTCTTAAACAAAATGATTACATAGAAAGTATTGCTGATAAGTATGTCAACTCAAAAAACTTCTTGTACTTAGGACGAGGTTATAATTTTCCGGTTGCATTGGAAGGCGCATTAAAACTAAAAGAAATATCATATATACACGCGGAAGGTTATCCTGCCGCAGAAATGAAACACGGACCAATTGCTTTAATTGATGAAAACATGCCGGTAGTATTCATAGCAACAAAAGATTCTGTTTATGATAAAGTGATCAGTAATATTCAAGAAGTTAGAGCTAGAAAAGGAAGGATACTTGCTATTGTAAACGAAGGCGATGACCAAATTGAAAATATGGTAGATCATGTTATTAAAGTTCCTAAGACTCATAACATGTTAACGCCGATCCTGACTGTAATACCTTTACAATTAATAGCTTATCATATAGCAGTTAAGAAAGGATTAAATGTTGATCAACCGCGTAATTTAGCAAAGAGCGTCACAGTTGAATAAACATAAATGAGGTAAAAAATGTCAAGAACAAACGTCCTTATTATGGGTGCTGCAGGACGAGATTTCCATAACTTCAATGTATTTTTCAGAGATAACGAGAATTACAATGTTGTTGCTTTTACTGCCACTCAAATTCCAAACATTGATGGTAGAATTTATCCTACCGAATTAGCCGGAAAACTTTATCCTAATGGTATAAAGATTTACGAAGAATCAGAACTTGTTTCGTTGATCAAAAATCTAAAAGTTGATGAAGTAATATTCTCTTATTCTGATGTAACTTATGACTATGTAATGACCAAAGCATCAATCGTAAATGCTGCCGGTGTATCATTTAGATTAATGGGTTCTGAAGAAACAATGATCAAAAGCACCAAACCAGTTGTTTCGGTATTAGCTGTTAGAACCGGCTGCGGTAAATCTCAAACTTCAAGAAAGATAGTTTCACTTTTACAAAAAGCAGGAAAGAAAGTTGTTGCAATACGCCATCCTATGCCTTACGGTAATTTGATAAAACAAAAAGTACAAAGATTTGCAACATTGGAAGATCTTAAAAAACATGAATGCACTATTGAAGAAATAGAAGAATATGAACCGCACATTGCGCGCGGTGGAGTTATTTACGCCGGTGTTGATTATGAAGCAATCCTTCGCGAAGCTGAAAAAGAAGCAGATATTATTTTATGGGATGGCGGAAATAACGATATGTCTTTCTATAAAGCTGATTTAACTTTTACGGTTGTCGATCCGCACAGACCGGGTCACGAAATGCGTTATTATCCCGGCAATACTTCTTTAAGAATGGCAGATGCTGTAATAATTAATAAAGTTGATTCAGCAGATGAAAATGGAATTGTTACGGTGAGAAATAATATACATGCTGTAAATCCAAAAGCTATTGTTATCGAAGCTGCTTCTCCAATAACAGTTGATAAACCTGAACTAATTACAGATAAACGTGTGCTTGTTGTTGAAGACGGTCCAACTCTTACACACGGTGAAATGAAATACGGTGCGGGAACTGTGATTGCAAGAAAGCTTGGTGCAAAAGAAATTGTTGATCCAAGACCTTACACCGTAAATTCAATTTCTGATACATTTAAAAAATATCCAAACATAGGTGTACTTCTACCTGCTATGGGTTATGGCGATGATCAAATAAAAGATCTTGAAGAAACAATTAATAAAACAGATTGTGATTCTGTTGTGATTGGAACACCGATTGATCTTGGAAGAATTTTGAAGATCAATAAACCGTCAACAAGAGTAATGTATGAATTGCAGGAAATCGGTGAGAATACATGCGAGTCGGTTCTTAAATCAAAAGGTCTCTTATGAAAAAGATTGCGGTTGTTGCATTTGGTGGCAACGCACTCTTACGCGCAAATGAAATTGGAACTATTGAACAACAAGAGAAGAACACACTCGATACTTGTGAAAAATTAATTAGTTTGCTTAGAAATGGTTTCAATATAATTATTACGCATGGTAATGGTCCGCAAGTAGGAAATATTCTTCTTCGAAATGAAGCAGGGTATTCTCAATACAAAATCCCAAAGATGCCGTTAGATATTTGTGTAGCCGATTCTCAAGGCGGGATCGGCTATATGATTGAAAGGCAAATGCGTAATGCAATTAGTAAAACAAATCTGCGCAGAAATGTTGTTGCAGTTATTACTGAAACTCTTGTTGATATTAATGACCCCGCATTTGAAAATCCGACTAAACCAATTGGCCCGTATTACTTAAAAGAAGAAGCTGAACTTTTAGCCAAAGCTAATAATTGGGTTTTTAAAGAAGATGCTCGAAAGAGAGGTTGGAGAAAAGTGGTCGCTTCTCCAATACCGATTGATATCATGAATAAAAAAGTTATTAAGGATTTGGTAAATCATGGTCATATCGTAATTGCAGTTGGCGGCGGAGGAATTCCTGTTTACTGGCATGCTGATACAAAATATCTTGAAGCCATAGAAGCAGTTGTTGATAAAGATTTAGCGTCATCTGTATTGGCAAGAAATATTAAAGCAGACAGATTTTATATTATCACAGACGTTCCAAAAGTCTATATCAACTTCAATAAACCGAATCAAGAAGTACTTAATAATTTAAAAGTTTCTGAAGCAAGAAAATATTATGAAGCAGGTGAATTTCCACCAGGAAGTATGGGGCCAAAAATTCTTGCTGCAATAGAATTTGTAGAAGCAACAGGAAATGAAGCTATCATTACATCTGAAAGTGAAATTGAAAAAGAAAATTGTGGGACAAGAATAACGTTGTAAACGATCAAGAGCACGAGCATGAGCAAGATCATGATCTTAATAGTTCTCTAACTATAAGTAACTGTAAATGAGTACATACATTCTCGGTATATCAGCTTATTATCATGATTCAGCCGCATGTTTAATACGTGACGGTGAAATTATAGCCGCTGCTCAAGAAGAACGGTTCACACGTGTTAAGCATGACCACAGTTTTCCTAAAAATGCAATACGTTTTTGTTTACAATATGCCGCTATATCAGTAGAGCAGCTCGATGCAGTTGCATTCTATGATAAACCGATATTAAAGTTCAACCGCTTATTGGAAACGTACATGAGTTTTCCGGGACGCGGCTTAAAATCTTTCCTTATGGCAATGCCTTTATGGTTAAAAGACAAACTCTGGATGCAAGATTTAATTTCTAAAGAGTTGAAATACAAAGGGAAGATTTTATTTCCGGAACATCATGAATCGCATGCTGCCTCTGCATTTTTCCCTTCTCCGTTTAAGCGTGCTGCATTCTTAACGATTGATGGAGTAGGTGAGTGGGCAACCTCTTCTTACGGTGTTGGAAATGAAAATAGAGTTGAAATAATTTCCGAATTACATTATCCGCATTCACTCGGACTATTGTATTCTGCGTTTACTTATTTCACCGGGTTCAAAGTTAATTCCGGCGAGTATAAAGTAATGGGACTCGCTCCGTATGGTGAACCAAAGTATGTTCAGAAAATTTATGATCATTTAATTGATCTACGTGATGACGGTTCCTTCAAAATGAATATGGAGTATTTCAACTACAATACCGGACTTACTATGACAAACGATAAGTTTGCAAAATTATTCGATGGTCCGCCAAGAAAACCGGAAACAAATTTAACTCAGCGTGAAATGGATTTAGCACGGTCTGTTCAGGATGTTACTGAAGAAATAATGATACGTATGGCTCGTAATATTAAAAAAGTAACTGATGAAAAATATTTATGTCTGGCAGGAGGTGTTGCCCTAAATTGTGTTAGCAACGGAAAATTGTTAAGAGGAAATATTTTTGAAGACATCTGGATACAGCCGGCAGCGGGCGATGCAGGCGGGGCTTTAGGTTCTGCATTGATTGCTTATTATCATTACTTCAATAAACCAATCGTAAAAAATGGCAATAGAGATTTACAGAGAGGATCTTATTTTGGAACTGAGTACAATGATGATGAGATCGAAAAATTTATTAAGAAATATGAACTGCCTGCGCAAAAACTCAACCTGGATGAACTTATAGAAAAAGTAAACGATTTGATAATTCAAGAAAAAGTTGTGGGGTGGTTTCAAGGTAGAATGGAATATGGGCCGCGCGCTCTTGGCGCAAGATCAATTATTGGTGATGCGCGTTCATCCGAGATGCAAAAGAAAATGAATTTAAAAATTAAGTACCGGGAAAGTTTCCGTCCGTTTGCACCAACAGTTCTTGCAGAAAAAGTATTCGAATGGTTTGAACTCGATCGTGAAAGTCCGTACATGCTCTTAGTTGCTGATGTAAAAAAAGAGAAACAACGGGTAATGGTGGACGAAGAAAAGAAATTATGGGGTATAGATAAATTAAATATTGTCCGTTCGGAAATTCCTGCTGTTACACACGTTGATTACTCAGCAAGAATTCAAACTGTTCATAAAGACGATAATCCGCGTTATCACAGATTGATCGAAAGGTTTTATGAAAAAACCGGCTGTCCCGTAATTGTGAATACTTCATTTAATGTAAGAGGAGAGCCGATAGTAGAATCCCCACTTGATGCATACAAATGTTTTATGAGAACGGAAATGGATAATCTTGCTATAGGAAATTTTCTATTTAATAAAGAGGAACAGCCAAAATTTAATGACGAAATAGATTGGAAAGCGAAGTATGAGCTGGATTAAAGACGTTGCGCATGAAATAAAAGAATTAGATGTTTCCGAGAAATCCTTACGGAAATTTGGTTTTACTGTTGGAATAGTTTTTCTTGTATTCGGGTTGTTGCTTCTTTGGAAATCTATTTGGATAAATACAAGAGTATTATTTATTACAATCGGCGGCGCCTTAATTCTAGGAGGGTATCTAATTCCTAATTGGTTAAAATATATTTACAAAATATGGATGGGATTTGCTTTTGCGTTGGGTTGGGTAATCTCTAGATTTATTTTAATAATTTTGTTTGTGTTTGTCTTAACTCCGTTAGCTATTATTGCAAATCTATTCGGTAAGAAATTTCTTGATCTGAAATTTAAGGATGGTAAAAACTCTTACTGGATTCCAAAAGAAAAAAGAAAAAATGATTATGAGAAAATGTTCTAATACTTATTTTTGTGTTAATACACCTTACGCAAGAATTGAAGAAAAGCTATTTTCTCCGTGGTTCTCTGTGCCTGCTCAGTGTTTCTCTGTGTTATTTGTTGGTCTTTATTACACAGAGTGACACCGAGAAGTCGCAGAGTTACACAGAGATAAAATTTTTGCGTAAGGGGACTTAATAATAAATTAAAATAGAAGGTGGATCATGGCAGTAAATATGAAAGGGAAAAGTTTATTAGAAATTAATCATCTCACGTTAGAAGAGATTTATCAAATATTTGATTTAAGTGCTGTATTAAAACAGAAAAGATTAACCGGTGAACCTCATCGTACACTAGAAGGGAAGAAATTGGGAATGATCTTTTCAAAACCATCAACAAGAACTCGTGTTTCTTTTGAAGTTGGGATTTACGAGCTCGGTGGTTACGGAATGTTCTTCAATCAAAATGATTTACAGTTGAAAAAAAGTGAAAGCGTATCCGATACAGCCAAAGTTCTTTCTCGTTATCTTGATGGAATAATGATCAGAACTTTCGATCATCAAGATGTTGTTGATCTAGCAAAGTATGGTTCAATACCAATAATTAACGGATTAACAGATCTGCATCATCCTTGTCAAGTTCTTACTGATTTGTTTACTATTCTTGAGAAGAAAAGAACTTTGCGCGGTCTAAAATTAGCTTATATCGGCGACGGCAATAACATGGCGCATAGTTTACTTCACGGCTGTTCAAAAGTTGGAATGGATATTTCCATTGCTTCCCCTTCCGGTTACAAACCTTTGGATTCTGTTGTAAATGAATCGAAAGCGAATGCAAAGTATATGGGAAGCAAGATCGAGATTTTTGACAAACCGATTGATGCCGTAAAAAATGCTGATATTATTTATACTGATGTTTGGGCAAGCATGGGACAAGAAAAAGAAGCTGAAGAACGAAAGAAAGAATTTGCGGGTTTTCAAGTGAATGCAGAAATGGTAAAACATGCAAAAGAGGATTATCTATTCATGCATTGTTTACCTGCACATCGCGGTGATGAAGTAACTGATGAAATTTGTGACTCGGCTAATTCAGTAATTTTTGATGAAGCGGAAAACAGATTACATGTTCAGAAAGCAATTATGGCTTTATTGATGTAAATGCCGTCATGTAATTGAGTATTGAGATATGAGAAGCGTCTATGGGCGCTTCTCTTGTTTTCCGTCATGATCCATGTGAAAATGAAAATTAGGAAAGATTCTGGGAAGTTTAATTATGTTGTGAATCATTATACCTGTAGAAAGACGATCCAGCCAAGATGATAAAGGCCATCCAAAATGTAAATGAATTTCTTTTTCGTTTATTGGTATTTCATATTCGATTGTTTTCAAAACGCTTGTTATCATATCAAAAAGATTTAATCTTCTCTCGATCGCAATCCAAAAATGATTTTCTTGAAACGGTGTGGGTGTATCTAATCTTGGTGCATAGAAACTTAAAAAGATGGAATTGCTAGGAGCTGAACTATGTTCTTCTTCCAACGGTCTTCGGAAGAAAATATTTATTTCCTTGCTCTCTATCTCGGCAATTCTAAAAACAAGATCCATAACATTTCTGGTTTTTCTTCTAACCGGTATATCTGGTGCTCGATAACGCGATATTCTAATTCCCAAGATCAATACAACCATAGTAATAATAAACCATAGCGTTGTTCCGTATGGTCTGGCAATCATTATATAAATCAAAGTACTTACTAAAACAAAAAAGAGAATGAGAGTACCAAATTTTGAAGTGTGATAAGTAATTTCCTTAGTCCCTTTAGAATAACGGTACTTTAATAAACTTCCTGTATTTATAGCAAAACTTGCAACAAGACCAACAGCATACATTTCTGCAAGCACTGCCTGGCTGCCGCTTGTAATTACTAAAATTATACTATAAAATATTGCATTGACGAAATGAATTCTGTACAAAGATTGTTTCTTGTTTACGTGAATAAGCCAGCTGAAGTTGTATTTCTCTGCGACTTTTTCAATTAACTCTGCCGAAGCTACCATTGCAGTATTAACTGCCAATATTAATGTAATGCTCGCCAGTACACCAACTATAATTCCAAAAAATTCTCCGTTCACTTTTGATGCAAATGTAGGAATCAAATCTGTTTCATGTTTGGAAAGATTTATTCCTGAAGAAAGAGCGAATAATGCGATGAGCGGTGTTACAATTCCAACCGTTAGCGCTAAAAAAAGATATGCCTTACGTATCTGCTTCCAGTCCTTCACAAGAGAAGCAGTTTGCAATACAGATTCAATTCCGGAATAAGCGAGAATACAACTTCCAATACCAATTATTAAATTTTCATAAGCTATGAATGGATTTTGTCCAATAAAATCTGCAGAGAATGAATGAAAACTATCTCCGAGAATGGCAACGGAGTTCGAATCCAAACTTGCGGCACCTCCTACGAGAAGGTTAACAAGGACAAAGGCAACGAATACAAAAATTAAAAAATTAAACCTCGCATTTTCTTTTATACCGATGATGTTTAGACCGGTTATTAAACCAATAACTCCAAACTTGAGAAAAAATCTCATCTCAGGACCAATCCCAAGGAAGTAAGTTCCATTCTCAACTGCACTCACTGTGGAGATCGTAGCTGTAAGAATGTAATCTACAAGTATTGATGAAATTGCAACAAAAGAAAATGTAGGACCAAGAACTAGATACGAAAAAGAGTAAACTCCTCCGCCGCGAATATTATTTTTCTCAAGGATTTCTCCAATTTCCACCATTCGTGTTGAAAGAAATCGAATAAGTACAGAGGTTAGTGCAATGTAAAAAATTGCTTTGATGCCGATAAAACGGAAAGCTTCAAATGGGGCATAATAGATTGATGTTAATTCATCCATCAAAGTAATTATACCAACAGCAAGCCAGGTCAGCATCCACTTGCCGTTATAGAGAAAAGAGAGGAATTCTTTTTTACGGGTGATATATACGAAAGCGGCAACCAACCCAAGGTTGGCAACAATAAATGAGAATGTTTCCATAGATGTTATAAAATTGTCGGTGGAAACTTAACAAATTTTCTTAGTATGCAATAATTATTATTTAAAATGAAATTAACGTTTGAGTTTTACTCAAAAATATTTATTTTTACGCCTCAATTTAAGGCGGGCAGATAGCTCAGTCGGTAGAGCAAAGGACTGAAAATCCTTGTGTCGGCGGTTCGATTCCGTCTCTGCCCACACTTTAGTTGCGAACTTTTAACGGGTTCGCAACTTTTGTTTTAAACAGAACTGAGTCCACTTTAATATCATTTCCGGCTTCGGCGGATTGTCATTCTGAATGAAGCGGTAGCGAAATGAAGAATCTGGTTTTAGATTCTTCGCGGAGTTTACACTGAACGACCTGCCTGCCGGTTTATACCGAAGGTATGCAGGCAGGAGTGAATGTGCTGTTGGCAAACCTTGAAGGTCAAACGAAGATGGTATAGCGAAGACCTTCAAGGTTTGCGATATTCGTTGATTTTGATTGATTGAGTGACGTTACTTCATTAGCTTTAGCTAGAAATATAGCGGGGCACTTATGAAACGTTATTTTTACTCTCCACTAATTTTTGTTTTGTTCTTACCAGTAATTCTATACACGCAAAGTATTGGAACTGTATCTGGAAAGTTAGTTGACCAAAATGGAAATGGTCTTCCTGGGCTTCAACTAAATCTTTATATCAATCCAAATATTTATCAAACTACTTCATCATCAAACGGATCTTTTATTTTTACCAGCGTTACTGGTGTCAAAGATGAACAGCTTCCAACCGGCTATGCTGTTTCAAATAACTACCCTAACCCATTTAACCCTAAGACAAGAATTAGTATTACACTCCCAAACAGTGGGAATGTTAGAGTTGATGTTTACAACTTACTTGGTCAAAGAGTTTGTGATGAGATTGAAAAATATTTTAATGCTGGAGATAGTTATGTTGATTTAGAATTGAATGGATTGCCGAATGGTTTTTACCTTGCAAGAATAACATTAGATGAAAAATACACAGTTACAAAAAAGCTGATGCTCATGTATGGAAGCCAGCATTTATCTTCTTCGAGTGGAGGTTTATTTTCTCGGATAAATAAAACAACAATGGATGGCAATTCAATACTTGATACAAATCTTGATAGTCTTGTAGCTACCAGCTCAATCATCGGGAGAAAAGCTTTTAAGAATTTGCCAAGTATGGTAAGTAGTTCATTGAATTTGGGAAATTTAACTCTAGATAGATTTTGTGCTGGAATCCCGACTGTAACATATGCTGGCAAAACCTACCACACAATACAAATAGGAAACCAATGCTGGTTAAAAGAAAATCTTGATGTAGGAACAATGATACAAGGCATCCTAAGCGCAAACAATAACAACACAATAGAAAAATATTGTTATGACAATAATCCAAATAATTGTGCAACATACGGCGGTTTGTACCAATGGAACGAAGCGATGGCATACAGCACTACTCCCGGTACAAAAGGAATTTGCCCTGATGGCTGGCATATCCCAACATTAGCAGAGTTTCAAACATTAGGTACAACAGTAAGCAATAATTCTGAATCGTTAAAAGAAGTAGGACAAGGAGCAGGCACCAACACAAGCGGCTTTTCTGTGTTGCTTGGGGGCTTCCGCTCCTACGGTGGTGGCTTCTACAATTTAAGAATCAACGCTGGTATATGGAGTTCGACGGAGCTTGATGCAACGTACGCTTACCTTGTAGGCATGGACATCAATGGTGGTACTTTCTCCATCGGCTCTAACGGTTTAAAAGCTGATGGTGATGCTGTTCGTTGCATAAAGGACGAGTCTCTTCCACCAAGTGCACCAACATTATCAACACCTACAAATAATTCAGTTGATATTTCAGTTTCACCAACACTTAGTTGGAATGTAGCTAACAGAGCAACAAGCTATACATTACAAGTATCAACAAACAATTCATTTTCAAGTTTTGTTTACAATCAAAGTGTGTTAAACAGTACAACTCAGCAACTATCGGGATTAAGTTACTCAACGACTTATTATTGGCGAGTAAGCGCAACGAATAATTACGGGACTTCTGTTTATTCAATTCCTTGGTCATTTACAACACTTAGCACAGCGCCGGCAGTTCCGATATTATCATCACCAACAAATAATGCAGTTGATGTTTCGGTTTCACCGACACTTACTTGGACTGCAAGTACAACAGCAACGAGTTATACATTGCAAGTATCTACAAAAAATGATTTTTCAACTTTAGTTATTAACCAAAGTGGATTGATAAATACAAATCAGCTAATAAGTGGATTGTATAGTACAGCTAAATATTACTGGCAAGTAAGTGCAACTAATAGTTACGGTACATCAAATTGGTCAAACTATTGGATTTTTACAACAGTCAGTGGCCCCAGTGGCCCTTGTCCAGGAATTCCAACAGTACTATATACTGGTAAAACTTATAATACTGTTCAGATAGGAACTCAGTGCTGGTTAAAAGAAAACCTTGATGTAGGAGCGATGATACAAGTAAACCAGAACCCAAGTAACAATGGAACAATTGAAAAGTATTGTTATGACAATAACCCAAATAATTGTGCAACTTATGGCGGCTTATACCAATGGAATGAAGCGATGGCATATAGCACAACACCCGGGGCACAAGGTATTTGTCCTACTGGCTGGCACATACCAACAAAAACGGAGTTTGAAACATTAGCAGCAACAGTTAAAAATGATGGCGAAGCATTAAAAGCAAACGGCACAAACACAAGCGGTTTTTCCGGATTGCTGGCGGGCTTCCGCTACGACAGTGGTAACTTCTACAATTTTGGTTACGAGACTTTCTTTTGGAGTTCCACTGAGTACGATTCTAGCAGCGCGTACTATCTATCCCTGACTTATCTCCTTAATAGAAATACCTATTTTTACTATAACTATAAGGGTTACGGTTATAGTGTTCGTTGCTTAAAAGATTAGATTGATTATTGATGACGTACCTTAAGAAAAAATTGGAGCTTAGATATACAGCTGAGCGCATATATATGTTCTCTAAATAAATAACTCGTTCAGCATAAGTTATATGCTTAATATGAATCCACAAAAAAGAGACGACTTTTCAAAATTCATAATTCATTTAACCAGAAATTATAAGAATATTTCTGCAGAGAATAATTTAATTAATATCTTAAACCAGAAATGTATTGAGGCAATAAACTTTCATTGTTTATTTAGTCCGCTAATTAAAAAGATGGATTTTAGCGATCTGCTACAAAAAAAATTTATGACTGTATGTTTTACTGAGATTCCTTTGAATCAAATAAATAAAGTAGTAGGAGATATTCCTGGAAGAAATATTCAACTTCAACCTTTTGGTTTGGTGTTTTGGCGTCATCATATTATTGACAAAGGTGGCAATCCAGCTTTATATATAAATGGAAGCAGTGACCTTAAAAAATTCTTGTTATGTAAATTCAAAGAGCAGTTTGAAAATATCAAGCTATTCAAAAAGTTAAAAGCAAAGGATTCTAATTATAGAGAGATTGTAAATTATTTTTCTCTAATAAATATCATCCAAGATAACCACGATTTTTCCTGGGAAAGGGAGTGGAGATTCAATGGTGATTTTAAATTTAATTACAGCGATTTAGTAGCAATAATTGCTGAAAATCCTGAAGAATTTTTAGAAAAATGCTCTTCTAATTTATCAGTAAGAAAAGTGGAATATATAAAAAGAATACCTATAATAAATCCTGAATGGAATTATGAAGAAATATTAGAATCTTTTGCTCTATCAATTTGGTAAAGTCGCATCTAACATGTTATGCATCAACAATTATAAGAGGTAAAATATTATGGCAAAGAAACTTAAATGTCCCGTTTGTGGAACACCACTAAGTCAAGCGCAGTTTGATAAGGCTTTAGGTCTATGGCAAGATAAACAAGAACATATAAAACATCTTGAAGATGAACAGAAAAAATTAAAAGAGCAACAACGTCTAGTTGAAAAAAAGTATAAGGATGCTGAAAAAAAGTTCATTATAGAAAGACAAAATTTGCGCAAACAATCGACTCGGCACCTTCAAGAACAAAAATCGAAACTTCTAAATTCATTTAATCAACGAATTAAAACTGAAGTTAAGCAAGGGATTGAATTAGGTGTAAAACAACAGAAAAAAGAATTTGAAAAACAAACATCTGAATTTAAGAAAACGCAAAACAAGATGAAGCAACTTGAATCAAGTTTGAAAATATCAGCCAACAAATATGAAAAAGCTAACGAGGAAATAAAAAAACTTAAAGAACAAATAGAAAAAGGGATTACACCACAGATTGAGGGATTACTTGAAGAGAATATATTACTTGCCAAACTCAAAGAATTATATCCTCACGATAAATTTATTCATACTGGTAAAGGTGGAGATATAATTCAAATAATATTGGAGCAAAAAAAAGAGATTGGAAAAATTGTTTATGAATGTAAGAAAGTTAAAAAATATGACCCTAAATTCATCAAGCAAGCAAAAGATGCTAGAAAAATTCGAGAAGCTGATTTTGCTGTATTAGTTACAAACGCATTCCCATCAAAAAAACAATATTACTTTGTTGAAAAAACTGTTTTCGTGATAAGCCCAGTTAGTTTAGAACCAATTACATATACATTAAGAGAAAGTTTAGTTCGCATTTCAATTCTAAAAATATCTAATGAAGCAAAGCAAATTGCTGTTCAAAGAATATACGATTACCTTTCTAGCAACGACTATAATAATAGAGTTAACGATGTGTCAATTCAGTTAATAGACTTGGCGAAAGATTTGAAAAAAGAAATTGATTCTCATAGACGAACTTGGGAAAAACGTTATTCAATATATGGAAGTATCTATAAGGATGTCGGTATTATTGATTACAAACTCAAAGACTTAGTCCGCAATAAAATTGACGGAAAACCATCTAAACAATTAGAAGCACCTAAAAGTGAGTTTGTCCAAATAAAAGAATTACAAAACTAATATCAACCAATACCAACATCCGGAGGCTTTATGCTTATGATAAAAGATTTACTAGATAACCTTGAATACATTAATGCGATTGAAGGCAAAAGACAGATTTATTATATCTATAAAGGAAAGAAATATTATTTGATTTTATCCTTCTCTTCAAAAAAAGAAAATGCTGGTAATTTCACTTTAGTGAGTTCTAAATCTGTTGATACAGTATACAGAAATTTTAAAAATCAAAAAGCAGTTACATCTAATGATATATTTTACAGTTCACAGACAAAAGGATTTCGCAAATATATTAACTCTCCTTTAGATGCATTGAATGTTCTATATATACTTACGGTAATAGGATTTGCTACAAAAGACAAACGATATAAAGGGAAACAATTATTTTTTAACATTAAATAATGTTTACAATTATTTATAAAAACGTGTGATTAATATGTCTTCATTTCCCAAGTATCTTAAAAATATTAAAGGCGTACACTTTGCAATTACTGGTCGGTGTTGGCTTGTTCGTAATGTGTTAATTGGTTTGATTGAAAAAAAAGGTGGCAAAGTTTCAGATCATCGTGCGCAAGTTACAAATCTAACAGAGGTACTTATTCGTGGTTCTTCATCTCAATGGGCTTTTGATAACTGCGGTCATAAAGAAGTAAAAGTAGCAAACTTATTGAAAACTGGTAAAATTATTTTAACTGTTCACGATTACGATTTTCAGAATCTTATTGAGAGTGGAAAGGCTGCAAAAGCTTTAAATAGAATTGCCGGACAACCAATTGAATGGTTATTACCAGCTTTGGAAAAAGAAAAATATTTCAAAATTAGCAAAGTACCCGGTACTCTAGATCGTGAACATTCAGTGAAAGGACGTCTTGAACAAAAGTTTTTACGAGAACAATTATTTGGTAATAAATCATTTTTCAAATGCGGTATTTGCGGAAAGATTTTACCTTTAGGAATTATGGTCGCTGGTCATATTAAACCAAGAAGTGAGTGCACAATAAATGAAAAGAAAGATTTTATAAATATTGTTTTCTCAGTTTGCCTTTTAGGTTGTGATGCTTTGTATGAAAGAGGTTATATAGGTATCAATGATAGTGGCTTTATCGAAGTCCCACAAAAGCCAAAAGTAACTAAGGCTTTGAAAAGTGTTCTCAATAAATTAGAAAATAAAAGGTGTTTGTCTTGGAATGATAAAAATAGTATGTACTTCGCTTGGCATTATGGAAGAAGATTTGAGCATTAAAAAGCCTAACCTCTTTAATCCGTCAGAGCTGGACAGGTAAGAAAACAAAAATATTCTTGACCATTCCGTAAAGGCGGTTCCAAAAGCCGCGTAATTAAATTACCGTAGACAAAAACAGTTTAATAAAATGCCAAAGGAAAGAGCATTGAAAAGAAGCTCTTATAAACTATTCCCCAAAGGGAGGCCGGCGGCAACCCGATTTGATAGTAGTATTAGCGAGCATTTTTATTTTGGTTTGTTTATTTTGTGACACAAATGGAGAACTAAAAGGATTATTACAATGCAAACGAAATCAACAGCCACCCGCGCGAGAATAGAACCGGCAATAAAAGCAAAAGCAAAAAAAATCTTTGCTAAAGTTGGATTATCGGAAAGTGAAGCAATAAGATTATTCTATCACCATTCTGTATTAACCGGAGGAATTCCTTTTGATTTAAGAATTCCGAATGCTGAAACGCGAGCTGCAATGAAAGAAGTTGATAAAGGGATTTATAGTAAAGGATATACCAATATTGATGAAATGTTCGCGGACTTAAAGAAATGATTTTAACCGTTCACTACTCTAATAAGTTTAAGAAAGATCTGAAACAATTACAGAAGTGGAGCGAAGGTATTGAACAACTAAATTCTATATTGAAACTATTGAAGATTAGTGAGAGACTTCCAGAGAACTACAGAGATCATAAATTAAGGGGAAAATATGCACATCATAGAGAATGCCATATCAAACCCGATTTTTTGCTGATATACAAAATTGAAGGTGAAAAATTAATTTTAGTTCGCATCGGCTCTCACTCAGAGTTGTTTGAATGAAAAAGAAAATTAATGTGAGTAACAAAACCAAATAAAACCGCTCCACCCGGGCAAAAAATAAAATGAAAGACCAACTGCAGTCTGTAAAGACGGTTCCAAAAGCTGCGTAATTAAATTATCGTAGACAAACTTCCGGATTCATAAAACAAATGTCATCAAAAATTATAAAAGTGAACGAGACAGAAATACTTCTACGAAAAAGTCCCCGTTCACGGTATATGAATATTTCCGTTAAACCGTTTGTAGGTGTTCGTATAACAATACCGGAAAGAGTGTCGTTTTATGAAGGTGAAAAATTAGCTCATGAAAAAATAAAATGGATAGAAGAGCACGTTGATAAAATGCGAGGTTATGGAAAAGCAGATACTATCTATGATGAGAATTCCAAATTCCAAACACGGAATCATCAATTGGAATTAAAAGCATCCAAAAACAACAGAGTTTCTGCGAGAGTTAGAAACGGATTAATAATGATTAAATATCCTTTTGGAAAGGATTTAAAGTCATTCGAAATACAGAAGGTAATAAGAAAAGGAATCGAGAATGCATATCGAGAGGAAGCGAAAGAGTATCTACCCAAAAAACTAAATGATCTATCAGACAAATTTGAACTTCCATTTAATGAACTCTTCATTAAAAATATAAAGAGCAGGTGGGGTAGTTGCTCGGGGAAAAATAATATAAATCTCAGCATTCACTTGATGCGATTACCGGATCATCTAATTGATTATGTTCTTCTTCATGAATTGGCTCACACAAAAGTTAAGAACCATAGTAAGAAATATTGGAATATTCTCGATACTTTGACAGGAGATGCGAAGAGATTAGACAAAGAATTGAAAAAAATTAGAATTGGACTCAGTTTAGATTATTGACTTCATTATTAAATCTACTGTTTAATTATTGACTCACCTTACGCTAATGATAAACTTAATTCTGCGTAACGTGACTTACTAAATGAGACCTCTGAATTATTGTAACACTGTCACTCTGAACACATTCGCTTCGCTCAGTGTAAACTCCATGAAGAGTCTCTTTACGTTCTAAAATTGAGATGTTTCACTTCGTTCAACATGACAATTGTTAATTTTTCGGAAGTCTCTAAATATTAATTCCTTTTCAGAAATTTATCATACGTAGCATAATACCTTACAAATTTACCTGTCATTTTAACTTTCTTAAAAGATTTATCCCGGTTTAATTTTCAGATTTTATCAAATAGTAAAAATTAGACTTGTTTTTACTTCTTAAACGCAATTCTAAAGGAAAAAGGAAAATAATTCTAAGTAATTGCTTCTGGTTCAAGATTTGTATGCTGTAGATATCAAAATATGAGGAGAATTTTATGGGACAGCAGCAGTTACTACTGATAGTATTAGGTGTAATCATTGTTGGTATTGCAGTAGTTGTTGGTATAAGTGTATTTACTGCAAGCGGTAGTGCAGCCAACCGGGATGCAGTTATATCTGATTTGACAAACCTTACATCAATGGCCCAACAGTATTATAGAAAACCAACCGCTTTAGGTGGCGGAAACCGTACATTTACCGGATGGAGTCTTCCAAGTGCACTTGATACAACCGGTAATGGTATTTATACAGTTACAATAGCAGCACAAAGTGTTACCTTAACCGGTACCGGTAACGAGAATGGAAATAACGGAACAAGTGCGGTTAAAGTTACAATGATCCTTGGACCGGATGCAATTACATCAACTACAATTAATAATTAGTAACAAACTTATTCCTACAATTAATTCCAGCCGACAATAGACGGGAAATTCAATTTCCCGTTTATTGATTAAATACTTACCATTTTCTAAATCTAATTGTTGAATACCTTACTCTCTCTCTTTATATTTCAACTCCAAAATTCATGAGGAAAAATGCCTGCTAATTCTATCACTACCACAAATTTTAATAATCTTAAACTATTTAAGCATGGGAAAGTACGTGATGTGTATGAAGCAGGAAATTATTATCTGATCGTAGCAACCGACCGCCTTTCAGCATTTGATGTAATAATGAACGAAGGAATTCCGGATAAAGGGAAAATATTAAATCGTATTTCTAAGTTCTGGTTCGATTTCACAAAAGAAATTATTCCTAATCATATAATATCAATGAATGTGGATGAGTATCCGTCAGAATGTTTACCTTACAAAGCGATATTAAGAGATCGTTCAATGCTGGTTAAAAAGGCAGAACTAATTCCAATCGAGTGCATTGTTCGCGGATATATTACCGGTTCCGGATTAATAGATTATCAAAAAACCGGTATGATTTGCGGAATTAAATTACCGGAAGGATTGGTTGAGTCGGAAAAACTTCCTTCACCTATTTTCACTCCTTCAACTAAAGCCGAGATTGGGTTGCATGATGAAAATATAACAGAACAAGAAGCCGAAAAAATTATTGGTAAAGATGCGTTTCAATTTATTAAAAATGTTACAATAGAAATCTATACCAAAGCTGCAGAATTTGCGCTCAAAAAAGGAATTATAATTGCTGATACAAAAATGGAATTTGGTTATTATGATGGTAAAATTATTTTAATTGATGAATTACTAACACCGGATTCTTCAAGATTCTGGCCATTAAATGAATATGAAAAAGGGAGATCTCAAAACAGTTTTGACAAACAATATGTTAGGGATTACCTTCTATCAATCAAATTCAATAAAAGACCGCCGGCTCCATCGCTTCCTGAAAAAGTAATTTTGAACACAAGTAAAAAATATCAAGAAGCTTTATTCAAGTTAACCGGAGAAACATTATAATAATGATTCCTGTACAGATAAAGATTAAAGAGAAAAATTATTTGTTCATAAAATGGAATGATGATACAGAAACCAGTATTAAACTTGTCAATTTAAGAAAAAATTGTCCGTGTGCAGTTTGTGTTTCTGAAAAAGATAATAACGGCAGCAAATACATTCCAATTTATTCTAATGAACAACTTTTCATTAAAGATATTCAAATGATTGGGAGCTATGCTATTGGAATTGTGTGGGCTGATAAACACAATACCGGAATTTATGATTTCAATTATTTGAAAAAGATTTCTGATTTAAGCAAACAAATTGATCGCTAAAAAATGGTTCTACCTAATCAATTAACTATATTAAGAATTATACTTACTCCGATATTTCTTATACTCTTCCTAACAGGTGAGCCGGTACTGATACAAATTTCATATTTGGTTTTTATTATTGCTGCTATTACAGATTGGTATGATGGCTGGCTAGCCCGAAAATTTAATTATATTACTGAGTGGGGAAAATTTATGGATCCACTCGCTGATAAAATATTAACTTCTACTGCTTTCATTGCTTTTGTAATAGTCGGAGTGCTTCAGTTGTGGATGGTTTTATTAATAATAATTCGAGATTTCCTTGTTACGTTGATTCGGGTTTATGCTGATTATCGCAATGTATCTTTTAGAACAACACGCTCTGCACAACTGAAAACATTTTTACAAATGTTTTTCCTTTATTACTTACTTCTAATATATACTCTAAATACGTTTGAAAGACTGCACGTTGTATATAAAAACTTATTTTACATCCTTTTAGATCCAATCGGTATTTATATAGCAATGTTATTTATTACTTTATTCACGGTTATAACAGGCATTACTTATATATTCAGTAATCGTTTATTAATTAGGAAGATGATCAAAGGTGAAAATTAATTTTATTGAAAAGCTTCTCGGCTCAGGTTTCTATACCGGGTATATGAAGACAGCTTCCGGTACATGGGGAAGTTTTGCCGGTTTGATCATTTACTTAATTCCCGGTTTTGAAAATCCTTCACTTATGATTTTCATGATCTCTCTTTTTATTCTGATCGGTGTACCGATCGCCACTAAATTTGAATCCATTTATGGAAAAGATCCCAAAGAGTGTACAATTGATGAAATAGTTGGCATGTGGATTACCTTGCTATTTCTTCCTAAAAAAATCTGGTGGATTATATTAGCATTCTTAATCTGGCGTGTGCTGGATATTATTAAACCATATCCGGCTCGTAAATTAGAAAAAGTTAAAAGCGGTTGGGGAATTATGCTGGATGATATTATGGCGGGAATTTATTCATTCATTTCAATTCAACTAACGATTTATATTTTTAATTTAATCACAAAATAGACAGTAAAAAATGAAAGCTCACATTCTTACGATAGGTGATGAAATACTTATTGGTCAAGTAACAAATTCAAATGCTGCATATATTGGTGAAAAATTAACTCAAGCACATGTTCAAGTAAACGGTTCAAGTGTAGTAAGTGATGATGAGGAAATTATTATAAATGAATTTAAGAGAGTGTTCGAAATAAATGATATAGTAATAGTTACAGGCGGATTAGGTCCTACTCATGATGATGTAACGAGGAAATGTGTCGTAGAATTTTTTAAGACTGAACTAATTGTTGATAAAGAAGTTCTCTCCGATATAAAAAAATTCTTTGAGACAAGAGGACGCATACTCACTCCTACAAATGAAGATCAAGCGCGTATTCCTAAGATATCAATGCCAATTCGTAATCCTTACGGAACAGCACCGGGATATTGGATTGAGAAAGAAAATAAAATATTTATTTGTATGCCCGGTGTTCCTTATGAAATGAAAAATATGATGGATAGTATTGTAATACCCGGACTTGCCGAGAGAGTAGAAAAAGATAATTACATTTTTACAAAAAATTTGTTAACGACGGGAATCCCAGAATCCATGTTATATGATAGATTAGGAAATGTTGATGAACTCTTACAAGGAGCTAAGTTAGCATTTTTGCCTAATCAGTTTGGCGTAAGAATGAGATTAACAATCATTAGCAAGAATGAAGAAACTGCAGCCAATAAGTTAGATGAGATAGAACAAAAAATTCGTGCTGTAGCTGGAAGATATATTTACGGAACAGAAAACGATACATTAGAAAGTGTTGTATCAAAACTTTTTATTGATAGAGGATTGAAATTATCTATTGCAGAATCTTGTACCGGCGGCTTAATAATGAGCAGATTAACTAATATCAGCGGCAGTAGTAAATTTTTGGAAAGAGGAATTGTTGCTTACAGCAATGCAGCAAAAGTAGAACTTCTTCACGTTGATGAAGATACAATTCAAAAAAATGGCGCAGTTAGTTTAGAAGTTGCAAGACAATTGGCAGAAGGCGTTAAAGCCATTAGCGGGACAGATGTAGGTCTTTCTGTTACCGGAATTATGGGTCCAACTGGTGCATCAGCAGGTAAACCTATCGGTTTGGTCTTTGTCGGATTATGTAATGAAAAAATTTGCACTGCAAAAGAATTCCATTTTGGGGATGACAGACTTCTCAATAAAGACAGAACATCACAAGCGGCATTAGAGATGTTGAGAAGAAATCTTCTCGGTATTTCATATGATGATTAGAACTTTTATAGCTCTTGAAATTCCTGAGGATGCCTTATCTCGTATAAAAGAAATTATTAGAAGTAAGATTGGAGAATTACATAATGTTAAATGGGAGTCCCGGAAGAAACTTCATCTCACATTAAAATTTCTTGGAGATACTAAAAAAGAATTTATTGATACCTATATTTCTGGTATTGAAGGAATTATTAAAAAATATAATTCATTGGATTTAAGTTTTTATAGATTTGGTGTGTTTAGAAAAGGGAATGAACCTAAAATCTTTTGGGTAGGGATGAATGAAAATCGTAAACTCGGCGAAATGGTCTCAGAAATAGAAACAACATTTTCAGAGTACGGATTCAATAAAGAAAGCAGAAAATTTCAACCGCATTTAACTTTATTAAGATTTAGAGGGTATGAAGATTCAGAAAAAATATTATCTTTGACTGAAGTAAATCTTCCCTTAATAAAATTTACTGCAGACAAAATTACATTTTATGAAAGTAAACTATTACCGAGCGCATCGGTTTATAGATCAATAAAAAGTTTTTATTTGAAAATCTAAGGAGGAAAAATGGCTGTAGATAAAGATGCCAGAATGAAAATTCTTGAAGAAACAATTGCCAATATTGATAAAACATACGGCAAAGGTACAATAATGAAATTGGGCGACGGTGTAATTAATCCAGTCGAATCAATTTCAACAGGTTCACTTTCATTAGATTTTGCTTTAGGAATTGGAGGAGTGCCACGCGGAAGAATTATTGAAATTTATGGTCCCGAATCATCAGGAAAAACTACATTATGTTTACATATAATTGCAGAAGCTCAAAAGGCAGGCGGACTTGCAGCTTTCATAGATGCAGAACACGCAATGGATCTCAATTATGCTAAACGTTTGAATGTGGACACAAAAAATCTTCTCTTATCTCAACCGGATTTTGGCGAGCAAGCTCTGGAAATTGTTGATACACTTGTCCGCAGTAATGCTCTTGATATAATTGTAATTGACTCTGTTGCTGCTCTAGTTCCACGTTCAGAAATTGAGGGAGATATGGGCGATCCACAAATGGCAATGCAGGCGCGTTTGATGTCGCAAGCATTACGTAAATTAACAGGCGCAATAAGCCGTTCCAAAACGTGTGTGATCTTTACTAATCAATTGAGAATGAAGATCGGAATTATGTTTGGCAATCCGGAAACTACAACTGGTGGTAATGCGTTGAAGTTTTATGCTTCCGTTAGATTGGATATTAGAAGAATAGCTGCTATCAAAGATGGACAGAATGTAATAGGCAATAGAACAAAAGTAAAAATTGTTAAAAGCAAAGTTGCCCCACCATTCAAAGAAGTTGAGTTTGATATTCTCTACAATGAAGGTATCAGCAAAGCCGGAGAGATAATTGATCTGGCATCGGAGAAAAATCTTCTTAACAAAAGCGGTTCTTGGTTTACCTATAAAGAAAATCGTTATCAAGGAAGAGACCAACTAAAAGCAAAAATGTTGGAAGACCCTGAACTTTTTGCTTCTCTTGAAAAAGATGTTAAAACTGCTCTTGGTATGATAAAAGATGAAACAGCAAAGCCTGTAAAAGCAAAAGAAGAAACGGAAACTAAGTCAAAGAAAAAATAGCAGATGATAATCACTGCTTTACAGCAAAAGGGTAATAATGTTCTGGTTTGTTTTGATGATGGAGAGTTCATCACTCTTGATTACAGAACTGTGACTGACAATGGTCTGCGGAAGAATGATTTAATTGATGATAAAAAAATTGAGTTTCTGATTTCCGCAAGTGAATTTCAAAAAGCAAAAGATTCTGCTTTCCGTTTTTTAGGCAGAAGGCATCATTCAACATCAGAACTAAAAAATAAACTTATAAAGAAAAAATATCCAAAGGATATCATTGATAAAATTCTGATTGATCTAACAGACAAAAAATTACTGGATGATGAACAATTTGCAGAAGCATTTCTTGAAGAAAGATCAGTCAAAAAGAAAATCGGCATTAATAAACTGAAAGCAGATCTATTCAAAAAGGGAATCAATAGAAATATTATTGAAAAAACTTTATTAAGAGTTGATCATGAATTAAGTTATGATCAAGCGCTTGAATTGGCAAAACGGAAAATTGATTCTATTAAAAGAAAAGAGACAGATAAAAGAAAAATTAAAGCTAAATTATATTCATCACTTAGTTCGCGCGGATTTGAATCGGAATTAATAATTAAAGTACTGAACGAAATGTTAGAAGATCTTGAATAAATGCCCATCCCAACCCTTCCGCAAAGGGAAGGGCTTTTTTAAAACTCGGTCGAGGTATTTAATCCTCGACCTTCGTTATAAAATTATAACCTCGAAGCAAGCATCGAGGAATTTTTAGATTAAATAAATTACATGCTAAGAAGTGACCTTTGTTCTCTTTATCAGTTTTCCCTATTTTTATGACCAACTTTTAGGATACCAATGAACAAGTTCAAGGGAGTAGATTATTTTAATGTAGATAGTCTTTTATCAGAAGACGAAGTAATGGTGCGCAATACAGTTAGAGAATATGTTGATGAACAAATAATTCCTATCATAGAAAAGCATTACCGCGAAGAAAAATTTCCTTTTCATCTAGTAAAAGAACTTGGAAAGCTTGGATTATTCGGAATTACTCTACCACAAAAGTATGGTTGCGCTGCGATGAACAATGTAGCTTACGGTTTAGTAATGCAAGAATTAGAAAGAGGTGATAGCGGTATTCGAAGTTTTGCATCTGTTCAAACATCATTAGTTATGTATCCGATCTACACTTTTGGAAATGAAGAACAAAAAAATTATTGGCTTCCAAAACTTGCAGTCGGAGAAAACATCGGATGTTTTGGATTAACAGAACCGGATTACGGTTCTAATCCTGCAGGGATGATAACAAGAGCAGAAAAAGTGGAAGACGGTTTTAAGTTGAACGGTGCTAAAATGTGGATCACTAATGGAACAATTGCTGATGTGGCTGTTGTTTGGGCAAAATTAGATGGCGAGATTAAAGGCTTTTTAGTTGAAAAAGGTATGAAAGGTTTTTCCGCACCAGAGATGAAAGGAAAACATTCTCTTAAAGCTTCTGTCACTTCAGAATTAATCTTTCAAGATGTTTTTGTACCGGAGAAAAATTTATTAACCGGAAGTAAAGGATTGAAATCACCATTGATGTGTTTGAATCAAGCACGATACGGAATTGCTTGGGGTGTTGTTGGATCTATGATGACTTGTTATGATTCCGCATTGAACTACGCAAAATCCCGTATCCAATTCAGCAAACCGATTGCAGCTTATCAACTGACACAAGAAAAGTTAGTTTATATGTTAACTGAAATTACAAAAGCGCAGCTTCTTAATTTACAATTAGGACGTTTAAAAGATAAAAATGAAGTAAAACATACACAAATTTCTATGGCTAAAAGAAATAATTGTGAAAAAGCATTAGAGACAGCACGCATTGCACGAGAAATTCTTGGTGCGAATGGAATACTTGATGAATATCCGGTTATGCGTCATTCGCAGAATTTAGAATCAGTAAAAACTTACGAAGGAACACACGAGATGCACACATTGATAATTGGTGAAGATATAACCGGTTATGCTGCATTTGATTAAATTGAGACCACCTTGTGTGGTCTTTTTTGTAATTAGAAGAGGGAAACATGAATAAAAACAAAGTTTATTTTGAAGGATTAACATTTGATGATATACTTCTTGTACCGGCACGATCAAATGTTCTTCCACGCCAAACAGATATTTCTTCGTACCTAACAAGAGAGATAAAATTAAATATTCCCTTTCTTTCTGCCGCGATGGATTCAGTAACAGAATCTCAAATGGCAATAGCAATGGCTGCTCAGGGTGGAATTGGAATAATTCATAAGAACATGTCTATTGAAAAGCAAGCTGATGAAGTTGATAAAGTTAAAAGGTCAGAGAGCGGAATGATTGTAAATCCAATTACTCTAACTCCGGACCGAACGATTAAAGAAGCTGAACATATCATGTCGAAATATCACATCTCCGGAATACCTGTTGTAGATGAAAAAGGAAAGTTAGTCGGTATTCTAACTAATCGAGATCTACGATTTGAAAGAGAATCAAACAAACTTGTTAGTCAATTAATGACAAAAGAGAATTTAATTACAGCACCTCTTGGAACAACACTTCATGAAGCGGAAAAAATATTACACAAGTACAGAATCGAAAAACTTCCTGTTGTTGATAAAAAAGGAATAATTAAAGGATTGATCACCTATAAAGACATAATGAAGAAAAAAACATTTCCCAATGCTTGCAAAGATAATTTGGGACGGCTTCGTGTAGGTGCGGGAGTTGGTGTAACAAGTGATACATTAAAAAGAGTAGAAGCGTTAGTATCTTCTCACGTTGATGTCATCGTTCTTGATACAGCGCATGGACATTCGGAAGGAGTATTAAGAACAGTTAAAGAGATTAGAAAAAAATATAAAAACTTACAGCTGATTGCCGGAAATATTGTTACAAAAGATGCCGCTCTTGAATTAGTTTCTTGCGGCGTTAATGCGGTAAAAGTTGGAATTGGTGCAGGCTCTATTTGTACTACACGTGTAATAGCTGGTGTTGGAGTTCCGCAAATCAGTGCGGTTATAGAAGTTGCACAAGCATTAAAAGGAAAAAATATTCCTGTCATATCGGATGGTGGAATTAAACAAACTGGAGATGTAGCCAAAGCAATTGCAGCCGGTGCAGATACTGTTATGATGGGCGGGATGCTTGCCGGTGTTGAAGAAACTCCCGGAGAAAAAGTTTTATTTGAAGGAAGAAGTTTCAAAGTTTACAGAGGAATGGGTTCATTAAGTGCAATGAAACAAGGAAGCAGTGATCGTTATTTCCAGGATGTTGAAGCAGATATTAAAAAACTTGTTCCGGAAGGAATAGAAGGGCGTGTTCCCTACAAAGGTTCTTTAGCCGATACGATTTATCAATTCATCGGTGGATTGCGAGCGGCAATGGGTTATTGTGGTGCAAAAACAATTAATGATTTGAAATCTAAATCAAAGTTTGTAAAAATTTCTAATGCCGGATTACGCGAAAGTCATCCGCACGATGTTTTAGTAACTGAGGAAGCACCGAATTATCAAATGACTAAGAAAAATCAGTATTAACATTTTTATTAATCCGATTAAGAGAATAAAATATTTAATTATTATTGATCATCATCCATAAATAAAATCTCGATTATGTTCAAAGTTTTAGTTATTGCTTATTACTACCCTCCGCTTGGATTAAGTGGTGTTCAACGCACGCTTAAATTCACAAAATATATGAGCAAGTTTAATTGGCAGCCCACAGTAATTACAACCGGTAATGTAGCATACTTTGCCCATGATTTTTATTTATTGAAAGAAGCCGAAAATGCCGGTGTAAATATTATCCGCACAGAAGCTTTTGATCTTAATACAATTATCGGGAAGCAGTATCAAACTGTGAATATGCCTCAAGAATTTCTTAGAAAGATACTTTCAAGGATTAGTAAAGCAATATTTATTCCTGACAATAAAAAATCTTGGGCTAGAAAAGCATATAAAGTTGCTAAAGAGCTTCTTCAAAAAGAAAAATTTGATATCATTTATGTAACGATTCCGCCTTTTTCAAGTTTTGTTTATGCTGCTAAACTCAAAAAAGAATTTGGTATTCCTCTATTTGTAGATTATCGTGATTTATGGTTCGGCAATCATTTTGCATTTTATCCAACTTTATATCATCGCTATAAGCATAAAAAGTTAGAATATAAATCGTTACGATTAGCAGATAAAGTTGTTGCAATCAATCGCAAAATAAAAGAGAAACTTTTATTGACATATCCGTTTTTATCATTTAATGATGTAATGATAATTCCTCATGGTTATGACCCCGCTGATTTTGAGTACAGTGAAGATAAAGTTGAGCAATCACAAAAGATGCGTTTAACTTATGCTGGAATATTTTATGAGAATATAACTCCGGAATATTTTCTAAAAGCATTTAAGCAGTTATCAATTGAGAGACCGGATATTGCAGCAAATATAGAATTAGAATTTATTGGTCATCTTCGCAAAGAAAATAATAAACTAATTTCAGAACTTGGTATTAGCGAATTTGTAAGAGATCATGGATATCTAGACCATCACGAAACAGTTAAGAGATTAAAAACTAGTGATGTTTTGTGGATGATGATTGGAAATATTCAGAATGCAGACACAATTTCCACAAGTAAACTTTATGAGTATATAGGAACCGGTAAACCAATTCTTGGATGTGTTGTTGAAGGAACTGCTAAATCTGCTCTTCAAGAATATGGTGCGTCTTTTATAACAAAGCCAGATGATATACAGGAAATCAAAAACACTATAATATTAATTCATGAATTGTACATAAAGAAAAATTTACCTACACCAAATAGAGATTTTATACAGAAACACGATAGGATCAAATTAACGGAAGAGCTTACGAAAGCGTTTCAGTTTTATTTAAAGGCATTATCATGAGAATCGTATTAATTGGTTCTGGAGGAAGAGAGCATGCTTTAGCTGTAAAAATTGCAGAAAGCGAAACTTGTTGTAAATTATATATTCTTCCCGGAAATCCAGGTACAAAACAAGTTGGTGAAAATATTCTTATCGATCAGGATGATCATCAGAGTATTATCAGTTTTTGTCTGGAGCAAAAAATAGATCTGGTAGTGATCGGGCCTGAAAAACCATTGATAGATGGGTTAACCGATAAACTTCTTGAAAAAGGTATTAAAGTATTTGGTCCAACTATGAAAGCTTCTCGAATAGAAGGGGAGAAATCATTTGCTAAAAATTTAATGAAAGAATATAATATTCCTACCGCAGCGTTTGAAGTATTCAATAAAGAAAATTATGACGATGCTATAAACTATTTACATAAAATTAATTACCCAATTGTAATTAAAGCAGATGGCATTGCAGCGGGGAAAGGTGTAATAATCGCAGAATGTTTTGATGATGCTAAGGAAGCGTTAAAAGAATGTTTTGTAAATTCTTCCTTTGGTACTGCAGGTGATAAAGTAGTAATTGAAGAATTTATGTCAGGTCAAGAAGCTTCGATTTTTGCAATTACGGATGGTTTCGACTATGTTTTACTTCCTGCTGCACAAGATCATAAAAGAATTTTTGATGACGATAAAGGCAAGAATACCGGTGGCATGGGTGCGTATGCTCCGACTTCTTTTGTGAACGAAAAAAATATCGATGTAATTGCAACAGAAATTATTGAACCGACATTAAAAGCGATGCGTGAAAAGGGAATGCCGTTTGTGGGATGCCTTTACTGCGGTTTGATGATGACAATCCATGGCACAAAGGTAGTCGAATTTAATTGCAGATTTGGCGATCCGGAGACGCAAGTTGTTTTGCCTTTACTTGAAGGAAATTTTGTTGAACTGCTTTATTCTGCTGCTTGTGGAAAAATTAACAAAGAAGCAATGAGATATAATGGTGGTACTTCGGTTTGTGTTGTTGTTGCTTCAAAAGGTTACCCGGATAAATTTGAAAAAGGTTTTGAGATTTACGGATTAGATCAAATCCCACAAAAAGTAAAAGTCTATCACGCTGGGACTAAAGAAGTTAATGGAAAAATTATGACTAATGGTGGGAGAGTTCTAAATGTTACTTCGTTCACTGAGAAGAACGACTTAAACGAAGCCAAAAGAATAGCTTATGAAGCTCTTTCAAAAATTAGTTTTGATGGAATGCACTATCGAAAAGATATTTCTGATAAGGCTTTTCTTCAAACGAATTAACTCATCCCGGCGGCCAATTCATCTTTCGACCGCCAAGTAGATGCATATGAAGATGATAAACGTCCTGCCCAGCATCTGCTCCGCAATTTAAGACTAATCTGAATCCCGATTCACTTACACCTAAATCTTTAGCGATCTTATTTGCAGCTTCAAACATAAAGCCAAGAAGAACCGAGTGTTTGCTAGAATCAATGTCTTTTGTAGTTTCAATTTCAGTGATTTTAGGAATGATCAGAACATGAACCGGTGCTTGAGGATTGATATCTTTGAATGCGAGAACTTTGTCATTCTCAAAAACAATTTCCGCTGGTATTTCTTTTCGAATAATCTTGGAAAAAATAGTTTCTCCCATAGCTATTCCTTTTCAATTTCATATTTCTTTAGTTTGTTATAAAGATGGCTGCGTTGAATCCCAAGTATATCAGCAGTCTTGCTGATATTCCAGCCATTGGCATTTAACTGTTTAATTATAAATGCCTTTTCAGATTTCTCTTTGAACTCTTGAAAACTATTTGAAGTATTTAGCAAATCATCAGCATTCGAACCTTGATTTGGCGTGAACATGGAAATATCTTTTTCGTTGATTTCTGTTTTAGTGACCATAATTACAATACGTTCTACAACATTTTTCAGTTCGCGAACATTTCCTTTCCAAGTTAGAGATTGAAGGGCATTGATTGCTGCGTCAGAATATTTCTTTTGAGCAAATTTATTCTTATCGCAAATAATTTTTGAGAAGTGCTCTATAAGTAAAGGAATATCATCTTTACGTTCACGGAGCGGTGGAATATGAATCGGGATAACATTTAATCGGTGATAAAGATCTTCGCGGAAGTTGCCTTTCTTAATTTCTTCTTGCAAATCTTTATTTGTTGCTGAAATAATTCGAACATTAACATCAATCTTAGCGTTCCCTCCCACGCGCTCAATTTTTCCTTCTTCAATGGCACGCAAAACTTTAGCTTGTGCTTGCAGACTCATATCACCGATTTCATCAAGAAATAAATTCCCACCATCCGCTTGTTCAAATTTACCAATATGTTGTTTTACGGCTCCGGTAAATGAGCCTTTCTCATGACCGAACAATTCTGATTCGATAAGTTCATGATGAATCGCGGCACAATTCACTTCAATTAGCTCTTTGTTAGATCGTGAGCTTTGTCTGTGTAATTCTTGTGCGACTAATTCCTTGCCTGTTCCATTCTCTCCAGTAATTAGAATTCGTGCATCAGTTTTAGCAACTCGTTTAATTGTTTCGTGAATTGTTTTAATTACTGTGCTGTTCCCAATAATTTTTTCTGACGAAAAGAGTTCTTTCTTAAGCTTTTTATTTTCTTTAACAAGACTGGATTGTTCAACAGCATTTCGTACACTGATCAAAAGTTTATCGCGGTCAACGGGTTTTTCAAGAAAATCAAATGCGCCAAGCTTTGTTGATTTGACCGCATTCTCAACACTCGCATGTGCTGAGATCATTATTACTTTCATATCAATTTCTTTTTCAAGAAGCCAACTCAACACTTCAAAACCATTTTTACCGGGCATCTGAATATCGAGTAATAATGCATCATAATTTCCATATTCGATTTTCTGTAATCCTTTATACGAGTCAGTTGTATAGTCGACAAGATAATCTTCGTATTCAAGGATCATCTTAATGCTTTCGCATATTTCTTTTTCATCATCAATAACTAAAATAGATTTCATGGATAAATTCTAAAAAAAAGTAGTTGATAAATTTTTAATGCTTCAGACGGCATTGCATTTTTATTCTTTTGAACCATTTCTGCAAATATCTCGCCAAGATGATTTGTAATTAAATCTCTTCTATCAAATTCACCTTGAAGAAAAAATCCCTGCTCGAAATACTCAACAAAGATACCGAGAAATTTAGACAAATTAAAAAAGCTAATATTGTAGTGAAGGAATGCATTTGCAAAAAAATGTGCAAGTTTATCCTTATCACCAAAGTCGTTTGAAGGTGAATCGTTAAACAATCTTTTAGGAGTATTCTTTAATTTTTCATCAAATATTATTTTTGGAGGTGAGGGAAGCGGAACTGTAACATGCGAACCAATGACAGGAAGTTTAATTAAAATCTTGTTGTATGGTATTAAAGTAAAAGTTAGACAAAAAAAAGTCTCTGATGCATCACCTTCAAAAAAGGTAAGTGCCTTTTCATAAATATGATCTACAGTTTCCAAATCATTATGGGTTCTTGAGTACTGTTTGTACTCATCGGAGGTCATATAATTCGTTAAATAAAATAATCCGCCGTAAAAAGATTTATCTATTTTTTGCTGAGCAAATATAGATTGTATGGAGAATATAGAAATTAGAATCAAAAAAAAGAAACTCATAAATTATAACGCCGGCTAAAAGCTAAGAAAGAAACATTAGTTAGAGCTGCTGTAACATAAGACAACGCGGCAATCAATATAACTGTAGCAAAACCAAATTCAAGCGCTAATACAACAACAAGAACCGACGAAACAACGCTCGAACTTCCGTTAATTCCCCACGCCCAAGCTGCTAACGATTTATTTTCAGCAGAGATTATTTTTAACCCGATCGGGAAAGGCATGCCCATTAAAAATGAAGGGACAGCAATCAATATGAATGCAATAACAGCTTTTAAGAAAAACTCAAAACCAATTGTTGATTGTAAAACCGGAGTTAACAAGAATTTATATGAAATTAGAACAGTAAAAATCGATCCGCATATAAAGATGAGATTTCTTTTACTTCCTTTAATTTTTGATGAGAGATAGCTTCCCACACCCGAACAGATCAACATAGAGCTAATAACAGCGGCTGCGGCATAAATAATATTTCCAAAGTATAGAATAAATCTCTGGATGAAAATTATTTCCACGAACATATAACCCAATCCTATCGCTCCAAAATATAAAAGAGTCTTTAGTTTGCCATTGCCTTTCAAATCAGTTTTAAGTAGAGGAAGAACGATCAGCACAAATGCAATAATTACAATTTGGATGAAAGTTATCATAACAAGTAAATACCCGATCTCCAAAAAAGGCGCATTACGTATTCCGTAAACATCCTTTAGATAAGACAAACTTTTCCATTTCAGGAATTGGGAAAAGTAAGGTTGATCATCATCTGCCGGTTTAATGTTGAAATCATATTCATCGTAAAAACTTGAACGATGCCAGGATAGAATTTCATCGATGTATTCAAAGAACATTTCATCCTGCATCGAATTGTATTTTGTTCTTTCGGATTCTGAGATGTCCGGTAAAATAATAGGATCAAACATTACTGAATCGGAGAACGATCTGATCTTTACAATTTCTTCGGAATTAAGTGGAGATTTTTTAACAACAAAAGTAATCGTTCCCCAGCTTTTAATTGCAGCGATATGATTTTTGTAATCGGATATTTTCTTTTTATGCAACATCTCCACAATCGTTGAAAGAATTTTTAACGGATTTCGGAACGGGTAATCTATCCATGATGAAATAGAAATGACTCCTTCGCTTTCCAGATGATCGAACATCTCTTCAAAAGAATCTACTGTTAAGAGATACTGTTCTTGAAGCGCATATAAACCAACACCTCCGCCGAATGAATTTGTATAAGGAAGCGTGATCAAATCGTATTTATTTGTGTCTGCTTGCAAAAACGTTCTTGAATCTATATTGTGGATTGTAAGATTCTTATGATGATAAAGAGAATCGGAATCTTCAGCGAATTCATTTTTCATTAAAGAAATAATTATACTGTTCTGCTCAACTGCGGTAATACGATTGGCGTTGTAACTTATCGCTTGCGCTGTTTCGATTCCGCTTCCGGCATTCAATATTAGAACCCTCTCAATTTCCTTCATTGCATAAGGCAATGCTGTAGTTGTGTAATGCAAAAATTCGTTCTTACCGTTATTAGCTTTAACTATTGCTCCAAACCAGTCTCCATTTAAAAATATCGCTTTGCTTTGCGGCACTTCTTTTTGATAAGCAAGACTTAAACCTTGCGAATATCGTAATACCGGAGATGAAACAACCTCAATCAATCCGTAAGGACTATTTTTTGTGAAAACCACTTTAGCATCAATCAGATTGAGTGTTTTGCTGATACTCTTGAATTCGGATTTTTTTAGTGTGAAAGGATTTATGAAGAATAAAAACGACACAGCAATTGAAAGAATAAATATTAGCGTGAAAATTCTTTTATAATCATTCGGGAATAGAATCAAAGCAGATATTATTGGCAGCAAGGAAATCAATGATGAAATTTCTTCCGGCGAAAAGATCGAGTACAAAATTAGAGCTGTAATTCCGCCAAGACCGGAACCGATAAGATTACTAAAATAAAGTTTGCTTATTTGATCTATATAAATAATAAATGATAATCCGATTGATATAGCACCAAAGAAAAATGGAAGGAAAAAGATCAAATAAGTAATTACAAGATTTATGAATTGTGAGTAGTCGGCAAAGATTAAATATGAATCGAACCTTGCAAACGGTAATTGAGAAAGAAAAATTGCGCTGCATTGAAACAGGCCCGAAATCAGCATTGAAAAAGGAATTAACCATGGGGCATTTGCGATCAATCTATTTTTAAATAATGCAATGAAAGAACCTGCGGCGCCAAATCCGAGCAGTGCGACCGAGATAACCATAAAAGCAAAATGATACCATTGAGTTATCGAAAAAATGTGCATCAACAGCAATTGATATGCTATGATAGAGACGGAAAGAAGAAATATTGAGATGGAGATTCTTTTAATATTTAATCCAAAATAATTCACTTGCCTCTTTTGAAAGGAACAAACATAACCGGCATCAAACTTTTTGTAGTTACTTTACCGTCTTTTTTTTCGACCAGCATTAACATTTGTGTTTGAAACGGAGAGCCGACCGGAATTACCATTCTGCCGCCGTCTTTCAACTGCTCTATCAAAGGAGGAGGAATATATTCAGAGGCAGCAGTAACAATAATTGCATCAAAAGGTGCATGTTCTTTCCATCCGTAGTAACCATCGGCATTTTTTACATAAACGTTTTTGTAGCCAAGTTCCTTCAACTTTTTTTCTGATGAATTACTCAACTCGGTTATGATCTCAATTGTATAAACATCGCTTATAATTTCAGCGAGCACAGCGGCTTGATAACCTGAGCCGGTGCCGATCTCGAGCATGTTAGAATTCTTGTTCGGTTTCACCAACTCCGTCATATACGCAACTATAAACGGCTGAGAAATAGTTTGTCCGTAACCGATCGGCAAAGGTCTATCATCGTAAGCATTATCTCTTAAATCCTTAGGTATAAAAAGATGACGTTGCACCTTCTTCATTGAAGAAAGTGTAGCTTGGTCTTTTATGCCGCGCATTTCAATTTGAGTGCGAACCATTATTTCACGGTCTCTTACATAAGGGTCATCTTGCAAAAAAGTAGACAAGCATAAAATCAATATTAAAGTTAGTGTGTGCATGGTGTGCCGGTTTTTTTATTGACAAACATATAATAATCGCGAAATGAAACCGTACGTAAAATAATCAGCTAAAAAATAATAGTCACTATAAAAGCGCAGATAATGATTATAAATAAGTGACCGGGAATGGATGAATGTTGAACTTAGAGAGTGGAATTAGCTAAAAGTGTTTAACCAGTCTGTAAAATATTCTTTTAAAACTAAGTTTGTATAACACCGGGATTGAAACGGGGTATATTTGGATTATTATTTGCATACTCAATTGAACTAGAAATATATTCTCGAGTTAATGCTGGATCAATAATTTCATCAACCCATAAACGAGCAGCAGCGTGAAGCGGGTTACTTGTTTCTTCGTATGACTGAATTATTTCATTAAATAATTTGTCTTTTTGTTCTTTAGTGAATTCCTCCCCGGATTTTTGCATTTGTTTTAATCGTATATCAAGCAGGACAGAACTTGCTTGAGCACCGCCCATCACAGAAATTTTTGCGTTTGGATATGCATAGATAAAGCGCGGATCGTAAGCTTTACCGCACATAGCATAATTGCCTGCACCATAACTGTTGCCGATTATTATTGTAATTTTTGGCACGACTGAATTTGCAACAGCATTCACCATCTTTGCGCCATCCTTTATAATTCCGCCGTGTTCTGCTTTACTTCCAACCATAAATCCGGTTACATCTTGTAAAAAAACAAGAGGAATTTTTTTCTGATTACAGTTCATTATGAATCGTGTTGCTTTGTCGGCACTATCGGAATAGATTACTCCGCCAATCTGCATTTCTCCTTTTTCAGTCTTTACTACAGATCGCTGATTCGCAACAATCCCAACTGCCCAGCCATCAATACGCGCATAAGCAGTTATCAGACTTTTTCCGTATCCGGATTTGTATTCATCAATCTCAGAGTTATCAACAATTCTTGCAAGTAGTTCGTAAGTGTCATAAGGTTTTGTGCCATCTTCAGGAATCAATCCATAAATTTCTTTTGAATCAAACTTTGGAAGAATGGAATCTATTCTATTGAAACCAGCTTGAGCAGAATCACCATACTTACTTACTAAACTTCTAATTTGAAGAAGACACTCTTCGTCGTTCTTCATTATGTAATCTGTAACACCTGAAATATTTGATTGAACACGCGCGCCGCCGAGATTTTCATTTGCAATTTCTTCTCCAATTGCCGCTTTTACTAAATGAGAACCGGCAAGAAAAACGGATCCTTCACCTTCAACAATTAAAGCTTCGTCACTCATGATTGGAAGATAAGCGCCGCCGGCTACACACGGACCCATGATTGCGGCGATTTGTGGAATTCCCAACGAAGACATAATTGCATTGTTACGAAAGATTCTTCCAAAATGTTCTTTATCAGGAAATATATCTTCTTGAAGAGGGAGGAATACACCAGCGCTATCAACTAAATAAATAATTGGTAAACGATTTTCTATAGAAATTTCTTGTGCGCGTAGATTTTTCTTTGCAGTGATAGGAAACCATGCACCGGCTTTAACTGTTGCATCGTTTGCAACGATTACAAAATTTTTCCCGTGTATTTTTCCAATTCCGAAAATTGTTCCGCTGCTCGGCGCTCCGCCGTACTCTTTATACATATCATAAGCGGCAAAAGTATTTAACTCAAAATAAGCTGATCCTTTATCAATTAATTTTTCAATTCGTTCACGAGCGGTAAGTTTTCCTTTTTCGTGTTGTTTATCAATTGCAATTTTTCCACCACCGAGTTTAATCGTTTCGCGCACAGCAATAATTTTTCTTATAAGATTTTTATGAAAATCTTCTCTGCGAAGAAAAGTTTCTGTTGGTTTTATGGGAGAACCGATTTGTGCCATTTGAGTTCCTAATAGCACGCAGATTTTTTATGATGGTTATGATAGATTATAAATAATCATAATGATCTGCGTTCCATCTATTTTTCTAATCTTGTAAAAGTGTTCGAGCAATTACAATTCTCTGTACTTCGGAAGTTCCTTCACCAATAGTTAAAAGTTTTACATCACGGTAGAATTTTTCTACAGGATAATCTTTTGTAAATCCATATCCGCCAAAGATCTGTACAGCTTCATTAGCAGCGCGTGTTGCAACTTCACTTGCAAAAAGTTTTGCTTTGGATGCAATCTCAAGAATATCTTTGTTATCATCTTTCATTTTGGCGGCTTTGAATGTCATTAATCGGGCGGCTTCAATTTCAGTTGCTATATCTGCAAGCTTAAATTGTATCGCTTGAAATTCAGAAAGAGTTTTACCAAATTGTTTGCGTTCTTTAGAATAAGCAAGTGAAGCTTCAAGACAACCTTGAGCAAGTCCTACACTTAATGCTGCGATCGAAATTCTTCCGCCTTCAAGAATCTTCATTGATTGCGTAAAACCTTCTCCTTCATTGCCGATCAAATTATCTTCGCTCACACGGCAATTCTCAAAAATTAATTGTGTCGTTTCGCTTGCACGCATTCCAAGTTTATTCTCTTTTTTCCCGGCATGAAACCCGTCAGTTCCTTTTTCAACTATGAACGCTGATATTCCTTTTTTCTTTTTTTCTTTATCAGTAACCGCCATCACAACTGCAGTCTCTCCGGATTTACCGTGAGTTATAAATGCTTTAGTTCCGTTTAGTACAAAATGTTTTCCGTCTTTCACAGCCGTTGTTTGCATACTGCCAGCATCACTGCCGGATGCTGGTTCTGTTAAACCCCATGCACCTATTTTTCTTCCGCTTGCAAGATCTGGTAAATATTTATTCTTGAGTTCATCACTTGCAAATACATTAATATGATTTGTACATAAACCGTTATGTGCGGCAACTGAAAGCGCTAATGATGGATCAATTCTTGCAATCTCTTCTATAATTAGAGCATACTCAATATAACCGAGTCCGGCTCCTCCAAATTTTTCCGGGATCAATATTCCAAGAAATCCAAGTTCACCTAACTGTTTCATCAGATCAATCGGGAATTCTTGACTCTCGTCAAATTCCATTACACGCGGCTTAATTTTTTCTTCAGCAAAATTTCTGATTGTTTCTTTTATTGCAAGCTGATTTTCATCGAACTCAAGTATAAAATTGTTTTCAGTTTTAGTCTCTACCATAATGACCTACTGTTTAAGTGAAGTTTTAAAATCATTAAATAATGTTTCGGCAATTTGATATGGAGAAGTTTCTCCCTCAACAACTTTTGAAAGGGAAGCTTGAAGACTTTCAGCACGTCTCTCTTTCCAGAATTCATCTTTCAACAAATGTTCAACTATCTCTTTGATACGTACTTTATAATTTTTTTCACGGTTTTGTTTAAGTAATCCATTTTGTTCCAAGAATTGATGATGTCTTGAAATCTCATCTGCAATTTCTTTTGTACCTGAGTTCTCAGAAGCAACTGCTTTAATAATATTGGGCAACCAGCTTTTTTCATTATGATCACGCATCATTAAAATTGTTTTGAGTGCGGTTATGGCGCTATCTGCACCGGGACGGTCGCTTTTATTAAGTACAAAGAAATCGGCAATTTCCATTAAGCCGGCTTTCATTGCTTGTATTGAATCACCGGATTCCGGAACAAGAATAACGATTGTAGTATCGGCAGCTTTTGCAACATCAAGTTCGGACTGTCCAACACCAACTGTTTCAAAAATAATTATATCGTATCCGGCAGCATCAAGAACATCGGCAGCATCAATAGTTTTTTTGCTAAGACCTCCAAGACTACCGCGTGTAGCCATGCTTCTAATAAATACATTATCATCACAACCGACTTCACTCATACGGACGCGATCACCGAGCAAAGCGCCGCCTGTAAAAGGACTTGTCGGATCAACAGCTATGATTCCAACTTTTTTATTTTGTTTTCTGTAAAATTTAGTTAATTGATTTGTCAAAGTAGATTTACCCGCACCGGGAGGACCGGTAATACCTATTCGATAGGCATTACCAATTTTTATATGAAGATCTTTTAATAATTCGGTTGAATTGGAATTACCCGATTCAATAATAGTTATTGCTCTTGAGATGGCTCGTTTGTCGTTCTGAAAAATTCTTTCAACAAAATTTTCTGATCTCATAACAAAAAAATTATTTATATAAACCGTGTTTTGAAATATATTCTTTTACTTTTGATGGAACAAGATAATCAATCGGTTCATTATTTTTAACTCGCTCTCTAATCTCAGTAGAAGAAATGTCAATCAATGTAGTTTCCAGAAGTATTACAGAGTCAAAATACTTGTTATGCTTAACCGGTATGTTATCAATTTCACGTTTCATCACAATAACTTTGGCAAGATCAAAAATATCATCCGGACGATACCATTTATCAAAAACTATTAAATTATCAAAACCGATTATAAGCTCTATTTGATCATAAGATTTTTTTAATTCAACTAAAGTATTATAAGTATAAGATACATCTCCTTTGCGAATCTCATAATCAGAAGATTCGAAATATGGATATTGTTCGATTGCTAAGTTTACCATATTCAATCGATGAATATCTTCAGTTGGTCTCTGATCTGTTTTGTGCGGGGACATATGACAAGGAACAAAAATTATTTTTTCGAGATTTCTTTTTTCCAGAACATCGTAAGAAGTGATTAGATGTCCCAAATGAATTGGATCGAACGACCCGCCTAATATTCCAACTGGTTTCATTTATACCGAGATAAAATTATTTGATAAAAGTGACCGGACTGCTTCACGATTCTTTTCGATCTCTGAAGAATAATATAATTTGTTCAAATCTTTTGCTTTGTTAAATAAATCTTTATTGAAAGCAAGACGTATCGCAAATCTTGAATATAATTTTCTAATTCGTTCGTCTATCCAACCGCTTCTAAATCTTAAATGACTGCTTAATATTTTTATATGTTCTTTAGGAATCAAACCTAACATACTTTCTTCCAATAGTTCACGTTCGATAATTTTCTTTTCATTATTAACAGATAATCTAAAAACAAATATGAAAAAGAGTATCAAAAAAATCATGAATAAAAATCCAAATAAAAAAGTATCAGAAAAACTAACAGTAATATTCCACATAAAATGAATAAAGATTGCGGTAAATAATCCGGCTAATGGCAAAGTATTTTTTCCAAAATTAGATGAAAACTTTGCAAGTGCAATAAAAGCTCCTAATGTTCCGGTGGAGATACAATGCATTAGAGCTGAAAATAATGATCGAATAACAACAAGATAGAGCCAGTTTAATGGTGTATTACCATAAGTTAAAAAGTACAGAAAATTTTCTATCATACCAAAACCGAGACCAATTACACCTCCGTAGAGTAATCCATCGGTAATATTATCGATTTTTTTAGAATTAACTGAGTAGAGTAAGAATGCGCCTTTGGCAATTTCCTCACTCAGTGGTGCGAAAATTATTGACTGAATTAATTTAGAAATATTTGAAGTTGAGCCGATTATTCCTGTTAAAGCTCCAAGTAGTAAACTTCCGCTAATTCCCAATATTATAGCACCGAAAGCACCCCATAAAAAATGAACCAGTACAAAACGCAATGGTTCTCTATCATACTTGTCCATCCTCCAAAGTACAATAAGACAAAATAACATTGGTAAGATTGCAGCAATAAATGATGAGATTAACGACATTTATTCACACTCTACATTTATTTAACAAAATAAAGGAATTCTTGATTATAAAGGATCGGCTGTATATATTTTGACCCAATTTTTCCATGTTCTTCAAATGATAATAAAATATACTAATTTTTCGGACGGTATTCACAGTTTCCATCTTTCAGAATCCGTTAAAAATTTAGGTTTGGAAAAATTGTTCTTTGGAAATGCTGATGTTGAATGTAGAATGGATAAATCACCGCATCAAATCGTACTTAACTGTGATTTGACCGTACATTCAAAAATGGTTTGTGATAGATGTGCAAAAGATTTAGAAACTAAACTCACTAATCATTTCCAAATTAGTTACCTTTTCAGTCGTGATTTACACGAAACTGATGAATACAACCTAAAATACCTTTCACCGGAAGATGATAAGATTAATATCCGGAACGATGTTTATGAATATGCTGAACTTGCTTTACCAATGAAACGGTTATGTAAAGATGATTGTAAAGGATTATGTCCTCATTGCGGTAAAAACTTAAATGAAGAAGAATGTAATTGTAAAATTGAAACAACCCATGATGTATGGGAACCATTAAAACAATTAAAAGGTAAATTTAATAACTAAATAAACAGGTTGTACGATGCCAAATCCGAAACGTAAGATGTCTAAGAGCAGAAGAGATAAACGCAGAACACATTACAAAGCTACTGTTCCTTCCTTAAGCCGCTGTTCAAATTGTGGCGAAGTTAAATTGAACCATAGAGCATGCCCAAACTGTGGTTATTATGCCGGCAGATCTATGTTTGTTCCAGAATCGTAACAATAAATCTCTTAGATGACAGAACTTAAATTAGAAAAATGTAAGATTGCAGTTGATGCTATGGGGGGCGACTATGCCCCTAAGCATGAAATTCTTGGTGCTATTGCTGCACTGAAGGAAGATAAAAATTTCGATTTGATTCTTGTGGGAGATAAGGAAAAAATATTAAAAGTTGCCCGCCAAGAAAAGATTGAACTCGATGAAAAATTGATTCATCACGCTTCACAAGTAATTGAGATGGTTGATAAACCAATAGACGCAATAAAATCGAAACCCGATTCATCATTAGTAGTAGGTGCAAAATTAGTTAGAGAGAAAAAAGCTCACGCCTTTGTAAGTGCAGGCAATACCGGCGCTATGATGGCTGCATCAACTTTAATTATGGGAAGGATTGAGGGAGTAAGTCGGCCAACAATTGGAGCTTCATTTCCTACAACATCTGGCGATAAAAAATGTATTGTATTTGATGCGGGTGCAAGTGTTGACAGCAAACCACAGCATTTATTTGAATACGCTGTTCTCGGTACAATTTTCGCAAAAGAAATGTACGGCGTTCAAAATCCAACAATTGGTTTATTAAATGTTGGAGAGGAAGAGTCGAAAGGGAATGAACTCACATTCGCATCTCAAAAATTATTAAGGGACTCAAAATTAAATTTTCACGGCAATGTTGAAGGTAGAGATATACTAAAAGGAAAAGTTGATGTTGTTGTTTGTGATGGTTTTGTAGGAAATATAATTTTGAAATTCGGCGAAAGCGTTTTGAATCTTCTGAAAATAAGAATAAGAAATTATGCCGATAAAGGATTAATCAATAAGATAAAAGCTTTAATCGTAAAGTCAGTTTTAAAAGCTTCATTAAGCGATATGGATTATCAAACTCATGGAGGAGTTCCTCTTCTCGGTGTAAATGGAATAAGCATTATTGGTCACGGTTCAAGTTCTCCGTTAGCAATTAAGAATATGATTCTCCGTGCAAAAGAAATGTACGACAAAAATTTGATCAAGAAATTTGAGGAAGCATTAAAGACCTATGCAATCACAAAATAAAAAAATTTATAACGCTGCTATTACTGCTGTCGGGATGTACGTTCCTGATAAGATTTATGATAATGCATACTTTGAAAAGATAGTTGATACAAATAGTGAGTGGATAATTTCACGCACTGGAATCCGTGAAAGAAGAATTATGGAAAACGGTGCTACAAGCGATATGGCAGTGTATGCAATTCAAGACCTTTTCAAAACAACAAAAGTTAAACCTGAAGAGATTGATGTAATTATTGTAGCAACAGTAACGCCTGATATGTTCTTTCCTGCAACTGCATGTTTGGTTCAAGAAAAAATCGGTGCAACAAAAGCTTGGGGATTTGATTTATCTGCCGCTTGTTCAGGATTTTTATTTGCACTTCAAACCGGTGCAAGTCTTGTTGAAACCGGGAGATATAAAAAGGTTTTAGTTGTTGGTTCTGATATGATGAGCTCTATTACTGATTACACAGACCGCAATAATTGCATTCTTTTCGGTGACGCTGCTTCTGCCGTTTTATTAGAACCAACAGATGATTTGAACTATGGAATTAAAGATTCTTTGCTGTATGTAGATGGATCAGGTAAAGAAAGTTTATACATGAAAGGTGGTGGAAGTTTGAATCCTCCTTCACATGAAACCGTTGATAAGAAGATGCACTATATATATCAAGATGGGAAAGCTGTTTTTAAAGTTGCTGTAATAGGGATGGCTGATATTTCTTTTGAAATAATGAAGAAGAATGGATTGAAGAGTGAAGATGTTGCATATCTAGTTCCACATCAAGCAAACTTGAGGATCATAGATGCTACTGCCAAAAGGATGGGAGTTTCTAAAGATAAAGTTATGATCAATATTGATAAATACGGCAATACAACAGCAGCAACTATACCGCTTTGTCTTACTGAATATTATAGAGATGGAAAAGTTAAGAAAGGCGATAACTTAATTCTTTCAGCATTTGGTGCAGGTTATACTTGGGGTGCTATGTATTTGACTTGGAGTTTGGATTAATGGGAAAAAGAGCTTTTATTTTTCCCGGACAAGGATCCCAATATGTAGGAATGGCAAAGGATCTTTATGAGAATTCTGTTGAAGCCAAGGAAATGATAAAAGTTGCAGAAGATGCAGCCGGAGTCGCTCTTTCACATTTAATGTTTAACGGTCCCGAAGATGCTCTTAAACTAACTGATATTACACAACCGGCAATTTTTGTTCATAGCGTAGTTCTTGCAAGTATCATGAGAACATTAGAGCCGGATATGGTTGCCGGGCATTCTTTAGGTGAATACTCTGCATTAGTATCAGCGAAAGCACTACAATATTATGATGCTGTTGCTCTTGTTCGGTTACGCGGCAGTTCAATGTTACAAGCCGGAATTGAGGAACCGGGCACTATGGCGGCTGTTGTTGGTTTACAAGCAAATGTTGTAGAAGAAATTTGTATAGAAGCATCTGAGAAGGGAATTGTTCAGTGTGCAAACTTTAATTCACCGGGACAAATTGTTATCTCAGGTTCTGTTGAAGGTGTTCATGCTGCGATGGATATCTCTAAAGCAAAAGGTGCAAAACTTGTAAAAGAATTAGTGGTAAGCGGTGCTTTCCATTCACCATTAATGAATAGTGCTAAAGAAAGCTTAAAATTAAAATTGGATGTAACTCCTATTTACGATGCTAAAATTCCCGTCTATGCTAATGTAACTGCTAAACCGGTAACAAGCAGCGAGGAAATCAAAAATTTACTTTATCAGCAATTAGACCATCCGGTTAGATGGGAAGAAACAATTACAAATATGATTCAAGATGGCGCTGATGAATTTTATGAAATAGGTCCGGGTAAAGTATTACAAGGATTAGTTAAACGAATTAATCCTGAAGTTAAAATATTCGGCATAGATAAATATTCCGATGTTGAAAGGTATCTTTAATGCAGACTAAATTTGAAAAGATTATTAACGGAATGTATATAGATCCACTGATCTTTACACAAAAATTTGTTAAGGGATGTGATGTTTGTATTTGTTCCGGGGAATGCTGCTACTATGGAGTATATATTGATAAAAAAGAATATGAAAAGATCATGTCTGAAAAGGATAAGATCATTAAACATATGGATGATTCCCAAACAAAAAGTCCTGAAAAGTGGTTTGAAGAACCGCAAGCTGATAATGATTTCCCATCCGGAATTGCAGTAGGAACCGAAGTTCATAATGAAAAATGTGTTTTTCTTGATAAACAAGGATTCTGTACACTTCAAAAAATGGCTTTGGCGGAAGGAGAATTCAAGTGGAAATATAAACCGCTATATTGTATATTATTTCCATTAGTAATCTCGGAAGGTATCTTAACTGTTGATGATGAGCATTTGAATGATATGCATTATTGTAGCAAACTTGAAAATCAAATTTCAACAGTTTATGATTGTTGTAAAAATGAACTAAAGTTCTTACTTGGAGAGAAAGGATTCGAGGAATTAGATATTTATCATAAAGAATATTTTGAAAAAATAGATATTGACGGATCAAAGATTGAAGCTGCTTAATAAAAAAGCGATCGTTACCGGTGGAACTCGCGGTATTGGAAAAGGAATTGTTAAAGAATTAGTACAAAACGGCTGCAGTGTTGTATTTACATATTTTAGTTCAGATGAATCTGCACGTGCAATAGAAAAGGAATTATCTTCAGATTCAGTGAAAGTATTCGGATTTAAAGCAGATGCTTCTTCCTTTTCTTGTGCTGAAGATACTGTTAAATTTACTATTGAGAAGTTGGGCGGAATTGATATTCTAGTGAATAATGCCGGAAGAACAAAAGATGCTTTAATGCTTAGAATGACGGAACAAGATTTTGATTCGATTATTAGTGCGAATCTAAAAAGTGTTTTTAATTATACAAAAGCAGTTTTGAAACCTATGATCGGACAGCGTTACGGAAAAATAATTAATATTAGTTCAGTTGTTGGTTTAGTTGGAAATCCCGGACAGGCAAACTATGTTGCTTCAAAAGCCGGAGTAATAGGACTAACTAAATCGAATGCAAAGGAATTAGCGTCTAGAAATATTAATGTTAATGCAGTCGCACCCGGTTTTATTGAAACGGATATGACTGATAAATTAAACGATCAACAAAAAGAAGCAATTTTGTCTAATATCCCTATTAAAAGACTTGGTAAACCGGAAGATGTTGCTAAAGCTGTTCTTTTTCTAGCAAGCAGCGAATCAGATTATATCACCGGACAAGTCTTAACCGTTGACGGCGGAATGGTAATGTAATTTTCTATTAAATAATTATTTTTTCATCAAAAAAAAGGAGCGGAGATGGACGTTGAAGTAAAAGTAAAAGAAATAATTATGGATAAACTCGGTGTTGAAGAATCACAAGTAGTTCCGGGTGCTTCATTCACAAACGACTTAGGTGCAGATTCTCTAGATATAGTAGAACTTGTTATGGGTTTCGAATCTGCTTTTGATATTTCAATTCCGGATGAAGATGCTGAAAAAATTTCTACTGTTGGTGATGCAACAAAGTATTTGAAAGAAAAATTAGGTAAATAAATTTAGTTATGACCACGGAGATGATCCGTGGTCGTTCTTTAATCCATCCATTAAATCCTAAAATAGGGATCGTATATGAGCATGAAAAGAGTTGTTGTAACCGGTATCGGTGCTTTAACTCCGATTGGCAATAACACTCAAGAATATTGGGAAGGGTTGATCTACGGTAGAAACGGAGCCGGTCCTATAACAAAATTTGATCCGTCTGCTTTCAATACAAGGTTTGCTTGTGAAGTAAAAAATTTTGATGCCCTTAAATATGTGGATAAAAAAGAATTAAGAAGGATGGACCCATTTACGCATTACTCTTTAGCTACTGCAGCAATGGCTATGGAAGATTCAAAATTAGATCTCTCTAAAATTAATTTGGAAAGAGCAGGTGTAATTTACGGAAGTGGTATTGGCGGAATGGTAACCTGGGAAGAAGAACATACCGCATTCATGAAAGGAGGAGCTAAAAGAGTTAGTCCTTTCTTCGTTCCCAAAATGATTGCCGATATAGCTGCCGGACAAATTTCTATCAAATATGGTTTAAAGGGCCCGAACTACGCTACAACATCTGCGTGTGCTACTTCATCTCATGCAATATCTGATGCATTTATTTTGATTCAACGAGGTTCGGCAGAAATTATTGTAACCGGCGGTGCTGAAGCTGCAATTACTCCAATGGCAATTGCGGGATTCAATGCTGCACGTGCACTTTCAACTTGGAATGATCGTATGATGGAAGCATCACGTCCGTTTGATAAAGACCGGAACGGATTTGTTATGGGCGAAGGTTCAGGTACTATTATATTGGAGGAACTTGAACACGCACTTAAACGCGGTGCTACAATCTACGGAGAAGTTGTCGGTATCGGTCTAACCGGAGATGCATACCATGTAACTGCGCCTCCTCCGGGTGGAGAAGGTGCCGTACGTTCTATGAGAGAATGTTTAAGAGATGCTGGTGTTGAACCTATTGTAGTTGATTATATAAATGCGCATGGTACGTCAACAGAGCTCAACGATCTAAATGAAACACTTGCGATAAAAACCGTTTTTGGTGATCATGCAAAAAAACTTGCCATCAGTTCCACAAAATCTATGACCGGACATTTATTAGGCGCGGCCGGTGCAGTTGAAGCTATTGCAACTCTGCTTGCAATTAAAAACGGCATAGTTCCACCTACAATAAACCTTGATGAAACTGAACCGGAAATGGATTTAAATTATACTCCCAAAATTGCTGTTAAGAAAGAGATCAATTACGCTATTAGCAATACATTTGGTTTTGGCGGGCATAATGCATCTTTATTATTCAAAAAGTTTGTAGGATGATTTTTGTTTGGAAAACTGCTAGATAGGTTTTTCTTTTTTCAAAGAAGAAAATATTTTATTGATCCGGAACTAAGAACTAGATTTCAGAAGAACTATACAATCCTAAAAAAAATACTCGGTTTTACGCCTCGTAATAAATCCTATTTCATTAAAGCCCTCACACATAGTTCTTATCTTGAGTTATATCCCGAGTTTCTTAAATCAAATGAACGCTTGGAATTTTTAGGCGATTCAGTCTTAAATATGATTGTTGCTGATCATCTCTTTGAAAATTACCCGAACGAAGAAGAAGGATTTCTTACAAAATCACGTGCCGCTCTTGTTAACCGTGAACGCTTATATCTTACAGCGCAGGAAATCGGTCTGAATAATATTATTCTTTATAATGAAAAATACTTACGGGATTCTTTAGAAGGAATGCAGACAATCTTTGCAGACGGACTTGAAGCTTTGATAGGTGCAATCTACTTAGATCAAGGTTTAAGTAAGGCAAAAGAATTTGTGATTGAATGGATTATTAAGCCGTATGAAGTAGATAATAAATTTTTGATTGACACAAACTACAAAGGGCAATTATTGGAATATGCTCACACAAAAAAACTTCATACTCCTCGTTATATTATACGATCCGAAGAAGGTCCTCCTCACAAAAAAGAATTTATAATAGATGTCTTCTTAGGCGATGAATTATTAGGAACCGGCAGCGGCAATAATAAAAAAAGAGCCGAGCAGGAAGCTTCTAATAATGCTCTTCAAAAACTTAAAGTAGAAGATTGAATAACACTCAGAGCTTTTAGCAATTAGCTAAGAGCTTGTAGCTGAACGCTGACTGCTGATCGCTGCGAAAAATTCCTTTTGAATAGTTATTGTTTTTTATAAGTTGTAAATAGAATAAGGGGATTTCCGTAATGGGAAACCAACCTATAACTTCTTTTCTTCCAAACACTCACTCGAATTGTACTTCGCAAGAATAAATATAGATTAAAAACATTTTTACACGACAAAAGACGCCGGGCAGTAAATAAAGACGTTGACGTATATCGTTCAATGACGTATATTACTTATGAAAATAATAGAAACATCTGTTTTTACAAAAAGGTTGAAAACTCTTCTGCCTGACGAAGATTATCGTAAGTTACAAAATGAGATAATACTGAATCCGGAAAAGGGAAAAATAATCAGTGGTAGTGGGGGATTAAGAAAAATCCGATGGTCTATTGCCGGTAAGGGTAAAAGTGGTGGTGTTAGAATTATTTATTATTGGTTTAAAACAAAAGAAATAGTCTTGATGCTTTTAATCTATTCTAAAAATGAGCAAGATGATTTATCAAGTGAACAATTGAAAATATTAAAATCTCTTGTTGAAAAGGAGTTCAAATGAAAGACGAATTATTTTATGAGCTGCAAACAAGCATAAAAGAAGGCGGGAAAATTTTGAAAGGTAAAAGGAAATCGAGTCGTGAATTTAATTTTGATGATCCCGATCCGAAAATTATAAGAGAACATTTGGGATTATCTCAAAACAAATTTGCAAAGTTACTCGGAATTAGTGTATCAACACTTCAAAATTGGGAACAAGGACGCCGTAAACCTGATGGACCAGCGAAAGTCTTATTGAATGTGGCTGCTAATTACCCCGAAGCAATTTTTAATACTGTTTTCCAATCATAGTTGATTCATATATAATATGCCGGCTTAAAATAAAATTGAAATATCAATCAAAATATTATAACTAGGAGATTGTACTGATCGCTGAAAGCTGACTGCTGACCGCTGTAAAAATTCCTTTTGAATAGTTTTTGTTTTTTATAACTTGCCTGCCGCAGGCAGGGTTGTAAATAGAATAAGGGGAATTCCGTAATGAAGAATCAAACAATAACTTCCTTTCTTCCAAACACTTACACGAATTGTACTTCGCAAGAATTAATATAGGTTAGAATTATTTATTAAATAACTGTCAGATTGAAAAATGCTGAAACGGCATAAGTAATATTAATACCGTCTCTAAAATTTGTTCACTATATTGCAAATCATGACAAAAAAATACTTATCAAATCTGTTTAAGACCTACCAAAAAGGCGATGCGAGAGAGGAATCTTATTACAAACATCTTGCGGATTTTATTACAGATTTTTCTGAATTACAGAGAAAAAAGAAAATTGATGTAACTATTCTCCCTAAAAAAACCGAAGCCGGAAATCCCGATTTTAGAATTTGGGACGGAAGACAAAAAATAATCGGCTATATTGAAGCTAAAGATTTAGGTGTTGATCTTGATAGAATTGAAGATTCCGAACAACTCGAAAGGTATTTATCAACTTTCCCGAATGTTATTTTAACAAACTTCACAGAGTTCCGTTTATATAGAAACGGCGAACGGATTGAAAAAATATTTGTTGCACGTCCTTTTGTTATAAAGAAACTTTCTACAGTCCCACCGCTTGAAAACGAAGATAAATTATTTGAACTGCTCGAAAGATTTTTAGATTTCTCACTTCCTAAAACTTACACCGCAAAAACGCTTGCCATAGAATTAGCAAAAAGAACTAAGTTCCTAAAGGATGAAGTTGTAAGCGAGGAGTTAAAAAATAATAACGATTCAATTCATGGGTTTTATAATGCATTCAAAGAATTCCTAATTGCGGGAATTTCTGAAGATGAGTTTGCCGATCTATATTCTCAAACAATTACTTACGGTTTGTTTGCAGCACGTCTCCGTGCCGGTGAAGAATTTAATAGAAGATCCGCTTACTCTTACATTCCAAAATCTATTGGAATTCTAAGAGATATATTCAAATACATATCTTTAGAAGATATTCCAAAACAGATGGAAATAATTATTGATGATATTGCCGATGTGCTTGCGGTTGCGGATGCAAAGAAAATACTCGATCAATATTACCACAAAGGTAAAGGAAGCGATCCGGTATTACATTTTTACGAAACATTTCTTTCGGTTTATGATCCTGCAACAAGAGAAAAACGGGGAGTTTATTACACGCCGGAACCTGTAGTCTCTTTTATTGTCCGTTCGCTTCATCAGATACTTAAAGAAAAATTTAATATTACCGAAGGACTTGCATCAAAAGATGTAACGCTTCTCGATCCCGCCGGCGGAACGCTCAGTTTCCTTGCGAAAGCTATTGAAACAGCCGTTGAAGAAGTAAAAAAGAAAATTGGGGAAGGTGCTGTTAGTTTATTTATTAAAGAACGGGTTCTCCAAAATTATTATTCCTTTGAATTGATGATGGCTCCTTATGCAATAGGGCATATGAAAATGTCTTTTCTTTTGGAAGAGCTTGGTTACAGAATGGAAGACGATGAGCGTGTAAAATATTATTTAACAAACACGCTCGAAATGAAAGAACTTGATGAATCCAAATTTCCGGGGATGTCGTCACTTTCTACGGAAAGCCACGAAGCCGGAAAAATAAAAAAACAAGTTCCAATTTTAGTTGTGCTCGGCAATCCGCCTTATTCGGGTCATTCATCAAATACCGGCGAATGGATTTCCGATATAATTAAAGAATATTATCAAGTTGACGGAAAACCGCTTGGTGAAAAGAATCCTAAGTGGCTGCAAGATGATTATGTAAAATTTATCCGTTTCTCTCAATGGAAGATTGACCAAGCCGGTGAAGGTGTTTTGGGCTTTATTACAAACCACAGTTATCTTGATAATCCTACTTTCAGAGGAATGCGTCAATCTCTAATGAATAGTTTTGATGAAATCTATATTCTCGATCTTCATGGAAATAGCTTAAGGAAAGAAAAAGCGCCGGATGGAAGTAAGGATGAAAATGTTTTTGATATTCAACAAGGTGTGGCTATTGCATTCTTTGTCAAATATAAAACTGGGAAAAAGAAACAAGTAAACCATCAAGAAATCTTTGGGTTAAGGGAAACTAAATACGATTGGCTTATTAAGCACAATATTAAAAACGTCAAATGGAAAAAGATTGCGCCTCATCCGGAATTTTATCTCTTTATTCCAACTGATGATAAGTTGGCAAATCACTATTATTCTTTTTATAAGATAACCGAAATATTCCCGGTAAATAGTGTTGGAATTGTAACTGCAAGAGATAACTTCGTTATTGATTTTGAAAGGAAAACACTTGAAAGAAGAATAAAAGAATTTATTGATCCGAAAGTAGACGAAGAAATTCTAAAACAAACTTATGGGTTAAATGAAAACCAAAGCTGGAAAATTAAAGAGCAGCGTGAAAAACTAAGGAAGGATTTAGACTGGAAAGATTCTATAACAAAAATTCTTTACCGTCCTTTTGATGAACGTTGGATTTTATATCACGATGAAATGATAGAACGTAAAAGAAAAGATGTAATGCAACATATGTTGAAAGAAAATATAGGATTGATTTTCCACAAGCGAGAAGAACTTCAAATACCTTATACTCATTTTATGGTTACAGATAAAATTATTGAGCATGGGGGATTATCCTCAAAAACAACTTGCTATCTTGCACCTCTTTATATTTATCTAGAAAGAAAAGAAAAAAAGAAGAACCCACTTATGCAGATGATGATGTTTGAGCCGGAAGTTAAATACCAGACTCGTCAGCCAAACATAAATCCGGAATTATTGGAAGAATTAAAAAAGAATTACAAAAAAGAAGTAACACCAGAAGAGATATTTTATTACATCTACGCAGTTTTTTACAGCAATACCTACCGCACAAAATATGCAGAGTTTTTAAAGAGAGATTTCCCACGTATTCCATTTACTAAAAATTATAAACTCTTTATTCAAGTCGGTAAAATTGGTGTACAGCTTGCAGACTTACATTTACTTAAATCAAAAGATCTGGATAAAACCAAAATAAATTTTTCACAAAAAGGAAGTAACAAAGTTGAAAAAATTAAATATGAAGATGGAAAAGTATGGATAAACAAAGAGCAATTTTTTGATGGCGTAAAAGAAGAAGTTTGGCAATATCAAATTGGTGGTTATCAAGTTTGTGAAAAATGGCTAAAAGATAGAAAAGAAAGAACGCTTACTTTAGAAGAAATCCAAACATACTGCAAAATTGTAACGGCACTTTCCAAAACAATTGAATTACAAAATGAAATAGATAAATATTTTGAAAGTGTTGAGAAAACGGTATAACAAGACAATTAAGCCGACACCATTTTTCATTACGGCATTGTTCTAATTTTTGTGTTTGGTTGTAAAACTAAGTTGCTCTTTGAAGTTGGTTGCAATAAAAAATTTTTATAAATCATTTACATTTGTTTTCAAAGCTACATTGTGGTGTTGTGCGGCGGTTTAAAAAAACGTCATTAGATTGTTATCTTAAGTAATTCTAATACGATTTTGTGAGTCTTTGTTATTATTAACAATATAGGAGTTAAGTATGGCAAATAAAGGGAACAAAAATAACGTCGAATCGAATCAAGATAATCAAAACGATTTCAATAAGTTGATTGATGTAATGAGTATAATATCACGTACACTTGGTGTTCTAGCTGTTCGACTTACGCACACCCGTCCGAAAACAGAAGGTGAACGAGTTTTATTCCTCGATTCGCTTGGATTTGACAGAAATGAAATTGCTGCGATACTTTCGGGTGACCCCAAAACAATTAGTGTGCATCTTTCTCAACAGAAAAAATCAAAGAAGAATAAGGGCACCAAACATGGCAAGAATTAATCAAAAACTATTCAATCGCTTGAAAGGAACTCTTGGACTAAGTCGACCACGTATTTATGGACTGATAGATGAAAAAGTGCGTGAAACTCATTTACCTCGCCATCTCGCTGCTATAGTTTTAGCTAGTGAAAGAGGCATAAATATATCAAAGTTTGCATCTGATGATGATCTTGCTTCAATTCGCAGTACCGCACAAAGTTCTATACCTTCATCTGTTGTCATTCCGCGAGAGACAAATGTTGTTGATTCTAGACGAGTTTCAAGAAACCGTGTACACAAACCAAAGCCCATATCACGTCGTGGTAATACAGTTTTCGTAGTTCATGGAAGGAATGAGTTCGCAAGAAAAGCAATCTTTGAATTTTTACGAGCCGTTGGTTTGCGGCCTATCGAATGGAATCAAGCAATCAAAATGACTGGTCAACCGTCCCCATATGTTGGCGATATACTTGAAACCGTATTCCGTGAAGCTGTAGCCGTGGTTATTCTTCTCACGCCTGATGATGAAGCTCGTTTGAGAAAATCTCTACGGAGGCCAAAAGATCCGCCTTTCGAAAAAGTATTAACTGGTCAAGCTCGCCCAAATGTAATATTTGAAGCTGGAATGGCTTTCGGTAGAAATCCAAATAGTACTCTTATCGTCGAACTTGGTAATCTTCGTCCTTTTAGTGATATCGCTGGAAGGCATGTTGTTCATCTGAGTAATCAAGCAACGAGCCGACAAGAGTTTGCAACTAAATTGGCAAATGCTGGTTGTAATGTAGATACATCAGGTTCTGATTGGTTGACCGCAGGTGATTTTTTATTGCATTGAAAAATATGTGAAAATAAGTCAAAAATAAATTTACAGTTATTAGTTAATTCTAATCTTTCACATACTCATCATTAAATGAAAAAGAAAGTTTAATTCCGAAAAGTTCTTAATACCAAAGAGCGCTCAAATTTTCTGCCTTCCGATTTTCATCTTTTACTTATATTTGAAAACAAAAATTTCGCTTTTTACTAATCAAATGTATGAGAGAATTATTTATGAATAATTTTGAGTTTTATGATAAGTTTATTGACCGCCACGTTGGTCTAAATGAAAATGATATTAAAAAAATGTTATCTGTAATCGGTGTATCATCGCTCGATGAGATGATTGATAAAACCGTTCCAGCTTCGATAAGATTGAAAGAAGAATTAAAACTCGATCCGCCGCAATCCGAATTTGAATTTTTGAATCACCTAAAACAAATTGCCGGTAAGAACAAAGTATTTAAGAATTACATCGGACTCGGATATTATCCAACCATTACTCCCGGAGTTATTAAAAGAAATATTTTAGAAAATCCGGGATGGTACACGCAATACACTCCGTATCAGGCAGAAATTTCTCAAGGCAGACTTGAAGCGCTGTTAAATTTCCAAACAATGATTGTTGATCTGACTGCAATGCCGATTGCAAACGCATCATTGCTTGATGAAGCAACAGCCGCCTCCGAAGCAATGACAATGTTCTACTCGCTCCGCAAAACTGCAAAGAAGAACGCAAATGTATTCTGGGTATCGGAAGAAGTATTTCCTCAAACTTTAGATGTTCTTAAAACACGATGCGAACCGTTAGGAATTAAATTGAGAATTGGTAATCATAAAAATTTAGAACTAACGGAAGATATTTATGGAATACTTGTTCAATATCCATCTGCAGACGGTGAAGTTTATGACTACACGGAGTTATTCAAACACGCAGAAGTAAAAGGAATTCTTAAAGCAGCAGCAACAGATCTTTTATCGCTCGCACTATTAACTCCACCTGGAGAATTCGGTGCTGATGTTGTTTTGGGATCAACACAGCGTTTCGGTGTGCCGATGGGTTATGGCGGTCCGCACGCAGCATACTTTGCTACTAAAGATGAATACAAAAGACAAATTCCGGGAAGAATAATTGGCGTTTCTGTAGATTCAAAAGGAAGACGTGCGCTGCGCATGGCTCTTCAGACTCGCGAACAGCATATCAAACGAGAACACGCTACAAGCAATATTTGTACTTCACAAGTCCTTCTTGCAATCATGGCGGGAATGTATGCAGTTTATCATGGATCGAAAGGAATAAAAGCAATTGCTGACCGCATTCATAAATTGACTTCACTCTTAGAACAATCTCTGAAAAATATTGGGATCAATCAAACGAATAAAAATTATTTTGATACGTTAAAAATTGAATTGAATTCAGTTAATGAAGTTGAAAAGGTAAAATCGGAAGCACTCAAGAATGAAATTAATTTTAGATACATTTCTGAAAAGGAGATCGGCATTTCTCTTTCAGAACAGACAGCAATTAATGATGTCAATCAGATTATTAAAGTATTCTCAACTGCTCTTAACAAAGTTAGTAATGAGAAGATAAATAATGCTTTTACACAAATCGTAAATCATAATTCACTAAATCGTAAATCAAGTTACTTAACGCATCCGGTTTTCAATTCATACTATTCTGAAACTGAAATGCTTCGTTACATAAAAGAATTGGAGAAGAAAGATCTTTCACTTACTACTTCGATGATTCCTCTCGGTTCTTGTACTATGAAGTTGAATGCATCAACAGAAATGTTCGGAATCAGCTGGTCTGAATTTGCAGAGCTACATCCGTTTGCACCACTCAATCAAGCGGAAGGATATTTGCAAATCTTCAAAGAATTAGAAAATGATTTAGCGAAGATGACCGGCTTCAATTCCGTTTCTCTTCAGCCAAATTCCGGTGCGGCGGGCGAGTATGCTGGATTAATGGTAATACGTGCTTATCATAATTCTTGCGGAGATCATCACCGCAATGTTGTTCTGATTCCATCTTCTGCACATGGAACGAATCCCGCAAGCGCAGTTATGGCAGGAAGTAAAGTTGTTGTTGTTAAATGCGACGACCATGGAAATATTGATGTAACGGATTTGAAAGCGAAAGCGGAACAATACAAAGAAAATCTTTCTGCATTGATGGTTACATATCCATCCACTCACGGAGTATTTGAAGAAGCAATAATTGATGCATGTAAAATCATTCATCAAAATGGCGGATTAGTTTACATGGATGGCGCAAACTTGAATGCACAACTCGGTTTAACAAGTCCGGGGTTTATTGGCGCAGATGTCTGCCATTTGAATCTTCATAAAACATTTTCAATCCCGCATGGCGGCGGCGGGCCCGGAATGGGACCAATCGCAGTTGCAAAACATTTATCACCATTCCTTCCAGGACATCCGTTAGTTAAAGTTGGCGGAGAGAAATCTATAACTGCAGTTGCTGCAGCACCGTGGGGAAGTGCGAGTGTTCTTATTATTTCTTATGCATACATAAAAATGATGGGTGCGGAAGGGTTAACTCATGCAACAAAAGCAGCTATTCTTAATGCAAATTATATTCAAGCTAAGTTGAGTAAATATTATCCGGTGCTCTATACAGGTAGCAATGGATTTGTAGCACATGAAATGATTTTGGATTGCCGTCAGTTCAAAACATCAGCAAGTGTTGAAGTTGACGATATCGCAAAAAGATTAATGGATTACGGATTCCACGCACCAACTGTTTCTTTTCCTGTACCGGGAACACTTATGATTGAGCCAACAGAAAGCGAATCGTTGTATGAACTCGACCGGTTCTGCGATGTTATGATATCTATAAGAAAAGAGATAGAAGATGTAGAGAAAGGAATTTCCGGTAAAGAAGATAATCCGTTAAAGAATTCGCCGCATACTGTAGAAGATGTAGTTAACGATATTTGGGAACATTCCTATTCCCGTGAGAAAGCAGCATTTCCAAATGCTCAGGTTAAATTTAATAAGTTCTGGCCAAGTGTTGGAAGAGTAAATAATGCTTACGGAGATAGAAATTTAGTTTGCAGTTGTCTTCCAATTAGTGATTACGTAGAGGATAAAGTATAATGAACGATGAGCAAGAACTAAAAGAGATTTGCAAAATTCTTTCAGAAGCGAGAACTATTGCTGTAGTTGGTCTATCGGATAATCCGGATAGATCGAGCAGACAGATAGCAGAATTTCTTGTTGATAAAGGTTACAAAGTTGTTGGTGTTAATCCTATAATTAAAAAGAGCGGAGAGATTGATGTTTATCCTAATCTCACTGATATTCCTTTTGAGATTGATATTGTGGATGTGTTTAGAAAATCGGAAGATATTTCGGGTATAATTCCTGAAGTACTTAATAAAAATCCTAAGACACTTTGGCTTCAGCAGGGAATCAGAAATGATGATGCAGTTAAACCGGTTATTGAAAAAGGTATCTATACGATTCAGGATAAGTGCATTGCTGTTTATTACAGCTTATGCAAATCATTCCATAAAAATTAAATCCTACCCGATGAATTTAATTCTTCAAACCAAATATTTATTTGCTAGAACTATTATTTTAATTCTTTTCGGAAATATTATTTTATTTGCCGTTGAACCCGATTCACTTTTGATCAGAAATGATGAAACAGTAAAAATTGATTTGATCAGAATAGAGGGAAACGAGACGACAAAAGATTTTATCATACTACGTGAATTAACATTTCAAATCGGTGATAGTGTTTCAGGTAAAACATTACGCTTTAACCGCGAGAGAGTTTTTAGTCTTCGTCTTTTCAATCAAGTTGAATTCAAAATAGAAAAAGCAACGGATAAAAATATACTTGTAATACAATTAACTGAGAGTTGGTATTTATATCCGCTTCCGTTGTTAAGGATACAAGATGGTGATTTTAATAAATCAACTTATGGTATAAATCTTTCTTATAGAAATTTCCGTGGAAGGAACGAATCCTTACGTGCAACAATTGGTTTTGGGTATGATCCTTTTTACTCTTTTTCTTATGATAATCCGGCTTTAAGTTATGAAAACGGAATTGGTTTATCATTTGCTTTTGCTTATGTAAAGAGCACTAACAAAAGCGAGAACGCTAAAGCAATTATTGGAGAAGACTTCACAAACAAAATGTATCTCCAAAGCATTTCGATAAGTAAAAGATTAAATCAATTTAATATTGGTTTCTTGACAATCGGATTTAATTACATCGAAACTCCTTATACTCGATCGGGAATAACAGCTTCCGGAAATAATATTGATAGAGTCCCTTTCGCGGGTTTAAGTTACTTATACGATTCACGGGATCTAAAACAATTTTCAGTAAATGGTTTGTATACTTTTGCGTCGTTCACTCATTATGGATTTTCAATAAATGATATCAACTATAATCAATTTAGCATTGATTTTAGAGAGTATAGAAAAGTAGTTGATGATTTTGCAGCTAAATGGCGTGTAAAATATCGAACTGCTTTCGGCAATGTTGTACCGTTCTATGAATACTCTTATCTAGGTTATTTTGATCATGTACGAGGACATCTGCATGACGTTCGTGAAGGTAAAAGTTTCATTTTAGCTTCGCTTGAAATAAGTCATCCTATTGTGAAAGAGTGGAATTTTCATGTTAAGATTCCCTTCCTTCCAGAGAAACTAACATCTGCGCGAATTGGAATTTATCTAACAAGTTTCTTTGATACCGGTGATGCTTTTGATAGAAATGATAAATTAGCAATTAAGAATTTTTATTATGGTTACGGTTTCGGAATTACCTTTTTGTTCTTACCTTATAACGCAATGAGATTTGAGTACGCAGTTAATGAAAACGGAATAGGAGAATTTGTCATTGGGTCAGGATTTTCTTTCTGATGTAGAACTTTACTGCACTTCACATTCAATTATTGATGATGTAATTCTGATTGATGGAGAAGAGGCGCATCATATCACTCACGTAATGCGTCACATTAAAGGTCATGTTATTCATATAACTGATGGTAACGGTTTAATCTATAAATCAGTTATTTCAGAAATTGGTAAAAGGAATGTCCTGGCTAAAGTATTAGAAAGTATTCGATATGAAAATAAATTTTGCAACATCACATTCTGTATCCCTAGATTACGAAATATCGACCGTTTTGAATTTGCTTTAGAAAAAAGTGTCGAGTTAGGGATTACTAATTTTATTGTGTTTGATTCTACAAGAACAGTTGCAAAAGGTGAAAAGATAGAACGCTGGCAAAAGATTTTACTCTCGGCTATGAAGCAATCACTTCGCGCTTGGCTACCGAAAATCCAATATGTAAAATCAATTGATGAAATAGTTAAGTTAGACTGCACAAAAATTTTTTTCGACCAAAATGCAGAAATGACTTTCCATAATTTTCTATTAACAGATCACCGATCACTGATCACCGATAACAATTTATTAATCTTCGGTCCGGAAGGAGGATTTTCTGAAGAAGAGAGCAGAGTGATGAATGTAGAGTGCAGAGTGAAACTGACTGATAACCGTTTGAGAAGTGAAACAGCAATAATAACTGCAGCATCAATACTTACAACAACTCTATAGTTTTTTTGATCAACCTTTCAAAATTATGTTTTACTCTCTCCGCTGTTTCCATAACTTCATTGTGAGAAAGTTTTTGCGGTGAAAGTCCAGCGGCAAAATTTGTAATGCAAGAAATTGAAGAAACTTTCATTCCGAGTGACTGCGCATATATCGCTTCATGAACTGTAGACATACCAACCGCATCGCCCCCGAATTTACGGATCATTTTTATTTCAGCAGGAGTTTCATAACTGGGTCCTTTTGTAAGCCAATAAATACCTTGACGCAATGCTATCTTTTCTTCAAGAGCTGCAATTATAATTTTTTCATTCATCTCTTTAGATGGAAAATCTAAAAAGTTATTTCTTTGTGATAGATTAGCTAAACCCATTAGATCTGCCAATTCTTTTTTGATATTGAATCCGTTCAGAGAAGTTGCCAGCATCAAATCGCCCGGCTTGAAATTAGGATTTACTCCGCCTGAGGCGTTAGTTAAAATTATTTTTGAACAGTTCAGTTTTGATGCGACGTGAACCGGGAGTACACATTGCGATAAAGTATATCCTTCATAAAAATGAATTCTGCCTTGAACGATTAAAAGATTTTTATCTTGATACTTTGAAAAGTGAAGATAACCTTGGTGTCCTTGAACAGTTGATCTTGGATAATTAGGAAGGGAAGAAGTAGGAATTGATTTAACAGTTTCCACTTTCTCGGCAAAATCTCCGAGACCACTTCCGAGAACAATACATATTTCCGGTTCGAATGGAATTTGTTTTGCAACAGCTTCAAATGTTTCGCGGTATTTAGCATTCATATTTATCACTGAACAAGAATACCCGCAAGTGTTGCAGTCATTAACGTAGCCAGTGTTCCGCCAAGAACTGCTCTCAATCCAAGTGCTGCAATATCTTTTTTCCTTGAAGGTGCAAGCGGGCCAATTCCGCCAATCTGAATTGCGATTGAAGAAAAATTTGCAAATCCGCATAAAGCATAAGTTGCCATCATCATTCCTTTAGCACTCATACCGCCGGCTTTAATTATTGTAGTTAAATCTAAGTAAGCTACAAATTCATTTAGAACAACTTTTGTTCCGATTAAACTTCCAAAATGAAAAGCATCATTCCAAGGAACGCCAATTCCGACTGCGAGGTATCGTAAAACAATTCCAAATATCAATTGCATTGAAAGAGGTGCACCAAAAGTAGCTTTCAAATAATTGTTAATACCTACAAGATCACCAAAGCTTGTGAACAAATAATTCACTAATGCAATCAACGCTATGAAGGCAAGCAGCATTCCGGCAACGTTCAAAGCTAAATGTAATCCATCTCCTGCACCGGTGGCAGCAGCTTCAATAACATTTGATGCATTCTTTTCTACTTTTAATTTTACAGTACCGCGTGTAACCGGTTCTTCCGTTTCAGGATAAATTATTTTAGCAATTACGAGTGAAGCAGGCGCTGCCATACAACTTGCTGCAAGTAATTGAATAGCAAATTTAACCTGCGCATCCTGGATAGAAATTTTATAAATTTCTGCAAAAGCCTGCCCAAGCATTTGAATGTAACTTGCCATTACACCGCCGGCTATTGTAGCCATTCCTCCAATCATAATTGTAAGGATTTCGGAGTTTGTCATTTTTTCAATATAAGGTCTTATCAAAAGTGGAGCTTCAGTTTGCCCGACAAAAATATTTGCAGTGTTGGATAAAGATTCGGCACCGCTTGTTCCCAATAATTTTGCCATTACCCATGCCATTCCTTTTACAACAAGTTGAAGAATCCCAAGGTAGTATAGAAGTGAAGTAAGTGCGGATACAAAAATTATCGTCGGTAAAACTTGAAAAGCAAAATAGAAACCTAAACTATCCGGACCACTGTTGATTGCTAATTTTCCAAAAACAAATTCAGCTCCTTTCATAGTAAAGCCGAGTAAACTTACGATTGCAGTACCTAACCAATTGATCGCATCTTTAGGCCAGCCAAGCGGGAAGAACCAGCTGCGCAGTGTTTCACTATGAATAATAAAAATTGCAAAGAGAACTTGTATTGCAATTCCGGTGGCAACAAGTTTCCAATTGATTCTTTTTTTATTGTTTGAAAAAAGGAAAGCTATTCCAAGTATTAGTATTATTCCGCCAATACCTCGTAGAAGAGAAATAAAAAATTCCATTTAGGTCCTCAGTTTTATTCGGGAATGTAATGACATTTTCTGCATCGTGCTTCATAACTATCGGAAGCACCAACGAGAACTCTTTCTGTTGAAACTATTTTACGCTGTGTTTTATCTGCCGGATTACCACACACAACACAAATTGCTAAAGTTTTGGTAATGTATTCTGCAACTGCAAGTAATTGCGGCATTGGTTCAAAAGGCACTCCGCGAAAATCTTGATCAAGTCCGGCTACAATAACGCGTTTACCTTGATTTGCTAAAGTGTTACAGACTTCAACAAGATCATTGCTAAAAAATTGAGCTTCATCTATACCAACCACTTGAGCATCTTCAGAAAAAATTAAAATTTCTTGAGGGTTATCTACTAATATTGAAGGAAGAGATTGTTCGCTATGAGATACTATATCATTGTTGGAATATCTATTATCAATTTTTGGTTTGAAAATTTTTAGATTGAGCCGTGCTATTTTTGCTCGTCTTAATCTTCTAATTAATTCTTCTGTTTTTCCACTGAACATGCATCCGGCTATTACTTCAATCCAACCGGTATTTTTGGGAGATGAGTGGGGTGTGAATTCTGTCATGGTTTTAGAAATTCCTCGCCAAATGAATAGGGAAGTAATTCGCCAAGTTTGAAAGTTTTTATTTCGCCTTTGTTATTAGTAAGAATTACATCAAGATCTTTTCCGCAAAGATCTGCTAAGACTTGCCGGCAAGCGCCGCATGGCGGTAAGAAATCATCGGTATCTCCGGCAACTGCAATGGCTTGAAAATTTCTCTTACCTTCCAGTATTGCTTGAAAAACGGCAGTACGTTCCGCACATATTGTTAAACTGTAAGATGAGTTTTCTATATTTGCTCCTTGATAGATTTCACCATCTTCGGTTAAGAGAGCAGCACCGACATAAAAATTGGAATATACAGGAAGAGCTTTTGATTTAGCTTCTATTGCTTTCCGGACTAATTCTTTTGCATCAAACATTTTTTTACTTCTATTTTCTTTATTGCAAGATAATTGATAGATAATTAAAATGGAATTTATTTTTCAAAAAAAAGAAATCAGGAGTCAGAAATAAGAATTCAGAATTAAAACTTAAAATTCATAACTTAAAATTATTCTTCCAGAAGCCATTGTTCAGCAGTATCTTCATTTATCCCTTCGATAAAGCGTGAAGGTTTGGCAAAAGTAAATCCTTTAGAACGATCAAAAATGTGCATCGGATAACACACATATAGATTTTGTTTCGCACGTGTTGAAGCAACATACATCAAGCGTCTTTCCTCTTCGAGTGTTTCTAATTTATCAAATGATTGAGAAGATGGGAAGAAACCGTCAAGAACATGAATGATAAAGACCGAATGCCATTCTAAACCTTTCGCCGAGTGAATTGTAGAAAGAGTGAGAAATTCATTTTCTTTATCAGGAGCTTCAACTTCAGCAACACTATCTTGCGGCGGATCTAATGCCATATCGGCAAGTAAACTATTTAGACTTTTATAATTTTGTGATATGTTCATAAAAATATCTAAATCTTTTTTCCGTTTATTAAAGTCATCATACTTTTCAATAAAGAGCGGTTCGTAATACTTATATACAAGTTCTGCTTTATCGGCAGGCAATTGATTCTTAGTTGATATATCATAGATCAATTTGAAGAGATTGAAAATCCGATCGTTATATTTTTTAGAAACAGATTTCTCCGGTTCGGACTTGATAGTAATTTGTGAAGTTGCCAACTCATCCATTATCTGTTGTGCTTTCTTGGGTCCGATTCCTTCGTGCAGAAGAAGAACACGGTACCAGCTTACATAATCATTTGGATTAACTGCAATTCTAAGAAACGCTAACATATCTTTAACGTGAGCAGCTTCAATAAATTTCATTCCGCCAAATTTTAAGTAAGGAACGTTTGCTTTGTTCAATTCAATTTCAAGATCGAATGAGTGATATGAAGAGCGGAATAAAATTGCAATATCATTTAAAGGAACACCTTCTTCACGGAGTTCTAAAACTCTTTCAACAATAAATCGCGATTGCATACTTTCATTTGCGGAAGAGACTATACCGGGTAATTCTCCGCCAACTTTGCGAGTGAAAAGATGTTTCGGATATTTTTCGATTGCATGTTCAATAATGTGATTGGAAAAATTTAATATTTCTTGAGTACTTCTGTAATTTTCTTCAAGTGTTATCAGTTTTACATTTTTAAATAGTTTTGGGAATTCCATAATATTTCTAAAATTTGCCCCGCGAAAAGAATAGATAGATTGCGAGTCATCGCCGACAACCATTATGTTCTGATTAACTTGAGTGAGTCCTTGAATCAACTCTGATTGGATTTTATTTGTATCCTGATATTCATCAACCATAACAAATTTAATTGTTGATAGCAGTGATTTTGCAGCCGGACTAAGTTCAATTAAAAAATTACGCAGATAGATCAATAAGTCGTCATAATCGAGAAGAGTATTTTTCTTTTTATAAGCTTGATATATTTTTTGAATATCTAAAAACTTATCAAGATAGTCTGCAAAGTGAGGATATTCTTCGTCTAATATATCTTCAATTGTTTTCTCAGTATTTGCACTTAAACTTAGAACTTTGAAGATCGTGGCTTTGTTGGGAAATCTTTTTTTGTGTTGAGACAAATTTAATTGTGCGCGTATAAGATTAATCACATCTTCACTATCGCTTTGATCGAGTATTGTAAAACCATTATCAAGTCCTACTGCTTTTGCATACTTACGAAGTGTAAGATTAGCAAATGAATGAAACGTCCCACCGTTAATTTTTGAACAGCGATTATCCAGCAGAATAGCAGCACGGTCTAACATTTCTTTAGCGGCTTTACGTGTAAATGTAAGAAGGAGAATTGATAAGGGGTCATATCCCAATTCTGTTAATCTTGCAACTCTGTAAACTAAAGTTCTTGTTTTTCCGCTTCCGGCGCCTGCTATTACAAGATAAGCGCCATCTACTGCAGTAACAGCTTCGTACTGTGCGGCATTAAGTTGTTCACGGTAGTTTATATGAAATCTAGATTCATCGATTATTGAACTTCGGGCGGGGATTTCTCCAACTTTCTTAAGAACATATTTCTTGGTCATTATCTGCGGATTGCTTTGGGCTTGTTAATTATTTCGGAGATCAAATATAATTCTCGCAGCGATACCGGATTTTTAATTTTTTGTTTTAGTTCGTTTGTTCTACGATTATAACTAAATCCAACTTCATAAGCTACGTGTGGCTCATCCGAAATGGTCTTGTTTTGTTGAGCTTCAAGCGAAATAAATTTATCGTAATTAATTTCCGGGATATTTCTTTTTTCAGTATCTGATTCCTTTTCGATCTCCGGTAAGTCAATCTCTAAATTATTAGGATAATTTTGTTGCGGATAAGTTTCATACTCATCACCTGACTTTGGAATTTTCAAACCGAATAGATCCTGAAGAATATCTGTTGAAGAATATTGAGATTTGGGAGAAGCTTTAGTTTCTTCTTCTCCCGTTTCATTCTTCGGAAAATTATTCTGCGGTCGTTGCGGTTTCTTTTTGCCAAAGAGAGAATTATAAATCGTATAAATGACAAAAAGAAAAATCAGTAACTGAAAAATATTATCCATTAGTGTCTTTGTCCTTTTTGTCTTCCGGTTTAGCAATCGCATTTCTCATTTCGGTATCGGATTGAATATTTCTAAGATTGTAATAATCCATTACACCAAGATTGCCTTTACTGAAGGCTTCTGCAATTGCTCTTGGAATTTCCGCTTCAGCTTCAACAACTTTTGCACGCATACGTGCAACTTCAGCACTCATTTCCTGTTCTAAGGCAACAGCGGCGGCACGTCTTTCTTCTGCTTTTGCACGTGCAACTTTTAGGTCGGCTTCTGCTTGATTGGTTTGTAAAATAGCTCCGATGTTTGAACCAACATCAACGTCGGCAATATCAATCGAAAGAATTTCGTAAGCTGTTCCTGCATCCAATCCTTTTGCTAATACAACTTTCGAAATTTTATCTGGATTTTCCAATACTTCTTTGTGCGAAATACTTGAACCGATAGTTGAAACAATTCCTTCTCCAACACGTGCAAGAATTGTTGCTTCACCGGCGCCGCCGACTAATCTTTCCAGATTTGTGCGGACAGTAACTCTTGCCATTGCTTTCAACTGAATTCCATCTTTTGCAACACCGGACACAAGAGGCGTCTCAATTACTTTTGGATTAACAGACATTTTCACTGCTTCCAAAACATCGCGACCGGCAAGATCAATTGCAGCGGCTTTAGAAAATTCTAAATCCAAATTTGCTTTGTTGGCAGAGATCAAGGCGGTTACAACTTTAGTTACGTTACCGCCGGCAAGATAGTGAGCTTCTAATAAAGATGTGTTAAGTTCAATTCCAGCTTTTGTAGCTGCTATTAAATTACGAACGATTACTTGAGGTGAAACTTTTCGTAATCGCATTCCAATCAGATCCTTAAATATTTTTAGTTTTACTCCGGAAAAGTATGCGGTAATAAATAGACCGATCGGAACAAAATATAAAATCATAATAAGAATAAAGAAGGCAACAATAATCACTAATATTGATACACCTGTTAAAGCTTCCATTTTATCTCCTTAATGTTCTTTCATTAACTGAATGCAAAATATCAATTCAAAACGACTATTACAATTTAAGCTGTTATTTGATGCATTTAATATGCTTTTTAACTTCCTTGATATGAGGACAAGCAATCTATATATTTAAGAAACGATTTTGACGGTTTTACTGTTTAGATAATAGAATAATAAAGGAAAAACGATGGATGGCAATTTTTCAGAACGTGTACAGGAAGTAATAAGACTTAGCCGGGAAGAAGCCTTAAGGTTAGGACATGATTATATTGGTACGGAACATCTACTCCTCGGAATAATCCGTGAAGGTCAGGGTGTAGCAGTCAAAATTTTACGAAATCTTGATGTTGATTTGGTAAAATTAAAAAAAGCTGTAGAAGATACAGTTAGAGCTTCAGGCGGAACTCTCACAATTGGCAACATTCCGCTAACCAAACAAGCTGAGAAAGTTTTAAAGATTACTCAGATCGAATCTAAAATTTATAAATCAGATGTTATCGGTACAGAACATATTCTCCTTTCACTTTTACGTGATGAAGATAATATAGCAACACAAATACTTCATCAATTTAATGTAACGTATGATAATTCTCGTGCCGAATTAAATAACATTCTTAGCAGTAAAGATCCCGCAAAAGCTGCAGCACAACAAGCATTTACTGCTACATCAAAAAAAGTTGAAAAAACTAAAACACCTGTTCTAGATAACTTTGGTCGTGATCTAACAAAACTTGCAATTGATGATAAACTCGATCCTGTTATTGGTCGGGAAAAAGAAATTGAAAGAGTGGCTCAAGTTCTTAGCCGTAGAAAGAAAAATAATCCTGTACTTATCGGTGAGCCCGGTGTCGGTAAAACTGCTATAGCAGAAGGATTGGCATTAAGAATTATTCAAAAGAAAGTACCAAGAATTCTTCAGGATAAGCGCGTTGTTACTTTGGATCTTGCCGGATTAGTTGCAGGTACAAAATACCGCGGACAGTTTGAAGAAAGAATGAAAGCATTAATGAACGAACTTGAAAAAGCTGATGATGTAATTTTATTTATTGACGAACTTCATACGATAGTTGGTGCAGGCGGAGCTTCAGGTTCTCTTGATGCTTCAAATATGTTCAAGCCGGCATTAGCAAGAGGCGATATACAATGTATTGGTGCTACTACATTTGATGAGTACCGTAAGTATATTGAAACAGACGGCGCATTGGACCGCAGATTTCAAAAAGTTATGATAGATCCGCCATCGGTTGATGAAACAATTCAGATACTTGAGAATATTAAATTCAAATATGAAGAACATCATCATGTGCAGTATTCAAGTGAAGCGATTCATTCCGCAGTCCGATTAAGTGAAAGATATATAACAGACCGGCATTTACCGGATAAGGCAATAGACGTTCTTGATGAAGCCGGATCCCGTGTTCATATGGGCAACTTTATCGTATCGGAAGAAATTCTAAAACTGGAAGAAGAAGTTGAGAAAATTAAACACCAAAAAATTCAAGTTGTTAAACAGCAAGATTATGAAGAAGCTGCTCGCTTAAGAGATAAAGAAAGAACTTTGCAATCAGATCTTGAAATTGCTAAACGTGAGTGGGATGCTAAAACAAAAGATATAGTTTATGATGTAAGTGAAGACGACATAGCAACAGTTGTTTCCATGATGACCGGCATTCCGGTAACTCGTGTTGTTCAGGCTGAATCAGAAAAATTGATGAAAATGGAAACTGCTTTGAAAGGAAGGATTGTTGGTCAGGATGAAGCAGTTTCAAAATTATCAAAAGCTATTAGAAGAACTAGAGCCGGTTTGAAAAGACCATCTAAACCGATCGGAACTTTCATATTTCTTGGACCAACTGGGGTAGGGAAGACAGAATTAGCAAAAGAATTGGCAAGGTATTTATTCGATTCAGAAGATGCTCTTATTAGAATTGATATGAGCGAGTATATGGAAAAATTTGCCGTCTCACGTCTAATTGGAGCTCCTCCGGGATACGTTGGTTACGAAGAGGGCGGACAACTTACCGAACGTGTTAGAAGAAAACCTTATTCTGTTGTTCTATTTGATGAAATCGAAAAAGCTCATCCGGATGTTTTCAATATTCTTTTACAAGTTTTAGATGATGGTGTATTAACCGATAGTCTTGGTCGTAAAGTTGATTTTAAGAATACAATCATTATCATGACTTCGAATATTGGGACTAAAGAGATAAAATCTATTGGCGGTTATGGATTTAGCGGTGAATCGGAAGCTGATCAGTATTCTTACCTAAAGAATACAGTTGAAGACGCCATGAAGAAACTCTTCAATCCCGAATTTGTAAATAGAATTGACGAGACAATTGTATTTAGGAATTTGGATAAAGATAATATTAAGAAAATAATCAGTATTGAGATGAAAGATCTAATAAAGAATATCAGCGATAATAAGATGACCATTGAACTTCATAAATCTGCTACAGAGTTCTTAGCTGATAAAGGGTTTGACCCAAAATTTGGAGCAAGACCCTTGAAACGTGCTATACAAAAATATGTTGAAGATCCATTAGCAGAGGAATTACTTCTTTCACATTTTAAGGAAGGCGATAAGATTATAATAAAGCATAAAAAAAGTACCGAAGAACTCTATTTTATTGCAGATAAAATAGTTGAAAAGGAAGAACAAGATAATCAAGAGAAAAAAACAATTTAGTAAATCATGGAAATGCTTTGAATGCAAACACTTAGTGCGGAAGAGGTTAAAAATAATTTAGACAATTTAGATGGCTGGTTCTATCTAAATAATTCAATAGAAAAGGAATTTACATTAAAATCATTTGCAGATGCAGTTGCTCTTATTGTTAAGATTGGAATTGAAGCAGAGAAAATTGACCACCACCCGGACTTGCTCCTTCACTCATGGAATAAAGTTAAAGTAATTCTTTCTACGCACTCAGAAGGCAGTGTTACCATGAATGATTTCAAATTAGCTCAAACAATAGACCAAATTAGAAAATGAATAATCAAGAAATTTTCCAAATTTTTCAAAAAACAAATGCCCTGTTAAATGGGCATTTTTTATTAACCTCCGGAAGGCATAGCAATCAATACTTTCAATGTGCTTTAGTGTTACAATATGCCGAGTATAATGAAATCATCTGCGGTTTGATTGCAAACCATTTTAAGAATATTGAGATTGATGTTGTAATTTCTCCGGCTATTGGCGGTGTTGTAGTTGGGCAAGAAGTTGCCAGGCAATTAGGGAAAAAATCTATATTTGCTGAAAGAGAAGAAAAAATATTAACTCTGAGAAGAGGATTTCAAATTGATGAAGGTAAAAAATATTTAGTTTGTGAAGATGTTGTTACAACCGGGGGTTCTGTATTTGAAGTAATTGATATTGTTAAATGTAACGGCGGAATTGTTGCAGGAGTCGGTTTCATAGTAGATCGCAGTAATAACAAAGTTCAGTTTGGAGTTCCGCAATTTAGTACTCTACAATTAGAGGTAGTCTCATATTTGCCGGAAGATTGTCCTTTATGTAAACAAAATATGCCGGTTATAAAACCAGGATCTCGAAAAGTAAAATCATAATTTATTTGAGGTTATAGAAAATGAAGAAAATATTAATAGTTTTTTTTAGTTTATTAATTACTGCAAATGCACAAGTCAAATATGAAGAATACTTTACAGATAGTACACTTCGACTCGATTTTTATCATACAGGAAATAAAACTACAGAAACCATTTCTTTCGAAAAACTAGTTGAAGAAGGAGAATGGAGCGGTCCAAAGAATAACTTGATAGACAAATTCGGATATGGAAATTATTTTCTAAAAGTATTAGATGCTTCATCCAAATCGTTAATCTTTTCAAGAGGATTTTCAACTTTATATCAGGAATGGCAGACAACAGAAGAATCAAAAAATACTATACGTTCTTTTTCCGGTTCCGTGTTAATGCCATATCCTAAACAAAAAATTACTGTTGAAATTTATAAAAGAGACCGACGGAATAATTTTGAAAAGAAATTTGAAAAGGAAGTTGATCCTAAGGATTATTTTATTGTAAAAGAAAAAATTAAACCGTTTAATAATTTCAAAGTTCATTATTCTGGTGACCCGTCTACTAAGCTGGATATCGTTTTTATACCTGAAGGATATACAAAAGATGAAATGAGTAAATTTCATTATGACTGTGAACGATTTGCCGGTTTTCTTTTCGATTATACTCCATTCAGAGAGAATAAGGAAAAAATAAATATTTGGGGAATAGAAGCTCCTTCGAGTGAATCCGGTACAGATGTTCCGGGTAAGAATGTTTGGAAAAACACTCTTCTCAACTCACATTTTTATACTTTTAATAGTGAACGATATTTAATGACTACAGATTATTTTACTGTTCGTGATGTTGCTGCAAACGCACCATATGACCAAATATTCTTGATGGTAAATACTTCTACTTATGGCGGCGGAGGTGTTTACAATCTTTATTCAATGACATGTGTTGATAATAAAGTTGCTAATCAAGTTTTTGTACATGAATTTGCACATGGGCTTGCCGGACTTGCTGATGAATATGGAAATGATCCTACTTATCAAGACATGTATCCGCCGGATATTGAACCTTGGGAACCAAATCTTACAACAATGGTAAATCTCGAAAGCAAATGGAAAAATTTAATTGAACCGGGTACTCCAATACCTACTCCACCGGAAGATAAATACAAAAATAAAATTGGAGTATTTGAAGGCGGCGGTTATGTTGCAAAAGGTGTTTTCAGACCTACTTACAACAGCATTATGAATTCTTTTAAATCAAATGAATTTAATCAAGTATGTATAGATGTACTTCAAAAAATTATAAACTATTATTCAGAATAATTCCAATATGGATCAAAAAAAATTATATAGAACCATTGAAAGTGTAGCTTCCCAAAATTTTTCTAAGGATAGCGAATTACTTGCAGATGTAGTTCAACAGATCGTTAAGAATGAAAAGATACAATTGACAGGCGGAAGAATTTGGAAATTTGATCTGCGTAGAAAATCTTACCGGATAATTTTCCAAACTGGAAAAGTGCAGAAGATTCCGGATGATTTCACATTACAACTAAAAGACTATCCTTTATTTGATATCATTTCTTCAGAACGAACAATACTTGCTGATGAAACCAATAAAACATTACGCAGTAAAGGAATTTTCAAGTACTCTGCAGCCGGAGTAGGTAGAAAAGTCCGGTTAGGTGAAAAAAAATATTATGAATATCTTCTTGCTGTAAACAGTAATATGATTGGTGATGATCTAAGAGATACATTAAATATTGTTGCTACAGTTTTAACTTCAAAATTAAATGAGAGATATTTAAGCCAATCTAGAAAAAATTTAATTGCCGATATTGATAAAGCGAAACAACTTCAACGCAGCATCCTGCCTGCACATGAACATAAATTCCACTCGTTTGATATTTTCGGAGTAACAATTCCGGCAGATACTGTTGCAGGCGATTTTTATGATTATCTCAAAATTGGCGATGATGAAGAACGGTTAGGAATCGTTGTAGGGGATGCGGCATCAAAAGGATTAGGTGCAGCGGCAGAAGCAATGTATATTTCGGGCGCATTAAGAATGGCTAGTACTTTCCAGATAAAAATATCACCAATGTTATTTAGATTAAACCAGCTTGTTAACAAAATATTTAGTGATGATAAATTTACCACACTATTTTACGGTGAACTTTCTAATGATAAAAAAGGTCTTTTCCTTTATGCCAATGCCGGTCATAATCCGCCGATGTTTTACGATAAAAAAAATAATAACATAACTTATTTACAACCGACCGGTCCATTACTAGGTCCGGCGCCGAATTCAAAGTATGAAACCGACAGCATAAATTTTCATAAAGGTGATATACTTGTAATATATTCCGATGGAATTGTTGAATCTGCAAATGAGAAATACGATTTTTACGGTGAAGAACGGTTGCAGAAAATAATTTTAGCAAGTGTAAACAAAACTCCGAAAGAAATTACTACTTTGATATTAGATGACGTCTTAAAATTCAGTACGAGTGAGAGCCAATATCAAGACGATAAAACAATTGTTGTTATAAGACAAAACGGATAAAATGGATCTAGTAAAAAAAATATTTGATGCCGGTGTTGTAGGAGCGGGCGGAGCGGGTTTCCCGACTCACATTAAAGCCAAATCCAAAGTTGAATTTGTTTTAGTAAACGGTGCCGAATGTGAACCATTGATTCACAAAGACTATGAACTGATGAAGAACTTTGCACCGGATATTGTAAACGGTGTTGACTTAATGATAAAACAAACATCTGCAAAAAAATCTTTCTTTGGAATTAAAGAAAAAAATACTGCGGCGATTGAAGATGTAGAAAAAAATTATAAGAACGGAAAAATTGATACTTGTCTGCTTGGCGATTTTTATCCAAGCGGTGATGAATATGAATTAGTTTATGCTGCAACTAAAAGATTGATCCCTCCGTACGGTTTACCGCTTGATATCGGTTGTGTAGTAAATAATGTTGAGACTTTTTATAACATATCACGTGCGATTGAGGATAAACCTGTAATACAAAAATTTGTTTGTATTGCCGGCTGTGTAAAAAATCCTTCATCGTTTTTTGTTCCGATCGGCACAACATTAAAAGAACTTATAGAACACGTCGGAGGCACAACGGTTTCTGATTACGGAGTTTTTGTAAGCGGAATTTTGATGGGCAAACTTACTTTCGATCTTTCTGAAGTTGTTACGAAGACAACTACCGGAATAATTGTTCTACCGGCAGATCACTATCTGGTGAATAGAACTAAGAGATCTACGGAATCTAAAAATAGAATAGGTAAATCGGCTTGCGACCAATGCAGTTACTGTACGGAATTTTGTCCGCGCTATCTTCTTGGCTATGATGTACAACCCCACAAAGTAATGCGTTCACTTAGTTTTTCTACAACTGGACAAGCTGTGTGGAATCAATATGCTGATCTATGCTGTTCTTGCGGATTGTGTTCTGTATATGCATGTCCGGAAGATTTATATCCGCGTGAGGCATGTGATCAAGGGAAAGTTGAGAATAAAAAAAGTGGTACAAGGTACGAACAGCAGAAGCCGGTTAAAGTTCATCCTATAAAAGAGGGAAGACGTGTTCCTCTTAAACAATTAATGAAAAGAATTGATGTGTTGAAATATGATGTACATACTCCATACACAAATAATTCTCCGAATCCTTCACAAGTTAAAATTTTATTGAAACAGCATTTAGGAGTTTCGGCGAAACCTGTGGTTAGACTTGGAGACGTTGTACATGAAGGAACTTTGATAGGAGATATTGAAGAAGGTTTACTCGGTGCAAGAGTTCATTCTTCAATTTCTGGAAGAGTTACTCATGTTTCTGATGAGTTTATAAAAATCATGAAATAAATTATTGCGTGCTTTGCGGAAACCTTTGCGTTCTCTGCGTTTAAATCTTTAACGCTAAGAACGCCAAGAATGCGCAAAGATCGCAGAGGGAAAAAATAATGGAAATGAATTCACTTGGACTTATTGAAATGACAAGCATAGCAGCCGGTATGCAAGCGGCAGATATCATGCTTAAAACTTCACAAGTTGAATTGATCTTATCACGTACAATCTGTTCAGGTAAATATATTGTGCTTATAGGCGGGGAAGTGGCTGCTGTACAATCTGCTGTTGATGCCGCTGTAAACCAAATTGATTTTGCCGTGATTGATACATTCGTTATTCCAAATGTTCATAAAGATATTTTTCCCGCTCTATCCGGACATTCCGATGTAAGTTTACTTGAAGCTTTGGGAATAATCGAATCATTTTCCGTGGCTTCACTAATAGAGGGTGCAGACGCCGCTGTTAAATCTGCTAACGTAAGAATAATTGAGATCCGTCTTGCTATGGCACTTGGCGGAAAAGCATTTTGCACATTAACCGGAGAAGTTGCCGCTGTTACCAGCGCAGTTGAAGCCGGTGCAAAAGTTATTGCTGATAAAGGATTACTTGTAAATAAAATTGTAATAGCTCAACCGCGACCGGAATTATTGAGCGAGATGATTTGATTATTTCAGTTGCAGAATTAGAGCAATCATTAAAAACAATTTCATTCTAAGCGGTAGCACGGTAAGATTTAACTTCTTTTTCCAACCTATCTTTCAACCCATCTTTGGTAACATCGAGGTCATAATCCATTTGTAATCCTAACCAGAATTGCGGAGACATATTAAAATACTTTGATAACCTCAATGCCGTATCTGCTGTAATTCTTCTTTTCCCCTGGACGATTTCATTTATTCTACGCGGTGGAACTTTTATATCAAGCGCCAATTTATTTTGACTGAGACTGATTGGCTTCAAAAATTCTTCTAAAAGAATCTCGCCAGGGTGTAGTGGTTCAATTTTTGTTTTCATTTAGATTTCTCCTAATGATAATCTACAATTTCTACATTCGATGCGTTATTATCAGACCATTCAAAACAGACGCGCCATTGATTGTTTATTCGAATGCTATGTTGTCCTTTACGGTTTCCTTTTAATACTTCTAAATGATTGCCTGGAGGTACTAATAAATCACGTATATCTATAGCTCTATTGAGCATTCGTAATTTTCTTAATGCCACACGCTGTATCTCATAAGGAAATTTTTTTGAGTATTCTCTTCTAAAAATCTTTTCAGTTTCTTCACAATTGAATGACCTGATCATAATATAAAGTTAAACCGCCACACGTTAAATGTCAACGGATATACCCGGTTTGTTTTAAAAAAAATAACAACAAGTGCTGTTGAAGCCGGTGCAAAAGTTATTGCCGATAAAGGATTGCTTGTAAATAAAATTGTAATCGCTCAACCTCGACCGGAATTATTAAGCGAGATGATTTAGTCCTTCACTTCTGAATTTCAAAGTAGAGAATTCCATGATCCGAATAACGTTTAATCCATTCATCTTTTTTTTCTACAGTTGATTCTTTTGGCCATCCTAGAACAGTTATCTCAGCATCTTTGTACTTCTTGAATTTCAGATTATCAGACGCGATCACCTGATCAAGATTTGACGGGGGAATTTTAGACTTACTTCCGTTCCACCAACTGGCGGGTTCATCTTTCTTTAGAATTCTCATCTTGACTTTTTTAGCTTCTTTCCCGGCAAGTTTTTTTATTTCTGTTTCAGCATTTATTGCTTTGCCGTAAGGATACTCCATTCCCATAGTATTCAAATCGCCGAGGAATAGATATTTAGATTCCCATTTACCGCTCGCTTTTTTATCTAGAACCATTCTAAACTCACAAGCCCGTTTGAACATGTCATCACGTAAACCGAGTCCTAACGGATCCGTTCCGCTTTTTGTATGAAGAAATAAGAGAGTATAATTTTGATTTGATATTGTTACCGTCAACAATGCACCCGGTCTTAAGTATTGGTTGCCGGATTTGAATTCCAATTTTTGAGTGAAAAAACTTGTGAAGTTATTTTTAGCTGCTACTAAAATTTCTTGCGTCTGCGGACCTTCTGTGATATGAAAGCTGTAGTTGGGCAAACTCTTGGTTAACGAACTGAAAACTTCTTTGCCTTCAACTTCATAGAGAGCAAAAATATCCGGGTTAACTTTTTTTATCAGCGCGGTTACATCATCAACTCGTTTTTTTACTTCTCCTTTGAAATGTTCGACATTCCACGATAAGACTGAAAATAGCTTTGCCATTTTCCACCCCTTAGTTTATTTATGATTTATTTTTACTGCTATTTATTTCTTCTTAATGGTACGATACTTTGTTCATTTGACGAATCGCTTATTAAAATATTTAATCTTCTTAATCTAGTTTCTTCCTGTTTAGCACTCATTACCCAATGGATAGCCGGTTTTTGATAAGAGGGAACTTGTCTGGAAAAATATTGCCAAGCTTTTTTATTCTGTTTAAAAATAGTTTCATATTTCTTATCAAACTTTACTGCTCTCTGTTCAAAGGAATAAATTTTAGATTTGTTGAGTTCAAGTTTTTTGAATGCAGCAATTCCGGCGGGTTTCATTAATCCGAGTTTGGTGAGATTTTCTACTTTCTTAATATTTACTGCGCTCCAGATGCTCTTAGGATTACGTGGGGTAAATCGAATTGAATAACTTATCTCATCAATTGATCTTCTGATTCCGTCAATCCAGCCGAAGCATAATGCTTCATCAACCGATTCGGGCCAGGTAATACTTTGTCTTCCGGAATCTTTTTTGTAAAAACCAACAAGAAGTTCTTTCTCTTTCTCATGATTCTTTTCAAACCACTTTCTAAGATCGGATTGTTTTTTAAAGAATATAGGTTCCATATTAATTCAATTTTAACTTAATGATTCATGTTACGCAGAAAGGAAAGATTCGCCACGAAGTCTCTAAGGCACAAAGGTTTCACCAAGAAAAACATAAACTTTGTGAAGATTTTGTGTCTTTGTGCCTTAGTGGCTAAGTTTTTTCATGTGGACTGCGTAACGTGAATTAATGATTTACCAATCCTTAATTGCTAATCTTAGAACAAAACAATAAAAATAAAATAATGCTAGAGGAATCAGCTCAATAGCAAATTTGTAAGTTGAATCAATATTTAAAAACAATGCGGCGGTAGCAGGAAGAATTACCAGCAAAAAGAAAAATACTATCCAGCCGAAACGTCTTTCCTCGAACAATACTTTTAGCATAAATGGAGTAAATATGAACGCAGCTATTATCATCAGGACCAATGCAATATTCCAAAACCAACTTAAGAGCATTAACAATAATGTTGATAGCTCATAATCCAACCATTGCTGAAGTCTTCGTATACTATAATTTTTTGATATTTCGATTTCCATAAAATAAAATATTAAATCTGTTACATGTGTCAAAGTCCAAACCTTGACTGAATTATTATTGCTTTCGTTAAGAGTGGTCTTTGACGACTATTAAATGTTTCTATCTTAATCTAGTATTTCTTTAATTTTTTTTTCTATGGCAGGAAGTTTATTTATGACAGCATCCCAAATTAAATCATAGTCAACACTAAAATATTGGTGAATAACTTTATCTCTCATTCCAGAAATCTTCTTCCAATCAATATCGCTGTTTTCATTCCTAAAATTCTGAGATAGATTTTTAACTGCTTCACCAATTATTTCAATGCTTCTTGAAAATGCTCTTGTGTAGATTTCACTTTCCACGAATGAATCATAAGTGAGGTTTGCTAATGCTTTTTGAATGAATTCAATTTCATCTAGTATATGTCGCAAATATACTTTGTCATGCTTCATACCAACGAACCTCATTCTGAACGTATGGCAGGATATATGGACTTATTCCTTTTTCAGTCAGGAGGTCAACTTTTCTATCAAATATTTCTTCGAGTTCAAATGCTAAGTCAATAAAATTATCGAGCGACTTCTCTTCGAAATCAACCAACAAATCAATATCGCTTTCATTATTCGATTCATTTCTTAAAAACGAACCAAACAATCCAATTCTTTTAACTTTATATCTTTTCAATAATTCTTTGTGTCGTTTGAGTATTTCAAGTATTTCATTCGATGAATAGTTTTTCATTGGATTCTTATTTTTTTGTTAAAAATATACGAAAGATTAACTATATAAAAAACCTTAGTATATTATGCAAACATACACTCTTGCGCTTAACACAGCTTGCCCGGCTCTGACGGGCCGCTCAGAAAAACAATGACAGTTTTGTCAACGCAACTTTATTATTACACAAATGCCGCAACGTTTAAAGCGGTCAGATGTTATGTTTGAAAAGTCTCATAGATTCGTTTGTTTTGCATCTAACATCATAGGAGACTTATCATGAACAATCTATCATTTAAGAACAA
>JBBAAM010000009.1:0-78289 GCA_041658245.1 Melioribacteraceae bacterium
ACGCCAAAGCTCGCACCGGAACTGATCCCTAGAACAAAAGGATCTGCTAACGGATTTCTAAAAAAAGTTTGCATTAATAATCCGCTAACAGAGAGAGCGCTTCCCGCCAGAACTGCTGTGATAGCTTTTGGTATTCTAAATTCTGTTATGATAGTTATCCAAACTGAATTTCCCGAAGAGGAACCCGTTAATATTTTCAACGCTTCGCTTAATGGTATTCTTACAGAACCAAGGACTATATCAAAAAAGAATGAAAGTCCTAGTAATAAAAAAAGAAATGCTGCAATAATTTTTTTTCTTTTTAGAATAGACATTAATTATCCGAAATCTTTTTATAATATTTAAATTTATAATCCGGCAAAAGCTCCGGGTGAAATATTTTAATTAGATCACTTAATACCAAATCGCAATTGATAACACCTGTTTCCCAATATTCATAAAAACCAAATTGATTTAATGATGCGTTGTTGTTATAAATATTTTTTGTTTGAAACGCTTTGAATTTAGAATTACGGGGATCATTTTTTAATACGTCACTTAGTTTTGTCCAAAAATGTACGTTCACCCAAAAATCTGCATCGTGAGCTTTCTCAAAAATTTGTTCATAATTTAATTTAAGACTTCCTGCTGATTGGTCTTGTTTCCACAAATACTCCGCTCCAGCATCGTTTAACAGCTTAGACATATAACTATTCCCGCCCGGCTCATACCAAACGCCGCCTAATTGTGCTTCTGTAAAAACTGTCGGTCTATAAGAAATGTTTTGAGTCAGCTCAGTCAGTTTGTTATAACGTTTCGAGATTCCATCAAAAACATCGTTGGCTTCTTTTTCTTTATCGAAAAATGCTGCTATAAATTTTATCCATTCGGCTCTTGCCAAAGGAGAATTTTCTAAATGAAATGTTCCTGATGCAATATGAATTCCATTTTGAATAAGTTTTGGATCCCCATCAATATATGGATTGCCATTACCGTAAGTGAATAACAGATCCGGCTTGAGACTGAAAACTTTTTCGATGTTAAGACTGTATGAATCACCAACTTCGGTGATTTTTCCATTCTCAATTAATTCTCTTGCTTTAGCAGAATAGATATATTTTGAATTATCTACTGCTATGATTTTATCTATTAAATTTAGTTTATCAAGAAATCCTACATAAATAGAAGTTAAAACTATTGCGGTATTGATCGGTGTTCGAATTATCTGTGCATGATCATAACCTTTAGGGATACTAACATTTTTAGGAAGTAAGAGATATTGAAATATTTCTTTTCTACTCTTATCAGGGGCAAAAACATTAATGACCTTTGCACTGTCGAGATATTTAATTTCAAAACTTTTAGAGTATTCTATCTTTAACTGATCTTTGTAAATTGATCTATTATTCTGTTGTTTTTTAATTGTGCTGTTGGAAGTATTTGTATCACTACAAGAATTGAAGAAAAAAATAAGACCGATAAGAATTACAATTCTAATATTTCTGATAAGATTCATATGACTTTATAATCACTTTAAGAATTCAAAAATTGCACGGGTATAAAGTTTTAAGAAGGATTTAAGTACGGTGATGAGATACAAATCATTCTTAGCTTTTTACCCGAAAGCATTCGATTAAACAATAACGGCAGGTCTTCTGACTTGCTTCCTTTTACCGGCCTTCACATTCCTTATATGGAACATTGACCAAGGTTGGTAAACAGTTTCAATGAAGCTTACAGCAGCGGGTACTGTTAAGGATTTTCACCTTATTCCCTTTTAACTCAATTGCAAGAAATGCAATTGACGACCATTATTTGTACGTGAAATATATATTTATCTTATTCTTCGAACAAGTACTTTTAATTTCAACTTACTTTACTTTTGGCTTTTCTTTTATTCAACAGAAAAATGATCATTGATTAGAGATACTACTTAGTGATAAGATAACACGAGAAATAAATAAGCCCCGATAAAATCGAAGTCTTTCGGAGAGTTAGGGATTCTTATTTACCTCTACTTTCAATTTATTTTCGCAGATTTTGAGAGCACTGTGACCAAATTGTGACCAAGTAAAATATTTGTTTCATATTAGGACTTCAATACTATAAAAGTTCTAATGTGTAAATAAATAATCTTAAAAATTTAATGAATAGAAGTAGCGTAATTATCAATTACGAGATGGTATTTTTTCTTCTCTGAATTATTGAGAAAGCTTGCATTAATAGCACTTCTTGTTAGGGTTAATAAATCATTTACAGAATAATTTAATCTATTATATAGAAGGAATAATTCATCAGTTATATCGGCACCAAACATTGGCGGATCGTCTGAATTAATAGTTACACTAACTCCTTTCATAAATAAATCTGGAAAAGGATGTTCGTACAAGGACGAATATACTTTAGTCATTAAATTACTGGTGATACAAACTTCCAGTGGGATTTTTTTATCAATTATGTAATTAACTAAACGTTGGTCTTCAATTGCACGAACTCCATGACCAATTCTCTCTGCTTCAAGATCCAATATTGCAGACCAAACAGATTCTGGACCGGCAGCTTCACCGGCATGTGCAGTTAATCTAAATCCACGTTTTTTTGCTTCGCGAAAAACTTCTTTGAAATCAGAAGCGGGAAAATCTCTCTCATTCCCGCCCAATCCTAATCCAATAATTCCTTTATTAAGGAAGGGTGTAATTTGATTTAACCTGTTCATTGCAGTAGCTGAACCATGGTTACGAACTATATCTACAATTAAACCACATTTGATTGGGAATTCAGATTCTGCTCTTATAATACCAGAAATAGTCGCCTCTGCAATTGCTTCTACTTTCAATCCGTTCGGTTCAAAATCCCATGGCGAGAAAAATACTTCTGCATAAATTACATTTTGAGAAGAAAGGTTTTTAATTGTTTGATACGTAGATTCTTCAAAGTCTTCTACCATTTTAAAAAATTTATTTTTCCAGAACCACATTTCTATAAAATGCTGAAAGTCTTTAAATATAAATCTCTGCTTAAGTTCATCAATGCTTTTTATTTCACCGTCATTATATTTTTTTATCAAACCAAATAAAAATTCAAAGGTAAAAGCACCTTCTAAATGAAGGTGCAATTCTACCTTCGGCATTTTCTTAACTATCTCCAGAATATTTTCCTTTTCCAATTTATGGACCTAACAATATTGAATTGTTGCTGAAAAATAATCCGGCAAAACATGCAGTTAATAAGCACGCAAGAGTTGCACCCAACAATGCTCGAAAACCAAGCGAAGTCATATCTTTCATTCTATTAGGTGCAAGAGTTATATAACCGCCTACATAGATAGCAACAGATGCAACATGTGCAAAACCGGTTAAAGCATAAGTAACCATTACTGCTGCACGCGGTGAGATCGGTGTTGCGGAAGAAAATTGTGTTGCAAGATCTTGAAACGCTGTTACTTCCGTAAGAATCAATCGTTCGCCAATTAACTTTGCTGCAGGAATTGCATCGTTAAATGGTACTCCAATTATTAAAGTAAAAGGATAGAAGAGATATCCGAGTAAACCTTTTAAAGTCCAATCAACATTTATCAAAAACAAATTATTGATCTGCGACCCTGCCAAAACAAAAATTTTATCTGCTAATGACATCAGGCCAAGAACTGCAAGTAGAAGCGTTCCAATTCCTACAACCAATTTTACTCCTGAATTAGCATTATTAATGATCGCTTCAAATAGACTGCTTTCCCTTTCGTATGATAATTTAACTTGTTGTCCAATGGTTTCAGGAGTATCAGTCTCAGGACAAAGAATTTTCGACATGATGATTGCCGCCGGAATGTTCATAATAGAAGCTGATACAAGATGTCCTGCAATTGTAGGGAAAGTTCCTTTTAATATCATAATGTATGCGGCTAACATACTTGATGCGATAGTTGCCATTCCTGCTGTAAGAATTGTATTTAATTCAGAACGGGTCATTCTACTTAAGTAAGGTTTAATTATTAATCCAGCTTCAACACCTACAAAGACACTTGACGATGCACATAATGATTCTGCGCCGCTTATCCGCATCAGTTTAGAAAAGACGTAAGAAAATAGTCGAATGATTCTGCTCATAATTCCAGTGTAGTAAAGTATACCAACAAGAGCTGCAAAGAAAATAATAACGGCTAAACCTTGAAAAGCTAAAATAAAACCAAGAGAGGGTTCACCCGATGCAGAAGTTGTTCCGGGTCCTAATGCTAGTCTGCCAAAAACAAATTGTGTCCCATAAGTTGCGCTATCAAGAACACTGTTAACAATATTATTTACAACAAGAAAAACTTGAGTACCAATCGGTAGTACAAATACAAACAGTGCAAAGATTAATTCAATTCCAAGTCCCCAAATTATAACGCGCCAGTTAACAACTTTTCTGTTTGTAGAGAGTAGCCATGCCATCAGCATTAAAATCGGAATTCCTAAAATGTTAAATACTCTTGATAAATCCATAGCGAAACCTCTAGATTATTTGTCTATTGTAATTCCTTCCACTTTTAATTTTTCTTCAGTAACAAGTCTGTCAATCTCTGTTGGAACTTTATAAACCTTTGGTCCCAGATCTTTAGTTGAAAGTAAAAAATGTAAACATCCTAATTGCACCGAAAACGATAGGTCCATAATATCTGCAGGATGACCAAGTCCGCCTGCAATATTTATTATTCCACCTCGTGCAAGAACATAAACTTTCTTTTCGTTTGAAAGAATATATTCTTCTACTTCATCGCGTACAACTTGATATGATTTTGCTTCTTTCTTTAAAGACGGAATATCAATCTCGAAATCGAAATGACCGGCGTTTGATAAGAACGCGCCGTTTTTCATCCTTTCGATATGTTCCATCCTTATTATATTACTAAAACCGGTTGTAGTTACAAAAAAGTCTCCTAGTGATGCAGCGTCGAACATTGTCATAACACGGTGTCCATCCATTCTTGCTTCAAGAGCTTTCCACGGATCAATCTCGGTTACAATTACTTCTGCACCCATTCCTTGTGCTCTTGCCGCCACTCCTCTGCCTACCCAGCCGTAACCTGCAACGACAACTGTTTTACCCGCCACGTTCATATTTGTTAATTGTGTAATAGCAGTCCATGTAGATTGTCCAGTTCCATACTTATTATCAAAAAGATGTTTGGATTTTGCATCGTTGACCGCAATAGCCGGATAAAGAAGTTTGCCTGATTTTTCTAATTCTTTCAACCGGTTAACACCTGTGGTTGTTTCTTCGCAGATTCCTTTTAAATTTTTTCCATATTCAGGATGTGCATGAAGATATTCACAAATATCGCCTCCGTCATCAACAGTAATATCCATTTTGTTTTTTAAGATTGTTTCCAAATACGACCAATACTCATCGTGGGTAGCGGCATGTTTTGCATAAACATGAATCCCATTAACAGCAAGAGCGGCTGCTACTTCATCCTTTGTGGATAGAGTGTTACTGCTTGTTACCCAAACTTCAGCACCAAGTTTTTTTATCGTTAATGCTAAATAAGCTGTCTTTGCTTCAAGATGGATACATAAAGCAACTTTTTTATTCTCAAATACATTCTCAGTTTTAAATTGCCGATACAAATTATCCAGAACGGGCATCCACTTAGATACCCATTCGATTGACTGCTTGCCTTTTGAGGCAAGATTAATATCTCTAACAATAAAATCATTTTCCATAACAAGTTCCTTCAGTTCAGTAAAAGTAAAATTAATTTAGACCGGCAATGGATCCGCCTAAGCCGACTGAAAATCTAATTTCTCTTCCGGGTACAGGAGAACCTTTCGTAATCTGCAATTCTTTATTCCCAAGATTGTTTACTTCCAATCTGAGATTAAAATTAACACCAAAAAGATTTGGAGTAATGCCAATGTTTGCATTAATCAAGTTGTAACTATCCAACTCGATTTTATTATCGGCATCGTGAAATCTTTTTCCAACATAATCATAGAAAAGATTCAAAGAAGCTATTCCATAATTAATATTGAATAAGAGATCAAGTTTATCTTTTGGTCTGTAGATTAAATATTTTCCAGATGTTGTTAGATTCTCACTATCATCTTTAGCGCTCATATTTGTATATGATGCTTGAACTTTAATTAGATTTTCAAATCCTCTCCAAGTAACTTTTGATTCAATACCGGTGATACTTGCTTTGGCAACATTTGTCGGCGTCCATTTGGCGGTCGTTGAAGCCCACAGAATTAAATCTTCAAGCTTGCTTGCAAAATATGTTGCTTCAATACTCCAACTGCCCATTGAAATAAATTGTGCGATAAATCCGAAATCGTATGTTATACCTTTTTCAGGTTTCAAGTCCGGATTGCCAACCGTCCATGTATCTTCCGGCCAGTAAAGATCGTTATAAGTTGGAGCTCTGAACACTCTTCCGATATTTCCTCTAATTGATCCGCGCCATTCATCATTATGACTTAAAGTTATTCCAACTTTAGGAGAGAATTGAGAACCGATTCCTGCTTCGGGATAATTATCAAGCCGAACTGCCGGAACAACTGTCAATTTCCAAAGTTGATCAAAATTATAACTACAATCATTTTGAAAATATAAACTGTGAACATTACGAACATGGTTTCCAATGAAAGGTACTTCCGCACTTTTAACCAAGCGTTTGCTTTGAAGATCATCCTGTCTAAATTCATATCCGTACGAAAGCAAACCATATTCATTTAGATCCGTAAACGCTTGTAGTAACGCACCAAGCGCTTTACTATTATAGATACTTTCTTCAAGTCCGCTCCACGATGCAGGATTTATATAACGGAATTCGTTTTTAATCATGTAGGAATTAACATTAAAAGCAAATGGACCTAAGATTAGTCCTTCATAAGTTATACTTGAGTGGTTGTTAATTATTTTGCTTCTTGCAGTTAGATTCGGATAATCAATTGAACCGGGTGAACCGTTATCTGATTCACGGTATTTATGAAATGCAGATAAGCGGGAATGATCAAAAAATGAATAGCCTGCTTTCAAAAAAATGTTATCAGATTTTGTATCAGCATTCACAAGATCTGTTTTAATTCCTTTTTTATTTGTGTATTCAAAATTTCCATTGGTTTGAGTTCTATTATATGAAACAAAGTAATCGAAATTGCCAAACCCCTGCCCTACCGACGCATCGTAGACACGTGTGTTGAATGAACCGAATGTTCCATTAGCACGGTAGTTGAGAAGATTTTTTCCCGCCATAGATTTAGTAATAATATTTATTACTCCCCCGACAGCATCGCTTCCGTATAAAGCTGCATGACCCCCTTTAACTACTTCTATCCTTTCAATCAAATCAATTGGAATTGTACTCATATCTACCGAAGCTTGCTGGGCGTTGTTCAAACGCTGACCATCAACAAGAATTAAAACTTGCGAATCGGTTGAACCACGGAGTGAAATTGATTGAAGGGAACCCAAAGCTCCGTAAGATTTTATTAATGATCCGCCAATTGATGAAAGAGCTTCTCCGACATTTTTTGCATTAGACTCGGCAAGTTTTGCAGTTGTTAATACTTCTGTTGCTACCGAAATAGAAGTAACGAGCGCTTCACTACGAGTTGCAGTAATTACTACTTCAGAAAAAGTTAATTCATCATTCTTCAGCAAAAAATCAATTGTTTGTCTCGTATCTCCGTCAATATTTATCTCGCGTTCTTGTTTAATATAATTCAGCATACTGCAAACAACAATCCATCTACCCGCGGGAACTTGTGTTACTGAGTAGATTCCGTTTTCGTTAGCAGCGCTGCCGATGTGCGTTCCTTTTAGATAAATATTCGCACCAAAAAGTACTTCTCCTGTTTTCTCATCCTTTACTGTACCGCTAACTGTATTACTATTCTGAGCAAGCGATTGGCTGCAAATAAGAATGGATAAAATTATTATAGTAATTTTTATGATTGAGGTTTTCATTTTTCATTCCTCACCTTAGTTTTCATTTTACGTAAACTGTAAATTAAAACTAGAGAGATGCACGGAATACTTCATCCGTGCATCTCCCCAGGTTTAATCGTTCAATTAGAATAAACTACTGTAAGCTTAGCCCGACGGTCATTCGTACTTCTCTGCCTGGCATCGGATAACCATCGCTCAAACGATAACTCTTATTAAATACATTGTTGAGATCCAATCTAAGCATCCATTTCAAATCGAACAAAATCGGATTTACTCCTACGTTCATATTCCAACGGCTTACATCAGATAAAGCAGCTGTGTTCTTTACATCTACATAACGTTGACTTAAGAATTGATAATTAATATTTATCTCGTAAATATCAATAACAAGCGCAGTGTTGAAATCTACTTTGTGAAATGGGCGATATATTAAAAGTTTACCATCATTTGCTTTACCACTTTTATCGCGTGCATCCATATATGTATGATTTAATTCCAACTTCAACTTATTATCAAATACTTTTGTACCGATGTAAGTTTCAAGTCCGCTGGTTTTTGATTTTTCCACGTTCGTAGGCATCCATTTAAAATCTGCTCTTGGAGCCCAAATGATTTGGTCGGTCATTTCACTAACAAAATAATTCATTCTTATCTGTGTATTGATGAATGGAAGTGTAACACCGTAACCAGCTTCAATGGTTGTTCCATATTCAGGTTTTAAGTTTGGATTTCCGACAGTGTATGCATCTTCCGGCCACCACAAATCATTAAAGGTTGGAGCTCTATATGATTTACTCCAGTGTGTGCTGATGTTTAATGCGTAAGCATCCGTACTTGAAACCATAAAACTAATTTTTGGACTAAATACTTTATCGAAATCAGAAGGAGCATCATAACGAACAGCAGGAACAATAGAAATGTTATCGAAATAGAATCCTACATTCTTAAAACCAAAGTTTGCAGAAAGATGTCCGCTATGTGTGCTGCGGTCTTTATCACCAATTGAAGTACTATTAGCATTATCGTGGCGGTAAGCATAACCGTAAGTAAGATTAAGTAAATTTTCTATTACAGGATTATTTTGAGTTAATTCCACTCCATAAGCATTTACTTTATGATCGCTTTTTGTCGGTCCGCCCCAAGAATCCGGATCATCGAACCGTGTTCTGAAATATTGATAATAGCTGTTTGCGTTCAAGTTAGCTTTTCCAAAAACTTCCGGTATGTTGTAGCTTAGATTAAAGTACGAATTATTCGTTCTAAGAAGCGCACGAGGTGTGATTGTTGCAAAGTTCTTTAATCCTTTCACGCTGCCGGGAGAACCATTTTCTGATTGTCCGAGTTGACCTGTAAAAAGAAGATTAGAATTAGCAGGTAGTTTATAACCGAGTTTTACAAGAAAATCATCACCTTTGGAATAATTGTTTTCTCTTGTCTTTTCTGTACCGTCCAATAGGAGATACTTGTAATCACCATCGCTCTGTCTTCGTTTATACGATAAATAATAATTGAAATCATCCAATGTGTTTGAAGTATAAACATTATAGAACTGGGAATTGAATGATCCGTAAGTTGCTCTTAAACCTAAATCCATTTTAGATGTTTCTTTAGCTTTCTTTGTAATGAAATTAACTACACCGCCAACTGCATCAGAACCGTAACGGGCAGAATTTCCGCCGCGTAGAACTTCAACGGTCTCAATAGCATCAATTGGAAGTGTGGTTACATCGTATCCACCACTCTGAGCATTATTCATTCGTTGCCCATCAATTAAAATTAGAATCTTGTTTGCAGTTGCATCTCTAATATTAATTTGTCCGGAACGAACATAAACACCGGGAATTGATTTAAGAGCTTCAGCCATATCTTCCGCATTAGTTACTTTGGATAATGATTGCGCAGAGATGACTTCCTTGTTAGTCTTCTTTTCTTGTGTTGTCTCTTGCGCAAATAATAATCCGCAAAAAACAAAAGCCACAATTAAAAAAGTTAGAAATTGTTTCGTGTTTTTCATGTTACTCCTCCTGTCATTGGTTTAGTTTGGTTGTTGTTTAGTTTTTATATTAGTAGAAGAATCCTTAGTGTCTTTCCAGTTTGTAGGTCCGTTTAAGAGATTAATTTCAGGATGCTGTCGAAATTGATTCCACTTTGTAGCTTCAACCGGATCTACCCATTTGGTTTTTATAAAATCTCCGTAAGGAGGCATATCTATAAACACAGGATTAGTTATAGAATACATCGGCCATTGTCCGAATGCTTCGGCAAGAATCCAGCCGTCTTTATCTACTACAATAGTTATGCTATCGCGATAGGTATATGAAGTATCGGTCGTAAACTTCTTAATAATTTTTCCGTTAAAAATTATTCTGACTCCTTCTTCGGATTTTAAGAGATGTTGATTAGCTAATACTTTTACGGTAATCTTAATTTTTCTATCTCGTGTTACATTTATAACTTCGCCAGGATTTTTTCCATTGATAGTTAGTAAAAGAAGAGGACCGAAATTCGAAGTAAGAAACAAATTTCCTTTTTTAATAGCGGATTTAATATTCGACTCGGATAATTTTTTGGAATAAGCATACGTTCTTGGATTGCCTGTTGTGATTGTCCAGTAATATTCTCCTTTTGGATAAGAACTCGTTCCATAAATATCATGACAGTCCGAGCCTGCAATTCCGGAAATCTTATTGCCTTCATCTAAATATGAGAACCACGAATGAACAGCAAGTGTGTTGATGTTAGTATGTGCAGTATCCCAATCGTTATAAGTAAATGAATGAGGCGGTTCACCGTTCCATACTTCAATTGCATCCAAGTTTTTTACTTTGCCCCACGACTTATATCTTCCCGCCCAATCCCAAGCCTGAAACGGATGATTAACCGCTATCAAACCATTTTGCTGATGAGTAAGATCAATCATATTTTGTACATCTTCGCTACCGTCAAAAATTGCCCGTGCCCAAATATTCGGATTGCCAACATTTTTCCCGTTCATCTTATCAATAAAAGTTTGGTTTAGATGACCGTAACCATTTTCAATTGATGTAGTCGAAGCTTCAGTGGAGATTTCACAACCGGCAATCGGAATAAAATCTTGTATTTTATTTCCGAGCCATTCTTTTTTTCCAGTATCGGAATTATGATCTGTAAGCATTCCCCATGATAAACCAACACCTTTCATTGCATGAGCGATTTCCGAAGGATTCTGATGCCCGTCGCTATAAATACTATGATGATGAGTATCTCCGGAGAACCAACCGAGTTTACTCATATCATATAATTTTTTTAGTGTAACATTGTATTCAATTCCATTAAACTCTTTTTCTTTTATGGCAAATTTTTCTTTGACTAAACTCCATTCCGGTCCTTTTGTAATTATTAAAACAATTGTATCTGCATGAATTTTTACAGAATAATATCCATCCTTTGTAGAATATTTCATTTGAATTAAGTTGTCTGTTCTCCCTTCAACTTTTTTATCTCCGAACGGCATAACAACTTTGGTTAATGGATAATACCAGACTTGCACTTGAGCGATCAGAGGTTTGCCGTTTTGATCGGTGATTTTTCCATAAATAACTTGCTGAGAGATCTTAGGAATTAATATTTCCTTTTTCTGCGGGAATAAATCTGAAGTGGAGGCAACTATGAAAATAACTGCAAACAATAGAAAATTCCTTAGACTCATCTTCCGCGTAGTCATGCTATCTATCTCCTTGTTTACAATTTTTATTTGGTTGAGCTAATTGCTCTTATTCGCTTACCAATATTTCTGTTAACCTTTCTGCGTAGTTTTCAAAATCAATATTGTTGACTTTGCTCAACCGTTCCTTTATTTCATTCGGAAAAACATCCGAACCTGAAAATGCACCGGCAATACTTCCAGCAATAGCAGCGATCGTATCGCAGTCCCCGCCTAAATTCGTAGCCGCTTCTACAGTCTTCATCGGATCGCCGTTGTAATAAACAACAAGAGCTAAAGCCAAAGGAACTGATTCAGACATTGCTACACCTGCGCCGATATAGTCATATAAGTCTTGCCATATTTCCTCTTCGGTTTTTCCCGAACGAATAATCTTTAGTGCATACTCTGCACGTTTTATTATCGAAGCTCCGTACCATTGTCTTCCCAACTTCATCCCTTCTTCAGCTCCGTACATATAAGCATCAACTATAGAATCTAAATTTTTATCAACCATTCCTGCAGAGACAGCACAAGCAATTGCGGAGGCACCTGCTATAGCAATATTTGTATTATGAGTTGGTATACAGATTTCAGCAACGTCTTTTACAACCGCATCATAATTCCCGGGATTTACAATTCCTGCAGGAGAAATTTTCATAGCGGCACCGTTTGTATCACCCATCCAGCCGGCTTCATCAATAGAAACTCCGGAGTCAATCATCTTTAATGCTCTTAGCGAACTCGGTCCGAGAATCAAAGTCTCAAAAGCATTTAAGCTTTTAGCCCATTCCAATAATTTTCTTGCAACACCTTCTTTCGTAAATCTTTTCTCTTCAAGAAATAGATCAATAAGTAATAATGTTTGCTGAGTATCATCTGTAATCTGTCCGGCTTTCATACCATCATGAATCACATGACCTTTAGGTGCAGGAAGTAATTGCGTGATTCTTTCGGGAAATATTTTTCGAATCATAACCGGGTTCATTAGAGAAGTAGGCATTCCCATTGCATCACCGTAAGCAACACCTAATAAAGTTCCATAAACTTTTTTGAAAAAAATTTGTCTCTTTGTTTTACTCATTTTTTCATTTGATAACGTTTGATTTATCATTATAGCCCTCCGATGTTTTTCGATCTAATCCAGAAAGCAATTGCAATTAATATTACTTCAGTAAAGCAAATCAGGTAATCTCTTGTTCTCATTTTTATTTCATTTAGATCCGTTGTTGTCTTCATTGCCCCGAATCCTCTATTAAGCATTGCAATAGCAAGGTTGTCCGCCATTCTTAGTGAATCAACAATTAACGGAATAAGTACTGTTATGTAAGAGCTGACGCTTTTAATTAATCCGCCTTTACCAATTTCGGCACCTCTTGCTTTTTGTGCTTCTTGAATCATTTCTGATTTTTTTTGCATCGTAGGAATAAATCTTATTCCGGTTGTGATGATAAAAGCAAATTGATGCGGAATTTTTATTTTCTTTAACAACTGTAAGATATCTTCTATCGGTGTTGTATATGTTACAATGGTAGATGTGATTACCATAATGAAAATTCTTAAGACAAGAGTAATACCGTATAGAAATCCGCCTAGCGTAAAGGGAAATGTTCCTAATGAGAAAAGTGTTCTTTGATTTGCTTCAGATGTGAAATTACTTGCCGGATAAGTGAAGCCGGTAATTAAGAGCATCAAAATAAAAATCGGCAGCAACGGTTTAAGTATTTTTTTTATTCCCGAAAACGGTGTTCTTATAGTGAAAAGAATTACGCATGTACAAAAAACAATTAATAAATTAATTATCGGTGAAAGGAATACAAACGAGATGATTGTAATAACAAAAAACCCTAGCGCTTTTGTCCTAATATCTAACCTATGAACGTAACTTTCCGAAGGGTAATACTCGATTAACATTTTCTTTCCTAGCTAATTGTTCTAATAAGTCATTTTGTAGTTCATTTATTGTAACTGGATAATTTTTGTAGCCGGCACTTCTTAATTCTCCAGCAATAGTTACACAATCAGGTGCTGTGATTGATGCTGCTTTTAAGATTTCAGATTCATAAAAAACTTTTTCCGGCGGATCATCGAGCATAACCTTTCCGTTTGAAAAAACAATAACACGATCAGTATATTCGGCTGCAAGAAGCATGTTATGAGTGATCATTAAAATTGTATGCCCTTGTCGATGAAGTTTATCAAGCATCTCCATCATTTTATTTGTTCCGTCCCAGTCTTGACCAGTGGTCGGTTCATCAATGATTAAAATCTTTGGTTCCATTGCAAGAACAGTAGCAAAGGCTAATTTCTGTCGTTCCCCTTTTCCGAGAGTAAACGGATGACGATTTGTAAATTTTTCTAATCCGACAAATTCTAATGCAGTATTTATTCTTACAGATCTTTCTGTTTCTGTCAAATTCATTCTCTTCAATCCGTACTCAACTTCATCGTAAACTGTCGCTGAGAAAATCTGATGATCGGGATTTTGAAAAATATAACCGACTTCTTTGCTCAATTGCGCTGTTGTAAGTTGACTAATATCATTTCCATTTATAAAAACAGCGCCGTTTGTTGGTCTCAGCAATCCGTTCAGTTGTTTTGAAAAAGTTGTTTTGCCTGCGCCGTTCTTTCCGATCAAAGCAACAAACTCTCCCTTATAAATTTTTATATTCAATTCATTTAATACAGAATTCTTTTGCTGATAATAAAATGACAAGTCTTTAGTTTCGATCGCAACAGGATTATTATTTGTTGAATAATATTTTTCCGAGCCATTATTTGAAATTTTGAAAGAAGTGAAATTATTTTTTGCAAATTGTAGAAATTCATTTTTATTTATGAAAACGGAATCTTGATCTAAAAGACCTTGCTTTTGAAAACAATTCCCTATCTCAGAAACTTCAGGAGGACGAATGCCGTTTTTTTTGGTTAGAACAATATCCTTAAATAAAGTCGAAGGTCTTCCTTCCCAAACTTTTCGCCCGTTGTCTAAAACTATTATCCGATCAGCATATTCTAACATTTCTTCGGTATCATGACCAGAAACTAAAATTGTAACTTCACCTTTTTTCTTCAAGACGGATAAAAGTTTATATATTTCTTCTCTGCCTACTGGATCTAGTTCAGAAGTGGGTTCATCGAGAACTAAAATTTCCGGTTCCATAGCAAGCACACCGGCAATTGCAAGTCTCTGTTTTTCTCCACCGGATAGTTCTGATGTAATTCTTTTTTCATAACCTTCAAGTCCGACAGCTTTCAGTGATTTACTAACGACTTCTTTAATCTTTTCTTTTCCAAAAGCAAGGTTGGAAGGACCGAAAGCAACATCTCTCTCAACCGTAATACCAAAAATTTGTGTTTCAGGATCCTGCATAACTAATCCGATGAACCGCGCCATTGTTTGAATATGATATCGCTGAGTGTTCATAGTATTGGCAATTACGTTGCCTTCGAACTCGCCTTCAAGAAAATGAGGGATCAATCCATTTAAGAGCATCATAGCTGTAGTTTTTCCAGCCCCTGTTCTTCCCATTAGTCCAACAAACTCTCCTTTTTCTATTTTGAAATTGAGAGTATTAAAAATATCTGTAAGACTATTTTTATACTTAAATCTTAAGAGATCAACTTGAAGCGAACCTCTTTCAAGTGTTTCAAACATTTAACCGCTTCCTTAACTCCCCAATTAGTGTAATCGGTTTATCTATTTTATCTTTTAAAAGATCCAATTTGTTCTTTTGTAAGGAGACAAGACAGCAAGTAGAAGGTCCGCCGGATTTTGTAATATCTAATGTTATTCCTTCATAATAGAAAGGAGAAAGATTAGCGCTCTTTGCAAGTTCCCTAAACTCATGAGAAATTCCTTTTGAACCGATAGGAAGAATATCGTGTATGAAATCGAATGAATTTAATTGTTTAATAAGTTTGGTGTTCGCTATTCCATTATCTGCATAGTGCACTTTATACTCGGGTGCGGATTTAGGAACACCAAGGCAAACAACAAGATCACCTTCAAAACTTCTTCCGGGTCTGAAATCTTTTTTTTCGACAAATCCAACTACAACAACTCCAACTCCTGTTTGATAAGTAACAACATTATCTTCGGTACTTCCGGTAAGTACAAGATCGCCATTCAATCCGGCTTCCGAGACTTCATCTCTTACACCGCGAATTATTTCTTTCCCAACAGGATCCATCTCAACACAAAGAGTATCTACAACTAATACCGGTAGAGCGCCAGATGAAAGCATTTCCATGATTGGAACTCGCGCAGCCAATCGTCCAAGATCATAAGCCGGTGAAAATACAGTATCCTGTTTCTTTGGACCAATTCCACCATCTGAATCACAAGTAGTAATCATCCAGAAATATTCTGTTAGTTCAGTAATTAATAGATCTCTTACTCTTCGCGTTTTAAATGCTTCGCTATTATTTTCTTTTTTAAGAACATTATATTTTTCAAGTAGTAGATCAGTTAACATTTACTAAACCATTTTACTTTTACTAATGATTAAATAAGCAGTTATTGCTATGCATATATTTATGCTTGATGCAATGGTAAGCGGTATTATTAATGCTGCTGTAAGTCCGATTCCCCCGATAGGCATTACAAGTAAAGATGATACGGGCCCATTAAGAAAGACCGCTACTAAAGCTCCCGCCCATAAATGAATTTTTTTAGCTACTAACTCGAAAACCGAAACCCATATTGACATTTGTACTGCGACGAATAAATGAATCGGAAAACTCAATGGGAATCCGGTCGTTAGTGCAGTTAGCATATGACCGAGAGCAGCGACGATTGCTCCTTCGCGCCAACCGAAAGTGATTGCAGAAAAAAATGCGAATGCAGCGTCAAGTGCTACTGTTCCCGTAGGGCTTGGAATTTTTATCATAGCACCCACCGCACTAAGCGCAATGAATATTGCCATTCGAGCAATTCTTTTTGACGACCAAAATATCTTTTGATAATCAATATTTATTTCTTCAGGCGGAATCGGGATTAATGTCATTAGTTCATTATTCCATAATATGATTTAATTCAATACTCAACTCTTCACCGTGACGAAAATAAAATTCACTTCTGTCTCCCGGCATAAAAGAACGTGCAACCTCAACGATCTCATCATTTTTATTAAAAGTTTTTCTTGTTAAAAGAAATAATGGTGATCCCTTTTTGACCTTTAAGAGGTCTGCTTCGTAGCGGTCGGCTCTAACACAAGTTAGATTTTCCGTAAAATAACTAAACGATAGGTTGTACTGTTCTTTGAGAATATCGAACAAAGAATTTTGCGATAAATCAATTTTTAGAAGATTGGGACAAAAGAATTTTGGTATATAAGAGGTTTGCAGTGCAACAGGTACGTCATTCAGAACTCTTAGTCTTTGAATTCGGAATAACTCTTTACTCTCTTTAAGCTTAAGATATTCAAGCGTCTCTTTTGTCTCGGAAATTTTTTCAGCAAATATCACTTTGGTTTTTAATTTACCACCGTTCGTTTTGAATTCCGAAGAAAAGCTAAAGGCATCTGTCAATCCTTTGAAGATTTTTTTCTCGGCAACAAAAGTTCCCTTACCCTGGATGCGAAATAATATTCCTTCTGAGACAAGATCGGTTATTGCCTGTTTAGCAGTGTTTCTACTAATACATAAAATGTCACACAATTCATTCTCGGAAGGAATTTTTCCCCCCGGTTTATACTTGCCAACATCAACATCCTCTTTTATTATCTCTTTCAACTGGTAATAGAGAGGCAGAGCACTTTTTCGATTTATTTCCATAATGGCAAATCCGATCTTAATTAGTAAAAGAAACTTTGTACATATTTATAGCTTCATAATTGTAAAGAGGAAAGTATTCCAGTAATTGTGAGAATGTTGTTTCCATCTTCTCTGGTACTTTATCTATCTTCAATAGATCAAGATTACCAGGTGCATGAATAGTTTTACCGAATAGGTCTGCTGCAATAGGTATTTGAGGTCCGGCTTGTTTTGTCTTCGCGGAATTTATATAACGAACTTTCCCATTTTTTACTGCATTAACATTTTGCGCACCCTCACGATGAGCGATCTCATAAGGTGTTGTAGTACCCCAACCGACTTTTTCGCCTTCGAAGTAAGGTCCACCTGCATTATCCCAAATCGGAATTAGAATAACATCAGGATTAGCTTTTACTATTTCATCCCACGAAACTTTCGGTGCAATTCCGGGTCGGTCACTAAAAATCGGATTACCTCCGACAGCTTTTAGTAACTCCGTTATGTAAGAATCTTTACCCGGGACACATTTATAAAAGTAGTTTATTTCGTAATAGACATTTACTTTAGGTGCATCTTGATATTTTAGACAAACTTTCTTTAGATTAAATTTTAACTCATCAACTAATTTTCCTGCAACAAGATCTTTGTTAATAGCTTTTCCAAATTCCAATATTTTATCATAGACTTCATTAAGACTCGTTTCTTCCATGTGGATTACTTTGAATCCTTCTTTCTTAAATAAGTCTCTATACTTGATTTGAATTCCTGTACAAGTGAGTATCAGATCAGGCTTTAGTGATCTGACTTTTTCAAGATTGATATCGGCAAAGCCGCCGATGATTTCAAGCTTGCCTTCTTTTACCAATCTTGGAATAGAATCTGGAAATATGCAATACCTCGTAACAGCAATCAGATCATTTGTACCGCTAATAGCAGCAACTATGTTCGTCCAGTTAGGTGCAAGTGATACGATCTTAAATTGTTTTTGCGCGTAGTATGAATTAAAGACAAATAAAGAAATTAATAGAAGTAAGGTTTTTGCTTTGTGAATTTTCACCTTTTCCTCCGTTACAAAGAGGGTTTAATTAAACTTGTTGGGTTGTTGGTACAACTTACATTTTTTAACATAGTTTGTCAAGATGAAATTTTTAAAGTGTTGCTTAATGTTTAGAAGGTATTTGAAAACGGGCTAAACTGAATACAATTTCTTAAAATACTTCATTTGAAATATCACGATCTAATCTTTCACCATAGCATTAATTTCAAATCACTTCATACTCTGGAGTTCATATTACACAATAGAAGTAAATTATATACAGTAGCATTCTAGAATTCATTTCTTCTTTTTGTCTACTCAACGAAATTTTCCAATAAGTCAAATTATATCTATACTGTTATAGTTAAAGGTTATTTGAATATAAACCTGCCCTCTAAAAACAAACCTCGAGAAAAATTTACATTTGCTATAATCGAGGTTTTGTTTTTCTGTGCGGAGAGTCAGGGATTTTGCTCTACATCTACTTTCAATTTATTTTTGCAGATTTTGAGAGCATTGTGACCAAGTCAAAATTTTTTTATCTATTATATGTGATCAGCTCAGTAATAAATTATCAAATGTACCATACAATGTCTATGCATTTATATACTTACTCGGACTATGGGATAGGGATAACTAGTCAACATTATAGAAGCATGAAGTGAATTATCAAATAATATGTTAATTTTAATTTCACAAACAACAATTCATATGTTCGATCCAATTAAAGAGGCATTTTCACGTCAATCAGAAATATTTGATGAGTATGAAAAAGGTAATGAGATTCTTAAATGGATGCGCTCGGTTACGCATAAGCATGTGCTGCGCTATTTAAGGAAGAGCGATAAAATATTGGAGCTAAATTCCGGTACCGGTATTGATGCCGTTTTCTTGGCAACGATCGGTTTTAAGATTTACTGCACAGATATATCGGAAGGAATGTTAAATAAATTAAATGAAAAGATTTCAGAATTTAATTTGCACGATCATATTACTTATCAACAACTTTCTTTTATAGATCTTGATAAACTGTTCGTACATTCTTTCGATTATATATTTTCAAATTTTGGCGGACTTAACTGCATTGAAAATCTTACAGACGTCTTCAAACACCTTAGTAAAATATTAAATCCCGGAGGTAAAGTAACATTAGTGATTATTCCGCCGATATGTCCTTGGGAACAAGCATTGTTCTTAAAAGGAAAAATCTCAACTGCATTTAGAAGATTAAACAAAAATGGAGTTACAGCAAACATTGAAGGTGTAAAATTTACAACGTATTATCATAGTGTGGCTAAGACTGTAAAAGCGCTTGGACCAAATTTTAGGATTATAGAAATTCAAGGATTGGCATCAGTTAGTCCCCCACCGTATATGATAAACTTTCCGAAACGATTTCCACGATTATATAAAACTTTAACTCGAATTGATGAAAAATTATCTCATACATTTCCTTTCAACCGTTGTGCTGATCATTTTATCATAACTGCTGAATTTATTCCTAACTAATCTCAAACTTGATTTCCCTTTTTTAATTGATGTTCAATCTGCATTTGGCATTCAATCGAATATATAAAATTGACTTCCAGCCAATTCTTTATTTCCGAAACAGGTCTTAGATTATAATTATTATTTTTAGCAATCATCTGTATTTCATCAATAGGACAATCATCCGATAGAATCATTAATATTATGATTTTCTTGTTCTGGAATTTTTCCAATTGCAAAAAGAGCTTTCTGTAGTATTGGAAATCTCTTCCGCAATTCCATGCATAATCGCTCTCTACTATCGGATCTTTTGCAAAATAGGGAGGATTAATTATAATAAAATTAAAATCGCAATCTGATATGTTATCAAACAGATCGGAGTGAATAATTTTAATAGGCGCATTATTTATTCCGGAGTTCAAATACAGATTCTTGACAACCTTTTCACTTATATCCGATGCGGTAACAGAAGCACCTTTTTTCTGGCAGTAAATTGAAATGAGCCCTGAACCGGCACCAAGTTCCAACACTTTTTTCCCGCATAAATCATATTTAGCCAGATGGTTCAAAAGTATTTTTGTGCTAAAGAAGAGACCCGGATGAAAAATTCCGGGAAGTACTATTACTCTAATTCCTTCATAAGAATAAGCTCGTTCCTTGTTTAAATACCGTTTAATGAGAAAAATTAGCACCGGAGAAATTATTTTTTTAACTCTTCTTTTAATTTTCATTTCTGAAGTCATTCAAATTAAAATCCTTCTATTTCTGGTTGACGATATTGCAGCCAATATTTTTGCAACAATTTTATCTCGTAAGGCAAAGCATAAATTTTTGTTTTATATCTAAATTTTGAAAAAGACTTTATCGTTGCTCTTTGCAGCTTAGACAATTTAATATCGGAAACAGTCGGGTAATAACCATTAAGTATGGTTTCGAAGTTTCTAATTTTATTTACAATTTTTTCGGTGAGCCATGGGGTAAGAGGATTCTTCCTTAAATCAAATTTTTCCCAATGGGGGTTGATCCAATCTTCAAGCTTTTCCGGAAACTTAAATCCTTTATTTAATGCCTGTTTAAATAGTTCAGAATTTGTGGTGGGTACCGGACTATAGATATAAATAATTATTTCCGTATCGGGATTGATCTCTTTTATTTCTCGAATAAAGTTTATGTCGTCGTCAATTTGTTTCATAACTAATTTTTCTGACTCTGCTGGGAGTCCTAACACAAAAGAATATTCGGGAATAATATCAAATTGTTTCATTCGAGCGGCGAATTGTTTGATCTGTTCTTTAGTTTGTGTTCCGCCTTTGTTCATCTGTTTCAAAACTTCATCGCTTCCGCTTTCAGCACCGAAGAAAATCATTCTGCACCCGGCTTTTCTTATTAGTTCAAGAGATGAATCCTTAAAATTATTTACGGTATCAATTCTGCCTTCACCCCACCAGATCATCTTTTCATTTTTTATCAGCTCGGAAAATTCAACTGTCCTTTTTTCTGATACAAAAAAATTATTATCATGAAATTCTATAGCGTTACCGCCATAAACATCTTTTAAAAATTTAATGTCGTCATAAATTTTTTGTGCTGATCTTCCTTTCCAACGTGCATTATAGATCGGAACAATTCCGCAAAAAGAACATGTAAACGGACAGCCCACACTTGAATGGTAAGCGATTGTTTTTGTTCCTAGAAAAGTTTTACCGAGATAGTATTTAAGCGGATAAAAACTATTCAGCTTATCATAAGGAAGTGCAGCGAGAGTATCCTGATCATATAGTTCATCCTTAGAATTAAAAATTATTTTATTGTCTTTGAAGAAGGTTAAATTGTTAATGGAGTCCGGTTGCTCATTTTTTTCTAACACATCTATAAGTTTAGGAAATGCATAATCACCGGGCCCGTTTATAATGAAATCAACACAACCGGAACGAATGACAACTTCCGGTTGATTTGAAGGAAAGTATCCGCCCCATATAATTATTACATCCTTAAATATTCTTTTTATTTCACGAGAGATAGGAATTGCCTGCTTTAGTTGAGGTCCCGGCATTACAGTAATTCCAAAATATCTGTAATCACCGGTTTGAAATGCATTAATTATTTTTTGCAAAGGATCTTTTTCAAGATTTCCGTCTACGATTAAATAATCATACTCCCCTTCCACTGAAGCTGTGATAGACAAAATCGAATTTGGTATTCTGGGTTTTGAATTTGCACTCCTAGGATTGAAAAGTATAATCTTATTCATATACAACTTTGCTGTTTACGATTGACTTAATTCTATTTGATTACTAATTGATTTTGTGCTGCTGATTAATCCGACTCTCTTTTCAAAGAAATAGTAAAACGAAAGCGAAAGCAATTCTCCGATTACTCCTGCAATAAGAGCTCCATTGATTTTATGAATCGAGATCAAGAAATAATTCAGAGGAATACTTACAACCAGTACAGAAATACCTGTGAATAAAATTAATGATTCTTTCTTGATCTTATAGAGAATGTACACTCTAATTGTATAATAAAAAATAGGAACAATATATAAAAATGAAAGAAGTGCCATTTGCCAGCTGATATTTATTCCGTAGATTTTTTCGAGTACTAAAGCAAGTGCAATAGTTATCGGGACTGAGACAATAAATCCGAACAAAGTAAATCTAAACGAAAATTTTGATAGAGTTCGGCTGTTCATTCTGTATATTTCTTTTAAGTACGGCTGAATAATGAAACCGGTAGCTGCATGTATGAGCAAAATATAATTAATTAAGATCTGGTAAACTGCTAAATCATTTTTAGGAAGCAATAGTGCCACAAAATACAAGTCCAATCTGGATTGAAGCATTCCAATAATACCGAGAAGGAAAAAAATAAATCAGGCAGATAATATTTTTAGATTTATCGAAGTTGAAAAATTAAAATGTAATATTTTTCTAAAGTATATACCGAAAACGATTAATCTTATTAATTCAATAGTGATAAATACAAATAATAATAATTGAACTGTTATACTTTTATTCGAAACAATAATTATCGAAATTGAAATTAATGAAAGCGTTATTTCCACTAGTAAAAAGAATTTCATCTTCTTGTAGAATAGAATTAGAACTTCAAAAGATCGGTTGAAGAAAATTATTAACTGCCATAATATGAGCAGAAATTTGATATCGCTGGGTATTTGTAATATTAGAATTATTAGAGCGACAATTATCAATAACGGTAATCTGGCTTTTAAGTTCTCAAACCAATTCGTCGCTACTTTAGGATTGTCTAAAGAAAATTCTCTCAATAGATATTGTTTGCTTCCCCAACTGATTAATTGAGCTCCGAGATTAAAAATGATAAGGTATGAAACGAGTTCACCCCAAACAGAAAAAGATGAGAATTTTATTACGAGAAACGAGATAAGACTGTTCAAAGCAAGGGGCACAACATTCCGCCCGGAGTTGATTAAAACTAAACTTAATCTTTTCTTCCACTTGATATATTTTTTGGAATATTTATGCATGAACTTTCTATTTTTAAGTATTGTTAAGTAATGATAGAGAACAAATTACTTATTAATGAAACTCAAATCGAAGATATACATAGATAAATTAGTCGGGATACCCATTGTTTTTTCCCTCAATCTGATATTTCGATTTTTCTTACAATTCAAACAAGAAATGGAGCCGGATAATTCAACAATAAAAAAAATTGTTGTCTGTAAGTTCATGGGAATGGGAAGCATTATACAGAGTACATCCTTATTAATGACTTTGAAAAACAACTTCCCTAATGCACAGATAGTTTTCGTTACTGCGCCTAAAAATCATTCGTTACTTCAAAGCTTCCCTTTTGTTGATAAGATACTAATAGTTAATGATAATACAATTCTTAGTCTTTTCTCAAGTTCTATAAAAACAGTGTTTGATCTATGGATTAACAAAGCAGATCTATTTATAGATCTGGAGATTTATTCTTACTTCAGTACATTGTTTACAGTCTTCTGTTTTCCAAAGTACAAATTCGGTTTCTACAGAAAAGAATCGCGGATTCAGCTTGGGGTATATTCCAAAATGATCTACTTTAATACGAAAGTGCCGGTGAATAATATTTATCTTCAAGCGGCAAAACTTCTTAAATGCGATTCAACTGTTACTGAGCTATATAACTACCGGCATCTTTTTGAAACTGATTCTGCTTCCTTAAACAACAAACTTGATAAAATAATTGATCCTTGCAAAGAATACATTGTTATTAACCCCAATGCTTCTGACCTTAGAATAGAAAGACGTTGGGATAGCAAAAACTATATTGAACTGATAAAAAGAATTCTTGTAAATTTTCCCGATAAGTTAATCGTTCTCATTGGATCATCGGAAGAAGTTGAGTATGTTGAAAATATATTTCAAGCAATAGACAATAAATATCAATCAAAAATAATTAATACTGCCGGTGAATTATCTCTTATGGAACTTATCGCGTTAATTCGTAAAAGTTGCTTAATGATCACAAATGATACCGGTCCGCTGCATATTGCTTTTGCACTGAACAAGAAAATAATTGCATTGTTCGGCCCTTGCTCTCCTTCGGATTACAACAACCAGCAAAATGTATTTTTTATTTATAAGAATATTTATTGCAGTCCTTGTGTTCATCACTTTTCTATTTCGCCGTGTAAAGGCGATAACCAATGTATGAAGCTAATAATAACTGATGAAGTAATGACCGCCGTAAATAATATTTTTAAGAATAAATTATTAACAAACAATGCTAATTCTGAAATTCAATATACTTTTGTCGAAAAGAATTTTCCTTTTGGTATTGTTAAGAGGGGGCGTTAACCTCATTTATTTTCTCTTCCATTGATAGCAGAAACCACACAGTAGTAAAGAAAAATAGAACCATTAGCCACAAGTGATAATATAGAAAAAACAAACCGAATGAATCAATTCTTGTTTTATTTACAGCAAATGAAACAAATCCTGTTACAACATAAAGTGCGATGAAAATTAAACTATAAGTGTGTTTCTTTTCAAGGAACGAAATATCAATTAATAATAGTGCCGGCAACGATAAAAGCAAAAGATGATAGCTCGCTGAAGCTGGTGATAAGACAAAAACTATAATACATGAAAGTGAAATTCCCTTAGATATAAATTGTTTATCATTTCTAATTTTTATCATAGCATAAGAAGATAAAGAAATGAAAAATAAATAGATGAATACTTTAACAAATGAGAGTAAGAATGGACTATTGATAAGCGGTATCGGGTTCTCGATAGGATCATAAACAAATATATTTAGTAAAAGCGAATTCCATGACTGAAACTGAACTGCATATTTAGATTGGCTGGAAAGTTCTCCATTTAAATGAGAAAAGAAAACTTTGTTAATAAATTCAATATAGAGATCCACACCGAAAAAGAATAATGCTATTAGATTAATCAAAAAGATCACCAATAATAAAGTCACAACTGTTTTGCTTTTCTTTTTAATCAGAAGTGCGGGTATAAATATCAATGGAAAATACTTTATCGCTGCACCGATCCCCCAGAATGTTCCGCTCATGATCTCTTTTTCCGATTTTATAAAGTAGTAACCGAGAGTTATTAGAAAAAGAAGAATTAAGTAAAACTGACCAAGAAGAAAATTATTTATTAGAGCCGTTCCGGAAAGAAGAATAAAATTCATAGACATTATAAAACCGAAATTTGAAACCTTCCGAAATAATAGAGCCGTAAAAAATAAAACGATTATATTCAAGAGAAGATAAATCCTTTTAGCCGTTAGCGGATTAAAGAGCGCTTCCGGAATCATCACAAAAACAGTTGGAGGAGGAAATGGAGAGAACTTCCCAATCTCATCTATCCCATATTCGTTAATCTTCTGCTGAAACCACTTATCATCATATATTTTGGATAAATCCTTACCATCAAGAAGTAATTTAGATGAAGTGTAATAGTTAGGAAAATCCGAATTGAGATTTGACCAGGCGGGAATAATTCCATAGCGGAAATGGAATAGACCAAGGATGATCAAAAGAATTATTGAGAAATATTTTGGCGGTTTAATAAATAAATTAACTAAGAAATATTTAGTCAACTTGACCTTCGATTTTCCTTAATATAAAAGGATCAAAGATTGTTTGCGGCAAGTAATAAAAATAAGATAAAGCGATTTTGCTAGAAGAAACATTTAGCTTAAAAGGATTTCTCAATAATGATTTAATGGTTAGCAGTGCTTTTTTACTTCTATAAATTCTATGAATAAAATGATGAAGCCGTTTATAATAATCCGGATTGAAAGTATTTCTGAACATCATCGCAAGATCATCCGAATCCTTCCAGTTAGTTTTTGTTTTAAGATCATTTTTTACCAAATCATAAAATTTTGTCCCCGGTAACGGATATGAGACAGAAATACCAATATCATCAGGCATTAGTTCTTTAATCATTTCAATCGTACTTCTAATATCTTCTTTTGTTTCACCCAAGTAGCCGAGTTGTATAAAGAAAGCAACTTTGATCTTTTTCTCTTTCAACAATTTTGCCGCTTTGTATATTTGCTCAACAGTTGTTCCCTTCTCCATTGCATCAAGAATTTTTTGCGAACCGGATTCTGCGCCAACCCAAACAGTTTCTGCACCAGATTGATAAAGTGAATCAATATTATTTTCGTTAAGAAGAAGATCAACGCGTGATTGAATCTTATACTTAAATTTTAATTTTTTCTTTTTGACTAAATTGTTGAATTCATTTACCCAGCCCGGCTTTAATCCAAATATGTCATCACAAAACCAAAAATGATCAGGTTTGAATTTATCTAGAAGATACTCAATCTCATCAACAACATTCTGCGGCGAACGAGAGTTATATCTGTTTCCATAAATCGGTTTTGCACACCAATTACATTTGAACGGACATCCTCTTGTAGTTGCAAGATTTAATGAAAAATAACCGTGTTTATCCGTCCATATTTTTCTGTACTTCTCAATATCAATTAATTCCCATGCAGGAAATGGCAGTTGATCAAGATCCGTTAGTATTTCTCTTTTGGGTGTGTAGATTGTTTTTCCACCGGAGCGGAAAGCAATCCCTTTTATTTCTGATAATTTATTATTTCCTTCTTCGAGAGATTTAATTAGTTCCTTTAATGTTGCTTCACCTTCGCCAATAACAACAAAGTCCGCCCCGTTGTCTAAGTATTTTTCATAATGATCTGAAGAATCAGAACTAGAGATTATTACTTTGCACCCAAAGTCTTTTCCGATTTTTGATATTTGGAAAGCGGCTTCGCGCATTTTACTTAAGCACATCTTTGTTAAATAATTAAAGCCATCATCGTAAATAATTAGGTAATTCGGCTTAACTCTTTTTAGCAATGGAATTATATCATTAACGGATTCGGCAAGATTTGTATCAAACAATGAAACATCATAACCCGCTTCTCTCATAGAGGAAATGGCATACAGTGTTCCAAGAGGCGGGTAAGGTTGTTTTGTCTCCCACTGTTTAGGATCAAATTTATAGAAGTATGAATGTGTAAATAAGAGCCTAGTCATTTTGCAAATTCAAATATTCTTTTAAGTAATAAATATTTTATTTCTTTCGATGGAATATCTGTTCCACTCTTTATGGAATTCGTTAATAACCTTCATTCGGTAATCATTAGTGTGAAGTTTAATTACATGTTCATCTAACAGAACTGACCCGTCTTTAGCCAGAGCTAAGTATTTTTTATAATGGAAACGATACAAAAAATATATCATAATATTGAACGGTCGGAAAAAGGAATAAAGAAAAGAACTTTGTAAACGTTTTGATTCCGGGATAATAAAATTCGGATAATGTTTTTTTACCCAATCGTTACTGCTTAAAAAGTAACGTAAATAATCTGCATTCTTAAATGGTTTCAAAGCTATTATCTGATGAGCCGTAAAAAGATCGCGCTGCAATTGAATTTGTATCGCTTTTTCATCAACCAAATAATTTACACAAAGAATTTTTCGCGATCTAAATATGAGTGAAATAACGTGGATAATTAAATAAACTATATAAACGGTATAAGGTTTTGTTATTATAAAAAGGTCAATGTCTTCATGATTTTCAATTCCATAGTTCGCTGTTCCGCCGCTGAAAGCAATCGCCGATACAAAAGGAACTCTATTTAATAAATTCAATAGCTTTTGAGTTAGTTTACTGTTTATTGGTTTGTTTTTGCGTGTATACAAAGTTTCAATTTCTTTATTAAGATAGATCATGTCATCTGAGATTAAGATTTTCTCTTTATCCAGTAAAGATTTTACTGTTTTATCTAGTTCATGCTTGGATACTTTTTGTTCAAGTAAAAAAGTATGAAGAACGTGTAAATTAACACCGCTATTAAATAGTTTGTAATATAAAAGCGTTTTTTCAACCGCTTTTTCAATATCATTGTTAAAAATATCAGACAATTCATTTATCCTTGATTTTTCTTTCGATGGCTGTTAATAATTTATTTAACTGGTTTTGCATCAACTCCGGCGAGAATTTAATCGTATCGTTAATTTTTCGTTCATCAAGCATTATCAGCAACTTATCAAAACCTTTTTTAAGATCTATTGAATCTGTAGCGCTAAATTTAATTGAATACGAACCTGAAATTTCTTCTGTCCCAGAACCAGAACTACATAGAATGGGTAATCCATAATGCATTGCTTCAAGTACAGGAAATCCAAATCCTTCTACAAAACTTGCATGAACAAATGCCGAAGCACCAGTATATAGCTCGTGAAGTTCCTCTTCTGAAACATATCCTAGAAATTCAATATCAGGATGATTAGCATAATTCAAGAACAAATTATGGATCTCTTTAGAACTTGCCCATACTTCTCCGGCAAGTTTCAGCTTGATATTTAATCCGTTTTCTTTATTCCAATCAATAAAATTTTTTATTAAAAAGGATAAATTTTTCCGAGGTTCAATATGCCCAACGTATAAAAAGTATGGATGATTTTTACACTTATTAGTAACTAATTGATTATTGTCTTTTTGGGCTGAAGTTAAATATGCTTGTAGAAGATAAATCTCATTTTCCCTAACTCCAAGATATTTATTAATACATCTTTTAGAATATTCACTAATAGTAATAATTACTGGGTTCTTCTTTAGAGTTTGTTTTAATTGATTCTTGTAAAATAGAACAAACGCTTTTGAATAAAAATGTGGATGAGAGATAAATGATAAATCATGAATAACTATTGCTGCTGGTTTACTAAAATTAGCCGGCATTAGATAATTTGGGAAAATACCGCAATCAACTTTTTCGTGATTCATTTGAGATGCAAGCAAATACTTTCTATAAAGATGTCTATAAATTCCGCCTCTTTTGATAAATGGTAATGAATTAAAAAATTTATTTTTTACTAGATAATTTTGTGAACCGTGCGAAAATGTTTTTATTGTATGATTCGTTTTGCGTAATGTATCAAGAAGACACTTAATATATTTTGAAGTGCCTGTTGATCTGATTCCCACTGCCGATGTATCTAAACCTATGATCATAGTAAGACATTATATTTAATATTTTATTAACAAATTAACAGATGTTTTCATCTATAGGAGAATAAAGTTCATGAATTAATAAACATATTTTATTATTAAAAAATTCAAAGATTGCTAATTCATTAATCGGATTGTTTTACTTATAATCTAATAAAAGAAATAAAAAGCCCAAAAAAAAATCGAAACTTTTCGGAGAGTTTGTGAATCTCCTCCTGTGCAATCCAAAACCTCATCCCAACAAACAGCACTTAATTCCTATTTTAATTTATATTTCTGTCTTCCTTAAAACAACATATCAAAACTCATTATGTCTAAATCTTTACTCTCTTTCTGCCTTTGTTTCCTTAAGACAAGACTCAACTAAAACCTAAATACCTAAACAATTTGTGATAATATAGTACCATTCCTTATCCAACCTTTCGTCGTGACAAAGTCTAATCTTCTTTTCTTGAGGTGGTCAATTATAATTGTGAATTATTTTATCTGCAAGGAGTTTTGGATATGGACAATCATTTGATACTATTTCATCAAGACCATTTTACCGGTTGCTGAATATTCTTCGGCTTGTATTCTGTAAAAATATATTCCCGATGTTAATTGTTTTCCATTAGAAATTTTTTCAGTATTAAATGTTATGTTGTGCTCACCGGGCTGCTGTTCTTCATTGACAAGTGTTGCTATTTCTTTTCCAAGAGTGTCATACACTCTCAATCGTACATGACTGATCACAGATAACTGATAACGGATAATAGTCGTTGGATTAAATGGGTTGGGGAAATTTCCTTCTAGTATAAATTCAGTTGGGATTTTTTTTTTATCAATTACATCAGAAGGATCTACAAAGAAAGGAATTTTAGGAAGAGCCGCTTTCACATCCGGGTCTGCCATGAAAAGTTTCCACAACAACTGTGAGCGGTAATTTTCTATCATACAAATTATTGGTCCTTGATCAATAGCCAGATAGTCATCATTGAACCAAAACTTACTTACGTTGAATGCATCCTTAAATCCAAAGTCACCCCATACTGCGCTGCCGTGAACTCTATAAAAATATTTAATTGCATTCAACGCTAAGTTTTCATTTTCATACAGGAAGTAAGGCATTGAACTGATAGCAGCTGTTGGTGCAATTGTTCCGTTATCATTTACACCTGGTTCATGTGCCAAATAGCCGACACCGGGAATACTATTACTTGCGGTTAACCCCCAGCAGTTTTCATTGTAACCGGCAAACTTTTTTGGGTTCTCAATACAGTAAGCGCGGTTGATCATTGTCTGATTGAAATTATTGACAAAATAATTTGCATACCAATCTCTTTTACCACGCGGATCAAATCCTAAAAAAGAATAATGAGTAAAGAAAAGCGGCCCGCCATAATTACTTCCAACAGAAAGTTGATAACCATATTTAGCTTGACCAGTATATCTAATATTAGGGTTATTACCCTCATTTCCCCATCCACTTTTATAAAAGGCAGGCAAGATAGAATGCGTGGGTGAAGCCACCGCAAGAAAATATGTAATCATTGTTTCGTTCCAACCATGAAAAATAAAAGATCCATTTTCCGGAATATTAAACTGATAAGTCGGCGACCAATTCCAATGTAAGCCGGTTGAACCACCTCGGTAAAAATCCCAATCTATACCCTCCCAAATTTGTTTAATCGTATTTCTGATTTGATCTTCATTGACGTTTTGCATGTTGAAATATTGCTTTGCTGCGAGAAGACCTTGAATCATGAATGAAGTCTCAACGATATCCCCACCATCTTGGTAATTCCCAAACCTCACTACTTTACCTGTAGTTCCGTTGAACCAATGCGGAAAAGCTCCGTGGAATTTATCAATTTTAGTTGCAAGGAAATCAACAATCTTTTTCATTCTTGCAACGCCTTGATCTCGCGTAATAAATCCTCTTTCGATACCGACAAGAATTGCCATCACACCAAAACCGCCGCCGCCGATAGTATTTGTAATATCACTTTCATTTGGCTGCCAGCGTTCCCGTGCAATCCCCGAATTTGGATCTCCCCAATCCCAGAAATATCTAAACGTTCCTCGCTGAGTCATATCTAGAAATTCAGTGTCTGTCATTGGATGAGTAAATGTTGTAAGCTCTGCGCTCATTAGTGACTCATTGTTAGAAAAATCGTAAGCAGTCATTTTATATTTATTCGCAACAGAAACATTGCCGATCCATTCCGAAAAAAATGATCTGTATTTTTTTACATTAGCTAGGAACTTGAATGAAGAACCATCCCACTTATAAATTTTATATCCGGCAAGATCAGTTTCGGTGTTAAGCTGCCAGATTATATCAATATGCTGTTCGTAAGAAATAGATTGAATTCCTTGAGGAGTCGAGGGCGGAGTTGTATCCTGAGCAAAGTTGAGTTGCACGTTTGTTAGTGAAAAAACTGTAAGTAATAGAAAATTTCTACTAGTCATTTTGGTCTATCCTATATATCGAAATAAAATCTACATGTTACCAACTTGCTGACATTAGTAATCACTTCCAAATCTTTTAAACTCCATAGTAAATTTAATAATGTTAAGTGAGAATATGTCCTGTTAATTTTTAAATCCCAGCCGCGTCAATCCTTTCTGCACAATTGGATCTTTCATAAAATACTTCCATACAAATCCGTTCATGTAATTTTCAATCATTATTACAATTGGGCCCTGATCAAGTCCGAGGTAATCTTTATCGTACCAATTCAAAGTTGGGTTGAACGCATCCAAAAATCCGTACTTGTCCCAAAGTCCTTTCGAGCCATATTTATCATATATGTTCATTAAAGTTGGAATAGTAATCTCAGGTGCGAATGGAATTGAACCAGCCGAAGCAGTTGGTGCGATTGTTCCGTCATCAAATGTCGAGTCGGGTCCGGAAGTCCCTCGTGCGGAATATGTCCAAAATTCTTTTCCGTTAAAATTGTATTTTTCACCGGGACCATCGCACGCGCTCAATCCCCAGGTTAATGAGTCATATCCAGCCCATTTATTTATATTCTGAATTGCATACTCACGTTGAATGTAAGTCGCGCGGCGTGAGTTTTCGAAATAATCTATTCCTTTCCTCTGCATGTAACTATCAATCAGGCCACGCCCATCAAACCAGAGGAAAGAAAATTGATGAATGAACATAGCCGGAAATACAACGTGACCTAATTTTTCGCTATAAGGTTCCCTCCATTGATATGATTTCAACCAAGTATCATATCCTTTCTCTGCATCAGGCATATCCATTCCTGCTGCAATAATGTATAAGAATAGTGCTTCGGTATAACCCCACCAACCAAGTTTGTTGAATCCTCCTTTTTGATCCCATCCAAGAGAAATTGTATTTGCATACTGACCTGTATCCGACATTGTAAAAAATTTCCAATCAACTCTTTCCAAAAGTTTTGTTGATAGTTCTCTTATCTGTTTTTCTTTTTCCTCGGCACCATTGTAGTACTGCCGTGCGAAAATAATTCCACAATAAAGTAATCCGGAATCAATTGATGAAAGTTCACAATTCCAAAATCGCTTTCCGGATTTCATATCAAGGAAATGATAGTAAAATCCTTTATAACCGGTTGCTAATGGTTCTGTACTTTGTTCTGAATTCCACAAAAAATTCAGCATTGAAAGAGTGTATTGAACAGACTGATCTCTTGTAATCCATCCCTTTTCCGAACCTATTGCCCAAATTGGAACCGCAAAACCAACAGCTGCAATAGTTGCGGGGGATCCGTCTTGTGAACGGTCTTTCACCAGTCCATTCACCGGATTCATTTCATTAATGAAGTAGAGAAAAGATTTGTATTGCAGTGTACTTAGAAACTCATGTTCTTTTTGAGTGAGTTCGAAATCTATTTTATCATAAGAAAGATATTTCACATCCCGGGATTGACATCCTGCATTCGTTATAAAACCCAAAAGCAATAAGAAGATTAATTTTTGCATAGAACACCTTTAAAATTTTTAAGATTTAACTTCAACAAAAGGTTTATCAGCCTGCCCGATAAGATTTTCAGTTTTGTCTACTCCAATAACACAAATTTCGGTAACACCAAAATGTAAATGATTACATCGCTTTTTTAACATAATATCACAAATTCTAATAGTCAAGAACAGATTAAAGTTTAGACTAAATATTTGATATTGTTCTGGTTTATGATGTGGTAATTGCTAGTTCTCAGAAGCTCAAAACATACGAATGGCATAACAAAGAGAAGTCTCAAGCATAAATTTAAGGATAGAAAATGTTAAGTTTCGATGTAAAATTATTTCTGAATGATGAATTATGCAGGAAACATAAACATGCTGATAATTAAAAAACTTTCAGTAAAATCTATTAAAATCATTCTATTCATTCTACTGCTATTCCAGACAGATTTTTTTGCCCAGACTCTTGAAGAACGAATTACAGATATCATTTCGAAAATGACTCTTGAAGAAAAGATCCAACAGCTACATAAAGAAGGAGGAATGAACACATCCGATAATACACGTTTAAATATTCCCGGTTTTGTAATGTCGGACGGACCTCACGGTGTGCGAAACGGATTTGCAACTTCATTCCCGGTAGGTATAGGATTAACCGCAACATGGGATGTGGATCTTGTTTATAAAGTTGGTGAAGCGATGGGAAAAGAATTTCGCGGGAAAGGAATTCACCAAATGCTTGGACCTGTTTTGGATTTATGTCTCGATCCTCGCAACGGGAGATCGCCTGAAACGGGCGGCGAAGATCCTTTCCTGAATGCAAAGATCAATACTTCAATCGTTCAAGGTGTTCAATCAACTTCAACGATTGCAACAATAAAACATTTTTATACCGAGTACAGACAAAACGGAAGGACAAGCAACAACTACACACTCAGCAATCGAATGCTGCTGGAACATCACGGTTTGCAGTTTCGTGAAGCTGTTCAAATTGGCGGAGCTATGAGTGTAATGAATTCTTATAATCTAATAAATGGACAAAAAGCTGCGGAGAATCCAACTCTTCTTGGTACTATTCTAAGAACCAAATGGGGTTTTCCATATTATGTTGTTTCTGATTGGGGATCTTTATGGGATGCAGAGAAAGCAATAAAAGCCGGATGCGATATTGAAATGGGTTCGGATCTCTATGAAAACGGAACGAATGGACTTTTGGCTCTAGTCAACAGCGGAAAAGTAACTGAATTAACTATTAATGATGCAGTACGCAGAGTATTGCGAACAAAAATAATATCCGGTATAATGGATTACTACCCTGCCGGCGATCCAAGTGATGTTAACAGCCCCGCACATCAAGCTCTATGTTTGGAAGCAGGCAAGAAAGGAATTGTACTTTTAAGAAATCAAGACAACATTTTACCATTAGACAAGAACACAATAAAAACCATTGCTGTATTAGGACCCAATGCAAACGAAATGAGAACAGACGCTTCAGGCAGCAGTTGGGTTGATCCGTTTTATAAAGTTTCTCCGCGCGAAGGTATTGAAAAGTACCTTGGCACAAGTAAAGTGTTATATGCTCAAGGATGCACAATTGCCGGAAATTATGCGAGTGATGTTTATGATGCTTTGCAAAAAGCTGCACAGTCAGATGTAGTAATTTATTTCGGCGGATTAGACCCAACTCAAGAAGGAGAAGGATCTGACCGTACGAACGGTTCGATCGAATTGCCCGGTAAACAGAAAGATTTTATTCAGCTTATAAAGAATGTTAATCCAAATGTTATTGTTGTTTTGATAAGCGGAGGAATTTGTACGGCTACTCCATTCATCAATGATATCAAGGGTTTGCTGTATGCATTTTATCCCGGACAGGAAGGCGGGAACGCAATTGCTCAAGTGTTATTCGGTGACTACAACCCAAGCGGTAAGCTTCCTGTAACAATGTCAATGAGCGACTCACAGCTTCCGGATAGAAGTAAAAATGATTTAGATGTAATTCAAGGTGGTGGATATAGGTGGTTCGATTATAAAAAATATACACCTCAGTTTGCATTTGGATTTGGATTGAGCTATACAACTTTTTCGTACAGCAATTTCAGGATGTCACATCAAACTTGGGCATTTTATGAAGAACCAATAACTATTAGCGTAGATGTTAAGAATACCGGTTCGCGTGCTGGTGAAGAGGTTGTACAGCTCTATCTAAGTGAAACAACATCTTATGTAACTAAGTTTGCGAAAGATCTTAAAGGATTTAAGAAAATTTTTCTTGAACCAGGAGAGACTAAAACTGCTACATTCGAAATAACACCAAACGAACTTTATTATTTTAGACAGCAAAGTAATAGTTATGAAATTGATCCGGGTCCTTACACTTTTCGCATAGGAACTTCCTCTGATAATATAAAATTCAACTATACATTGGATTTACGTCCTCGTCCTCCAAAAGCTGATTTACAAGTTGCAAACATATTGACCGTTCCTCGTTTTCCACTTAAGGGAGATAAAGTAATATTTCTTGCAACAATTATTAACCGCGGTACGGGACCAAGTCCCAATTCAACATTTCACGAAGTAAGTTTCAGTGTTGATGGAAAATATGTTAGCAGCTCTGTTGCTCTACAAGATTCTATTCCCAAAGGCGGTATGGCGTTGGTTTGCGGAAATGTTGGCGATAATAACATAAATTATTGGGTTGCTGGTGATCCGGGCACATACACAATAGAAGCATTTGTTGATAGCAAATCAGCCATCAATGAAACTATTGAAACAAATAACAAAAAAACTGTAACGCTGAAAGTTTATAATGCACCGGCTGTGAATCTTGCACTAAAGAAAACAGTCAGCGTTTCATCAATTGAGGGAATAGGTTTAGAAGGAAATAAAGCTGTTGATGGAAGTTATGGTACGCGTTGGTCATCGCAATTCACAGATCCGCAATGGATAACTATTGATTTCGGAACACCTGCTCAGTTCAACGAAATAAGATTGAGTTGGGAATACGCATACGGAAAGGAATACTCAATTCAAGTTTCCGATGACAATTTGAATTGGACAACGATAATAACCCAGACTAATGGAAACGGCGGATTTGAGAAGTACAATGTTCAAGCCAATGCAAGGTACTTAAGAATTTACGGAACGAAACGCGGTACTCAGTATGGTTACTCGCTTTACGAAATTCAAGTGTTTAACAATCCAACATCAGATATTAACGAAGAAGAAAATAATCTTCCTTTCAATTTCAGTCTAAGCAACAATTATCCAAATCCTTTTAATCCAACCACTACTATTATTTACAATGTGCCCAAAGCAAGCAATGTTAAGATTGAAATTTATAATTCATTAGGTCAGCTTGTGAATGTATTAAGGGATTCATTCCATAATCCTGGAAGATATAACTTAGTCTGGAACGGCAAAGATTCATTCGGTTATCCGGTAAGCAGCGGAATATATTTCTACCGGATGAGTGCAGAAGGATTTACTTTGGTAAAAAAGATGATCTTAATGAAATAATAAAATAGTAAAGTAATAATCTTTTTTATGCCAATGGACAGCTAAATAAACTAAACATCAACTCAATTTCTAATTGAAAATACTCCCGGCTATTTACATTACCGCTTCTTCTTTTTTGCAAAAAATAGTTATGCTTAATTATTTTTTTGAGTTTAATCGGGAAAAATGAAAAACCTGAATATAATATTTGTTTTTATTACCGCTTTTGCTTTTAATATCTGTTTAGCACAGAATGTTCAAGTAAATGACGGCTGGTTTTACATAAACGGAAATAAATTTTTTGTGAAAGGGATCGGTTATGAGACACACACACGCCCCGGACAAGTTCCGTGGGTTTACAGCTTCAATGCCGATTTGATAAGATTTGATTTGCAACGGATTAAAAGCGCAGGGTTCAATACAATCCGTACATGGAGCGCAATAACAGAAGAAGAATTGAAGCTGGTGGAAGAATCAGGTTTGAAAATTTTGTTTGGAATTTGGATTGATCCATCAGGTGATTTTGGAAGTCAATCATTTAGAATATCTGTTTTAAATCATGTAAACAGTGTCCTTAACTACTCGAGTAAATATCGGTGTGTAATCGGCTATTTAATAATGAACGAACCGCAAGTAGCGCATATTTATAGTTCGGACGCTCAAAATCTTTTTAATCTTTGGCAATCTGTAACAGAGTTGATTCATCAAAAACACTCCGGCATTCCGGTCTCCTTTTCAAATACAATTATTGGCGATTATATCAATATGGATATTTTTGATTTTGCGGCATACAACGCTTACATATACAACCCGGTAACGATAACCGATTCGCACGGATACAACGGATTTTTGAGTTACTTAAAAAATAACCGCGCAAATCAAAAACCGTTTGTAATAACGGAGTTCGGGCTATCGGTTTCACCGGGTTCTTCAAGTACAAAATATACTTACGGCGGTAATACATTAGAAAAGCAGACAAGCGGAGATTTGTTAATGTATAGAGAGTTGATAGATGCCGGCACTCAAGGCGGATGCATTTTTCAATATCACGACGGATGGTGGAAAGGCGGTAATGAGTTTTTTCATGATTCGTCTCCTGAAGAGTGGTTCGGGTTAATTGAATTTACAAGTCAAAACGATAAATACGGAACACCTCGTCCGGTGTGGTCTGCTTTCGAAAAGTACAACAAAGCAATAATTACGGATCCCAAGAACGAAGAAATTTATAGCGGTAAAATTCCGGTTGAGATTTTTACTACGGAGGATGTTAATTCCTTTTCAATTGTACTGAACGATATCGTTCTTTTAAATCAAAACATTTCCAATAATTATTTTAACGGTTTGCTGGACTTAAATCTTAATGAAGACATTAAAGATGTTCAATTAACTTTTAATTTTTACAATGCAACCGGTGATATTGTTAAATCGGAAGCGATTTCTCTTCTTCGTATAAGAAACGAGATTCAAATCCCCGAAATAAAAATGCAAATAGTTCCAACTAATTTGAATCCAGGCAGTAAAAATTATATGCTTCTGGAAATAACAAGTAACTCTATTTTTACAATAGAAGGGAATAAAGTTGATTACGTTGTTCATCCTCATATTGGATTTGACGCAGGGACTGCTAAATCACAAACAATTACATTGGTTAATAACAAATATTCAACGCAGGATTTTTTTGATATCCCTAATGAAACTAAAGTGGCAACTTTTGGTGCCGGTTTTACAATTAGACACGGAAATTTTACAAAGAGAATTTTCACTCAAAATATTTTAACATACGGCAATTGGGCAAATTCAATCAAAGCGGCAGATGTAATTACGGATGTTGGTGAATATAAAGACGAAAAAAGCAAAACGATACGTGGAATTATGTTGTACCAGAACTATCCCAATCCGTTCAATCCTGAAACAACAATTATTTACAAAATAGCTCCGCCAATACTTCCCAAAGGGAAAACTTCAGTATTGGTGAATCTTAAAGTTTATGATGTTCTTGGTAGAGAAGTTGCTGTACTGGTGAATGAAGAACAAAAAGCAGGCACTCACCGCTCAACGTTCTTCAATATTAACTCTTCACTTGCCGGTGGAGTTTATTTTTGTCGTCTCATAGTCGGCAATTATTCTGAAACGAAAAAAATGATTTTATTAAAATAAATTTTTCAGTATGAAGTCGTTCAATTAACATTCCACCCGGCGTTATTTTGTTAACACCATTTTCTTTGTATCAATTTTACTGCCGGCAATTAAAGTATAGAAATATATTCCACTTGGCAAAGACGTTTCATGTTTACCCGCTGTGGCGGGGAACGTCTTTACATATTTACCCGCTTGCTGAAATTCATTTACTAATGTTGCAACTTCTCTACCAAGAACATCATGAACTTTTAATTGCACATGGCTGAATGCTGATAACTGATAGCTGATTACTGTCGCCGGATTAAACGGATTGGGATAATTCTGAAATAATTCGAACGATGCCGGAATTTCTGAGTTAATATTATCTACAGATGTTGATACAACATTTATTTTATAATCGGGGGAAATTGAAACGATATCTAATCCTTGTTGGCCGACACCTTTCATTAAGTAACTGCCTGCTTTTAGAATTGTTATGGAAAGTGTATCACCCTTTAATTCCGGTCTACAATTAGTATCGAGAGTTAAAAAATTGATTGATGTAACATTCATCTTACTCTTAACAAAATTAGCGAGCATGATTTTTTTCTCTTTGCCTATCTCAAAATTTATTTTGGATAAATCAGGTGTGAGCCATTCAACATCAGAATAATTTGATGGAAGGTTGCTGTTAAGCCAAGTTGTACGTTGACTGATCCAAGTTTTCAAATAATTAATTTCTTCTTCATAATTAGAAAAACGATTTTTATTTGGCCAGATATAAATTGCCGGATTAAAAATGTCTTTCCACTTTGAAAAATTCCTTACACGGGCTTCAGCGGTTAATGCAGCATTTTCTTCTATAAAATTTGTAAGGGCACTAATGCTGAAAGTTTTATTCTTGACCTCATTCCATCTTTTTGCAAGTTTGTTTTTAAATACCGGATCAATCATCAAGTTTGTTGTCCAAAAGGGACTGCTCCAAAGACCATCATAATGTTTATATGCTTGCCAGCCTGCAGGGTTAAAACCGTCATCATAATCTGCCAGCCCAAAAGAAATATCAAAATCCCAAATTGGACCCATAACCAATTTACCTCCTTCACTATCGCGATTCTTATGAAGGTACGCACTCAGACGATATGCATCCGTGTTTTTCGAAAATTCGTTTAGCAAGTAGTGATCTACAAAAGAATCAATATCAATAAGGTTGTAATAACCTGCAAAAGGATCTCTATAACCACCCGAATACATTATTGTTTCAAACTTGTTGATATAGTCTCTTATATAATTTTGTTGTGCTAAAACAATATCCGATGCTTTCGGATATTCATGAATATAAGTAACGGGAGCTTTTGTACTTTGAAACACTGCAGGATATGCTGAGGTCCAATATTTATCCCCCGGATCAACCCGATCTATCTTAACTATATATCCGCCGGTAACAGCATCGCCGGTTATATCTGTGGTAGTCATCTTTTTTATATTAACCCGGTTCTTATCCCGTTTAATTTTTTCCTGGAGTATATAGATGCCCCTGTAATCTCCGTTGATTACAACCTCGCAATAGCGCGTGCGTGTTGCGTATCTACCCAGATCGTTTGAGAGTTTGTATGTAATTACATTACGCAGGAAAGATTTATCTATATATGATGCATTGAGCACCCAATCGCTCTCTTCGGGAAAACCAAGAAGCGAAACTTTTAAATCGTTTCCAGCATTATCACGTGTTTCAATTCCATACTGTTTTTTCTCAAACATTTGAGAGCTGTGTCCGCGTAATTCAATTCCAATTTTCCCGTTGTAAGCATTGAATGGATCGGTAAGATTATTCCTTATGCCGGGACCATTATCAATTATACCCATATCAGCGGTTATTTTCGGTTCATCAGGAATTGTTTGACCGTGCGTATTAATTACCACAATTGGAAGGTTCGACGATGTGAAAGTTACTTGACTAAAATCTTTATTAGAGACAAAAGCAAGTAGTGATACTATAAAAAAAATTTTGTTTGTCATAATCCACCATATAAGATTAGATTGGTTGCGTCACTTGAGAATCATCATTTTCTTTGTTGAAAGATAGTTATTAGTTTTTAATATGTAAAAATATACACCTGTTGTGAGTGCAGAGTGTAGAGTGCTGAACGTAGAGTGATAAACACCCGGGTGCTTTATTTCATCTACAAGTGTAGCCACTTCACGTCCGAGTATATCGTAAATCTTCAAGGATACATGACCGCTCGCTGCCAACTGATAACTGATAACCGTACCGGGATTAAACGGATTCGGATAATTTTGTTCTAACTTAAATTCAGTTGGAATACCATTTTCATTTTCAACTGATGTTGGATCTCCCACCCCATATTTTTCTACACCAAACCACAGTGTTTTATAATTGTTTTGATCTAACTCAACCATGAAATGATTTTTTGTTGATGGTTTTACAATAAACGCTGGAATAATATTTTCGATTCCTTTTGAATCGAGCGGATATATTTTGATTGAGTCTGCATAGATATTTAAATCGAGTTTGATGTTGAGTGGATAAATCGAGGTTGGATTTCTACCCCAATTGTTATTCAAAGAATTGTTATAAGAATTCCATATCATTCCGCTGTTCTGAAGTTTTGAAGCAAGTGTTATCAACGACTTCTTTGACTGAGACAACTTTTCATTTGTTAATGAAATCCATGTCATGCTTCCGAAATCACTCGTACTGAAATCAATTACAACAAAATCACCGACACGTGTATTTTTGAGCGATGAAAGAAATCCCGCTGCGCCATTAAATTTATCCGAAGCAACGGTTAAAATTCCCTCGGAAGTATTATAAGTAATTTGATCGGTATCTGTTTTATATGGATTCGTTGGGATAGACGGTAAAGAATTAAAATTTGTTTGATTGCTGCTTGTATAAGATTCAGTACGCACAGCATTACGGAGTGCCAAATGGTGATCATAGCCGGTAGCAGCATGCCAATCATTTACTACAGACTTAGGGAAAAGATAAAGCGCTTCCGGAGTGTAATTAATTTTAATCATGTTCTTTGATTTATCAATGAGACTATTTCTAAAAGTAAACGCACACGAAGGAAAGAGAGACATGTAAATTGAATTGCGATGAATGTCAAAGTAACCATTTACCCAATCACTATTCCAATTCTTCCTATCGCCGCTGTAATCGAACATCATTATTCCATCAGCACCATGAAATGAAGAATATCCGGTTAAGAATAAAAGTGCTTCGCTTTGATAACGGTTTGGGAATGCATGATTGTATTCACTGATTGTGTATGGTTTGCCCACCATCGGTACTCCGGCAAATAAATCCGGCATCGTTCCGCCATAACTATCTTTCACCATCGGTTGATTATTTATTAACCAATCGGTTTGAGACCATGGATTATTAGGAAACTGCGGGTGATCCCAATATGCATGATTATCAATATAATCCGATCCGGAAATTGAAGCGTTGTCTGCAGCGCCTACAGTCCAGTTTGTTCCAACGATTGGTACTTTAACACCAAGAGTGTTGTGAAGATAATTTATCATATCTACAAAATAATCGCGTTGAAGTTTAATATAAAATTCTGAAATATCTTTCACACGTTGATCCGAGTAGGAAACGCAATCGGTGTAATCAATCCGTCTGATATTTTGTAATTCAATTGATTCATCTTTATTTAAGCCGCTTACCCCGGCACTAGTTACGCTGACATTATCGAACCAAAAAGCTCCTGTATATTTTCCCGGATTAAACGTAAGCCGCGTATGACCAATATTTGTTTTCAACGCTTTGATGTTGAAAGAGAAAACTTTCCAACTTGTCGTCAAATTGATTACAATTCCACCATACCAATTCCATGGTGAATAATCATTCATCATCGAAACAGAAATTTGTTTAGGTGCATCTGCCCGGGCAGCAAACGTAATTGTGTACGCGGAATCTTTATAAACAGTTAATGTTTTCTGTTTGAATTGAATATGCCAATCGGTTCCGGTAGAATTTGTTATGCTGACTTTTGCAGAGAGATTTCCAGCATAAGGATTTGAAACATCTTGAGAAGTTGTTCCGGCAGCAGGTGAATGTAACTCCAATTCCCAGTCGCTGTTGAAACTTGAAACTTGCTCAAATCCACCGTTCTTTATTTGATCATTTTTCCCGGCTTGAACTGTTCCTTGATTCCATGCACTCTGAAGATTTGCAGTTGTTTTATATTTATCCGCAATGAATTTATTAAACAAACTATCAAGCATTCGCACATGCCGGTAAATCAACTTACCTCCGCTGGTAATCGGTTTAAGTTGATTCGACATCCAGAATCTATAAAGAGAATTTTCATTATTAGTTTCTACCATTGCCATAACTGGATCGTTAACGAGAGCTTTACCCGTGTAAGGATTAACATGTGTAAGTAATTGTTGAGCATATTCTTTTTGAAGCATTATCAAATATGGATCGAATAGGGTTATCCCTTTCGCGAATTCAGTTCCATAATTAAAAATTGAATCCGCATCAATTACTCCATCGAATACAGTAAATCTCCGGGAGACATTCAAATTCATGTTGATGAAGATTCCGTTCTCCTTCAACTTGGAGATGTAATATTCAAGAAGATCCAGATTAGCTGAATATAACGAACGGGTATCAACTCCTTTAAGTAAACTATAACCGCCCCAACCATTATCAATATGATGAAACCGAACTAAATTTATTCCGACCTTGCGCATTCGTCCGGCAATTGCACCGGCAATATTTTTATCCGGGAAAGCGCCATCGGCTACAGAGTTGACTCCCCAAAATTTAATTTTCTTGCTGCTTAGATTAAAATTACCGTCGACATCAACAGTAACAAAACTGTTTTGAGGAATAGGAATAATTGGAAATTGAGGGAGAAATTTTTGTGAAGTGGAATCATTCCATGCTAAATTGAAATTAAATCCGTTTGAAAAATTTTGGGCAGATCCTGTTGTAACAAAAAGGAGAAAGAAGAAACATTTTTTCATGATTAGTCCATATTGTAATTCTGAGGACGAACAAAAGGCGAGGACGAAGAATCCCAAATTTTTAAGATTCTCTCCCCGACCTACGCCGGGGTCAGAACGACAAACTCAATTTAGGGTGGTTCTAAAAACCATCTTATTGAAAGCCTAAACGCAAAGAGCGCAGAGATTTCGCAAAGTACGCGAAGAATTTTGAAGTTTTTAGAACTACCCTTTATTTAATAACAACTTCCGTTTTTAGTTTTAGATCTCTTGAAGAACCGCCAACTAAAAAACTATAAACGCCGGTTTCAACTTTCCAAGATTGCGTTTGCCCATCAAAATATGCTATTGCATTTTTCGCAACAGATAGAGTTACTTTTTTCAATTCACCGGGATTCAATTTTACCTTCGCAAATGCCTTTAGCTCTTTTGCAGGACGATCCATTTTTGGTTCTTTCTCTCCAATATATAACTGCGCTACTTCAGCACCCACTATAGTTCCAGTGTTTTTTAAATCGAACGTAATGGTAAAATCAGTTCCGTTTGGTGTTACACTTAAATTAGAATACTCAAAAGTTGTGTAAGATAACCCAAATCCAAACGGAAAAAGCGGTTCTATATTATTTTTATCGAAGTGACGGTATCCTACATAAATATCATCCGCATAATATGTTCGTGCCGGAAATGCTTTGTAAGTTCCGAATGCCGAACAATCTTCCCATCGCTTTGGGAATGTTACTGGTAATTTCCCGGAAGGATTATATTTACCAAGAAGAACATCCGCAATTGCATTTCCACCTTCACTTCCGGCAAACCACATTTCAACAACGCCATTAATCTTGTTAATCCATTTATCCATTAATACAGGTGCACCGGTTGTTAAGACAACAACTACATTTTTATTTACTTCTGCAACTTTCGCAATCAATTCGTCCTGTTCACCGGGAAGGAATAAATTATCTCTGTCCCGTCCTTCGGTTTCAATTTGGTTTGATGTACCGATGAATAAAAGAACTTGATCGGCTCTCCTAGCAGCTTCGATTGCTGCATTCAGCAATTCATTGCCAGGTGCAGTCCAACCTAATATTGCAATAGCTCCACCGCCCCTTTCATAATATTCCAACTTAATTTTATAAAGCTTTCCTTCTTCTAAGTGAGCAGTGAATGTTCTTGTTTCAACCGCATGATCATTCCAATCGTTTATAACAAGTTTATCCTCAAAGTAGAGCCGAACGCCATCATCTGTAGAAGTACTAATAATAAAATCACCTGTCTTCGGAGCTTTAATGTATCCGGTCCATCTAACCGAAAAATTATCTTCACCAATTTTTGCATCGGGACTTTTATCATCCCAATGAAAAACAATTTTATTATCAATTCGTTTTAGAATTGGAGTTCCGCTTAAATCCAGATTGGCAAAGTATTCCCCCGTCAATCCGTTCTGCTTTTGAGATTGATCTGTGAATAAATATTTTGTTTCAATTCCATCGGCATCACCTTCGAGATTCAATCCTTGTGCATATTCAATTTTAATTTTATCCGAAAGTTTTTTCTTCAAAGCATCAAGCGGGGAAACGGGATCAATAGCTGTTACGTATGCGCTTCCGCCTCCGCCGGTTCTTGGAACTTGCGCACCCGGTCCAATTACAGCAAGAGTTTTAATTTGATTTTGTTTTAGAGGTAAAATGTCTTGATCATTCTTCAACAAAACAATTGATGCGAGAGAAGTTTCATAAGCAGCTTTCCGGTTTTCTACACTATTTACTAGATCTGGATTTTCTTTCCATTCCGGATTATCGAACAAACCAAGTTTAAAAATTACACCGAGAATTCTCTTCACCTTATCGTCAATTGTGGATTGAGAAATATTTCCACTCTTAATTTCATCAAGCAAAGTTTTCTGATTCATGAATTCGCCGAACGGCATTTCGAGATCGAGTCCTCCTTTTGCAGTTGGAATTGACGAATGCACTGCGCCCCAATCGCTCATCACCAATCCTTTAAATCCCCATTCTTTTTTCAGTTTGTCAATAAGCAGATAATCATTCTCGCTTGCATAATGCCTGTTAATTTTGTTGTATGCACTCATCACGCAGAGAACATCTGCTTCTGTAACTGCAGCTTTGAATGAAGGTAGATAAATTTCGTTCAGCGCACGTTCGCTTACAAGAACATCAACCCATGTTCTCTCATATTCTTGATTATTCACAGCAAAGTGTTTGATTGTTGCAGCCACATTTTCTTTCTGCACACCTTTGATATAAGAAACCGTCATACGGGATGTTAAGAAAGGATCTTCGCCAAAGCTTTCAAAATTTCTTCCGCCCATCGGCAAACGAACAATGTTTACACACGGTCCAAGAATTACGTGTCTGCCCTTACCTCTTGTCTCCCGTCCGATTGCACTTCCAATTCCATTAACTAATTCAAGGTCCCAAGTTGCAGCCATAGCAATTGAAACAGGGAATGCAGTTGATGGATTCCATCGAACTCCAACCGGCCCATCAGACATTCGAAGTTCAGGAATTCCGAGCCGTTCAATTGGTTTTGTAGCAAATCCTGTTCCGCCTAGCAAATCAATTTTTTCTTCGAGCGTCATACGGTTTAATAAATTATCAACTTGTTTTTCCAGGGGCAATTTTGAATTTTTATATGGAAGGTTTTCTTGTGCAGCTATAAACGATGTGATTAAAAGAAACAACGATAAATAAAATATTTTCATTACTTCTCCTTTTGCATTGCTAAATTTTTGACTTATTGTTTCGCCCCTAGTGCATTTAGATATCCTTTATTGATTGTACAGTTTTTGAATTTGATATTCTCCAGCAAATCATTAAATGCTTTCCTTACAAGTTCACGAGGAGGTTTTGCTTTCCGCACTTCCTCAAAATTTTTCTTCGGTGTTTCCGCATATTTGATTATCTGCTTCCACTCCTCCGTTTGTACAAAGGAAACAATTCCACGTGTAGAATTCATTTTTTTGTAAGGCCAAAAACACCAACCGATTTTATTATTCTCTAATAATTTTCTAAAGGATTCTATCCACACATCATCATTCTCTCCTGATTCACCCATGTATATCGGAACATTATATTTATTACTGTAATCAACATACTCTTGAATTTCTTTTTGTTCTGTAGGCATCCAATATTTATGAAACGTGTATGCGAGATTTTTATCGAACGGAGCGCCGAAGACTTTGAAATTTGTATTCCACTGTGCACCGCCGAGAAAAATGATATGATTTTTATCTACTCTACGAATTACGGCTGTTAATTTTTTATAGAATGGTTCAAGTAATTTGTTCAGAACTTCTTTGTTCTCGTAGAAATGAGGAATCGGTTCGTTCAAGAGATCGTAACCGATCACTATTTTTTCGTTCTTATATCTTGCGGCAAGTTTTTTCCAAAGTGCAATCGTTGTTTGCTGCGCTTCCTCGCTTTCATACAAAAATGGGTAGCTCCAACTGTCATCAATATTATCACCTGTCTGTCCGCCCGGTGCGGCATGTAAATCTAACAGAACATAAAGATTTTCTTCGCGGCACCATTTAATTACATCATCCAACCGTTTGAATCCTTCTTCCAAATAAATTTCAGGGTGATCTTCAACAAGAAAAAGTTTGAAATTGAACGGAACGCGGATATGATTTAAACCTGTACTCTTAATAAAATGGATATCTTCTTTCGTTATGTAATTATCCCGAAATGCTTTCCAAAATTTTCTTGTTTCATCGGCACCGAGAAGTTCTTTGAAAGCATTATCAATCAACCGGAATGAGCTAACGTTTTCAAAGCGAAACATATATCCTTCCGGATTTAGCCAGTTTCCAAGATTTATTCCCTTCGGTATAAATACTTTCCCGCTTGCATCAATAAAATTTTTCCCTTCGCAACTAACAAATCCCTTTGACTGTGCAGATAGATTGATTCCCATCACCAACAATAAACCGTAGAGAATAAAAATCTTTTTCATCAACTTATCTCTAAAATATTTAGAACTAATTCGAGTTCAATCTTTTTCTTTGATCTTTTGTTTGTTTTAACAACCACTCATAGATTTCCGGATTGTCGTAAGTCTGAGTCCAAGAATCATTATTCGCTTCTGGATAAATTGTTAATTTTGTATTTCCTTATTCTCTAATCATCAACTGTAAACGATGCTTCTTTCACATCTACCGAATTAGTTCCTACAAAAACTTTGAAGTCGCCTGGTTCAACAACAAAGTTCATGTTGATATCATAGAATTTTAATTTCTCCGGCGTAATTGTGAATTCTACTTTCTTCGACTCACCTGCTTTCAAAAATATTTTTGTAAAATCTTTCAACTCTTTCACTGGACGTGTAACACTGCCAACAAGATCCCGAATGTAAAGCTGAACAACTTCCTCACCATCCATTGAACCTGAGTTCTTAACATCAACACTTACTTTCAACGATTCGTTTTTTTTGATTTTATTTTTATTCAAAGAAAGATTCGAATAATCGAAAGTTGTGAAGCTCAAACCAAAACCGAAAGGATAAAGTGGTGTGTTCTCTAAATCCAGGTAATAAGATGTATAATGATTTTTTGGATCATATGGACGGCCAGTGTTCTTGTGATTATAATAGATAGGAATTTGTCCAACATAACGCGGAAAAGTCACTGGAAGTTTCCCGCTTGGATTATAATCACCGAAGAGAACATCAGCTATTGCATTGCCGGCTTGAATTCCTAAATACCATGTTTCAAGAATCGAAGGAATGTTTTCTGAAATCCAATTAATCGTTAATGGCCTGCCATTCATTAAAACAACAACTATTGGTTTCCCGGTTTTGTAAATCTCTTTAGCAAAAGTTTCCTGAACTCCTGGTAAATCGAGATATGCTCGTGATCTTGCTTCTGCACTCATACTACGCGATTCGCCTATGCATAGAATTATAACTTCCGATTTCTGTGCAGCTTCAATTGCTTTACCAAAACCATCTTTTGAACTGCCATCTACTTTACACCCTTCCTCAAATAAAATTTCAACTTTGTTACCCAATTTGTTTTTTAATCCTTCTACTACAGTAACAACATCCTCTGGTTTGCCTTGAGCCGACCATGGTCCTAACGGATCATCTTTTGAATTTGCCAATGGTCCTAATACTGCAATTCTTGAAAGATTTTTTTTCAACGGGAGAAGATTGTTTTTATTCTTAAGCAATACGATAGACCTTTTTGCAACTTCTCTTGTAGCTTTTACAATTTCATTGTTTAGAATCGTTTTCTTCTCGTATTCAGAATTACAATACTTATAGGGATCATCAAATAATCCGAGACGGAATTTAATTCTCAAGATTCGTTTTACACTTTCATCTAAAATTTCATTACTTACTTTTCTTTCTTTTACTAAATCAGCCAAATAATTGAAATATGCGCTTGCCTCCATATCCATATCAACACCGGCATTTATTCCAATCTGAGCGGCGTGTTTAAGATCTTTTGCTATGCCGTGGGGAATTAATTCACCAACAGAATTCCAATCACTTACGACAAATCCATCAAACCCCCACTCTTTGCGTAATATATCTGTCAGCAAGAAATGGCTTCCCGATTGCGGAACTCCACCGATTTCATTGAAGGAACTCATTAATGTTCCAACACCGGCTTCAACTGCAGCATGAAAAGGTTTAAGATAGACGTCTCTAAAAGTTCGTTCAGACATATCAACAGTATTATAATCACGTCCGCCTTCAGCACCGCCATAACCGGCAAAATGTTTTGCACATGCGACGATTGTATTGTTTGCAGAGAGATCATTTCCTTGATATCCTTTTACTCTTGCAGCAGCCATTAAAGAACCCAAATACGGATCCTCACCGCTTCCCTCAACAATTCTACCCCATCGAGGGTCTCTTGCAATATCAACCATTGGATTGAAAGTCCAATGCAATCCGGTTGATGCTGCTTCCGTTGCTTGCCAGCGTGCAGACAATTGAATTAATTCGGGTTCCCATGTACATGCCTCTGCAAGAGGAACCGGAAAGATTGCCCTAAATCCATGAATTACATCTAGACCAAATATTAGAGGAATTTTTAAGCGTGATTCTTCGACTGCAATTTTTTGTAAACGCTTTGTTGATTCTACACCAAATACGTTTAGAAATGAGCCAACTTTTCCTCTGCTAATTAACTTTTCATGTCCTTCACTTGGTTTTACAGTCTGAGTACCGGTATCCCATCCGCCGCTATATTGAACAAGCTGTCCAACTTTTTCTTCAAGATTCATTAACGCAAGTACGGAGTCAACGCGCTGCTCGATTGTTTTTTTCTGTGAAAAAGAAATTGAGCATACCAAAAAGAAAAGAATAAATTTTTTCATGTTAGTCCTCTGTATTGATCAAAAAAAATTTTCTCAGTTAATATCTGTGAACTCTCAGTGCAGCTTTGGTAATTTTATTTTGACAAAGATTCTTTGAATCCACAAAAAACCATAGCGGAAAATAAAATGTTATTAATATGTTAATCCAAATCCGTATGGGAACAACGGATCGTAATTCGCATCTCCGACATTGATTGGAATTTGCTGCATATTTTTAGGCCATGAATGCGGCAGTTTCCCTACAGGTTTAAAATCACCGAACAAAACATCTGCAACTCCTTGTCCTTCTGTTCCCGGTAACCACGCTACAACAAATGCGTTACTAATATTTAGACTTGGTTCAATCAACATCGGTCTTCCTGAAATAAGAAAAACAACAACCGGAACACCGGATGCTTTTGCTTTTTCGATTGATGCAACATCTTCTTTTGCCAAACTTAAATCTTCACTGTCTTCTAGCATTTCTGCATACGGAGTTTCTCCTACAACAACCACACAAACATCCGCTCCCTCAGCGCCGGAGCCATCCGTTGATGTTGTTACTTCAGTACTTTTTGAAACCGTGTTCTTAATTGCTTGCAAAATTGTTGTGCCGCCGCTGATCACGTTTCCGCTTTTGCTTTGCCAGATGATTGTCCAACCGCCGCATTGATTACCGATATCATCAGCACTTTTTCCGGTAACGTGAATGTGTTTCAAATTTTTTGATATCGGTAAAACTTTATTGTCGTTCTTCAATAGTACGAGAGACTGGCGAACAGCATCGCGTGCAACTTCTCTGTGTTTTTTTGAACCGACTTGTGTTGTTAATTGTTTATCAGTCAACGGATTTTTAAATAGTCCTAACTCAAATTTTACTTTCAATATTCTACGGACTGCGTCATCAATTCTACTTAACGGTACTTTGTTTTCATTTACAAGTTCTTTTAGCTTAGTTATGAAATCAACATAATTGTTGTCTTGTCCCGGTGCGTTCGGAATCATAATCATATCGAGTCCGGCGTTAATTGACTTTTCAATATTGCTCTTGTAATCTTTACCCAGTTGATCGATGCCCTGCCAATCGGAAACCAGAAAACCTTTGAAGCCGAGTTCACCTTTCAAAACATCATTCAATAAATATTTGTGTCCGTGTAATTTTTCTCCGTTCCAGCTATTGTATGAAACCATAATTGATTTAGCACCGGCTTTAATAGCTTCAACGTAACCCTGCAAATGTATTTTGCGAAGTGTCTCTTCATCAACCTCTGTATTGCCTTGATCTTTTCCATTTGTCGTTCCACCATCACCAACAAAATGTTTAACACAAGCGAGCACGGAAGTTTTATCAGCAAGATCCTTTCCTTGCATTCCTTTTACATAAGCAGCTCCTAACATCTTAACCAAATCCGGATCTTCACCATAACTTTCGTACGTTCTTCCCCATCTTTCATTACGGGCCACAGCAACACACGGAGCGAAATCCCACTGCATTCCTGTTCCTCTTATTTCAGCAGCTGTAACAGCGGCAACTTGTTCAATAAGTTTTGGATTATGAGTTGCACCAAGTCCAACATTGTGCGGAAAGATTGTTGCACCATCAACATTATTATGTCCGTGCACCGCATCAATTCCCCAAATGATAGGTATTCTTAAACGTGTTTGAAGGGCGATGTTTTGATATTTATCATAAAGATCAGCCCAGCCTTTTGCTGTAATATCATCAGGTTCGGAATTGCCGCCGCACAAAATTGAACCGATAGAATATTTGACGATGTCGTTAACATTTTTTTTAATTGCATCATAATCAACTTGCGTCATCTGACCTATTTTTTCATCGAGCGTCATTTGAGAAAGAAGATTATCAACTTTTTTATCTAGAGCTTTTTGTGCATTAGTTGTAAATATTCCAGCCAAAAGAAATATTATTAGAAGAAGAATATTTTTTTTCATTTTTGTCCTCAAAAGATTAATACAACAGAAAGGTCACAAATCCTTTCCGATAATAGTTTATCATTTTGTTTTCTTCAATTCATTCCATATTAAAGCGCTGGCGCCAAGAACAGCGGCATGAGCACCTGGTAATGCGGATGGAAGAAGTTTTACTTTATTTTTGAAAATGTTCAGCATGTATTCTTCCATGCATCGCTTTGTAGGTACAAAAATTAAATCACCGGCAAGCGCCAGACCACCAAAAAGAATTATTGCCTCGGGACTTAAATGCGCAACAGAATCAGCAAGTTTGAGACCGAGAATTTTAGCAGTGTAATCAAATGCTGCGAGTGCGAGTTTATCACCGTTGTTTGCTGCATCTGCAATATCTTTAGCCGTGATTTGATTAAAACTCACATTCCTTAATTCACTTGGAATGTTTGTTGTTCCAATCAATTCAAAAACAGTGCGCCGAATACCAGAAGCTGATGCGTAAGTTTCGAGACATCCTTTTCTTCCGCAACCACACTCACGTCCGTTTGGATCTACAATAGTGTGACCAATCTCTCCGGCGAAACCATCTGAACCGTAAACCAATTCGCCGTTAACAACTACACCGCTGCCGAGACCTGTCCCAAGAGTAATAACAATAAAATCTTTCATCCCTTTTGCAGCGCCGAAAATCATTTCTCCTATTGCGGCAGCGTTTGCATCGTTTGTAATTGCAGATGGCAAAGGAGAATATTTTTTTACTATCTCGAGAACATTTACAATTCCCCAATTCAAATTTGGCGGAAGTTCGACCGTTCCTTTATAATAATTGGCGTTCGGTGCACCTATTCCAATTCCAATCAATTCATAATCATCGGAATATTTTTTGAAATCGCTATCAATCTTAATGAACAATCTACTGAACAATTGATCGGCATCTTGATCTGCATGAGTCAAGATAGATGATTCATAAATGCATTCACCGGCTTCATCAACAAAACCAAATACAGTATTGGTACCTCCTACATCTATTCCTATTGCAATTTTTTTTTTCATGACTATGCCTTTGGGGTAAGGTATGATGGTTTATGCCCCTTGATCCCGTAATAAGCAATGTAGATGTAACATAATACCGGAATAAAAAACGCATGGTGAATTCCGATATTATCGGCAAAGAATCCTTGAACAACCGGAAGAATTGCACCGCCGACTATTGCCGTGCAAAGAATTCCGGAAGCCTGACCGGTATGTTTGCCAAGCCCATCAATTGCAAGTGTGAATATTGTCGGGAACATAATCGAATTGAACAAGCCGACCGCAAGAATAGCCCACATTGCAACTTGACCAAAAGTCAGCATCGAAATTATAACGAGAACTGCAGCAACAAACGCATTAAATGCCAGAACTTTTCCGGGATTAATTTTTCTTTGAACAGCAGAACCGATAAATCTACCAATCATCGCACCGCCCCAATAAAAGGATACATATTTACCTGCATCGGACTCTTTTAAGCCGGCTATGAAAGGCTGACCTAAATAATTCACAAGAAAACTTCCAATTGAAACTTCACCGCCCACATAAACAAAAATTGCTATTGCCCCGAGAACTAAATGTTTGTACCCCCAAGCACTTTTATGGATATCATGATAATTCACACCGTCATCACCGCTTGCCATAATATCGGACGCTTCTATTTTGGGTAACTTGATTACCGCAAAGATTGCGGCAATAACAAATAATGCTGCGGCTAATCCAAGATATGGAACTTGAACTGCACCGGACTCAGCTAATTTATACGCGGAAATTTGATCGGTGCTCATTGTTTTAAAATCTTCAACTGTCTTCACTGCGATAGAAAGAATTATCAGTGCGCCAAAGTATGGTGCAATTGTAGTTCCAAGCGAGTTGAAAGCTTGAGTAAGATTTAATCTGCTGGATGCTGTTTCGGATTTGCCAAGTATTGCAACGTATGGATTAGCAGCAACCTGTAAAATTGTAATACCGGATGCCAGCACGAACAATGCACCTAAAAACATTCCGTAGGATTGAATACTTGCCGCAGGATAAAATAACAAACAACCAATACCTGCAGTTATTAGCCCAATAACAATTCCACTTTTATACCCAATTTTTTCTACAAGAATTCCGGCCGGCAGAGAAACAATTGCATAGGCAGTAAAAAAACTGAATTGAATCAACATCACTTGTGTATAATTTAATGTGAAAACTGCTTTGAGATGAGGAATTAAAATATCGTTCAGGCAAGTAATAAATCCCCACATAAAAAATAACGAGGTAAGAACTGTTAACGCGAAGTTATAATTTTGCCCGCCGTTAACAGCTTTTACATTCGATGTAGTTGGTGTAGAAGAAGCCATATATTTCTCCTTAATAGTTAAATTCAAAAGAGAGTTTATTGAGTTTTAGTAATTCATAATGTACAAATACTTTTTTTGGTTCTATAAATTTGTCCCTCTAAATATAAAATGACAACTGTGATATCTTTTGTATTATTCTGGTTATCTACTGAATAACTCACCTTACGCAAAGTATTGTAATTGTCATATTGAGCGGAGCGAAATATCTCAAAACAGTTTGAAATCGAGGTGTCGAGATTCTTCACTCCGTTCAGAATGACAATTTTGCGTAAGGTGACTGAATAAGTTATCTATCAGTATCTCTCTTTTATTTTATCAGTAACATTTTTTTTGTCATTGCGTAATTATCCGCCCGTAAAGTGTAGAAGTAAACTCCGCTTGAAAGTTGTCTGCCTTCATTTGTAAGATTTGCATTGAAATCAACTTTATAATTTCCGGATCGTTGTTCTTCATTTACAAGAGTTGCAATTTCAGATCCGAGCGAATCAAAAACTTTCAACGATACAAAACCGAAATTTGGAAGACGATAGCGGATTGAAGTACCCGGATTGAACGGATTAGGGAAATTCTGCTCAAGTTTGAATTTGTCCGGAATACTTGTCTCTTCTTTAACATCAGATGGAGTATTTGATTCAATTATGATTCCATTAAGCAGTGGTCTACTAATCTGTGCTGCAAAATGAATATCGAGCAGATAGTCTTTCACTTCAACATTATCAATCACTTTTTCCAATGCAGTCTTTCCGCCGACTTCTTTATATATGTCCAGAGCTTTTATTACAAGATTGCCCTGTAGATAAATATCAAAAACTCTATTACCAACTGTGTTGTAATAATTTTCCGCTAACATAAGTTTGATTTTGTATTTACCATTCGGAATACGCACAACATATTTTGCCAATCCATTGATTTCCGATTGATAGATAGTATCATCGTTCGTGTTGGCTATTGGGTCAGTATATACTATACCTTTTACGCCTTCCATAAATCCATAATTAGAAGTATCGGTTACAAACTCTTTATCAGCATAAAAATCTCCATAAGCATTTCCGCCAACATTAACCTTAAACGGAAATGTAATTTTTGGAGTCATTACAACAGATTTTGCAACCAGGTTCATAGCATTTGCGGGCGACCATAAATCTTTTACATTTTTCACAATCAAAATAGGATTTGAATTTAGATCTATCTTATCAACAATAATATCAACCGTTCTTTTATCACTTAACAAAGTTGCTTTCGTAATTACTGAACCGGATAAAATATAATTACTATTTATTTCTGCACTTGTTTTTTCAACTTGCTCGGAAAAAAATACCATTAATTCATTTTCCGTAACAGCACGAGCAAAAATTATCTTTGGCGCAGAATTATCTGCATAACCTAACACGTTTTTATCTGTAAGACAGAGAATCAACTTACTATTAACAAAAGCAATATTTTCCGGTACAAAGCTGCTTCGATTTCCACTAAATCCATGGTCACCTTTTTCCCATCGTATCTCATCGAAGGTATTGAAATCATCTCTCCAATCAAGAGTAAAATTATTGCCCGTCCCATAATTACCGTTACCGGGAGTATATTTGTAATATGCAGCCCAATCATAATATCCAAATGCCGGAAGAACTGCATCATTCCAAACGCCAGCCCAATTTGGATACATTGGACTCCAGATGTTCATCATTAATTTTTGTGCTCTCGTTAAAGTTTTAATTTGATCTTCTGATTGTTTGTATATTTCAATTCCATCAATAAACCACGCAACATATTCCGGAGTCCACTCAAAAGCGTAAGTGTGAAAATCCAATGCCGGATCAAAATTTACATATTGATGACGGACGTGATTTGCCTGATTAGGAGTGATTGTGTTGAATTGTACATCATTGAAGTAGCGCCCCATGATTTCAATATCAATTTCATTCCATTTAGAGGATGACCATTGATCATTCGGAAGTCCATCAAAATATGAGAATAACGAAGTAAGAACTCCTTCTTTACCCGGAGCTTTGATACTCGCTTCAAATCTTCCGTAAAGGTAGGAATTTTTTGTTCTGTATTCTGCGCCTCTTATAACAACTTGTGCTAAAGAATAAATTTGAAAGCACAGAATGAATACTGCTAAAAAAAAAATTTTATTTTTCAAATTAATTAGACTCGTTGAAGAAGACTATTTTCTTCACTGTTTTGGTTACTGTATTTATATTTGATAATTACAGTCAAGTTGAATTTTCATGATAGTTACTTTAACTCACAGGGTGAGTAATTCAACTCACCCCCGAGCTTTTTCCTATCAGAATCATATGGAGGCACCATATGAAGAAAAATGTTTCTCCGCTTTGTTTAGAAAGTTATTCCCACAGAAAATCTTTGAACATTATTTAATCTTCCGAAATTTCCGTAAGAATAATCAATTTTTATAGAAACGTTTCCGATAAATCGCTGCTGGACACCAGCACCAAATGTATATGACTCTTCCGATTCTTTTAAAAGGAGAGATTTATAACCGGCTCTTAAAAAGAACATATCATTGAAAGTGTACTCACCGCCAACGTTTAGACTTTCGTAGTTATCGCTTGGGTGCATTGCATCAATTGCAATTAAGAATTTATGCATTGCTGTATTTATAGGTTTGTAAGCAAGTCCAACTCTGAAGTTTAATGGTAATTCCCATTCATCTGTTTGCAGATAAGCAGGTATTCTATCATTATTTCCGGTCGAGTTTTTATCCGGATCATAGAGAACAAGCGCAGAAGTTCCATCCAATTTCATCTTCGTTCCAAAATTCGAAATTGACATTGCAAGAACGATTCCATCAAAAGGAGTTACGTACTGAACACCCATATCAATTGCGAAAGCTGTTGCGTTAGTTCTCCAAATTTTTTGATTAATGAATTTCGGATTGAAGCCAATGGCAAAATTATCTGTAAGATTAATTGCATAAGCAACACTGAACATTACATCAGAGACACCAAACGTTTCGCCGGTACCTTCCGGATCCTGTATGGTTCTTACTTTCATATCTTCGATATTGGATGAAAGAAAACTAATACCGAGTGTTCCATAAGAACCAACATTATAAGAAGCAGCAACGTAGTTATAATTTATGCCCGCAATCCAGTTTACGTAATCGAACACTACAGCACCGCCGGGTACTTTTGCTAAACCTGCGGGATTCCAATAGATCGCTGTGGGATCATCAGAAACTGCAACATATGCACTTCCCATTCCCGAAGCTCTTGCGCCTTGGTTTATGGAAAGGAATTGTGCAGCAGTAGTTCCTTTCTTTGACACATCCGAAACGAAATTTTGTGCGGTGATAGTAGAAGTATCTACTAATAAACTTATTGCCGCAATCAAAATCAGAAAAACTAAATTTATTATTCTTCTTTTCATATCTCGCTCCACCGCTATTTGATTACCGCAAATTTGCCAATGTACTCGCCTATACCCGGCGCATCAACATGATATATATAAAGTCCGAACGCTAAATCCATTCCGTCTTCTGTTATAAGATTCCATGTTAGTGTCCCGTCTTCGGAGCCCGATTCTTTTTGAAGTGTTTTTATTAAAGAACCAGTAACATTGTAGATCCTAATTGTGCACTTTGTTGGAAGATGAATGAAATCCATTCTTCTTTCACCGCGTCCGGTTTGAATAAGATTTCTCTTTTCCCATGCATTTGCACTGATATAAGGATTTGGAACGGCTGCAATCCGATTGAGAGAATTCTTCGCAATATCGGCATCAACTCTTGCACCCGTAGTTGTGAATTGAAAATAATCACCCGTCTTGAACGGTTTAGTAGTAACAAATCTGAAAATATCTCCCGGTCTTGGTGTGGCATACATTGGTGCGGAAGGTATTCTGTACATAATTCTCCACGTAATCTTAAATTGATTTTGCTCGTACTCAATAATTACGATGTCATCACTCAAACTGAATCGTCCATCCTGATCGTTATCAAAGTATTCAGCTTGAACTTCTTCACCTCTTGAAATATTGCGGACCTTAAATGGTACCGGTTTGTTGGTGAAAGGAGTTGTTACAGTTTGACCTTCAGGCAGCCATTCAATTTCATAATCAGAAGGCCATGCAACATTTCGCTGCGGCGAGCTTTTATCCGGAGCGACAATCATATCCACATTACTATATCCTTTTACCCATCCTTTTTCTTTTACAACACCGAGTGTATCGCTGCTTACAGAAATTATAAGACCATCAAACGGAGTACTGTATTTTCCGACGCCAAAATTCGAAGTATCAACTTTTGCGAAAATTACTTCTTCCTTTCCATTCATTGTACGGTTTAAAGAATATCCCGTTGTTTTATATTTTGGTACATCACCGTCAGCCGTAAAATTAATTTTATATGATGCACCTTCTTTAACTTCATTCGGGTTAAGCACAATCAGATTCAACTTGCCGGAACCAAGACCCTGCTTAACTTTGGATAAGTCACCGGAGATTTGCGGAGGTTGGTAACCTGCTGCCGGAGCGTTCGGTGTAACAACAGCGCAGTTGATATCAATAAACTTGATCTGACCTGAAAAATCCTGAGAAATAATCTTTGTTGTCTCACTAGGAATTAATCCTTTAGTACCATATCTCGGATCTCCTTGATCATAAGCTACTAAAGCATAATAGTATGTACTTCCGTTTGTAACTGTTGAATCAACAAAAGAATGTTGAAGACCGGTCTCATTTCCTCTCCAAAAATGAGCACCGTTAATTCCCACAGGATCAGGACCTTTAATACCATCTTTCAAATCAAATTGAGCAATGGGTTTCCAATATTTTGGTTCCCCTTTAGAATCTGTGATCAACTTGATATCATTAAACTCCGGTTCCTGGCTTCTATATAGTAGATAACCTTCAAAATCTTTTTTTCTTAAAAATCTATCAAAAGACTTTTCTGAATAATCATTCCAATAAAGAAATACTTTTTTATTTCCGGCAATTGCAGTTAATGTCGGTTTCAACGGCGGCTGAGAGAAATTATAATTTGCATTGTAAATTGATTGAACAGTCTCTTTGTTAAAAACCATATCGTCATAATCAACACCGAATACTAACGCAACAGAAAATCTTTCACGTTTGTAAATTTTTAACGGAAAGGGACCCGAACCAAAAAGAATTTGGATATTTGAACTTGTTAACGATGTATCAAAACTGCCGTAATTCATTTTTCGCCAGATCACTTCATCATTCTTTGGCCATATAGCGTTCGGTCCCTTATTAGATAATCTTTCAATAACTAAGCTTGTTAAACCGATCTGGTCTGATTCATCTTTATCTGTTCTATCAAAGTTTCCTTCACCATCGGTTGGTCGACCATCGCCTTCACCTTCGTCAGGACCATTGTACTGCGGATCGTCCGGACCAACTCCATCTTTTCCAAGATCGTCATTAAGAGGTTCGCCAAAATCCCATTTACCATTATTATTAGAATCTGTAAATGGAACCCAGTTATGGTTATCGTCTATACCATTATCACGACTTTCATCAATCATTCCGTCTTCATCGTTGTCTCTCCCGTCAGTAGAGTTACCCGGACTTTCCAAAAATGCATAACCAACATAACCTGTCTTCCAGTTATCCGGAGGCGCAATACCATCTTTATCGAATGCGTATGCGAGATCAAGTTTAGTATCGTAAGAAGCATTGTCATCACCGTTATCATTTATACCGCCAACACCTGTATCGCAGTAAAATCCAAAATAAGTTGTATCTAACGATACATCCGATAGATTTACAATGTCATAATGGAAGAAGATAATATCTTCGGCGAGTACGTGTGACCATTGAAATCCACGTACTTCTTCTCTCAATCCTAATCCGCCTCTGTTACGATCTGACGCAAGCGGATAGTATAAATAAGGTGGACGAGAAAATTCTTTGTCTTTCGAATCATCCATTGTATAAAAAATTTCGAGATCAGAATTCATAACACCGCGACCAAAATAACCGAACCAATAACCATCCCACTTAGCATCAACGTTTGGAAGTGAACGAGGCCAATTTTCAGGCCATGATAAAGGTCTTGTGCTCATTGCCGGTTGTTCCGATGATGCGGCTGCATAACCCGGTATCGGTTCCATTACCCACAAGTCACCTGAAACAGGATCATAATCAACTTCTTCTCTATATGAAGTTTGTGCCGGATGAACAAGTTGTTTATTACCTGGAGCAATAATTGCAGATGTTACAATTGGTGTACATCCATCTATATACATGTGTCCTGTCCCTTTGGGCCATTCACCCGAAGGTCTATCGGGCCAGGTACCTAATTGCCCGTCATTCTGAAAAAGTGTTCTAACCAGGTTTCCATCCATTACAGCTTTTTTTCTATATGTCTTATCTCCGTATGGCTCTATGCGATACTTTAATATCTGTTCCTGAGTTTGAGCCCAAGTAACATCAGCAATAACGAAGAGAGTAAGTAACCATAAAATATTTCTTTTCATTCTCAACTCCATTTTCTAAAAATATTTCGGTGTTGCGGATTAGAAATTAACATTGAAGCCAATGTTGATTCTTCTTGGAGATGAGTAGTCTCCTGGATTTTTCAAATACTGTTCAATAGTATTTCTTCCAATAATTGGTGCAGCAAATTTTGTATTCAGATCAATACCCGCTCTGCCGGTTGTACTAGACACCCCATATTCATTCTTTATGTCAAACAAGTTATAGACAAGCAAGAATACGCTTAAGTCAAGACCAAGTATCTTGAATTGTTTATTTGCCCTAAGATCAACATTCATTGTATTCGGTTTTCTTCCACCGTTTTCAAAGCGTAAGCCCTGTGAATAACGCGGGTCTTCGGTGTACGGAGCGCCTGAACCGTAACTGAAAATTATTCCTGCTGTCCAATCCGATGGATCTCCTATAGTTATTGATGCATTAACCGTATGAGTCTGATCCCAATCAAGTGGAACAACTTTTTTATTCGATTCAACGGGAGGATCGGCTTGATTATTATAAAACTCTACCATAGGATCCGATGCATTACCTGAAGCAACTTGATAAGTATAATCTATTTTCGCACTAAAGAAATCGGCAAATCTTTTATCGAGAGTTATGATCACTCCTTTAACGTTTCCATAATCTCTATTAATAAATCTTGCAAATGTAAATCCTTCATAGGTTTTTAATATCTGCATGCCAAGAAGATTACGTATATCACTGTAGTAAAGCGAAACATCAATTGAAACTTCAGGAAAGATTACTTGTTGTAACCCTAATTCATATTTAACTGTTTTTTGTGATTTCAATTCCGGATTTCCAACTGAAGACGAAAGAGAAGTAGTCTGATCAATTAAGTAGGCGTAATTAGTATATAAGTTTTCAAAGCTCGGAATCTGAAAAAAGTGTCCGTATGAAAAATGGATAGCGCCTTTTTCAGACATCGGGAATGAAACGCCAAGACGGGGACTGATCTGGTATTCAGACTGTGCATTTCTCTTTTGAAACGCATTTGGAAAATTGGGATTATTTAAAGGGTTGCGTATATCAATTGGTAAATATGTGTTTGAACTGAAGTAATCGAATCTTACACCGGCATTAATAATCATTATATCATATTCCATTTTATCCTGGACGTAAGCGGAAATTTCGTAAGGATATCTCATGTAACTTTGATTGAACTTTGTATTAGGATCGCTGTAACCCAAAGTAAATATCGCATTACCCAGCGAATCTAATTGTCCTTCCGTCATGTTTCTAATTGTTTTCCAATTATTCGAAATTGTATGCAGTCTTGCTTCGGCACCAATCTTAATCTTATGTTCTTTCGTTAGCTGTGATTCTAATGATATCTGTCCGATATAGGTTTTTGTATATCTATTATATCTATCAGTCTCGTTACCGCCTTGATTAAAAGTATAACCTGTAATAGGTGAACCCTGATTGGGTTCAACGTAACGAGAATCGAATTCATTTTCATATAAATAGCCCCAGAACTTATGATAGTTCGATGAGAGCTTTAATGTTGCGAAAGTACTTTGAGATGGTAACCATGAAACCTGAAAACTATGAATAGTATTTGTACGGTAATGATTTTTTATCGCATCGGGAGTCCATTTGTATCCATGGCTATAATACTTATTCCAGTTGTCATCCCAGAAAATACTATAACTAAATTTCCACCGGTTAAGATTATAAGTTAGCTTTCCGTTAAATGATTTTTTTTCATACGGATTCATCGGTACAAAAGCGCTATCGCCTGTCCCATGATCAATCCAAAACGTTTGATTTCCTGCAATTGGGAATGTCGGTCTATCATCATACACATTATAGTATCTCTGACCATATTCGTAACCATCGTCTCGATAATATCTGCCTGTTAGAAAGAAAGTTAAATTATCTAAAACTTGTGTCGGTCCGCTTAATGTTAGTTGGAAATTTCTTGGACCTTTCAGATTTGCCTTATTTACATTTTGAAAAATGTCTGTGTGGGTTGTAAAATAGTTGCCCACATACGCCGAAGCAGAACTTTCGTATTTTGAGTCGCCGTCTTTTGTAACGATATTCACAATACCGGCCATAGCTTGCCCGTACTCAGCATTAAATGTACCGCTGATAATTTCCATCTGGCGAATTGAAATGTTCTCTACTTCCACCGACATACCGCCGCTAAAAACATCTGTTACAGTTACACCATCAACCAGATAAGAAACTTCACCGGATCGTCCTCCTCTAAAATGTCCGTTAACAACACCGGCTTGGAGGTTAACCACTTGATTCAGATTTTCTACAGGCATCAATTTTAATTCTTCTGCCGAAACGATAGCCGTTGATGAAGTGAGATCTTTTGTAACGAGTGGCTGCTTAGCCTGTATAACAATTTCGCCTAAATTAATTGATGTGGGCGTTATGTTAACATCCAGACGAGTAGTTTGATCAATCCTTATTGAAATTTTTTGAATCGTAACTTTATGATAACCTACGGAACTGACAACAACTGTGTAGATTCCTGGAGGAATGTTATTGATGTAAAAATATCCTTCCAAATCTGCTACTGCCCCTAAGTGTGTGCCCTGCAAAAGAACAGTTGCACCAATCACAGGCTCTTTGACTTCAGAATCAAGCACCTTACCTGCTAGTTTTCCAGTCGTACCCGCATTAATAAATGAAGAAGCAAACAACAACAAAATAAGACTCAGTTGTAATACACTTCCCGACAACTTGATTCTCTCCATTGTATTAATCCTGCACATAATCTATCCCTTGAAAAATTTTAGTTATAGAAACAAAAGGGGCACTACATATTCTGAAGTGCCCCTAAGTTGATTTTTATTATTTGATCAACATCATCTTTTTAACATCAGTAAACGAACTGCTCTCAATTCTATAGATGTAAACACCTGAAGCAAGACGTGAAGCGTTGAAGTCAACAGTGTATTTACCGGCTTCCTGATATTTATTTACTAAATCAGTAACCTGACGGCCGAGTATATCATAGACTTTCAAAGTAACAATACCTGCTTTAGCAATTGAGTATTTAATCTGTGTAGCCGGGTTGAAAGGATTAGGATAGTTTTGATCTAATGAATATTGGAGTGGTAGTTCATCATTTACATCAGTGGAAATTACATCAGTATTACCAAGCCATGTGTACATCCACGTTGAAGGATCACGCCACCCGGCATCATTATCAAATGGTGACCAGCCGATTTGACCTTCGCGGTTTCTCCATAATTCTGCTGAATTCAGTCCATCGTTATCATTAACAACCAACTGAAGTGGAATTTTATAACCTTCTTTAACATAGATTGAATCTTTGGTACCTTTTGGTGTATTTCTTAAAGCCGCGATATCACTTATTTTAAGTCTTGCTTCAACAACATAACCTGATGGAAATTTATCCGCCCACTTATAGTTATCACCCGGCAATAACAAAGAATCTTTTTCAGATTCCCAGTGATCGCTTCTTGCTCTATCTTTATTAAATCTAAAGTGGTAATCCGGAACTTTACCGTGTTTGTATGAAGTATGTTGTTTCGCTTCTTGATTGTAAAGACCAATTTCAAGATCAACAGCGTCAAGTGCCCAGCTGGAACCTTTACTCAAGTATGATATATCATTAAAAACAATATCATCAGTAACACTTGCGGCGAAATACAAATATTGCTGATCCATTGCCAAATACATATCTGCAGAGACATCAGCATCATTAGTAACTGTAAACCCGGTCATAATATGCGCTGATCCGTCAGAAGGACGAAGTCTAAAAGGTGTAACACCTGCCCACTCTGTCAAACTACCATCGGCTTTCCAATTAGGAACTGTTAATATCGGAATTGTAGGAATGCCTTTTGCTGTATTACCAATCGCACCGGTGCTTGTTACTGCACCAACATTACCTGCTTTATCAATTGCATTAACAGCGTAATAATCTACATAAGTTCTATCAGTTTTAGGAGATCTTAAAAGATGTTCTATAACTTGCGTTCCTCTTGGAATACCGCTTGCTACAACCTCAACACCCTTTGCATTAACATTTGTAATCGGACTTTTGCTGGTATATACAGAATATTTTTCTGTAGTTTCACCTGCAAGATCTGTCCAGGTAATTAGATTTGAATAAATACCTGCAACAACATTCACTGTTGGAGCTAATGGAGCTACTATATCAAAAATTTGGTAACCGGATTGCTGCATAACACCTAATAGCAGCGTACCAATAAGTTTTTCTCCTTTCGGTCCGGCATCTGCACCTGCACCGATAGCAAAAAAGTCAAATGAAATTTTAGTCATTTTGTCAGGGTTAAAAACTTTATTTCCACTAGTCCCATTTTGACCCCATCCACCAGTAGCTGGGTGTTGATCACCATCAATAAGCTTAATTTCTTTTAATGGCAGATCATATCTGGTCCAATCTGAAATTTTAGTTAAATCAATCGGAACTTTAGTCATCCAGTTTTCTGCCTGACCTGGTGTGCTTTCTTCAGTTATTGTTATTCTTAGCATTGCTCTTTTAGGAACCGTTGATGTAACTGCCGTAACATTCTTTGCATAGAATGATAAGTAGGTTCTTTCAACAAATTTGGCCGGGGCTGTTACAGGAACATTGATTGAAACATATCCGCCCCAATCCTGAGAGGCATATGCAGTGTAATCAATCTTCAAAGATCCTGTAGTACCTTCAACCTTGTCGGTTGCTTCATTAGTTAAAGTAACTGAACTTGTATTTCCCGCACCTGCCCATTCCATTATGTCTTTGCTAAATTGTGATGCCTGGTTCACAAAAGAAATGATTGGAGGTGTATAACGGTCACCTGTAACTGCAAATCCATCCAGCAAAATTGTACCATTAGCAGTAGGTGCGCTTGCAGAACCGGTTGTTAAATAAACAACTGCAATTTCAAAAGACTTGACTTTATCAAGCTGAATCTCACGGTCGCCATCGCTATATTGTAGCGCCCATTCTTTTGTCTTGTCGCCGCCATCTTTAAAAGTTGTAAGATCAACGGTAACCTGTTTCCATTGACCCGAAGCATCAGCAAAATCAACCAGTATTTCGCGGTACCAAAGGTCACGTTTGTTCTCCGCGTCAAAATCACCAATTTTGAAGTCCATAAAGGTTATACCGGCCTGAGTGGTTACAACAGGTGTTGTAACCTTATACCAGAAAGTAAGGTTTGTTCCGGTAGAAATATTTATGTAATCAGGTAATCTTGGAGTTGCTCTTACGACATATCCTCCCCAACTTTCACCGCCAACAGAATAATCAATTTTAAGTGAACCAGTGCCTTCTTTTTTATCGGCGGTGTGATCTGTTAAATCCATCTTGGCATCAGCATAGTTATTTTTAAATAATTCAGCCTGCCAAAAACTGCTTGCAACCGAGTTATCAAGTGGCTGGAAAACATACTTTTGAGAGTATGATGACCCAACGATGAATAGAAATAGTGCGAGTGTTAGAAGTTTTTTCATAGTACTTCTCCTTTTGTTTAGTGCCTTTGTTATTTATTAAGTGCTATCTATTGGACCTACATTTTTTATACAAAGAGATACCACAAACTCAAAGTTAAAACTAGTATTAAACCAGAGAGAAAAATATTAATTCTTACCTGTGGAATACCTGCAACATTATTAGTTACATCTGTTCCAATATTTTTTTGACCAAACAGAAAATCAATTTTAGATGAGTTAAGTTCTCCTCCGTAATTGACAATGTAACTAAGAAAGATTAAGAGCAATGAAGTTGCGAGGAAAAGAAATATTGTAAAGTGTAAATAGTTAATCTGCGCATACGCTATTAGGATTGGGTTACTAATCATTCCCGACTTATTCATAAATTCAATTAAGAATCTGGAAACACCAAGGAACTCGCCAATAATTAGAGAAATAAAAACGCTCCTGGCGCTGATTTTTTTAAGAGTTAATCCTAAAATAAAAACAGCCGTTATAGGTGCACTAATAAATGCTTGTGTGCTTTGTAAAAAAATGTAAATGTGCGAGTTCACAATCTTTACAAACGGAACAAGAAGAATTACAACAACAACTGTAATGATGGTAGCCATTCTTCCAACCAGAACCAATGTTCTGTCCGATGCTTCGGGATGTTTTGGCTTGTAAAAATCAATTGTGTAAAGTGCGGCAATACTATTAAATGCTGCTGATAGAGATGACATAACAGCAGATAAAAATCCTGCTATTACCAATCCCTTAATTCCAACCGGAAGAATATTACTTGCCAACAGAACAGGGTAAGCTTCATCACCTCTTATATCAGGATAGAGTGCGAATGCAATTAAACCCGGCATTACTAGAATAAATAATGGTAAAATTTTTAGAAAAGAAGTTATGATTGTACCGGTGCGTGCGTCGTTAATACTTCTTGCACCGAGCACCCGCTGCACCATGTAATGATCCGCACACCAATACCAAAATGCGATTATAGGTGCACCGAAAATAATTCCTGTCCAGGGGAAGTCGGGATCGCTCATCGGTTTGAACATCTGGAAATGCTCAGCAGGTAATCTTTCACGCAGACCGGCAAGACCGCCGACTTCATTAAAGCTGAATATTGTTAATAAAAATGCACCGACAAGTAAAAGAATTCCTTGAAACACTTGTGTACGAACTACTGCGGAAAAACCGCCTACCAAAGAATAAATTCCGGTAAAAAGAACAATAATAACTGCTGAAGAGAAAATGCTTAATCCGAAAATTTTATTAAATAGAATTCCCCCGGCAAAAAGAGTAACCAAAACTTTGGTTATTACATAAGTAAAAATTGATAGTGCGGAGAAAAATTTTCTACTTGATGCATCAAATCTTTTTTCTAAAAATTCAGGTGTGGTTAGAACTCCTGCTCTTTTATAGATAGGTGCAATAATCCATCCAAGAAGTATTAGAAAAAAAATTGCTATCAATTCAAATTGAGCAACGGCTAATCCGCGTGCCGCACCTTGTCCTGCAAGACCTATAAAATGTTCACTGGAAATGTTGGTCGCAAAAAGTGAAATACCAATAGCAAACCAACTAAGGTTTCTGCCTGCAAGAAAATAGTCTGTTAAATTTTTATCACGGTTACGCATGTATAGTCCAATCCCCAGAACGGCAAAAAAGTAAACAAGAATTATTAGACTATCGTAAATGCTGATGGGATTATTCATGTGGAATACTAAACAAAAATAGTACCGTTGATGAATTGAAAATTTCGTCCAAATTGAAGGTAATTCTTAGAGACTTATATAGCTAACTTATTATTTTGATAACCGGCACTTATTAATTTAATAAGTCTATTTTATCACCATTAGCTTTTTACTTTGACTGAAACGACCGGATGAAAGTGTGTAGATATAGACTCCAGAGGAAAGCTTTGAAGCATCAAAATTAACAGAAAAATTTCCCCTTTCGTGATACTTGTTTAAAAGTTGAGCTACTTCTCTTCCGAGAAGGTCGAAAATTTTTAACGTAACGTTTCCGGTTAATGCAATCGAATATTTAATGACAGTACCGGGATTGAAAGGATTGGGATAGTTTTGTTCCAAAGAAAAATTATTTACGATTGATGGCGTTGTCTCTACATCTGTCGGGGCTATTTGATAAACTCTTACATAATCAACAATCATAGTTTGCGGAAAAACCGTAGTGCTATTAGGATTACCAGGCCAGTTACCTCCTACTGCAAGATTAAGAAGAATGAAAAAAGGAGCTTGAAAAGCGCTCAAACTTGAATTTAAATCAATTCGACAATATTGAATTCCATCAATGTGCCAAATTATTTTTTGCGAATCCCATGTAATATCAAAGATGTGAAATCCATCAGAAAAACTTCCTGTAGATAATTTATAAGATAAACCATATTGAGCGTGTTCATTATAATACCAATGGGCTGTTCCATAAATAGTATTTTCTCTGTTTTGTCCTCCTATCATCTCCATGATATCAATCTCGCCGCTCTTCGGCCATCCAACAGAATTAATATTTTGTCCTAGCATCCAGAATGCAGGCCATATTCCTTGACCATATGGTAATTTTATTCTCGCCTCAATTTTACCATAAGTCCACGCAATTCTTGTTTCAATCCTTGCCGAAGTGTATTGAAATCCTTGATAGTTTTCTTTCCGTGCCGTAATAAGAAGATTTCCATTGCTCAAGGAAATGTTGGTTGGATTATTGGTATAATATTCTAATTCATTATTACCCCAACCGTTATTGTTTGTGAGATTATATTTCCAGATAAAATCATTAAGTGCGGTATCATTAAATTCATCCGACCATACTAACTGATAGTTTTGTGCAAGTGATGCTGAAGTTAAAAACAAAATTCCAATAAAGAGTAAAATCATTTTATTCATGAAACAATTTTCCCGAGATCATTTAATAAGGAGCATCTTTTTCGTTAAGGAATATTTATCAGTAGCTAATCTGTAAAAATATATGCCTGTTGTGAATGCAGAGTGTAGAGTGCTGAACGTAGAGTGATAAACACCCGGTTGCTTTATTTCATCTACAAGTGTAGCCACTTTCCTTCCGAGCAGATCGTAAACATTCAATATAACATAACTCTCAACTGCCAATTGATAACTGATAACTGTACCGGGATTAAAAGGATTTGGGTAGTTCTGTTCCAATCGAAATTCAGTCGGTAATTTTTCTGTCTGGTTTTCTTCAACACTTACAATCAAACCATCTTTATTTGCATACGGAAGGTATGTGCTTCTTAAATTAGCGGCAACCGGTTTTTCAGTTTGGCGATCCATCGAGATCAAACCCATTGTTTGATATCCATTCGATTTATATTGATACCAATCGAATACACACCACCAGGTTGTTCCCATCAGGAAACCGTTTGAGTTTACGTTACCTGCCGCATCATAAGGTGTATGAAGTTTAAATGCATTGAACGTTTGAGTCAATACATTTGATTGCTCATTGGTCGTTGATCCATTTTCTGATGACCAGTAACCAAATTCTGTATCAATGATTGGTTTATTAGGATTAGCAGTTCTTGCGTTATTCAAGAATGAAAATGTTGGACCCAAGTAACTTCCACTCGCACCGTAAAAGATACCATAATAAAGTGTCCACCCTGCAACATCGAGAGGCGGCATAGTGGGATCGTTTGGTCCCGGTCTATCTGCTGCTGCCGATTGTGTAAGTAATCTTCCATCGTTATAATTTGTTTTGTAATCTTGCTTAATAACATTATGATAAAACAATCTGCCGGCTTCTTCTTTACATTCATTGGAGGTACTCCACATTATCACCGATGGTCTGTTATAATCTTTGAAAACCATTTCTCTAAACATTTGTTGATGAATATGGCGCTGATTGTTCTGAATATTGAAGGACTCAGGAGTATCGAACCAATAGACAGGAATCTCTTCCATGATCGCAAGACCTAATCTATCTGCAATTAAATATGTATAAGGATGATTGGGATAATGCGCTGTTCGCACGTATATAGCATTCAAACTTTTTATTGTGTTTAAATCCGAATAGATGATATCCTTCGGGACGCTTCTTCCATACAGCGGATGTTCTTCATGGCGCGCAATGCCGGGTAAGAACATTATCCTATCGTTAAGAGTGAACTTACCTTGATTTGTTCCAACTGTTCTAATTCCAAATTGAGTAAAATATTTGTCAACTGTTTTTCCATCGGAGGAAACAGTTACTTTCATTACGTATAAGTTCGGTTCTTTCGGCGTCCAGATTTTAGGATTGATGATTTTTATCCCCGGTCTCAAAACAGCAACAGAATCGGCAGGTATAATTGTGTTCCCTTGAGTAAGAATGCCAATCGGTGCCGGCTCGCCCACTAAATCCGCAGCTAACTCAGAAGTAATGTTTGTCTGATCAACTTTTGCATTAAAAATTTCGATTGATACAGAAACGTTTTTAGACGAGCTGCTTTTGTTGGATACAACAACTATTGTTTGCAGGTCTCCATTTAGATTGAGAGGAACTACATTTGTTCTTATAACAGAAACCGGATCACTCACTTCAAGATAAACATCGTGAATTATTCCGGAATAGTTGAACCAATCGCATTTTGTATATGGAACAATATCATTACGTGTGTCCCATGCAATATTATCCACACGCACAGCAATTGTATTTGTACCGCCATAATTAAGTTTGGATGATACATCAAATGCGAAAGGCGTATAACCGCCCTCATGATAGCCAACATATTGATCATTAATCCAAACATCACAGACATAATTGACAGAATAAAAGATCAGCTTAACAAATTTGCCGGCATTTGCTGCATCAACATTAAAAGTCTTTCTATACCAAATTCCGTCTGTATAAAACTCCGGAGGTTTTGGAAATGTGTTTATCTTATTTTCTACACCGGGGAGTGTTTTGGTTTCCCATGATGAATCGTTGAAAGTGGAAAGATGACGGTTGGCGGCTTCTGCTACAATGTTAGATAAACCAAGAGCATCACGCTTTGCTAACGATATGTTATGATTAGCAGTAAATCTTTGTTTCTTCCAATCACCTGCAAGATTGATTACAACTCTAGATTGTTTTTCGAATGTCGGGAGTGGAAATCCATTTTGATATGGAATCTGAATACCATTAACTTCAACCAAACTCAAAGTCGGTTCCAGCGTTGCAGTTTGTGCCGATGTAACTCCGCTATCAATTAAATTTAGATTTAAGAGAAAGACAACGATTGTAAGAATTGATTGGCGCATAGAAACTCTTTTGGGTTAAAGATGACAATTTTATTTTTCAAAAAGAGTACCAGAAAACAAAATAAAAATAGTGCGAATTTCGTAAAATTTAGTTAGAACATTTCGTACTCAAGCCCTCACTTATTATATTGATAACATTCTGTTATAAATTTGATAAGAGGAGTAATGCATACTACAAGAAGTTTCCGCTAAGTGTAATCTACTTTAGTAACTATTTCAATCCAAGTTCTTTGCACATTCTATAATAATTTGGTGGTGCCAGACCAAGTTTTTTGGCAGCTTCTGAATCAGATTCCGATTGCATACGGATATACTTGAAATATTTTTCCCGCAAAATCTTTTCCATATGTTTCAGCGGTTGAGGTCCATCCGGCGATTTAAAACTTAATCCGTCATTTGCAAAATAATTTTCACTAAGAGATGCTCTTTTACCCAATGCAGTTTGAATCAATTGAGGAGTAATAATTTTTTCATCATAGAAAAGTAACCGTTGTATTAGATTTTTTAATTCGCGCACATTACCGGGCCATTCATAATCTACTAAGAGTTTTATCGCTTCTTCATTTAAAGCCGGCATCTCTTTTCCCATGTCAATTGAAAACTCATTCATGAAATAATCAATAAGGTAATGTATATCCTCTTTCCTGTCTCGTAATGGCGGCACATGAATAGGTATAACATTCAATCTGTAAAATAAATCTTCACGGAATCTTTTTTCGCGAACCTCATCTTCTATGTTTCTGTTCGTTGCCGAAATTACCCGAACATCAACTTTAATTTTTTCTGTCCGACCAATTTTCTCGACTTCTCCATCTTGTAGAACACGAAGAAGCTTTACCTGTGCTGAAAGAGGGAGTTCGGAAATTTCATCAAGAAAAATTGTACCGTGGTGTGCCATTTCGAAAAGCCCGGGTTTACTTTTTTCGGCGCCTGTGAAAGCTCCTTTCTCATAGCCGAACAATTCACTTTCAATAAGTTGATCAGGAATTCCTCCACAATTGATCGGGACAAAATTTTCATATTTACGCAGACTGTTATAATGAATATTGTATGCAACCAATTCTTTGCCCGTTCCGGAAGAACCTGAAATAAGTATTGGTGCATTGCTAATGCAATATTTTGAAATACCCTCTCTTAATTGATTTATAGCTGATGAAACTCCTATTATTTTTTTGTTAGTAAGAATGTCTTCAACATTTCTATTCAGTTTCTGATTGGATTTCTGTTTTTCTTTAATAAGTTTCTTTCTTTCATAAGCGTTGATTATGCTCATGATAAAATCTGTGGGTTGATAAATGTACTGTTCAATATCTCCGGGATATTTGGTACAGTACCAGAACGCGCCGGCTTCAATTAAGTTGTGAGCAAATTCATAATCGGTAATGTTGACGGTCATTTTTGTAATAACAATTATCTGAAGTGCTGAATCGAAATCCTTTATTTTTTTTATGAGTTGTGCGCCTCGTAATCCGCCGGCAATTTGAAAATCCATAATCACTACATCATAAAAATTCTTTTTCTTGTCCAACAGATCAATTGCAGAACGCCCATCTGAAATCACATCAATTATTTTAATTCTATTTTCAAATGGTCTAATCGTGTTTTCTACTCTACGCACATCAAAGTCTTCGTCTTCAATCAGCAAAACTTTTATTTGTTCCTCAAACATTATTCTATTCTCCAATTAATCTGAATGTGGAATTACAATTGTAAATTTACATCCGCCAGCGTCAAGATTTTCAACGTCAATACTCCAGCCGCATCTTTGTTTGGATATCTCATAAGCAATATAACACCCATAACCGGTAGATTGACCTTCTGTTTTTGTTGAAACATTTTCTAAAAATAATTTTTTAATTCCGGATTCATCTTTCTCCATCAGATAAGGAAGAATTCCGGAACCATTATCGGAAATAACTAATGTTGTTGTCTGCTCTTCAGAATTATACTTCGTTATAACGTTAATAATAAGATCAATATCGCCTCCGTGGTCAACACTATTTTGAATTAAAGGTTCAATTACTTCCCAAACCACAAATTCATTGATGCCAATGGGTGGAACCTTTTCATCAAGGTTCATTTTTATTTTGAACGAACCCGATTTGCACGCCGTGCGATTAAAAATATGTTCAACAATAAAACGAATTACTTCATTCAAATCTGTTTTAAAAGCAGTGTTACGTATCGTTTGGATAGGAGGATCGTACCATTTCATATCATAGATAACACGTGAGATAAAGCTGGAGTAACGGGAAACTCGATACTTAATTTCGTTAATATTTTCGGGTGAGAGCATTCTAAGATCATCTTTAATAAAACCCATTACCTTTTCTGCTTTATGGTGCGTGTGATAAATGCGTTTTGTGAACATTGCTTCCTTATAGTGTTCTATTTCCTGTTTAATGCTGCGCTCGTGCTCTTCCAGCAAAAGTTTTTGTGTTTCATCTCTTTCCTTTACAGTATAAGTTGAAATGTAATACATCGCCAGTAAACCAAGTAAAAAGAGTGCAGAATAAATTAGAGATGTTTCTTCGTAGTTAGAAACAATTTCGCGCTGTATAAATGAAACATCGGCAGTATTGCGCATATAAAGGGCACCAACAAATTCACCGCTTGGTACGAATGGAACAAATATGTGATAGGTCTGCTTATCACTTAATATGTTTATTATCTGTTCTTTATTCATGAGTTCTGTTTTAATACTATCGTAAAATTTAATTGCTTGTTTGTGACGTTCGGCTGCATCCGGCATTTTAATCTTCTGATTGAAAATAAATGAAAAGAGTACGCGTCCGTCATCAATAGCACGAATTTTTTTACCGTCATTTACAAGTAAACAAATTTCTTCCACATTCTGCTGTAGAATTTGCTGATTAAGTATAATATCGAAAAATTGAATGATCTGGCGTTTATCGGATTCGTTCACCGGCGTTTTTAATTTTGATGTTTCCAAAAGCAGTTCTAATGTTGTTGTACTAAGATTCGCAAATTTTTCGGCAGAATGTTTCTGGAACCAATCCTGCGTATTTTCTACAAAGTCATGTAGTGATGTTTTATGTACATAAGAGAGTACAAATTGAAAAATAATCAGTCCGATAAAAAGCACAGTTAAGTGCTTAAACTCGAAGTGGTATTTTTTTAGATTTTCGAATAACTGGTTTTTCATAATAAAATTATTTTATAAATACATCGCCGGAGTTTATAATACGCTGGGCTTTACCAAGCGCCTCTTTTACACCTATTTGATTCTGTATTGCTAAATTTAGATAAGAAGCAATTATATCGGAACATTTTGTATATTTTTCCGAGAACGGTCTATGAACACCACTCTTCAAAACCTTATTGTAAAATTTTAATTCCGGATGTTTTTTCACAAACGTAGTATCGGAATAAATGCTTCTTTTGATGGGCAAGTAACCTCCCACTTCATAGAAAATTTTCTGCACCTCATCACTCAATAAATATTTTACAAACTCCATCGCTTCGCTTTTATTTTTCGAATACTTAGATATCATCAAGTTCCAACCACCTATTATACTTGCCGGTTTTCCCCCGGAAAAATGAGGCATAGGTGCTTTTTCATAAATATTAGAAACGTCTTCGTTCTTTATATTATTGCTGTACCATTCATAAAATCCCCACCATCCTCTAAGAAAAACATCCTGATGATTTATGAAGTGAAAATAGCTTTCGGTTTCTCTGTAATTAGTAATTTCTTTGGGGGACAAATTGTATTTGTTCACAAGATCAACCAAAAGTTGCAGTGCGTTTTCTGCTGCCTTAGTATTTAATCTGATGGTATCATTAACAAATAATTTTTCGTTCTGGGACTCAAGCATTTCGACAAAGCTGCACATCAATCCCTCATAATCATCAGAAGGGAATACATAGAACGAATGACCAGGCTGTTTCAGTTTCCGTCCGATAGAAATGAACCTATCCCATGTTATAGAATTATCAAGTTCATTTTTAATCGAAGAATAATCCGGCAGCTTTTTGAGAAATGAATTGTTGTAGTACAAAATTCCGATATCAAAATAGAGAGGGAGCGCTACAAGATCATCTTTGTAAAAACATGTTCCAATCGCTTCATCAATTATCTGTTGATGTTGAGATGGCGGGAAATATTTAGTTAATGGCTCAGTCCATTTAGCAAAACGAGGAACCCAAATTTGATCAACAGAAAAGAGATCCACACGGTCGCTTTTACTTCTAAGAAATCGGATTAGTAATTCCTTCCTTTCATTGGTACTGAATTTTTCAAATGGAAGGTTAATCGGTACAACTTCAATTCTGCCTTTGTTTTCCTCGTTAAAGCGATCAATTACCAGTTTATGAGTTTGAGAAATATTGTCCACATAATAAATTTTTTTAACTCCTTCGTTACTAACCTTGAAATAATCACCAAACAAAAACATGACAACAAAAACTGTAAGAACAAAAAAAGTAATTGTCGCGACAGAAATATAGAATGTTTTAATATTTGGCTTAAGTTTTAACATGGTATTAGATCTATAGTATATTCTTTTTTTTCAACTGCTCAAATTTTTTAAACCAGCTTGAAAAGTTTAGCGTAAAAGGTACAGCCAATAGTTGTCCTCCGAAACCAAATCTTCTCAGAACAATTATATTAACAGATGAAACTTTTACAGAATTCAATGCAGCATCATTGATTTCCACTCCATATTCTGCAGCAAGCTTTGCAGTTTTATCATCCAGATTCTTGTACATTTTTTCGGTTCTCAAAATATTTTTGATATCTTCTTTTGCTTCATCGAATGTTGCGACTTTTTCTTTTTTACCTTCTCTTTTATCCAATAATTTGATGAGTGAATATCCTTCCGCAGTTTTAATTGGACCGAATACCTCTCCAATTTTCATTCGAGATACTGCTTTCCCAATTCCGCCTTTTTCCGATTCCTTAAAAAATCCGGATTCACCGCTTCGTGATCTAAGAGAATCGCGAGATGTATTTTTTTTTGCGAGTTCCTTGAAATCAGCACCTTTGTCTAATTCGTTAAGAACTAACTCAATTGTGTTAAGATCATTCGTTAAAATTTCCACGATATTAAATTCGTCGGGTTGTTGAATGACTTGGTTTGCTTTAACAAAAAATTTATATGCATCGTCATCGCTTACAGATTGATCCTTAAAAATCTTTTTCATCATTTCGTGTGAAAGGTAGTAATCTCTCCACATCTTTAATTCTGAAGCGACTTCAGGTAATTTATCGTATCCGCGCTTCTTTGCCTCTCTCACAAGCAGTTCATTTTGAATGTAGAAACTGATATATGAGTTCAACCGGCTTTTTATTTGAGTGGAATCAACAGAGTAAAATTCAAAGTCATAAAATGCAAGATAATCGAACAATTTAGATAAAGTAACCGGATCATTAGGAAATTTGATAATGACCTCATTTAGCTCTTTCGTATTAAATGATTTTTTGAGTTTAGGAACATCAACCTCGCTAATCCTAAACTTACCTCCTTTGTCTTTCACCAGATTCTTATTGCTTTCATTGAGATAGTTCATCATTACTTTGAACAGCTTTTCAACAATTAAACGATCTGCATTAACAATAATCCCTTTAAAAAACTTTTTATAAAATTCTTGATAAATTTTATCTTCTATTCGAGATTTGATCACTTTTTCAACTTTCGATTTTTCTTTTTTATCCAGATCCATTTTTGAAGTAACAGAATAAATTTTACAGATGTACCAACCTTCTTTCAATTCTATAGGGGGTGTAACTTGTCCAACACCAACATTATAAATTGCATCTTCCATTTTTTCATTCATTGTGCCAAAGGTAACCTCGGCGGTTTCTTTCTGTTCGCTTTTTTCCGGTCGTGTTGTAAGTATTGAATCAAAAGACGCACCCAAACCAATATCAGAATAGATTTTTTCAATCTCTTCCTTATCCTGAGAAAAAATAAATTTAGTCCGCACACTTCTCATCATCCGGACTTGTCCTTGCAATATTGCAGAATCAGGTATAACTATTTTATCCAGAACTTCTTTCTTGTATAAAGCATCCCGTAGATAAACATTTGACAAATTTTCCATCGTTGCATGAAAATTTTGTGATCTATCTACTCCTTCTGTATTGGCAGCTTGAGCTAAAAGTTTTTCTGCTATTAGTGTGTAAAGAAAATTTTTCTTGAATGAGGTGGAATCAAAACTGTCATCGGTTTTAATGTGGGGAATAAATTCGTACCGTTTACGAAACTCATCTTTGGTAATTGTTATGTTACCTGCTTTAGCTACAATCTCTTTTGGTGACTGTGAATAAAGATTTGAAATTCCGAATAGGAAAATTAATAGATAAGCTAGCATTTGATTGGATCTCACGTTTTTACTTTCACATAATTTTTTTAATTACACATCAAAATAACGAAAAAATCGGTTTCACAACCGATGTCAGCAATTCATGAATTATCGAACTGAAAATTTCATCCATATTGTAATAAACAAATTTTCAATCTGCTTGTAAGTTCAAATGAAATTTATGTAATTTTTAGATGCAATTCTTATCTCTATTTTTTATAGAATGAGGTTAAAATGATT
>JBBAAM010000010.1:0-77834 GCA_041658245.1 Melioribacteraceae bacterium
AAAATAATTCTTAACTCACCGCATCCGTCAATTCTTGCCGCATCAATCAAATCTTGTGGAATTGTTTTGAAATATTGACGGAACATAATTATTGATAGAGCATTCATAAGATAAGGGACAATTAATGCGGCGTATGAATCAACCCATCCGAATTTTACAATTAATATATACTGGGGAATAAGAGTGATCTGAAAAGGAAGTGTCATTGTAAAAATGACAATGTAAAAAATCAGATTACGCCCTTTGAATTCAAGACGTGACAAAGCATAACCAACCATTGACCCGAACACAAGAACTCCAAATGTAACGGCACATGCTACAATCATACTGTTAACAAATGCTTTACCGATTGGAATTTTATCAAACATTTGGAAATAACTTCCGAATGAAATTTGTGAAGGAAGAAAAATTAGATTTCCTATTTCATTTTCTGGTGCAAAAGAAGCACTTAACATCCAGACGAATGGATAAAGAAAAAGAATTGCACCAGTGGTAAGAGATATGTATAGGATAAGTTTTTTCATTATTTATCCTTCTCAACAAATTTCTTTTGAATCATAACAACAGATAAAATCAACAGTGCAAAGAATAATCCAAGGGTGGTAGCATAACCCATGTGGTAATAGAAAAATCCTTGTTTATATATATAAAGAACAGCAGATATCGTACTATTTAAGGGTCCGCCTCCCGTCATAACATAAGGTTCAATAAAGAGAGAGAAACCACCGATTGTAGAAAGTACAACAACCATAAAGATTGTTGGATTAATCATAGGCAGAGTAATTCGGAAAAATTTTTGGAAATGCGTTGCTCCTTCTAAATCAGCAGCTTCGTAATACTGGGGAGGCACCGTTTGCAAACCCACCAGAAAAAGAACGGTATACAAACCGACATTTTTCCATGTAGCCATCACTGCAATTGAAGGCATAGCCCAACTTGGATCGGTAAGCCAACCGATTTTAATTAATCCCAGTTTTACAAGCAGACGATTTAATAATCCGGTATCGAAACCATAAAGCTGCTGCCACAAAATTGTTACAACAACACCAGATACGATTACCGGCAAAAAAAATGCGGCTCTGAAAAATCCTCTAAATTTTATTTTCTGGTTTAACATCTCGGCAAGAAAAAGAGCAACAAATATTTGAAGAGGAATATGAATTAAAAGAAAGATGAGAGTATTAGATAAAGATTTCCAGAATATAGGATCGTTGAATAATCTTTTATAATTGCCAAGACCGATAAATTCCATCGGAGAAATTATGTTCCAATTATTGAAAGTTAGATAAATAGAAAATCCAACCGGAAAAGCCACGAACACCAAAAAGTGAATAATATACGGTGACACAAGTAAATATGGAGTTATTTTTTTTTTCATATCATTTCAAGAATAATAGGTTTACTGCCCTTTCAGCATCATTTAATGCTTCTTCCGGAGTTTTTACACCATAAATAACACATGCCTCATACTCTTGTGAGATTAAATCGAACACCTCTTTTAACACTGGTGATTGGTCAGTTCCTTTTACATATTTTGACTGTTCCGCAAATATTTTCATCTTTGGATTTTTCTTAAAATAATCAGCATATAATGGATCTATATCAAGGTTTTTTCTGCGCGGCAATTGATTTGTAATCTCTAAAAATTTCAAATCGTTTTTATCACTAAGTGCAAATTTCAATATTTTCCAAGCAAGATTAGGATTTGGACAAGTTTTAAATATCACAATATTCTTTGGATCTCCGTATGTATAGACCGGCCCCTTATGATTATCCGGAACGGGCATAAAACCGAAATTATACTTGAAACCAGACGGTTTAAATTTTTCAGTATGAGATATTTCCCACGGACCGGTAAATCTCGTAGCAATAACTCCGTCAAGAAAAACATCCTGTCGAGCAGATAATCTTTCTTTCGGAAAGTAATTTTTCTTATAGAGCTCGCGCAAGAATTCAAATACTTTTCTTGCGGCTTCATTATTGAAAGTTGCTTTATTATTTTTTACTAGAGGTGCACCGTTAGAAGCAGCAAGATATAGGGGGTAAAAATCAAAAAATCTCTGCCACCATGTAACCAAAACTTCGGCATAACCAAACCAATGATCAACATAACCATCATTGTCAGAATCTTTTTGAAATTCCTTTGCAGCAGCAAAAAATTCCGAATACGTTGCCGGTGAGTTTGATAATTTCAATTGTTCAATAATATTTGAATTATAAATCAACATTATCGGATTAATTTTCCAAGGGATTTGATAAATATGTCCGTCTGGTGAAGTAACTTCTTCAATTGCAGAATTGTCGCATCTTTCATGTAATAATTCCATGAATCCATCTAGAGTATCGAGAGCAACAAGTACACCTGCTTGAGCATATGCTTCAACATCACCTTCCCACATGTTCGAATAAATATCTGGAGTAGTTTTGCCAACAACCGCAGCAAGAATTATTTCTTCGCTTGATTGACCTTCAGGCACCGGTTGAAACGAAACTTTTTCTTCGGGATTATTCTTATTCCACTCGTTTACAATGTATCGTGCATATTCAATTTCTTCAGTGTTGTTTGAAGACCATAAAATGATTTTTGAATTTGATCTTCGTTCATTGGAACTGCATGAAATTAGATAAACCGAAACAAACAGAAACATTACGTATCTTAAATTTTTCATTTATTGCCAACGTGCCCAGTAATTGTCAATCGTTGGATAAGGAGTTCTCGGTAGTAATCCGCCTCTTTTCACTGTGAATAAATCTATAGCTTTAATATTATCTTCATCACTAACTTTTATTTCATTTAAAAGTTTTTCGTTAATTACTACCGGATATTTGTTCTTCAGTTCATTTAATTTATAAAAGAGCTTTTTGGTTAGCTCATCTTCTATGTATTCCGATTGAGATACCTTATCATTCTCTTTTGTATTGATCTCTTTTTTCTCAAGTATTATCATATTTATCATTTCGTTTTTAATTTCCGCATAAAGTATTTTATCAAGCCACCATTTGGATTGATCATTAACTATTTTGTTTTTGTAAAATCCTTTTGTTTCGGCAACATTGCATAATATTTTATCCCTGATCATTCTCCAAACTATTTGTTCCAAAGAGCGAGAGTATTTAGCAAAACTCCTTTTATCGAATTTTACGTATTGATTGCGTGTTCTGTACCAAATAAGAAAGTCATTTAAGGTAATATTATAATCTTTCAGTTCAACAAGTACGATTTTTGAGTAATAGTTTTGATAAAACGGCTCATATTCCTTCAGTACATTATTTAGTATTTCATCTAATTTCCATTCAGAATATTTTTCTTTTGAGAGTTCATTATCGGCAAGATATGAGCGTAAAATCTGGAAGGGCTTTCTTTTTATTACCGGATTTTGCGCAAGCATAAACTCATTCACATATTTGTCACTTAATAGGTCCATTTTCATTTTTATTACAGCTCGTCGGGCTTCATCTAAAACTTTGTTTTGTTCTGTTTCGGATGGAATCAAGTTATATGAGAAATTTCTAAGTCTTACTATGTACCAGCCATCGTTTGTTTTTATCGGGATAGAATATTTACCGGTTTCAAGTTTATCAATAACTTTACCGAGCTCCGGATTTTTCATTTCGACTTGAAAACGAGATGATTTCAATGAGCGATCATCAAGACTTATTGTATCATTCAATTGGTTATCAAAAAGTTGCTGAAAATCGACTCCTCTATTTAATGAATCTTGAATTTCAACAATTTCTTTTTCATTGCGTGAATAAAGCCACTGAATTTCAACATCTATTATTTTTTGTTTTGCAACCGTATCAATTTCTTCTTGAGTGAATGTAATTTTACTCTGGATTTCATCTTTGAAAAGTTCTTCGGTTGCCAGATCATCACGGATAGCATTAAAATATTCTTTCACATTATTAGTAGTATCAAGACCACGAGAATATCCATCGAAAGCAAGAAGTTTTTCTCTGATAAGATTTTCCAGAAAAAAAAATTTTGAATTTTTTGATCTTTTGTAGAATGCCGGTCCATATTCATAGCCATAAACAAATTCATTCACCGTAATTTTAATACTTCCTACCTTTGCAATAACCGAGTCATCATTTTTATAATTATTTTTTTTAGCTTGTGTCGGTATGCTTGTTGAAAGTGCAACGTCTGCTAAAACTATCAAAATAAGAAATAATTTTTTCATGCCGCCTAAAGTCAATTAAAAGGAACCATTGAAATAGTTTGTGTTAGTGCTTGTTGCACAATTAGCGGGCGACCAAACAATAATAATCTGTCACTCAGAACAAATTAACTTCGTTTAGTGTAAACTCCGCGAAGAGTTTCGTTTAGTTAAAATTAAAGATTCCTTGTCGTTTTGCCTCACAGAATAATTGTAAAATTAATTTTTGATCAACCTCAAATTAAAATGAAATCCCTAATGAAAAAGTATGAATATTTTGTAGTCTTCCATAATCTCTAAATGCATAATCGAATCGAACGAAGGCGTTAGATAAAATTAATTTTGTATTTACTCCAATGCCAAAAGAAAGACCTCCTTCAGCTTCCTTCATAAAAGCATTTTGAAAACCACCACGTAAATAGATAAACTCTTTAAATGACGCTTCTAATCCAAAGTTCATACTTTCGTATTCATTGTTTGGATGGATTGCATCTGCAGCAATTGTCAATCTGTAATCATCCGTTTTAACTGCATTTGTAGAAACACCAATCTGAAATGTCAGCGGCAATTCCCAAGAATCTGTTTCTATATTTGCTGGAATTCGATCATTCGAACCGAGTTTTGTGGGATCAACATTTATAAAATAACGTGTGTCTCTTCCGGTCATTTGCATAGGAGTGCCAAAATTAAATACCGAAGCACCAATAACCATTCCGCCAAAAAGATCCGTTTTAAATTTAGTACCGGCATCAATAGCAAACGCTGAAGCAGACATGTGCCAAATTATTTGTTGAATATATTTAGCTGTGAACCCGATTGAAAATCTGTCACTCAAATTACGCGCATAAGAGATACCAATTGCAATATCACTAGCACTGAAATATTCACCGGTTCCATCTGGTTTTTCTACTGTGCGGACTTTCATATCTCCCATTGAAAATGAAGTGAAGCTTAATCCTATATTACCAAAGTCACTGAGAGGAATGACAAGTCCAGCATAATCGAATCGCGTATCTGCAATCCAATTAGTATGTGCTAAAATTGCTTCATACTTGACGATTGAAGCTGAACCGGCTGGATTCCAGAATAATGAAGAAGCATCGTTTGTGACACTTACATAAGCTCCCCCCATTCCTATTCCCTTTGCACCGACCGGAATTTCCAAAAATGATGCAGCAGTTGTACCGGTTTTTGAAACGTTTTGTGCAAAACAATCTAATGATACTATAAATATAATTAGAAATAATTTTGCGAGATTTTCGATGTGCATAAAATCCTCGCGTCCATTTATAAATTTTACTTTCAACTTTTTATAAAGATTGTTACTATCATTTCATTTTGTTTCAAAGTTGCAGTAATTAATTCATTCTCTATTTAATCACTGCGAACTTATCGATTTTTTCACCTACACCTGGTGCATCAACATGATAGACATAAACTCCATAAGCAATGTCCATTCCATCTTTAGATACAAGGTTCCATGATTCTTGCCCATTATCAATTGTACTGTCATGTTCAATTGTTTTTACATGTTTTCCACTAATTGTATAAATCCGAATTGTGCATTGTCTTGGAAGATTTATAAAATAAATTCTTCTCTCTCCCCTTCCAACTTCAACCGAAGTCTGTTCCCATGAAGCAGCACCAACATAAGGATTAGGGACTACCGCAATTTTATCTAAATCGTTTACTGCTTTTTGTTGATCGAATTGAGGAGCCATCGAAGTAAATTCAAAATATTCTCCTTTTCTGAATGGCTTCTTTGTAATAAATTTATAAACATTTCCAAACTGTGGTGGTTTCTGGACAGTTTCTGATATTGTTGTATCTTTTATTAGTGTTACAGACCATGATACTCTTAAATCAGAAAATGAAGTTGCTGGTTTTCCGGTGGAATCTCCCAGAACAATAAAGATTGCATCGCCGTTGTTAAAAATATTATCCTTGTTTTCATCTCTGAAAATAAACTGATACTTTTTATCTTCAGTGATATTTTTAACTATAATATTCGATTGAATTGGTTGACTAAAACTAGTTGCCGGGAAAGACAATTCACCTTGACCAGGTTCAGTAAGTTCTATTTCAAAATCTGCCGGATAATCTATTCGCTTACCCTGATAAGCCGGTGCAAAGCGCGAATCGAAACCGAGTTGAACTATATAATTGCTGTTACCTCTTTTCCAACCACTTTTTTCATAATCTACCCGAACAATATTATCGTTATTTAAAGTAACCGAAAATCCATCTACTACTTTTGATGTAAATGAAGAACTCTCCAACTTAGTTGATTTATGTAAAGTATCTCCTTGTGTGTAATCAAAAATTTTGAATTTCGGTTTTAATTCATTGTTGAATCTTGTATTCTCGCTAAATTCAACGCGATAAATGTGATTATTTTTGATTGAATCTGGATCCAGAACTTCCACTGATAATTTTCCCGTTCCGGGTCCGCTTGCAAAGAAATTTTTAATTTCAGGAGCAATATAACCGGCTGCTGGAGATCTTGGTATTACAACAGCTGTGTTAATATCAGTTGTGATATTTCCGTTGATATCTTTCTTAATAATAGTCGTGGTTTCTGAAGGAGGTATGCCTTCAAACTCTCCTTTAATTGTAGTTGTAGTATATCCTTGATCATACGCAGCAATTGCATAATAATAAGTTTGACCATTTTGTACTGTTGAGTCGATAAAGGAATGTTTTAAGCCCGTATCATTCCCCAAATAAAATAGAGCACCGCTAACATCAATAGGATGAAGTCCTTTTACATTGTCAATAAGATCAAATTGTGCGATCGGTTTTCTGAACGTTGGTTTTCCGTAGGCATCGGTTATGATTTTATTTTCTAAAAAATTCGGTTCAGTTGAACGGTAAACTCTGTATCCTTCAAAATTATACTTTTGATAGAATGAATCGAATGTTTTTTCAGCTCGGTCGTCCCAATAAAGCGTAACTTTTTTATCGCCGGGAGTTGCTTTTAATTTTGGTTTTTCAGGTGGCTTAGCAAAACGATAATTTGCATTATAGATCTGTTGCACTGTTTTCTTTCTTCTGAACAAATCATCCTTATCAATTCCAAATATTATAGACATAGAGAATCGTTCGGTTTCACCAATTTCTTCCGTTCTTCCGGTAATTTGGGAATACTTGTTTCTTCCCCACATGTGAAAAAGATAGCTGGAGAAATAATTTGCAAGATTAACTCCAACAAGAGATTGACCATGCGGTGCGGGCAAACCTGCAAGTACACTCCAATTTTCTTCATCATTATCTAGTTCATATTGATGAACCGGATAAATTGCAAAACCAGTTAAGCCAAGTTGATCGGATTCATCTTTATCTAATATTCCAAAATTTGGTTCGCCTTGATCTGGTCTACCATTTCCTTCTGTTCTATCTGCATCAGGACCAGTATAGCCATCATCAAAAGGTCCTATTCCATCAGTTCCAACGTCATCATTCAATGATTCCTCTTTATCGCAAATACCATTTCCGTTTTCATCTGCAAAAGAACGCCAGTTAGCATTTTCATCTGCATCCCAGTGAGGTTTCCAGGAATAAACATAAAAGTTTTTAAAATTAGTTGTATCTCTTCCAGGATTTACAATATATGGATCTAAGTTTAGAGATGATATAAATCTGGTTGCATTATTATCTCGTCGTTCGTCAGTCAATCCATCCATATCATTATCTCTTCGATCATCAGAAACACCTGGACTTTCAAGAAAGGCATATCCAGCTAAGCCAACCGGACTCCAATTACCCGGGCTACCGGTTGGCACTGTTGACCAAGCATATGAAATATCAAGTATATCATCATAATCGCCAGCATTATTTGATGAGTTATCGTGACCACCAATGCCCCAATCAATATATTGAGCGAAAAGAGTCTTATCGTAATCTGTAGTACTCATATTTGTAATTTCGTAATACCAAAAGATTACATCTTCTGCAAGCACTTGCGACCATTGAAAACCGCGCGCCTTAACTTGCATTCCAAGTCCGCCACGTGTTGGGTCATCAATATCAGGTGTAAATTTGTTTTTGATTAAATATTCTCTGTCTTCATTATCATCAAAAACAAAATACGTTTCGACATCTGCATTTTTCACACCTTTTCCGAAAAAGCCATTCCATGTACTGTTCCATTCGAAAGGTCTATCAGGCCAACTCGAGGGCCAGCTTGTTTGGTCATCACTACGTGCTGGAATCTTTGAGTATGGGGCAGAATAACCGGGAAGAGGCCACCAACCATAAGTTATTCCAGTTGCCGGATCATAACGAGTAAACTCGTAATAATTCGATTCAAGCGGATGAATTAATCTACCTGAAGGGTCTTTAGCTTCTGCTTGAACTATTACCGCAACACCATCAATATAAGTATGATTTGTTCCTTTAGGCCAAACTCCACTTCTGCTCGGCTCATTCAACCAATCGGCAACCTCTCCAAAATTATAATAAACAGTTGCAACAAGGTTGCCATCCATGTATCCTTTTCGAGTTTGATTATGATCCCCCTTGTTTTTATCAACTATAATTTGTGCAAATAAAATACTTTTACAACAAAATGAAATAAATAAGAATAAACAGAATAAAACTTTTTTATTTATACGCATCCATACCTCCAATTAAAGACTAAAAGATGCACCCAAAATAATTTGCCGCGGTGACGAATAGAAATCGGGTCGTGTAAAATATTCTTCTAATGTATTTACACCGCGAGGAGCTTCTTGTGCACGAGTTAGTTCTAATGTATAGCCGGCACGCCCGGTATCACTAAAAATGTCTATTTCATTTGCTGTATCAAAAAGATTATAAATCTTTACAAATACAGAAACTTGATTACCAAGCAGTTCAAAATATTTTGTCAGATAAAGATCTACATTAAAAAATGAAGGTCTGATTTCACTGTTTTCGAATCCGGTTCTCTGATTTTGCAGAGAAGGTGTATAAGGTAAACCTGAACCAAGCTTACCAATAAAACTTGCAATGAAATCTCCGGGTGTCCCGGCTGTTAGTGTAAAGTTTAGAGAATGCGTTCTATCCCAATCCAATGCTACAAGTTGTTTATTAGCTTCTATTGGTGGATTGGACTGCGCTTTGTTAAAAGCATCGTTAGGATTAGATGCATTTCCTTTTGCTACCTGAAATGTATAATCTACGGTAGCACCCACTCCTCCACTAAACCTCTTTTCAAAAGAAATTGTAAATCCTTTTACCGAACCATAATCTCTATTAACAAGTTTGCTGAATTTTCTGAATTCATTTTTAATATGAATTTCTGTACCGAGAAGATTTCTTATATCCTTATAATATCCGGTTAAAGTTATTCCGAAATCAGAAAATAATTCCTGCTGAAGTCCGATTTCGTACATAATGGTTTGCTGTGCTGCAAGATCAACATTACCTATCGTATTTCCTATGTTAGCTGGAAAATCTCCGGTCAAAGGAATTCTGAAATTTGGATTACGGTATAAAAATTCAAAAGGAGGTATCTGAAAAAAGTGTCCATATGAGATATGAATAGCCCCTTTCTCTGTGATCGGATAAGATAAACCTAAACGCGGACTAATCTGATATTTTGATTTTGCACGCGCCATCAATGAGTCCGGAAATGGTGGCATCGATTCATCAAGTAATGAGATTTTATTGGGATCTTTCAAGTAATAACCGTCAGGTTCAAAATAATCGAGACGTAAACCTACATTAACAACTAAGTAATCCAGTTCAATTTTATCTTGTAAATAAGCAGACAACTGATAAGGATTAGATTTATATTGGTTGAAATTAAAAGAACCGGGATTTGGAAGTGATGGTTTGTAATTTGTTGCAGCATCTATTACGATTTGAAAATCTTTATACTCAATATTATGATATTTGTATTCAAAACCGGTTTTAATTTGATGTGTATTATTAACTTGCCATGTAAAATCTGCTTTACCAGTATGTGTAGTTGTTGTACGATTGAAATGCCAGTTTTGTGTTCCTCCGGTTAAAAATGCATTACCGCTCACATCCCTCATTCGTTCCGGTTTAACATAGCGAGAATCGAGAGGATCTTCGTATACATACTGATTATACTCAGTAGTAAAAGCAGATGCAACTATATCAAGGAAAGCTGAATTGCCAAGAACGTAAGTATAACTTAAACTCGCTAAATAGCTTTTTTGAAAATATCTATAATCTCCATCCGGATTTAATTTAAATCGATGATCATAATTTCTGTATTCCTGATCTTGATATAAACCGCTAAATACAATTCCCCTACCACCGTCTCCAACATTAAGGGAAAGTTTACCTTGCAAAGTAAATCGTTTGTTATCATTCATAGGAACATATTTATTATCCCCGGTAGCACCAACGAACCAATCTGCAGGATTGTTAGCAGAAAAATTCGAAGAGTCCGATGGATTAAACATTCTTCTACCATATATAGAACCGGAACCATATACATAACGACCGGAAAGAAAAAACTTTAAGAGATTTTCTAATCCTGGAATTGGACCACTTATATTGCCTTGAAAATTATAAACATCTTTAGGGGAAATAATATTGATATTCTGAAATAAACTTTTTCGGTTAGTGAAATAATCACCGCTATAGAAAGAGAAGTCGCCTTCGATTTTATTACCGGCAATTTTAGTAACCTGATTAACAACACCCGAAAGTGCTTCGCCATATTCGGCATTAAAGGTTCCGGTAAGAACTTGTAATTCCTCTATACTATTAATTTCCGCTTCAAGTGCCGATGAGCCTGAGAAAGCATCGTTAACAGAAACGCCATCTATTAAATATTTTACTTCATTGCTTCTTCCTCCCCTAAAATGTCCGTCAACAACACCGGCTTGTAGATTTACAACAGATTGTACATCTTCGAGTGGAAGCATAGAAATTTGGTCTCCACTAACTTTCGCTTCAGTGGATGTTAGATCCTTCTGAACAATTGGTTTTTGAACAGTTACTATTATATCATTAAGTTCAATTGCTTTTTCAGAAAGAGTGAAATCGATTTTTGTTGTTTGATCGACCGATACCCTAATATTTTGAATAGTGACAGATGAATATCCTATCATGGAAGGTTTCAATTGGTAAATACCAGGGGGTACATTGATAATGAAATAATCACCCTCCATACCAGTAGCACCTCCCATTTTTGTACCAACAAGAATAATATTAACACCGAATATTGGTTCACCGGTTTTTGCATCGGTAACCTTGCCGGAAATTTTACCGGTTGTACCGGCAAAAATATGCAATACAAAAAGGGAGAAAAAAAGTATAACAGTTAAATATGTTTTAGATATTCTTTCAGTGAACATGAAATTCACCCGCATGGTTTTAATAAAAATAAAACAGGAAAAAGGTTGCCTCAAAAACCAGTAAAGAATTATGGAAAAACAAACTTTAATTTTGAGGCAACCTTGTGTTAATTATTTTAAAAGAATCATTTTCTTAGATTGAACAAAATCTCCAGTTCTAATTCTGTAGATGTATGTTCCACTCGCAACTTTTGAACCAAAATTATTCCTACCATTCCATTCAACTTTATGTACACCCGGTGCTTGTTCAGAACTAATCAATGTTCTTACTTCACTTCCAAGAATATTATATATCTTAAGAGAAACTATGTTCTGTTCAGGTAATGTGTAACTGATTATTGTTGTTGGATTGAACGGGTTCGGAAAATTTTGGAAAAGAGTAAATTGAGTCGGTAACGCTTCTTCAGATTTAACATCAACAAGATCAAGTTTTCTGATTTCTAAAAGATCACAATAAACTGTCCCCTTAAATTTACCCAATGGATGTAACCTTACGGATATTGCTGTTGCACCTGTTTGTACCGTTACATCTACATAATACTGCGTCCAAACAAATGATGTTACTGCCGGGAAATTCAATGGTATATCTTTTGCCCAAAAATCTCCAAAGCCTGCATTATTACCTATCTTGTTATGGAAGATCGGGGTTATTGCAAATGCTGCTTGATCTCCGACTAGGGCTACATTCGTGGGGTCTAAATCTTGACCCTTCAACCATACTGAGATTCTTAGTACATCACCAGGTTTAACATCATTTATAGAAGTTATATCATATTTAGAGGTTATTGCATTAGAACCTGGAACTACATTGCCTGATGATGGTGGGGGGTTAAGTGCATATTTTCTTGTACCGACAAATCCATCATGTGTGCCTGGTAAATTTGTAAACTTCAGACTATACTTTCCTTGATATGCCGCTTCATCGGTTATCTTTGTGTTCTCATAGCCATCACTTAACTTTCCGTCATTGCCTCCTGATGGCGGTAACCAGTAAAACCAACCAGTCGGGACTCCTACCGCAGTATTCCAATTTTGGCCTGCCCAGGCACCTTTCCTTCCATAAAACATAAAATCATCTGCCCATACCGTTCCTGTCGCATTCTTGCCTGCTACAAACTTTATTATCGTCGTGTAGGAATCATCCGGTAATATCGTCGCTCCTACCGCATTGGTGTCGGCTACCCATCCATTACTGCTGGCTGTACTCTGATTTATTGGTAACTTTGTCTCGCCTATCTTGGTGCCGTTCTGTCGGTAAAATTCATAGACTATCCACCATTTTGCATCATCATTGGCCGGACTTGTGTTTACGTTCAATGTCCTTACATAGCCTCCTAAAAAGATATCTACATTTTTACTATGTTTTTCTGACCATAGATCCGCCATGTTTTCACTTTCCCAATAGGCTTCTGCTCCTGTTCCTGTCTTCTCGATCTTCAAACTTCTACCCATTGATCTTGACTGATCTGTTGCCCATTTCAATGTACTGCCGCTTGGCTCGTTACCTTTCTTCCAATACGAAGGTAACTCTTGTTCAAAACTCCCAATCTCACTTAACTGAGGTACATCTAATTTTTCTACTGTCAAGTAATCACAATATACTGTACCCTTAAATTTACCCAATGGATGTAATCTTACGGATATTGCTGTTGCACCTGTTTGTACCGTTACATCTACATAATACTGCGTCCAGCCAAATGATGTTACTGCCGGGAAATTCAATGGTATATCTTTTGCCCAAAAATCTCCAAAGCCTGCATTATTACCTATCTTGTTATGGAAGATCGGGGTTATTGCAAAAGCAGCTTGATCTCCGACTGTGGTTACATTCGTCGGATCTAAATCTTGACCCTTCAACCATACTGATATTCTTAGTACATCGCCTGCTTTTATGTCTGCTCCTATCGGATATTTTCTTGTACCGACAAATCCATCATGTGTGCCTGGTAAATTCGTAAACTTCAGACTATACTTTCCTTGATATGCCGCTTCATCGGTTATCTTTGTGTTCTCATAGCCATCACTTAACTTTCCGTCATTGCCTCCTGATGGCGGTAACCAGTAAAACCAACCAGTCGGGACTCCTACCGCAGTATTCCAATTTTGGCCTGCCCAGGCACCTTTCCTTCCATAAAACATAAAATCATCTGCCCATACCGTTCCTGTCGCATTCTTGCCTGCTACAAACTTTATTATCGTCGTGTAGGAATCATCCGGTAATATCGTCGCTCCTACCGCATTGGTGTCGGCTACCCATCCATTACTGCTGGCTGTACTCTGATTTATTGGTAACTTTGTCTCGCCTATCTTGGTGCCGTTCTGTCGGTAAAATTCATAGACTATCCACCATTTTGCATCATCATTGGCCGGACTTGTGTTTACGTTCAATGTCCTTACATAGCCTCCTAAAAAGATATCTACATTTTTACTATGTTTTTCTGACCATAGATCCGCCATGTTTTCACTTTCCCAATAGGCTTCTGCTCCTGTTCCTGTCTTCTCGATCTTCAAACTTCTACCCATTGATCTTGACTGATCTGTTGCCCATTTCAATGTACTGCCGCTTGGCTCGTTACCTTTCTTCCAATACGAAGGTAACTCTTGTTCAAAACTCCCAATTAGATTTACACCGGATTGGGCAGTGATTAAATTAGTTCCCATTATAAAAACCAACAATAACCAGAACCAACTACTAAGTTTTGTTTTGTGAATTTTCATAGGTACTCCTGTTAGTTGTTATGAAATTGATATTTTAGTGAATTTAAATTATTGTCAAGTAGAAACACATTTCTCAATTCATCGATATTTACTTTTTTTACAGTAAAGAGATCAACATTTATTTTTCTACTGAATAAAAGATCGATTGCTCTTCCAAAGGTGAATGGATTGAGAAATGAATTTTTAATCGAAAGTTCTTTTCGGAAAATTTCATTCAGATTCAATTCAATTTTGGACTTGATTGGCGCAAGACCAAAAATGACGATCTTTCCACCACGTTTAGTTAAACCGATACCGTTTTCAATAGCTACTGGTTTTCCCACGCATTCAATGACAGTGTCAGCACCGCCATTAGTAATATCCATTATTGATTGAAATAAGTTTTCATCAATTGGTGAAAAAACAAAGTCTGTACCGAGCTGAATTGCCAGTTCACGTCTATTCTTATCCGGTTCAATTATTATAACTTTTGCTGCACCAGATATTTTTGCCAGTTGCATCATCATCAGACCAATTGCACCGCCTCCAATTATAGTTATACTTTCACCTACTTTTATTTCTGCTCTATCTATTCCCCTTATACAACACGAAAGAGGTTCTGCAAAAGCGGCAAGGTTTAAAGGAAAATTGGAGGGAATTTTATAGGCTTGCGTACAAGGAGTTAAAACATATTCGGCAAAACCACCATCTTGTGTGACACCAATAGCTTTATGGTTTTCGCAGAATTGCACTTTACCTTCTTTGCAGTACGAACATTTTCCGCAATAAATGTTCGGGTCTATTACTACTTTATCACCAACTGTAAAGTCATGACAATCTTTTCCTTTATCTACAATAACTCCGCTAAATTCATGACCGAGAACGGTATTGTTTTTTGCTGGAGCGGTACCATGATATATATGAAAATCAGTTCCACATACTCCGCATGAATCCACTTTAATAATAAGTTCGTTTCCTTGGGGAGTATCAAGATTTCTTTCAACCAATTCAATGTCTCCAGGAGCTTTAAATAATGCTGCTTTCATAATCTAAATTTGTCTTGTGGAATTACGTATAATTAATTCAACTGGGACTAAAATTTTTTTTGCACGATAATTGGACTTATCGGCAAGAAGATTAACCATTGCATTCATAGCTTCGATACCAAGTTCAACTTTGGGAACCCTTATTGTTGTGAGTGGAGGATTTAAAAGCAAGTCGGCTTCAACATCATCAAATCCCACTAAAGAAATATCGCCGGGAATATTAATACGATTATCCGAACAGTACTGCATAACACCAATAGCCATAGCATCGTTGCATGTAAAAATTGCAGTGATGTTTTTATTTATTTCTGAAAGACGTTTAGCAGCGTTATATCCATTTTGACGGTCAGGATAATCTGCGTCCGTAATAATATTTTGCTGTTTAATTTCGATTCCATGATTTTCGAGAGCTTGTTTAAAGCCCATTAAACGACCTGATATACTTGGGTGTGTAACATCGGCGCCAATAAATGCGATTTCTTTGTGCCCAAGATCTATGAGATGTTTAGTAGCATTATAACCACCAGTGATGTTGTCAATCATTACAACACAGTGTTCATCAGTTGGTGGATGATAATCTACAATTACAAGAGGAATATTATATTTGGAAAGTTTCTGTATGAAAATAGGAGAAACCTTTCCAGCAACGATAACACCGTCAACACTCCTTTCGAGTATGAAGCGTGGTAAATCATCGGATTCCTTGTAATCTTTTTTAATGGTTGCAAGAAGAACGTAATAATGATTGCCTTTAGTGACAAATTCGGTACCGAGGAAAATCATTGTATAAAAAGGCTCAGTTTTAAGGAAATGATCCTCCGTTAAAACAAAACCAATATTGCCAGTTGTTTTAGTAACTAATCCTTTTGCTGATCTTGAAGCGTGGTAATTCAGTTCTCTTACTATACGAAGAACTTTATTCCTTGTTACAGTAGATATTCTTTTATTTTTATGAATGGCTAAGGAAACAGTTGCGATGGAAACACCAGCTTTTTTAGCTACGTCTTTTATTGTAGGCGAAATATTAGTTAAACGTTTAACCATAATTTAACTTAATGTTTTTTTTGTTTTCTGTCAATTGAAAAATGTGATACTGTCTTTAAAAAAACACGGTTATTGAATATTTATATAATCTAAGAATGGTAAATCGTTTAACTAGAATTGGGGTAGAATCCTTTTCATCTTTTATAACTATTTATAACGAGTTGATTAAAAACTAATTACAACAAGATATTTGAGTTTATTTGGGGGAAGGCATCCTTTTAAAAAAATCTAGAAATTGAGAGCGAAATGAAAAAGTTGTTATATGTTTAATTTTTAATCACCGAATATGCATATTGTGACCAAAAAGTGATCAACTAGGCAGAATACACCCCAACAAGCCGACTACACGACCCCTTTTAATAACAAAAACCTCGAAAACAGCATTCATTTGCTATAATCGAGGTTTTATTTTTCTGTGCGGAGAGTCAGGGATTCGAACCCCGGGTGGGCTTACGCCCACAACGGTTTTCAAGACCGCCGCATTCAACCACTCTGCCAACTCTCCGTTTTTTGTAATTCTTTGAATTTAAATCCAGACTTATAAGATTTTATTTCTTTTTCTCTGCTAAAAGCTTGAGATTTATTTTCGAATACTTCAGTGTAAACAACTTTCCTAGGAACAAATGCTCTTGTAGATGAAACTTTACCTTTATTGTGTTCAGCTAATCTTCGTTCCACATTATCAGAACAACCTATATTATGTCTATTCGAATTATTACTTTCAAGAATGTAAACAAAATACATATTCGACCGCCGCATTTCCCGCAAAGCGGGACAAGCAACCTTTACCCCGTATGCGGGGACTCTGCCAACTCTCCGTATTATTATATCTTCTTAAAAAACGCCCACAACAATAAGAAAAAAAATTTTGTTTCTCCATTGATTGGATTCGCCAAATAATTTTATTCGGAGGAGTTAATCAATATATTTCAATACTAATTATTTTTTACTGAGGTTATAATGTCATTTCAAAGATTTATCGTTTATCTATTTCTAATTATGATTTCTATTAATACCATCGTTAATTCACAACGTATAATTAAAGTTCCGACATGGACCAAACAAGCAGTTTGGTATCAAATATTTCCGGAACGATTTGCTAACGGAGATAAACACAATGACCCAAAGCCGGAAGATATGAAAGGCGCATGGCCGTATTTTATTCCAGAGGGATGGCAAGTTCATCCTTGGACAAGTGATTGGTATAAACTTCAGCCGTGGGAAGTTAAAACAGGAAAAGATTTTTATTGGAATGCAGGCGTAAGAAGATATGGCGGCGATCTGCAAGGAATCATAAATAAACTTGATTACCTAAAACAACTCGGCATCAATGCAATTTATTTGAATCCTATTTTTGAATCACCCTCTTTGCATAAATATGATGCTTCTATGTATCATCACATAGATAATAATTTCGGGCCCGATCCTGATGGAGATAGAAAAATTTGGTCATCGGAAGATCCATCCAATCCTTCAACATGGGAGTGGACAAATGCAGACAAACTATTTTTAAAGCTCATAAAAGAAGTTCACAAACGCGGTATGAAAATTATTATTGACGGAGTATTTAATCATACCGGAATGACATTTTGGGCTTTTCAAGATATTGTTAAGAACCAGCAAAATTCAAAATTCAAAGATTGGTACACAATTAAATCATGGGATGATCCAATCACAAAAGAAAATGAATTCGATTATGCAGGCTGGTACGGGATAAAAGATTTACCCGAAATTCGTGAAGATGAAAATGGCATTGTTCCAGGACCAAGGGAACATATTCAAGCTGTGGTTCAAAGATGGATGGATCCAAACGGAGACGGCGATCCCTCAGATGGTATTGACGGGTGGCGGCTCGATGTTGCAGAAATGGTTAAACATAAATTTTGGAAAGAATTTAGAACTTGGGTAAAAAATATTAACCCGGAAGCTTATATAGTTGGAGAAATTTGGTGGGATGATTGGAATAATTATAAAATGATGAATGCCACACCATGGCTTCAAGGAGATGAGTTTGATGCTGTAATGAATTATCGTTTTGCTCGCGCACTTAAAAATTTTATTGTTAATAAAAAAGAATCAATTGGCCCACAAGGATTTATTGATTCACTTCAAACACTCTTCAAAGAATATCAATCAGAAAATTATTATTCATTGATGAATTTATTAGATAGCCATGATGTAGAGCGAGTTCCATCCATGATAGTTAATCCGGATCTTTTATATGATCACGGCGGTAATCCCGGACAAACAAAAGATTTTGATGTTCGTAAGCCGAATAAAAAAGAGAGAGAAATTCAAAAACTTATTGTTGGAGTTCAATTCACTCTGCCGGGCGCCCCTCAAATTTATTACGGTGATGAAGCCGGAATGTGGGGCGGAGATGATCCGGATTGCCGTAAACCTATGGTGTGGAAAGAAATAAAATACGAATCTGAAACTACGCATCCATTCGGCTTACCGCGGCAAAAAGATGAAGTTAAATTTGACGATGATCTATTCCAATGGTACAGAAAAATGGCAGCAATTAGAAATAAGAATAATGCTCTTTCACTTGGCGATCTTAAATTTTACGTTATTGATGAAGCGAAGAAAATCCTTGCCTACAAACGTGTTTTGAATAATGAAACAATATTTGTCGTAGTAAACAATAATGAAAATCCAAATCAAATAAATATTAAGTATGATAATATCTTTAACGGGAAGACTGACTTTATTGATCTAGTAAAAAATAAAAAAGTTGTACCGAATGGTGATTCATTTAATCTGTTTCTCAGTCCATATCAAATTGTAATTTTAAAGGATATCGGTAATCTTTAATAAATAAGGTCGGAATTAATAATTTAATCTAATTTGCAGATAAGTAACCAAATCTTTTTAATAAATACTGAGGATCGAACTTGATTATTCTTTTTGTTGATGAATAAGAGCCAAAAAATCCTAAACCCCCGTTGATATTGGTTATATCGGCAGGATAGCTGCGTATGGTAAAACCATAATCAAAAAATAAATCAGCGGCAAAATATTTAGATAAATTTTCATCGTATAAAATAACTTCAACAATTAACGGTGCTATTGAATATCTTCCTTTAGCTGAATTCCCTGCTGAAATTTCTTCCAAAGCTTGTTCTAATATTTTCCTGCTTATCTTTAAATCATTTCTATAAGAAACGTTATTATAATCAACATTAACAATTCCGTCGAAATTTGAAATAGTAATCGGTACCTGTTTTGTATATTTTGTTTTTTGACCGCTCAACTCTTTATAGTAATAATCAAAATAAACTTTTTTTGCTTTCACTAAATCAAGACTGCTGTTTTCCCAAACTACATTAATATAAACCGTATCTCTATCAACAAAAGGACCGGGTATATAAGGCAGAGTTTTTATCTCATCGAAATAGATTCCTTCCGAGATTTTTGTTTTCGAACTCAGTTGTTGCCCCTCGGGCAATATAATATTTAATTCAATTTCTTTTCCGTAAGCGGGCCGGAAATTTTTAATATAGTAATATCTTGCCGGCGTGTTATATCTGGAATTCAGATTATCATTATCAACCGTATCTCTAAAAAAGTAACGTTTATTCGAATCGGTATATTTTATCGAGACTGAAGCACCGGGAACAGCGGGATCATCTTTTTTAATGTATGGATCAAATCCTTCAACATCATATAAACGCGAAATGTAAGCTGTTTGAAAAGTTGTATCCCCTCTTAATATTAAATTAACAGAATATTTTTGCGGCGTCTCTCCTTTGGGAGAAATATTTTCTTCACAGCTTATGGTTAAGAAAAGAAGAATTGCGGAAATAAATGGGAATAAAATTCTTTTCATAACTCTGCCTTAACTGTTGCCGTTAAAAGAAACGGAAGCATGTTTACAATCTTTCCGGTTGATTGTTCAAAGTAAAAAATGTTTTTTCTGTTATATACATTGATTGCACTTATGTCAAGGTTCATTTTCATGAAACCAAGATTAATTTTTTTTGCTAATATCAGATCCAACCGATGATAATCAGGTAGTCTTGCAGTATTCTTATCTCCGAAATATCTTATCGGAAACAGAGATTCATAAATTTTGTAATCGAACAAAAAATCATTAAGTAATAATTTATCATAATACCCAAGCTGTTGAGTATAAGGCCGCCCCGAGTGATAGATCCAATTAGCACTGAACTGCCAATCATCAAAAAAATTAAGAGTGAATGAAAAATTCAGATTATGTCTTGAGTCGTATTTAGGGTGATATTTCACGCCTTCAACTTCCTTAAAAGCCCAGCTTAATGTATATGATAACGATAAATCAATTTGATTTGTTTTATACTTCGCTTGTATTTCTCCTCCATAAGATTCTCCGCTGCTTTGCAAAAAATCCGGCTGGTTAAACTGTGTTTTATTTTCATTAAGTGTTGGAGCAGAAACAATTTTTTTATAGTAGCTTTCCAAATAAATTGAAAAGTAATTAGATAGTTTAGAAGATATACCTGCCATGTAATGTAAAGCTTTGGATTTATGCATATAGTTGGGAATAATAAATACCGGATCAAAAAGCGATAATACTTCCCGCTCATCAACAATAGTTGATATATCCTGCTGATAAACTCCAAACGCACTTTTTAAAGTAAGTTCCGGAAGCAATAAGTAAGTAACATTTATCCGCGGTTCTATTAAATCACCTTTAGCGGCAAGATCTTTTAAATTAATTCTCGCACCTATATCAATACCTAGATCTGAAAACCTGAGAAACTTATAATTCAAATATGCATTCGATCCTAATCCATCAGCACCTGCATCTATCTGGAAATCCAATCTGTTTAACAAAAATAGTTTTGTTGTAAATGATTTTACATCTACACCGAGACTAATTTCGTCTTTACTGTCAAGTACATAAAGAAAGTCGGTTGATATTGTAAAATCGTTAACCTCATTAGATTTGGGTTTAATGCCGCTCTGCTTCGGCATTATTTCATTTTTGAATTGGCTAACTGAAATTCCAAAATCGAGAAAGAAAGGAACTTCGCCAAGCGTGAAAATTCTAAAGCCCCAGATATTGTTTCGCCATCTGTAATCCGGTTTAATTAAATCGGAATATTTCAAATTATCTTCGCTCATTAAACCGTGAAGGGAAAATTTTGAACCTGCGAAGAAATCGGGATCGGCAAAATTAATTTTCAATGACGCATCATAAAAGTCTATCGGTAAATCATTTTCGTTTACAAATTTCTTTAAGATATTATTTGATAAACTTTTTCTTGCGGAAACGAAAAAGGAACCGGAAGGAATTGGCCCTTCTATTAATCCTTTAGCCGATAATAAACTGGCACTTAGCTTAGCTCTTAAATTATTTTTGTCGCCATCTTTTGTATCAATCTTGATAATAGATGAAATTGCCCTTCCGTAGTTAGCAGAGAATCCGCCTTTGAAAAATTCTACGTTATTGATCACATCGGGATCTATAATGCTGAATAATCCGATTGCGTGAAAAGGATAGTAAACAGGCGTTCCGTCTAATAATATTAAATTCTGATTGGTCTCTCCGCCGCGCACATTAAATTTTGCAGATACATCTCCCGATGATTGCACTCCTGGCAAAGACATCAAAGATCTAAGAAGATCTGTTTCAACTCCTTTGGGAATATTTTCAAGCTCTTTTGAAGTAATAATTATTTTCCCAACGTCGGGTACATTTTCTTTTATAATACGCTCAATTATTTCTATAGTCTCAAATTGAATTTTCAAAGACGGCAAAAGTATTTCCAAATCTGTAATCGCATCGGCATTAACCAATACTTTTAATTCCTTTTTTTTGTATCCTATATATGAAACGACAACTGTTAAATTTCTGTTGGTGGGAACAGATGGAATGACAAAATAACCTCTATTATTAGTTGAGGTTCCTACATTTAATTCTTTGATAAAAACATTTCCAAAAGGCAAGGATTCCAAACTCAAAGAGTCTTTTACTACCCCCCGAATTGTTCCTTTCTTTTGAGCATAAAGAGGTTGACTAATCAATATTACGGCAAGTAATATTACCGGAATAAAGTTGACATTTTTTTTTAGAACTGTATCAGAAAATAGCATAGATAAACGGCGCCAATGCTGATCCTTTAGTCAATATAATTAATCCGCCGAGAAGAATTAAAAAGAAAACGATTGGCATGAGCCACCATTTTTTTCTTTCGCGGAGAAAAGTCCAAAGTTGTTTTAATGTTGAAAGTTTACTCATCTATTTTTTTTATAATAATTCAAAATTCACGTGCAAAGTCTAATCATAAAATACATTTCAGTCAAGCATCGTTCTTCCTCTCTGTTTCATTTTTAATTATCTTTATTTATAGAATATTAGCCGGAGAAATTTTGACACTGTTAAAAAGCCAGATCAGATACATAGAAAAAAATAGAAAGAAATTTTCTGCCGATAAGATTTCAAAAGAACTTAAAATTTCAGTCAACGAGATTCAAAAATATCTTGATTCAAATCCGCAGCAAAAAACTCCTTTTTATTTCTACATCATTTTAACTTTAATTCCGATTCTTTTTTTCGTTTTGCTTGAAATAGGTCTGCGCATTTTCAACTACGGGTATGATCTTTCTATGTGGACTCATGTTACAGAAAGCAAATTAGTTCTTAATCCCGAAGTCGCACGCCGTTATTTTACAACCATAAAAAATCTTCCTTCTTCAATCGAAGATATTTTTGATGCTGAGAAACAAGCAAATTCTTTTCGAGTTTTTGTACTTGGAGAAAGCAGCGCAGCCGGTTATCCATTCATGCCCACAGGTTCATTCTCTCGTTATATTCGCAAACGGCTCGAACTTGCTTATCCCAAAAATAAAATTGAAGTTATTAATATCTCACTTACCGCTGTTAACAGTTATACTATTAGAGATTTCATTCCGGAAGTGCTGGTTCAAAAACCGGATTTAATTCTTATCTACACCGGTCATAATGAATATTACGGTGCACTTGGTGTTGGGTCTCTTGAATCCTTCGGCAGCTCCCGATCAATAGTAAATTTTTATTTATCGCTGAATAAATTCAAAACCGTTCAACTATTAAAAGATTTTGTCCAATGGTTCACAAAACTTTTTTTCGGTGAACCGCCAAAGTCATCAGGCACCTTAATGTCCCGGATGGCAAAGCAGCAGTCTATCATATTCAATTCCGATGATTATAAAGCCGGTCTGGAACAATTCAAAGGAAATATGAAAGATGTAATTGAGATGGCAAAGAAAGATAATGTCCCAATTATTATCGGGACACTTGCAAGTAACTTGAAGGACCAAAAGCCTTTTATTTCTGCTAACAACAATTCCTATCCGCCTGCTATAAAAATATTTGAAGAAGCTAATACTGTTTATAGTTCCGGCAATTATAAATCAGCAGATTCGCTTTTCCGTCTCGCAAAAGATTTAGATGCTCTTCGCTTTAGAGCACCAAGTGAAATGAATAAAATAATCGAAAAGTTTGGTAATGATTATTCACTCGCCGTTGCGGATGTTGATTCAGCATTCAATGCTTCGAGCATACACAACATTGTTGGAGATAATTTGATGACCGACCATCTTCACCCTACATTGCATGGTTATCAACTGATGGGAAGAATATTTTTTGAAACTATGGTAAAAAGAAATTATTTGCCAAGTAGTTCTTCGCCGGTTATTCCTTTCAATGAACAGGACAGAACTACAATTATGCAATTTCCTTTTTCAAAAATAGATTCTTCTATTGCTCTATACAGAATTAAACTCTTAAAAAACGATTGGCCTTACATCGATCCTAAAAACAAAATTCCTACTGAAAATTTAATTATACCAAAAACTTATGAAGATACTCTGGCATTAAAACTAGTTAATGATGATATAACATGGATAGAGTGTCATCAAAAAGCAGCCGAGAAAAAATTGCGAGAAAAAGACATTGACGGTTTTCTTCAGCATATGGAAATTTTGATCTATCAATATCCGGTCATAACAGAGTATTACAAAATCATAGATGATTTTGCACTCGATCTTCTTAAAATAAAAGATTTTGAAAAAGCATATCGTGTTTTACAAAAGCGTTATCAGCTTCAGCCGAATGCTCTTTCTACAAAATGGCTCGGTACAATTGATTTGAATTCTTCAAGAATTCCTTCTGCAATTAAATATTTAGAAGAAAGCGTGCCATTAAATCCTTCCGATGTTCAAACAAAATATAATCTTGCAGGTGCATACGCATTAAATAAAGATTTCAGAAAAAGTTATGATATAATTCTGAAGGTCTTAAATAAGGATCCGCAGTATCCCGGTGCACAAGAATTATTGCGTCAGTTAAAAGGAATCTTACTGATAGAATAGTTAAATCCTGCGAAATCTTTTAAACGAAAAAACCCTGCTTACTCAGCAGGGTTCTTTCAATTTCCAATTTAGAAATCAATTACTTCATTAAGAGCATCTTCTTAGCAACATTAAAATTACCTGCACGAATATTATAAATGTAAACACCGCTGCTTAACTTAGAAGCATTGAAATCTACACTATAAGAACCTGCTTTCATGTCTTTGTTGAGAAGTGTTGCAACTTCCTGACCGAGTATATTATAAATCTTCAAGCTCACCAACTCATCGGATGGTAATGAGAATTTAATTGTTGTGCTTGGATTGAACGGGTTTGGATAATTCTGCTCAAGAGTGAATGTTGCAGGAATTCCTAAATCAAGGTCTTGAACATCACTTGTTAATCCTCTTGGTAAAAGTTCATACTGACCAGTTTTGATTTCAAGATCTGTCCATGTATCAGTAATTACCGTGTATGGCTGTGTAAATGCTTTTGCATACGGCTGAGGAATAAATCTAACTCTCCATGCCCAGTTTGAAAATCCGGCTGTTTCTTTAATCATTCCATCCGGTGCCGGTTTGCCAAATTCATAACAATAAACAAAACCGTTAAATGCCGGACCGGTTATTTGAACAGAGCCGCTAAAGAAATTTGTAGTTCCTTCTCTTGTCAGTTTAATACCTCTGTCTTGTCCTTCTTTCCAACCCATCTTAGCCGCCCATGCTGCTTGTCCATTGAAAATAAAAACGGTATCTGTAGCTGGATTAAATTTAGGATCTGTTCTTGTTGTCGCAGCAGTCATATCAATTCTGAAATTGGCTGTAACTTTAACTCCTGCCGGAATAATAAATGCGGGATAGATATCATTGAAGTAAGGTTTTGGGGTGATGTTCTGATTATTTTGACCAAGATATTTAATACTCCTATTACCGCCGCCCGTTGAAAATGGTCTTTCATAACCGGCATCTCCTCCAAGTGTTCCGGTTTGATTTTTTACTTGCAATCTAAACTTATAGAATAGATCAGAGTTAACTTCATATAGACTAAATGGAACATTTAGGAAATATGAGTTTGGTGAAATTGGATTTTGATTTAAATACGATTTGGTCGGATCGGAATCACCCCAGCTATTGAAGCTTCCGCGAATTCGAACTGAATCCAACGCAGGGAAATAAAGTCCGACTTGCTGCATAACGCTCATATCAACATCAAAGTTAACAGTGCCGTCTCTTAACGTAACGTTCGGATTGACGTTATTATAAAATCTTGCAACATCCTGGTTCCCGTCTCTTATCCAAGCTGTTTTGTTATCCCCGCTTTCCCAATTTGTTCCGCCGCTTTTAGTACCGTACAAGAATTTGTAGTTAATCAGTTGAGCAGATTTGATTACTTCTGTTTTTGTGTAGATAGAATCGCCGTCTGCATCGGTTAATTCAGTAGCAGTTGTATTCCATCCGTTAAAATCGCCGGCAGCATAAACTTTACCCGGTGTTGGCGTTTTAAGAAGATCTTTTTGTTTCAGCGGCAGACGCATATCTGCTTTGAATGTTACATTAGCATCAGCGCCGGACGGCATTGCTTCATTGTTGAAGAAGAGTACAGGTACAGTCATATCCGTTGAACCAACTACCACAGTACGGTTTCCAGTAGATTCATCTTTACCATCCCAACCCAGACCAATATTGAATTTGTATTCGTAAGTTTTATTGGCGTCTACCTGGATTGTTTTAGTGTAAATCGAATCTGTTCCCGGTCCTGTCATTTGCTTTTCAGTATTTGCCGGCGGTGTATTCAACCAGTTGTTAAATCCGCCTGGGACGGTAACGACATCCGTAGCTGGATTGAAATATTTTTTCTTTGCCTGAACTTTCATATTTACTTTGAAAGTAACATTTACTTTCTGAGCAAATGAATCGAGTGTCCAGGTACACAGAAGTAGAAGAGCAAAAAGTAGAGTGAGTTTTTTCATGGTGCCTCCATATGTTAGTTAATTAGTGCCACTATAATTATGAGTGGAATTTATCATTTTTTTACTCCAGTTCAAAAACTTAACATCACGCCAAAACTGTGCATATTGTCTAAATATTTCAACTGTTGGTAGGAATAATCTATTGCAATCTTAAAGAATTTCAATCCATCGTATTTTATTCCGGCACCAAGAGTCAAACCTTCTTGTGTATCTTTCAAGAATAATGTTTTGTATCCGCCTCTTATCGATACTAAATCGTTAAACAAGGATAATTCACCGCCAACATTTACCGATTGGTTATTATCGTTCGGGTGTGTAGCATCAATAGCAACTGTTAATCTGTGCTGATCCATAATTTGAAAATCTCTCGATATTCCAACTTGTAACCGCAAAGGTAATTCAAATTGATCTGTTGCATAGTATGCGTCTATTGTTGCATTGTTACCATTTCTCTGCGGATCGGGATCGTAGCGGATTAAAAGATCCTGCCCGTTCATCTGCATCTTAGTTCCGTAATTAGAAATACTGCTGGCAAAACGGATTCCATAAAATGGAGTTTTGAATATTGTTCCGATATCAAAACCAACTCCATCTGCTTTAGAATTGAAAATGCTTTCTCTTATATATTTAACATTTACACCAACTGCAAAATCATCGGTGATAAATCTTCCGTAAGAAAGTGCAAAAGCATAACTGCCTGCAGAGAATTTTTCTCCTGTTCCCTCAGGATAATATTCGGTCGTTACTTCCATTTCGCCAATATTCAAAGCAGTTACACTTATTCCGATATTACCTATTGAGCCTGCAGGAATAACAATGCCGATAAAGTTCACATTGATATCGGCAAACATTTTTGTGTAAGTAAATACTGTTTGAAATTCATTAATCGCTGCAACACCGGCAGGATTCCAATACATAGCTGTTGCATCATTTGCAATTGAGCTGAACGCTCCTCCCATTGCATTGGCTCTAGGACCAATTCCAACATTTAAAAATTTGGCAGCAGTCGTTCCGGTTTTTGTAACCTGTTGTGCAACAACAGGATTAAGAAGTGCTGCAGCCAATATCACTGTTAATATCCCGATAAATCGGGATCCCTTTGGGAATAATTTTTTATTTATCACGACTAACTCCTTAAATTTTTCGTTCACCAAGTTTCCTCAGAAAGATTACAATTATTTAATTACTGCAAATTTGCCAATCTTAACTCCGATTCCGGGTGCATCAACTTGAAATACATAAACTCCATAAGCAACATTCAGTTTATCTTTTGTGAGCATTTTCCATTCTGCAGAACCATCGTTCAATGGACTATCGTGTTCAATCACATCAATAAGTTCACCATTCACTGTAAAAATTCGTATTGTGCATTTACTTGGTAAATGAGTAAAATGCAGCGACCGTGGTCCGCGTCCGCTTGAGTAAGGATTTTTTAGTTCCCACTGAACAGAGGCAACATATGGATTTGGTACAACTTTTATTTTATCTAATTCTTCTTTGGCTTTATCAGCATCTATTTTTCCTTTAGTACTAACAAATCTGAATTTATCAGATGATAAAAATGGTTTTTTCAGTTTAATATCAATCTTATCACCCGATTTCGGTATTCGAGTTCCTAAGGTAGTATTTGGTGCATCAATCAGATAAAACCACCATGTATAAACCAGATTATTATTTTTATCCGGTTCTAATAAAATTATTCTATCTCTAAAACCTTGATCATTACTAGAAAGAATTCCATCATTTCCGTCAACCTCTACAAAACCAAAATCTAAATACTTTTGTGTGCTCGCGTTGTACACCTTGAAGTTTACAGGAATGGCTGGAAATGTTAGACCTGAAAGAGTAATGGCTTTAGAAGTGCCGAATCCGGAGTTACCAAATTCAATTCTGTAATCGTTAGGTCTTTCTTCTCCTTTAAGTCCGCCGGGCCAAACAAATTTTTCAAATCTGTAATCAACAATTTTAGGATCGTTCCAAACAGATGAAGCTTTATCTAATTCTACACGAGATTCATTTGTAAATTTTAACCGGAATCCATCTATCAGCGGTTGTTCATAACTTGCCGCAATATTTTTACTCTTATTAATTAAGATCACATTCGCAGTAGAATCTTTAAGAGTATAATTTTTGGTGGTTAGTGTATCCGGCTGACCTGATTTCTTAGATATTTTTACTGTGTCTTCAAAAGTAATATTGTAAACATGCCCTTCTTTAATCTTATTTATATCAACAATATTGTAGGAAACTTTTCCGGAAGTTGAACCCTGAACAAGTTGAATTTGACCGAGCGTTGGTGGAATATAACCAGCGGCTGGAGCTTCAGGTTTTATTCTCACAACATTTGAACCAAGCTTCACACTGCCGTCCGCTTGTAGAGATATTCTAATCGGTGACTCCGATGGAATAATTTCTCCGGCAGGATAACCGAAATCAAACGCTGTGAGTGCGTAATAGTATGTAAAACCATTTTGAACTGTTGTATCTACAAATGAATGTTGAAGACCTGAATCTGTTCCCATATAATATTTAATACCATCCAAATCAACCGGGAAGAAACCTTTAATACCGTCTTTCAAGTCAAAAATCTTTAGAGGTGTTTTAAATTGTTTATTGCCATAAGCATTAGTAATGTTCAGCGCATCAAGGAATGCAGGATCCGATGCGCGGTAAATTCTGTAACCTTCAAAATCTTTTCCGTTTCCTCCGATTGCATCAATGTAACTATCAAATGATGATTCGGCAATTTCATCCCAATACAATGTAACTCTATTATTACCGGGAATTGCGGTTAGAGCTGGAGTGAGCGGTGCATTTGCAAATCGGTAATCGTTATTATAAGTCTCTTGCGCTCTAACTCTTTTTCTAAGAATTTCATTTTTTCTAAATGTTCCGTTAGGATCGGGCACTGGTCCGTTTGAAAACAGAACGGCAATCGAAATCGGTTCTGTCTGCCCGGACTTTAACGGGAATAGTCCGGAAGAAACAAATAGATCATATTCACCGGCAACAACAAGTGCAGGATCATAAAATTTTCCGGGAATCATAAAATCACCCCAAATTTGCGCGTCGCTATTGAGATTCAATCCGCCAGCAGGAACATAAGCTGCATTAGTAATACCTATTTGATCTGTTTCTGAAACGTCTGTTACATCAACTTTAGGTTCACCCGGTAATCCGAAACGAGCACCGGATGTTGGTTTGCCATCGCCTTCACCGGGGTCTCCGGTATCCGGAACTCCATCCAACCCAACATCATCACGTAAAGGATTCCAATCGTAATCATTATCAATTCCATCATTTCTTGCTTCATCAATCATAACATCAATACCGTCATCAATACCTTCATCAATGGCACCGTTGTTATCGTTGTCTATTCCGTCTGCATATTTTTTACCTAAAGTTGAAGCAACCACATTATATAAAATCACTTTGCTATTAACTTTATATCTATAGTATGGTGCGTCTGTAGCGGCTTGATTTATCATTGCTTGAGTAATTACAGGGTTATCAGGTTCTCCATCGCCGTCATTATCAATTCTATCCTTAAATGCAAAACCAATTTTGTCCGATGTAACATTTATCAAATGAACTTTACCATTTTGAAATGCATCAAGCGGCGGCCATAATTTCCATTTGTTGATAGTCGGATTTGCATTTGCTACATCGACCATTGCTTGTGTAACAAGTGGACTATTTTTTTCGACTTTGAATTTCGGATGAACTGAAGTAAAAATTGAAGAAACCGGTTCAGCAATTCCATTAGCATATGAAACACCTCTCTGAATTCCGAATGGAACGTGAGTTGTGTTTTCATCAATTAATCCGTTTCCATTATCATCAATCTGATTATCGGCAATTTCGCCTACAAGCATGCTTTGTGAAATGATCGGTCCGTTTTCCGGACTGTCACCATCATTATCAATTCTATCAACTGCGTTGCCGGGAGTTTCTAAAAAAGATACTCCAACCATTCCAACAGGATCACTTCCAAAATTTGGTGCTTTATGATCTGCATCTCGGCTCCATGCCATATCTTCTATCAAATCAAATTCAGAAATATCATCTTGAGAGTCACCATCTCCACCGACGAAGTCTGCATACCAAAGAGTGACAGCAACTTTATTGATGTCTTTTGTTCCATCATTCTTAATATAATGAAGGAAATAAATTGCATCTTCTACAAGCACTTGAGACCATGCAAGAGCTCTTACATCCATTAGAATTCCCATCCCTTTTCTGGAAATATCCGTACTGTCCGGGAAATAATTTGTATAACGATCATATTTATCATCAGAAGCGCGGTAAAACATTTCTTGATCTGCATTGAAAATATTTTTTCCGAAATAACCGTTCCAGGAACCTCTCCATCCCGGATCAATTTGATCGCTCATCCTATCAGGCCAAAGTGCAGGCCAAGTATCGGGATCAACACTTGTTGCTAATTGGTTTTCTCCTGTTTTAGTGTTTTGCCTGCTGTATCCGGGTGTAGGTTCAAAGTTCCAAGTCTTGCCTTGCGGCGACTGCCGGTAATTATAAACATCAACTATATGTTGTATATTTCCTTTTGTATCAGTTACTTCACCGCCGACGAAAATTCCGAGCATCGCTAAATAAACGTGCCCTGTATTTTTGGGCCATTCATAAGGTGTTTGAACTGATATGGGGAATTGTCCCCCTTCGCGACCGGACATACCAAAGTTGAAAACAGTTGCACGGACTTGATTTCCTTCCATTTGTCCTTTTGCTCTTTTAGTAGCATCGCCTCTTTCTTTACCGGGCTTATACTGAGCATCAACATTGGCTGATACCATTAACGTGATCGCGAATATCAAAATAATTTTTAACGATCTAGCCATTTATTTATTTCTCCTATTATTAATCTTTTTCAAACTTGCCGGTTGTTTTAAAAATTAAACTCAAAACCAAATTGAACTAAGCGCGGTTCGCCGTAATTCCATGGATATCTTAAATATTCCTGCACTGTATTTGGTCTCTTAGCATCGTAACCAATATTTTTCCCTTCTGTTGTGTAATCCGGTTTTCCGGTGTCTCCAAATACGTTAACTACAATTCTACTATCTAACAAGTTATATACACTCAAGAAAGTTGTTACATCAAACCCAAACATTTTGAATGTCTTATGTAATTTTAAATCAACATTTAATTGAGCAGGTCTTGATCTGCTGTTCCTTTGCAGACCTGATGTAATTCCTCTATCTGCGGTATACTGAGTAATTGATGGTGTATACGGAAGCCCTGTACCATAACGAGCAAGTGCACTAATGCCCCAATCAACATCGCCTATAAATACAGAGAGATTAAGAAGATGTCTTTGATCCCAATCAAGAGGAATCAAATATAATGTTGGTTCATTATTTCCAAGCTGTGCAAAAAATTCATCTTCAGGATTTGAGTTGCTGCCTTCGGCAACTTGATATGTATAGTTTAGATCTATAGAATAGTGATTACTAAATCTCTTGTTAAGGTTTAATGTAATGCCTTTTACGTTCGAGTAATCTTTATTAATAAATCTTGAGTAGGTAACTAAATTACGAGTTGATATTAGCGGTCCGGCAGTTATCCAATTTCTAATATCCCGGTAAAATCCTGTAACATCCAAAGTAAAATTATCAAAGAATTCTTGTTTGAATCCAATTTCATACATAATAGTTTTTTGCGGTTCAAGATTAGGATTACCATAAGGACCATATCCGCTTCCGGTATTAGGAACAAGGTAAGGTCCTCTATTAAACAGATATGAAAAAGTTGGAATTTGTAAAAATTGACCGTATGAAAAATGTAAGACTCCTTTTTCGCTAATTGGATAAGCTATACCAAAACGCGGACCAAGCGACCACTTAGGAGTTGAATTTTTGTAAAAGTAAGATTCTCTTTCGGCAAGAGATAATTTTTCCAATTCCGATCTCAATGGAAGATTTATATTGGGGTCTGTTGGATCTACAAGAACTTTTCCTTTTGCATCAAAGTAATCTAATCTTAGACCAATGTTAATGATAACATTATTAAATTCAATTTTATCCTGAAGATATACTGAAAATTCAATCGGCTCACTTTTATATTTTGTTCTGTTTGGCGTTCCTTCTTCAGGAATTGAAGGAACAAATGGTTCAACCGGAATATTATTGATACGAAGAGGTTCAAGATTATAATCGTCGAATTTTAGATTGTGCTTTCTGCCTTCAATACCAAATTTTACTAAATGATTTTCTGTAACCTGACTAGTAAAATCAATTTTTCCAATTAATGTGTTAGTCTCTCTAAAAAATCTATGAAGATTTGTACCCTTAGTTGTAAATGCATAGCCAATTGTTCTTAAAGAATCGGGATGAACATATCGTGAGTCGAGAGGATTCTCATATAAATATTCGTTAAAATCCTTAAAGAAGTTGGAAAGTTTAATAGTATAAAATGATTTATTAGAGATTGTGTGAGTCATTGTAAAGGTAGCATTATAGCTGTTGGAAAATTTCTTCACACTACCGTCGGGATTCCATTTATAAAAATGTTCATAGTCTTGGAAATTTTCTTTTGAATAAAGAATTTCTGCGTTGAACTTAAAAGACGAAGATGCTGAAAAACTTAAGTTAGCCTGACCGAGCCAACGCTTACTCCAGTTCATAGCTACTAGGGATCCATCACTTTTTTCACCGGTAGTTAAGTAATTTCTATATCCATATAAATAACCGTCATCATAAACATATCTACCGTTCAGGAATAAAGTTAATTTATCATTTGTCCCGGGTATTGGTCCGCTTAAACTTCCCTGGAAATTATAATTTGTCAAAGGATTGATTTTATCAATCCCGACAAAATAATCTTTAAAGTTACTTACATAGTCGCTGCTGTATACTTTGAAATTTCCTTTAAATGAGCGGCCTCCCTCTTTAGTTACTGTGTTTACAATACCTGAAAGAGCTTGTCCGTACTCGGCATTAAAAGTACCACTAATAACTTGAAGCTCCTGAACACTGGAATTATCAATATCAAGACCACGGCTATTATCATATGCATCGGTAATTGATATACCATTAACCCAATAAGCAATTTCGGAAGAACGACCGCCGCGAATGTGGAAGCCGCCGCCGGCATCTCTTGTAACGCCGCTCTGCAGTTGAAGAACATCGTTTAATTCAGCAACAGGTAAATTTTTAATTTCGTCCGCGGTTACACGGGCTTGGCTTGAAGTGATATCTTTTTGAACTTTACTTACATTACCTTGAACAACGATTGCCTGCATTTCTACGGCAATATCAACTAGTGCTGCATCCTGCGTTGTAGTTAAGTCAATTGAAATTTGAACATTTTGAACAATTACTGCTTGATAACCAACATACTGATATTTAACATTATACTTTCCTGGCTGAATATTAAGTATTGTATACTTTCCATCCAGATCCGTTTGAGCTCCTATAAACGTACCTTCCAAAACAACATTAACAAAGGGAAGGCCCTCGCCTGTTTTTTTATCGGTTACTTTTCCCGTGAGTTTTCCGGTAGTTCCGCCAAAAATAATTGCGGGAAAAAAGAAACCCAATAAAAGTAGAACAGTAAAAGCTTTTTTCATGGTGCCTCCATTTAACGCTATAGATTTGCAATAAGAACAAAATATTTTTTTAATTATTTATTACAACACTTCCTAATAAATCTTCATTCACTTTAATCTGTACTTTAGAGTTAAGCTTGTCAATATATTCTTGCATTATAAATTTTGATTTTTCTTTATTTAATAAACGAACAACATCATTTTTTACTTGGTCATATTTTTTTATCTCACCAGATTTCTTCCCCAATATTTTAAATATTCCATAATAATCTTCTATCTGTAGAGGACCAATTAATTTACCTATTTCCGTTTTCCACAAAGTATCTTTGAGCAATCCATATTTTGAGACTTCGGCGAAACCCATTTCGCCTTTATTTATTGACGACCAATCTCTAATTGAATACTTTTTAGCAAGTAACCCGAAGTCCGTTCCATTTTTTAACTGAGCAAGTAAACTATCAGCCAAAGTTTTCCGTTTTAGTATTATCTCTTGTATGTTCATTTCATCAGGAGATTTAAAGTATTGAGTATTATCAGTATAGAATTTATAAGTAACACTATCAGGAAATGTAGTTTTAACTGCTATTTCTTTACGTTTATATTTTAAGAAGACATTGATATTATACTTTGAAATTGTATTGTTTACTTCCTTTCGTTTATCATATCCTTTTTTTATAGCAATTTGATATAAAATATCTTGTAAAATAATTCCTTTGATAATGGTTTTTAATCCTTCCAAAGAAGAAATTTTCTCTCGGTGATAAACAGGAATATTATCAATCCTTTGTTCAAGCTCGATTTGTTTGTAGGACTTATTTTCATATTTTACACATATAGCAGATGAGGTTTGTATTTTACTGTTTTCAGTAGAATACTGAGTTGAATATGATAAATTATTGAAAATATTGCCAAGAATTTTTTCGTCGAACCATACCTTATTTGAGATAAACAGTTTGTTTATATATTCAATTTCGGCAGCTCTCTTTTTTCTCATCCTAACTACTTTTTCCATATGCTTTTTTTTCTTCAGAAATTCAGTTTCTGTTAACAATGGATGAGGTTTTCGATCTTCTAATTTAATAATATTATAACCGTTTTTAGTTTTTACCGGTTTTGATACTTCTCCTATATTTAATGCATATGCAGCATCTTCAAATGCAGGATCCATATCGCCCCAAGAAAAGTACCCAAGATAACCGCCATTATTCTGAAGAGTTGTATCAGTGAATATTTGCTTAGCTAATATCTTGAAATCAGAACCGTTTTGTAAAAACTTATAAAGGTTATTAGCTTCTTCTTCTGTACTTGCAAATAAATGCCGAACGGAAATCTTCTCGTTTGATTTATAATACGAATCTCTAACTTCTTTATCGGTAGCCGTTAACTTTGCATAAATTTCCTGGTCTTTAAGATATGCTAATATAGTTTGTTTTTTATCCCAGTTTAATTCTTTCTGATATTCTGGATCTGAAAATATTTTTTGATTATCATCTATATTATAAAGCAAGTATTCGTTAATCATGTTATTTAGAATGGAGCGGCGTGTAACTATATTATCTTTTGTCCCTGAAGAAAAAAGATATTCGCTATAACGATCTACAAAGTTTTTAACAAAGATTTTATGTGTGCCAATTTCAGAGATTATTGAATTAGGTAACGCTAACTGTTGGGAGTGGAGTGATTGGCTGTAAAAAAATAAAATAAAATAAATAAATATAGAGACAGTCTTATACTGTGATACCATTTTTTGTTTTACAACAATAAAACTTCTGGGCTTATAAAATTAACCCAGGTTGTTATCTTCTGAATCGAACTTTCGATTCAAACCACATTTATAATTTACTAATTTCAATTACAAAAAATCAATTTATTTTGAGAATAATGATCTAATATATGTATGCTCTTTTTTAATAGTCTAAGGTTATATGCTAAAATAAAAATCCAATCTTTGTTTAGGATTTCTTAAATTTATAGAAAAGATAAAATGAAAATCAAAAAGGTAAATAATGGAAAATAAAATTTATATCGGTGATAGTTTTGAAGTGTTAAATAAACTTCCTTCAAATTTTTTTCAATTAATGGTTACTTCACCACCGTATTGGAATGTTAGAGACTATGGGCATAAAGAACAAATTGGCTTTTATGATACATTGGATGAATATTTAGTTAAATTAAACCGGATTTGGGAAGAAGTCGTAAGGACTTTATTGCCAGATGGAAAAATAGCTTTGAATATTGCTAACGTTTACTACAATGAATCTGATGAAAAGCGAAAGACTACAGCAAATATATCCATGTTGCTTTGGCAACAATTAAATAATATTGAAGAATTGAGATTTATGGGGACAATTTATTGGCAAAAAACGACTTCCAGAGATGGTTCGGTTTTATTTGGGAGTTATCCGTACCCAACTAATTTTATGATTTCAAATGCTGTAGAGCCAATACATATTTTTAGAAAGGTTGGTATTAGAAATGTATCTAAAGAAATAAAAGAAAAATCGAAAGTTAGTTTGGAAGAATTCAGAAAATTTCGTGATGCCATTTGGAATGACATAAATGGAGTAGAAGATAAACACAGCGCCGCCTATCCACTTGAACTACCAAAAAGATTAATACAAATGTTTAGTTATTGGAACGATTGGATTTTAGACCCATTCTTAGGTAGTGGAACAACAATGAAAGCTGCCAATGAATTAGGAAGAAATTGTATCGGAATAGAATTAAACGAAGACTTTTTAGAAAGGATTAAGGAAAAAGTTAATATTAATCAAAATGAAATTTTTCAAGAAAACAAATTCGATATAATAACGGAAAGTAAATGAAAAGAAATCTTGTAAATTTAGGCTCTATTACAGCAAAAAGTGGTTTTGAAAATGAAGATGACGTAATAAATAAATTTAATGACTGGAAAAATGATGATGATGCAAAAGAATGGTTAAAAGCAATGCATTATGAAATCGATGAAATAGAATCTGTTATTGCGGTTAAAGTTCCTGGCCATCATAAAGCTGATGTTCAAGTTCAAGTTACAATTGTATTTAATAAAGCTATTGGCATCGAAAATATTTCGTTAAAACTCGCCTCAACTAAAACTGGTTTTAATCAGATTGATAAAAGAGAAATTGACAAATATGTTGAAATGTGGAATATACCCACAGATATAGTAGGTGCATTAAAGTTATTTACTGGTAAAACCAAACCGCCTACTAATAAAAAATTGAAAGATCCACGGAGAATGTTATTAACAGAAATGCCAGAAAAATTACAGAATAGAGTTGTTGATTTTTTTTCGAAAAATAAAATTTTGATTATATCTGATTTGTTAAAAGGTAATGATAAATATTCAGCAAATTGGTTTATGGTTGTTTGGAAAATATCTAATGAAAATCCTAAATGGATTATAAAGGATATTAATTTTGTATTGAATTTTTATGGAAATGGTGAAGTAAGGATAACAAAGCAAGGCAGTTTGTGTATTGGTAAAATTGGAATGCAAAGAAAAGGTGGAGATGGTGGTCGTCCTTCCTCTCAAATGTTACAATTCAAAATTAATCCGCTAGAACTCTTTAATAATTGTGTTTAATGCCATTGTTTAAGAAAAATCGTTCAGATATTACGGTATAATAAATATCTAATAAATTACTATACTATCTCTTATTCGAGTATTTATGTATGTTAAGACGTAAATTTGCCTTTATTTACAATGAGATTTGTTTGAAATAAAAAATATACTATGAAACCAAAAGACGTAACATTAAGCGATATAGCACAAAAACTGGGTGTATCTATAATTACTGTTTCAAAAGCGTTACGCGGACATCCTGATATATCTAGTCATACTGCCGAGATTATCAAAAAAGCAGCTATAGAATTAGGGTATTCTCCCAATTTTATGGCAAGAAATCTTGCATCAAGAAAGTCAAACACGATAGGTGTTGTACTTCCTGAAATAGCGCATCATTTTTTTAGCTCTATTATTGATCATATTTATATTTATGCGACTTTAAACAACTATCAAATTTTCCTTACCGTTTCACAAGAAAATTCTGAATTGCAGAAAAAACAAATCCAGACTCTTCTTTCGATGAGAGTTGATGGAATAATTATTTCAATATCTCAGGACACATCAAATTTTGAAGTTTTTGAAACTGCAAGAAATAGACAGATCCCACTCGTTTTTATGGATCGTATTCCGGATTTAATTAATTGCAATACTGTCACTGTAGATGATCATGGTGGTGCTTATAAAGCGATTGATCACGCCATAAAACTTGGATATAAGAAGATCGCACATTTTGCCGGTTACTCTAATATTAATATCGGACGTGAACGAATGCTCGGTTTTAAGCAGGCTATGAGTGATTATGGTTTGGAAATTAATCAAGATTGGATCTTAGAAGGAGATTTCGGAGAAAAAAGCGGTTACGATTCTTTTATGAAATTATACCACGAAAAAAATCTACCCGATTTAATTCTTGCTGTCACATATCCCGTTGCAATCGGTATATATATGGCTGCTAAGGAAGTTGGAATGAATATTCCAAATGATATTGACTTGATCTGTTTCGGAAATTCTCAAGAGCAGAATTTTTTATCTCCTCCATTAAGTTGTGTAAATCAACCGACAGAACAGTTAGCAGCAAAGTCTATGGAAGTATTAATAGAGAATATTATTAAGAAAGAAAAATTTATCCACAAGCAAATAGTTGTAGATACCGATTTAATTTTGCGCGGCACTTGTATTAAATGTAATCGCCCTTGAATCGAATATCACTATTTTTCTCCAACTAAACTATTTTTATTCTTAAATGAATCTTGAAGAGAAAGCAAAAAAGCATATTCAGAATCTAAAAAAATTAGTTAGCAACACTAATTTGTCCACCGATGAGATCATCTTAAAACAATATAATTACGAGTTCAATGCCGTCTACAACAAAAGTACAGTTAAAGTTCTAGTCTTCTTTGGCAAAAAAGGTGTTAAGACTATTATTCAAGGTGATGAAAAATCTGATCTCTGCAAAAAAGTGAAAGACATTATCTCTGATGAATTAATGTTAGAACTGGTTGATCCGGAATTAAAAGAACCGGAAGAATATATCGGAACGGATGAATGCGGCAAGGGAGATTTTTTTGGTCCTTTAGTAGTTGCCGCTGTTTTTGTTAACTCTGATACAAAAAAAAATCTTCTGCGTGTTGGAGTTAAAGACAGCAAAGATTTAAGTGATTACCAAATAAATCTTCTTGCAAAGGAAATAAAAAAAATAGTCGGAGATAATTTTACAGTTGTAAGCATAAATCCTAAAAAGTATAATGAAGTCTATGAACGATTCGGAAATTTGAACAGTTTATTGAACTGGGCACACTCAAAAGCATTAAGCAACTTATTCGATAAGGTTGATTGCAAAACAGTTATAACTGATAAATTCAGCAATAAGGATTTGGATATCAGTTCTTTATCAAAACATTCGGATGTGGAATTCATTCAAGAAACAAAGGCAGAGAGATATGTTGGTGTTGCTGCTGCATCTATTATAGCTAGAGAAAGTTTTCTAGATTGGTTTGAAAATAAAGAGCGAATCGGATTGAATTTACCTAAAGGTTCTTCAATTGAAACTGAAGTTTTCGCCAAGAAACTATTAAATAGTATTGGCAAAGAAAAATTAAGTGAACTGGCTAAATTACACTTCAAGACGTACAAAAAAATAAAATCTAATCGGTAAATATTTCATTTCACATAAATAAATTTACACAGCAGATTTTTTAATACTCAAGGAAGTTTGAAGTGGCGAAATCAAAAATTAAACGTATTGGAATTTTAACCGGTGGTGGCGATTGTCCCGGATTAAATGCCGTTATCAGAGGAGTAACAAAACCCGCTCACGATTACGGATTAAAAGTTTACGGAATTCTCGATGGATTCGAAGGACTTGTAGAAGGAAGAATGCTGGAATTATATAACAAAGATGTATCAGGAATACTTGCAACCGGTGGTACTATTCTTGGTTCTTCTAACAAAGGAGATCCATTTCATTGGCCCGAGGAAATTGACGGTAAAATAAAAATCGTTGATCGCTCAAAAGATGCATTGAATAATTATCGCTCGTGGAATCTTGACGCATTAATTGTAATCGGCGGCGACGGAACAATGCACATAACACACCAACTTAGCAAGATGGGAATAAATGTAGTTGGCGTTCCTAAAACAATTGATAATGATCTTGAAGCAACAGATCAAACATTCGGTCATGATTCTGCAGTATATGTTGTATCGGAAGCGCTTGATCGTTTACATACAACTGCTTCTGCACATCACAGAGTTATGATAATCGAAGTTATGGGAAGATATGCAGGCTGGATTGCTCTTAACGGCGGAATTGCTGGAGGTGCAGATATAATTCTAATCCCGGAAATTCCTTTCGATTGGAATGTTATTTATGATAAGGTTCTACATCGTAATACAATTGGAAAAAGATTTAGTCTTGTTTGTGTTGCTGAAGGCGCCAAACCCAAAAAAGGCAGATTAATTATTAAAGGAATAGATATTAAACGAACAGATCCAATCCAACTCGGAGGTATTGGTGAGTATGTTGCTAAGATGATCTCAAAGAATACAGGATTGGAAACAAGATTTACAGTATTAGGTCATCTACAAAGAGGCGGCAGCCCAACTCCTTTTGATAGAATTTTATCAACAAAGTTCGGAACAAATGCAATACAACTTGTGATTAAGAGACAATTTGGAAGAATGGTTGCTCTTAAAGGTTCTGAAATCACAAGTGTTAGAATAATAGATGCGATTTCACATCAGAAGCTAGTTAAGCGGAAAGATCAAGCAGTATTAGCTGCAAGTGCTGTTGGAGTTAGTTTTGGCACTGAAAATTTATAGACTTTGTTGCTTTGGATAAGTTTTAATGCTTATTTTTGCTCGTTAGTTAATAACATGTTCTTTTCGGGGTCGTAGTTCAGTTGGTTAGAACGCCTGCCTGTCACGCAGGAGGTCGCGAGTTCGAGTCTCGTCGGCCCCGCAACTCTGAGCATCATTTTATTTAGCGATTCGAAAAATCGATAAAAGAAATCCTCAATTAACTCATTTTTCTAATATCAATTTTTATCACCGTAAACATCATTACTCCTTTAAAGTTATTTTGAGCGGCGTTCAAATCGATTACTTAACATCTTCTCAGGGAAAAAAAATAATATCATAAAGGAGTAGTAATGAATATCTATGTAGGTAATTTATCACAGCAAGCAAGTGATCAAGATCTAGAAGAACTTTTCAAAGAGTTCGGCGCTGTTACAAGCGTTAAAATAATTCGAGATATGTTCACTGGCGAATCCAAGGGTTTTGCATTTGTTGAAATGAATGACAAAACTGCAGGAACAAAAGCAATTGAAGCTCTTAACACCAAAGAGCTTAAAGGTAAAAAAATTGTTGTTAACGAAGCTCGCCCTAAAACCGATAATAGACGCGGCGGCGGTGGTGGAAACCGTGGCGGTGGTGGCGGAAATCGTGGCGGCGGAAGCGGTGGCGGCGGAAGACGCTGGTAATCTTTTCTTTAATTTCTGATTATCATATATTAATCATGCCGTTAAGGCAATATTAATAAATAATTATAGAGGGAAGATATTCCCACTACTTGCATCCCGAAGTATTTAAACATATTTCGGGATTTTTATTTTAAGGAGATAACAATAAATATTTTTCCGTTAGCCGCGGAATAATAACTCAACTCAAACGGTACAATAATATTTTGTACAGCTTTTTATTTATGATTCTTCTTTCTTCGGCGTCCATTCTTTTAGAAAATTCATGATCTTATCGTCATCATAGGATTTTTCTGATCTCTTGAAGATATTCTTTCTTTGTCAAAATGTTCATAGATAACCTCACTATTTTCGGTTACCTATATTATGGCGCAACGACCTTTTTCTTATTCTCCTTCGGTTACCTTCTTTATGGCGTTATACGTAAGAATTAATTACTTCAATTTTATATGAAGTTCGGTCAATTGCTTATCATCAACATGTGAAGGTGAATCATCCATTAATGAAATACCACTAGAAGTTTTTGGAAATGCAATAACATCTCTTATTGATGATACACCGGCAAATAGCATTGCTAATCTATCAAAACCAAATGCAATTCCTCCATGCGGAGGAGCGCCAAATTTAAACGCATTCATTAAAAATCCAAATTTTTCATTTGCTTCTTCTTCCCCTATTCCTAAAGCATCAAACATTTTAGATTGTAATTTAGAATCATGAATACGAATACTTCCCCCGGCAATTTCATTACCGTTTAGAACTAAATCATAAGCACGAGCTTTTACTTTAGCAGGATCAGTTTCCATTAAAGACAGATCCTCTAATCTTGGAGAAGTGAAAGGATGATGCATAGCATAAAATCGTTTTGTCTCTTCATCCCACTCAAATAACGGAAATTCTGTAACCCAGAGAAGCGATGGTTTAGAATCCGGTTTGATTAATTCCATTCTTTTTGCCATTTCAAGACGAAGAGCGCCCATGATCGAAAGCGTTTTTATTTTCTGTCCGGTTAAGATGAAAAGTAAATCTCCCGGTGCTGCATTCATTTTCTTAATAATATTTTGTTTTTCATCATCGGATAAAAATTTTGCTATTGGCGCTTCCAGGTCATTTTCTTTTACTCTCATCCAAATCAATCCGCCTGCACCAAGTTTTTTTACAAAATCCGTAATTACATCAAGTTGATTGCGTGTATAATCGCCGCAATTCTTTGCTAGTAATCCTGTAACAATACCGTTGTTAGTAACAGAATCTTTGAAGACTCTAAAATCAGAGTTTTTGAATACATCATTCAGAGTAATCATTTCAAGATTGAAACGGAGATCCGGCTTATCGCTTCCGTATTTTTCCATTGCATTATCATAACTCAAACGCGGAAGAGGCAAAGTAATTTCATAATTAAGAATTTTCTTAAAAAATTCTTTCATCAATCCTTCTACAATCTCAAAAACATCTTCTACATCCACAAAAGACATTTCAACATCTATCTGTGTAAATTCATATTGACGGTCTGCTCTTAAATCTTCATCGCGAAAACATTTTACAATTTGAAAATATCGGTCAAGTCCGGCAACCATTAAGATTTGCTTATAAGTTTGCGGTGACTGTGGTAATGCGTAAAATTTTCCTTTATGCATTCTGCTTGGAACTAAAAAATCACGCGCACCTTCAGGAGTACTTTTCATTAACACCGGAGTTTCAACTTCAACAAATCCGTTTTCATCAAAATATTTTCTTGTTATTTGATACATCTTATGGCGAAGCAGAAGATTTTTTTGCATTTCGTTTCGTCGCAGATCCAAAAAACGGTACTTCAACCGGAGATCTTCGTGTACATCAATCATATCCTCAATTGGAAATGGAGGAGTTTCTGAATGATTAAGAATAATAAGTTTATCTACCATAACATCTATTTGCCCGGTTGGTAATGCCGGGTTCTCTGTTCCTTCAGGGCGTTTTCTGACTATTCCTTCTATAGATATTACATATTCACTTCTTAATTTTTTACCGTGTTCGTGTTCGTTGGAATTATAGGAAGGTTCAAAAACAATTTGCGTAATTCCGTGGCGGTCTCGCATCTCGATAAAAATTACACCGCCTAAATCGCGCCGAACTGCTACCCACCCGTTCAAAACTACATTTTGACCAATATTACTATCTCTTAGTTCTCCGCATGTATGTGTTCTTCTTTTGAAATTCATAAACCTTTTATAACTCCGTGATAAAATTTAGGGGCAAAGATAAACATTTAAGAAAGGGTATTCAAATTAGGGATCAGGCACGGTTTCTTAGAACGAGTTGAATTATATTTACAAGTAATTAATTCTTGAATAACAAAATGAAGATCGTTGTTGATGAAAATATTCCTCAAGCCCGCGAAGCGTTTGACAGTTTAGGAGAATTAATATTTTCAAGCGGACGAAAAATCTCAAATGAGCTTTTAACTGATGTTGATGTCTTACTAGTTCGTTCAATCACTAATGTTGATGAAAAATTATTGACCGGTACAAATGTAAAATTTGTTGCCACCGCAACAGCCGGCACAGATCATATTGATAAAAAATATCTAATTAGGAATAAAATAACCTTTGCCGATGCAGCTGGCTGCAATTCTTTTTCGGTTGCTGAATATTTGATTGCTGCTTTATCTAATATTTTCTCGAATAATAATTTTTCTTTTAATGGAAAAAGTTTTGGCGCTGTTGGAATTGGTAATGTAGGAAGCAAGGTGGTTCGCTTTGCAAAATCACTCGGCTTTAACGTACTGCAAAACGATCCGCCCCTGGAAAGAAAATTGGGTGTCAAAGATTTTGTACCTCTTGAAGATATTCTTCAATGCGATATTATTTCCTTTCATGTCCCTCTAAATTATTCCGGTGTTGATAAAACATTTCATTTACTGAATGAAGAAAATTTTAATCTAATAAAAAGCGGAACAATTTTAATTAACACGGCGCGCGGTGAAGTTGTTGATAACAAAGCTTTGAAAAAAAGATTACAAAACAAAAATGATCTAATTACAGTTCTAGATGTATGGGAGAATGAACCAAATATTGATTTTGAATTACTAGAAAAAGTAAATCTTTGTTCGGCGCATATTGCGGGTTATTCGCTTGAAGGGAAAGTAAACGGAACTGAAATAATTTATAATAAACTTTGTGACTTCTTGGGCATTGCCCCGATTTGGAAAGCAGAATATCCATTAATTACAAACCCCGTCATTACTATTGATCATAATTCAACAATAGAAAAACTTTTAGATATAATCATCAAACAAATTTATTCTATTGAACAAGATGATAACTTATTGCGCAACGGAATCAATTTAGCGGGGGATTTAAGATCAAAATATTTTGATGAGATTCGCAAAAATTATCATGTTCGGCGCGAGTTTAATAATTATACAGTCAAATTAACTTTTTCAGCTGCCGAATTAAAAAAGAAATTAGAAGCACTTCGTTTTAAGGTTATTGATAGTTAGTCTCATGCGTTGCCTAAAGGAAGAGGAGTCATTTTGTTTCTTCGTATTACCAAATAAGCTATCGAACAAGGCATTACGCTTTTTATTTATGATTTTTCTTTCCTGGGCGCCCATTCTTTTAAGAAATTCATAATCTTTTCCGCATCATAAGATTTTTCTTCTTCTAACTCGCCAGTATTTTTAGAGAACAACAACGTTCCCTCCTTTTCTAAAATAAATATGTGAGGATAGCCGGCAACTTTGGGATATTGTACAAGAAATTTTTCGTTCTTGTTTTCCAGACTCCAATTTACTTTGAGCACCACAAAATTATCATGCATAAAATTCTTGAGTTCCGGGTGTGCATCTAAAAATCCGTCTAACCGATGACACCAAATGCACCATTCCCCTCCAACGTCAAGCAAAATTCTTTTATTAGTTTTTTGTGCATCCACAACAACTTCTTTTAAGTCTTTGAATGGATCTCTTGCCGGATCGAATTTTGGGGTTGTACTTTCTGATTTATCTTGAGCTATTAAATTTGTTGTAAGAATAACAATTAACGCAAGAACAATAAATGATATTCTCTTCATATTCTCCTCTAATTTCTTAATCTAAAATTAATTTGAACATTATTATTGTTAAGTTGGTTATAATAAAAATAATGTTATTTTAATTAAGGGTAGTTCCAAAAACTATCTTTTGTAAAAATTTAACGCAGAGAACGCAAAGAATACGCAAAGTCCGCAGAGAATATTGAAGTTTTTAGAACCACCCTTAATAGAAACATGCTGTACAAATCATCAATCACAACTTTATTGTTGATATTTTTTTGTTTAGATTAATTTTGTAGAACATCATCGAGGTTTATATGTCGTTATTTGGATTTCTTTTTCTTCTGCTGATTGCTTCCATATGCGGGGCAATCGGTCAAAGTCTTGCCGGATATTCGTTAGGCGGATGTTTCGTTTCAATAATTGTTGGATTTATCGGTGCATGGCTCGGCCCTTTAATTGCTAAAGAACTTGAATTACCAATGTTCTACACAATTAATATTCAAGGAAGGGATTTCCCGGTTGTTTGGTCAATAATTGGTTCAGCATTGTTTGCTCTTGTTGTCGGTTCAATTTCAAGAGGACGCAAACAGCATTCATAGTTATTTATTATTAATAAGATCATCTTGAAAGTTTTATTTAATGATATCACTAAATAAAAGCCCTAACCGTCTTATCAACGAAAAAAGTCCCTACCTATTACAACATGCACACAATCCTGTTGATTGGTTCCCCTGGAGTGAAGAAGCGTTTGATAAAGCCCGCAGAGAAAACAAGCCGATATTTTTATCAATCGGTTATTCCACTTGCCATTGGTGTCATGTGATGGAACACGAATCATTTGAAGATATTGAAACTGCAGTATTAATGAACAAAGTTTTTATTTCTATTAAAGTGGATCGAGAAGAACGGCCCGATATTGATAACATTTACATGACCGTTTGTCAAATGATGACCGGAAGCGGCGGTTGGCCTCTCTCTATTGTAATGACTCCGGACAAAAAACCATTTTTCAGCGGAACGTATTTTCCTAAAGAAAGCAGATACGGCAGAATTGGCTTCAAAGAATTAATAAATAATATTAATGAATCATGGTTAAATAAAAGAATTGAAATTGAAACCAGCGCTGATGAGCTTACAAATTATCTTCAAAACATTAATAACTCCGCCGGTGTATCGGTAAAATTAAATCCTGATATTCTCAACATAGCATATAATAATTTTGAAAAACGATTTGATCCTGTTAACGGCGGATTCGGGAGTTCGCCTAAATTTCCTTCTCCTCATAATTTAATGTTCCTGCTTCGTTACTGGAAAAGAACCGGTGATAATAAAGCATTGGAGATCGTTACAAAAACTCTTACTGAAATGCGTAAGGGTGGAATTTTTGATCATCTCGGTTTTGGTTTTCATAGATATTCAACCGATAGCAATTGGCTTGTTCCCCACTTTGAAAAAATGCTTTACGATCAAGCACTTCTGATAATGGCATATACCGAAGTTTATCAAGCGACACAAAATATTGATTTCAAAAAGACGGCAGAGGAAATCATTCATTATATATTACGTGATATGATCTCTCCGGAAGGAGGATTCTACTCTGCTGAGGATGCCGATAGTGAGGGTGTGGAAGGTAAATTTTATTTATGGACTGAAGAAGAGTTGTTCAAACTACTTGGGCAGGATGATGCAAATCTTGTCTTCAAAGTTTTCAATACTAATCCTCAGGGGAATTTTCAAGATGAGGCAGCAGGTAAATCTTCCGGTGAAAATATTTTACATCTATCTAAATCATTAGATGAAATAGCAACAAATCTTGACATAGATAAAAACAGTTTTATTCAGAAATTAGAATCCATCCGTCATAAATTATTTAATGAAAGAGAAAAGAGAGCTCGTCCATACAAAGACGATAAAATATTAACAGACTGGAACGGATTAATGATTGCGGCACTTGCAAGAGCCGGAAGTATTTTTGACAATAACAATTATATCGCAGCGGCAGAAGAAAGTTATTCTTTTATTGAAAAATATTTGACGAACAAAGACGGTAAATTATTACACAGATATCGGGATGGTGACGCCAATATTACCGGTAATCTTGATGATTATGCTTTTATGATTTGGGGGATGATTGAATTGTACGAAGCGACTTTCAAAGCAAGTTATATAATTAAAGCAGTTGAGCTAACCGACACTGTTCTAAAACATTTTTGGGAAGAATCGAACGGAGGATTTTTCTTTACTCCGGATTTCGGCGAAAAGCTTTTAGTGCGGACTAAAGAAATTTATGACGGCGCTATTCCTTCCGGTAATTCAGTTATGTTTTATAATTTGATCCGCATTGCAAGAGTAACGTCAGTTTCTATTTATGAAGTTTATGCAAATAACCTATTGGATTATTTCTCAGACTCTGTTCAGAAAGCCCCTTCAAGCACATCACTTTTCCTTTCTGCTTATGAATTTATGATTGGTCCGAGTTACGAGATCATTATAGCCGGTAATAGAAAAGATCCCGAGACACAAAATATTATCAATTCAATTAGACAAAAGTTTATTCCCAATAAGGTATTATTGCTAAAAGATTCAACAGACTTAGATTATTCTCTGCCATATTTAAATTCTTACATCCAGATTAATTCAAAACCGACTATTTATATCTGCAAAAACTTTATTTGTAATTTACCAACAACTAATCTTAACGAAGCGCTTCTATTACTGGAAATCTCTAAGTGAATCCTCTGTTGTTCTCTGCGTAATATTTTACGCTTAGTAATAGGCCATCCTTTGATTCGAACAATTTTATAAATATTTTCAACACAAAATAATTCTACATTAACTGAGATTAATATGAAACTGCAAAAAAATTTATTTCTTATTTCTGTATTCTTATTTCTAAGCGTTCCCATTTACGCGCAAATCAAAAAAGAAGAACTGATGAAGACAGTTGAGTTCCTTGCAAGCAAAGAACTTGCGGGAAGACTTCCCGGCAGTGACGGCTACACCAAAGCGGCTAATTTCATGGCGGGAGAATTATCTAAATTAAAAATAAAACCGGGTGGCAATGATAACTATTTTCAAAAATTAAAAGTTGAATACAATGAAATATTAGCTCCCGAACATTTTTCTGTTATTAAAGATGGAAAGACGATCAATTATAAAATTGGTGATGATTATGCCTATCGCGGATTTACCGGTGCCGGTAATTTTACAGCTCCGGTTGTTTTCTGCGGATATGGTTTATCTCAGTCTGAATTAGGTTATGATGATTACTCCGGAATAGATGTTAAAGGAAAAGTTGTTCTCGCATTTAAGTACAATCCAAAATGGAACATTGACGGAAAAAATTTTATAAACGGAAATCCGCGTGAGAAAGCTATTGTTGCGGCTAATCATGGTGCTATTGGAATATTATTCGTTTCCTTTCCAAACGATGCGGAACCGCAGAGACCAATTGGAAGCGTTATACACGGCGAAGGTGAACAAATGATAAACTTCCCGGAAACACATATTGATCTGCCTGTTGCAGATGAAATACTTAGCGGAAGTAGACATACATTAAAAGATCTGCAGACATTAATTGATTCAACAAAAAAACCATATTCGATACAGCTCGTTTCGAAAGTTGATATTGAAGTACACACTAAATATGAAAAAGAAAAAGAAGTAGTAAATGTTGTTGGAATGATCGAAGGAAGAGATCCCGATCTAAAGAATGAGTATTTGATCATCGGTGCGCATCTTGATCATGTTGGCAGTCAAGCGGGTAAAATTTATTTCCCGGGTGCTAACGATAACGCATCAGGTTCTGCTGCTTTACTTCAAATTGCACGTGAATTTTCCAGAACTAAAGAAAAACCGAAGCGTTCAATTATTTTTGTCTTTTTCGCCGGTGAAGAACAGGGATTGTACGGTTCAAAATATTTTTCGGATAATATGAAATTCTCAAAAGAAAAAGTTAAAGCAATGATAAATCTTGATTGTATCGGTTATGGCGATAGTATTCAAATCGGCGGAGGTGAAAGTGCGCCAACTTTCTGGAATATTGCTAAACAGATTGATAACGGGAATGATAAACTTTTAGTAACAAGAACCTGGAAAGGCGGTGGTGCAGATGCAGAACCATTCTACGAAAAGGGAATACAAACTTTATACTTTGTTACAACAAACAGTTACAAACATCTTCACATGCTTTCCGATAAACCCGAAACACTAAATCAAAATCTATTCGAAGCAATTACAAAATTAGCATTTATGACAATTGCATATATTGCTGAATAATGTATCTGTAGGGAACGCAAACTTTGCGTTCCTAAATAAAACATGATGAAAGGATGCAAAATTTGCATCCCCTACGGATTGTAGCAATAATTAAATTATTGGGGGATTAATTTTATGAAAGAGCGAAAGCGAAACAGACTTCAAGAATATGATTACTCTCAATCCGGATATTATTTCGTTACACTGTGCACTGATGATCATAAACCTTTTTTCGGTAAAATAATTAATGGGGAAATGATACTAAATCAGTTTGGTTACATAATTAAAAATAATTGGATAAGAATTCAATCCCTTCACAAAAATATTGAATTGGATGAATTTGTAATTATGCCCAATCATATTCATGGAATAATTATTATTAATGGTGTAGGGAATGCAAAATTTGCATTCCCTACGAATAGAACAAAGATGACTCTTTCCAAATTAATTCAACAATTCAAAAGGGCATGTACAATTGAAATCAAAAATAAATTCAATTACCACATACCATTATGGCAACATTCGTTTTATGACCGAATAATTCGTAATGAAAATGAACTATATCAAATCAGAAAATATATACTCCAAAATCCTTTGAAATGGGAAGTTGAAAATAATTCGATTGAAAATTTGGAATTGCATTAAATGTAGGGGACACAAAATTTGCGTTCCCTACGGTTGAATTATAATTTTTTTTTGAAACAATTCTGTAATATCATTTAACCTCTTTCTATATTCCCTCCCCTTTAGGTCAATGTAGTCAACTTAGGGAGTGAAGGAAGAAACATGATGAAAGAAATAGAACACGGATTACACAGATGACGCTGATTAAACAAATTTACGCAGATTTAATCCGCGAAAATCCCTTTACCACGTGGAATAGCATTTGTGTTTTTGAAACAATTTGATCCTTAATTTATTCCACGGGGCGGGTCTGCGTCATCCGCGTTCTATAAAATTTTAACCTGACAGCATTACGACCCGATGGGTCGTCTCATATACAAAGAGACGTCCCTACGGGACTACTCTACAAAAAGATTACACCAACATAGCAACACCAGAAACATTCGGAATGGCAACAGATTCTTCCCGGCAAATGCGGAAAAGAAATAAATGTGATTAATGTATGCAGAGACCTCTGAATTATTGTATGACTGTCACTCTGAACACATTCACTTCGTTCAGTGTAAACTCCGTGAAGAGTCTCTTTACGTTCTAAAATTGAGATGTTTCACTTCGTTCAACATGACAATTGTTAATTTTTCAGAAGTCTCTATGCAGTATCTACGAAGAATAATGCGAGGAGTAAGTATCAAGTAAATTCCTGATCACTTTTTGATATTGGCTGCCGTGTTTCTTCGCAATTGATTTGAAAAATTCCACGCTAGACTTACTTAGGTTCAGCGTAATCTTAGTGGTGTCTTCCTTTAAAACTAATTCTTCGGGTTTTGGTAAAAAATCCTTAAGGATTTCAACTTTGCCAATCTTTTCATTCGTGTATTTTATTTTCTTTTTCATATATCTGTTTTCCCTTCCGCCAAAATCCGGCGCCAATAATTCTGATTCTATTATTTCGGAAGGTGAATCTAACCGTCATAATGCCTTCATTCACTTTACCGAAACAATAATATCTATTTTCTGTTGAGCTGTGCTCGATATCCTTTGTAGCTGTCTATTCACATACAAAGTCACCTTACTCAGTCTTTGTTTATACAAGCGTTCTTAATCCTAATCATACTCATAATCTTGACCTTTTTGAGGGTTAACGGCGGATTAAGATTAGGATTAAGAGCAAGATCAAGACCGTTCATATTTTTTACGTAACATGATATATAAAGGTACATACTTTAATATGGTTTTTCAAAAGCAGATGATGCAGTTAAAAAGGTTGAAGCCGAGCCAAAGAAGAAAACCTCTGGGAAGATGCCCGGATTGGACCTCTCGCATTAAAAGCCCATCCCTACCCATCCCACATAGTGGCTATGCCAAAGGGAAGGGCTTTTTTAAAGCTCGGTCGAGGTATTTAATCCTCGGCCTTCGTTATTAAAAACTTTACCGTTTTATGAGATTTTTTCGACAAAAGGAACAATCATTCTCATAATTATTTTATTAAGAAAAAATGCTTGATAATTAGTGAATTTTATAACATTTATGTATTTGAATTTGTTAATTTTCTTTACCGTTTGCAGAAAAAACTTTACCATTTATTTACCATAGCTAACAACAACTATTATAACTTAACCAATTGATGACAATATGTATAATGCAGCCGCACATAAAAAATTTTTAGAACTAAGAGCAGCAGGTTTATCCTTTAATAAAATAGTAGGCGAATTAGGGATAAGTAAACCAACTTTAATAAAATGGGGACAGAAATATGATGAAGAAATAAGAGCTTTAAAAGCAAAAGAGCTTCTTACAGAATTTACTGAAAATGTATTACGGGAAAAAGAAAGAATAATATTAAATGCTGAGTGGATATTAAGAATTGAAAGAGGAATGGTTAATGTCGAAAATAAGGGGACTGCTCAAAACAAAATACTTAATAAATTTGAAATGTTATTAGGTAAAGAGATAGATTTTATAAACCTAAGGTTTCATAAAAACGGGAATCTTAATGAAATTGTTTTTGGATTAGTAAAAAAGAAAAAATAAAAGCCCATCCCATCCCGCCAAAAAAAACGGCGGGCAAGCCCCACCCTTCCCAATTTACCCGCCTTTGGCGCGAGGGAGAGTTTTTCGAAATAATACTTTTATTATCATACAACCTCTTTAGCTCGAGGATTAATCTTTTTGGGCTAAAGCCCGAATAACTTTGGTTGATGTGGCCCCCGACATAAATGTCGGGGTTACTAAAAAGTACAAGTTGCGTAACATGAGGGAACACAGGGTGAAGTCTGAATCATATAATCCTGTAGGGGATGCAAAGTTTGCATCCCCTACAACAAACATTATGTGGGGAGGAAAGGAGGGGCTGCTGTTTAAAACAAAAAACCCCCGCATAGCGAGGGTCTTTTGCAAAGCTAAAAGCTAATAGCTTAAAGCTAAAAGCTGTTTACTTACTTCATCAACAACATCTTCTTAGCATGTACAAAGTTTTCTGTTTGAATTCTGTAGAGATATAAACCGCTTGTTAGCTGTGATGCATCAAAATCATATTGATAAGAACCAGCCGGCATTTCTTTATTTATAAGTTGGGCTATTTCTTGACCTAATATATTATATACTTTCAAGCTTACCATAGAATCCTTCGACAAATTAAATCTGATATTTGTTGTTGGATTGAATGGATTTGGAAAATTTTGATATAAGTTAAATGTTTCCGGTTTGTCATTTAGATCTCTTACATCAGTGTACATAGCTTGTCTAACTTCAACGGTTTTAGGACTTCCGCTCGCACCGGCAGCTGTAACTGTTATAGTTCCGGTACGCGCGCTGCCTGAGTTTGCAGTATAACTGATATTTATCGTTCCGCTATTGGTACCACCTCCGATGCCTATAATTGTAACCCAGCTGGCATTTGAAACTGCACTCCAATTAAGTGTACCGCTGCCAGTATTAGCAACGCTGAATGACGTTGTACCTGCCGGATGATTTACATTAACAAAATCCGGTGTAACCGATAAAACAGACAGCAGTGCAAAGTTTGCCACCAGAACTCTGCTTGAGTTAATAATAAATGCATAATTAGTACCGGTGGAAACAACAGTACCTCCTTCGGTCCAGCTGACAAATTGATAACCCGAATTTGGTGTAGCTTTTACAGTGACAATCTCACCAAAACTATAAATTCCTGAACCGGTTAATGTTCCTCCTGCAGGCGGGTTAGGTGATAAAGTAACAGTATATTGTGCTTGTGTAAAATTTGCAACTAAATTTCTGTTTGAGTTTATTATAAAAGAATAACTTAAACCGGTAGAAACAACAGTACCGCTTTCTGTCCAGCTAACAAAATTATAACCGCTGTTTGCAGCTGCTGTAACAGTTACACTACTGCCCGGGCTGTATGTACCCGTACCGGATTGTGTTACTATTCCGCCTGCTGCGGGTGTTGCTGATAATGTAACCGTAAACGTGTTGATTGCAAAATTAGCTGTGATGTTTTTATTGCTGTTCATCGTAACTGTCAATGGATTAGTTGAACCGGCTGCATCTCCGCTCCAACCGGTAAATGTGTATCCGGTTGCCGGTGCCGCTGTAAGCTGTACAGCCGTTCCATGATTATAATTTGCTTGATCCGGATTTTTTGTTACTGTTCCATTCGCTGCATTCACTGTTAATGTGTACGTGCTGATTGCAAAGTTGGCTACTAACGTTCTGTTACCGCTAATTGTAAACGTATAACTTGCATTTGTTGATACAACAGTACTACCCTCTGTCCAATTGATAAAATTGTATCCGCTGTTTGCCGTAGCTGTTACTGTTACACTACTGCCTGAGCTGTATGTACCCGATCCGGATTGTGTTACTATTCCGCCTGCTGTTGGATTTGAATTTGTTGTAACGGTATATTGTATTAGAGCAAAATTGGCAACCAGACTTCTGCTTGCACTTATTGCAAATGTATAACTTGCACTTGTTGATACAACTGTGCTTCCTTCGGTCCAATTAACAAAACTATATCCGCTGTTAGGTGTTGCTGTTACTGTTACACTACTGCCTGAGGTGTATGTACCGCCACCACTTGTCGTTCCTCCGATTGCTGGATTTGATAACGTCGTAACTGTATACTGAATCAAAGCAAAATTTGCAACTAAAGTTCTATTAGCACTAATTGTAAATGCATAGCTTGCATTAGTTGAAACAATTGTACTCCCTTCAGTCCAATTAACAAAATTATAACCGCTGTTTGGTGTCGCTGTTACAGTTACACTTTGGCCTAAAGTATATGTACCGCCTCCACTTGTTGTTCCGCCGGCTATTGGATTTGATGATGTTGTTATTGTATATGGTAAAGTCGTAAAATTAGCAATTAGAGTTCTGCTTGAACTAATTGAAAATGTATAACTTGCATTTGTGGATACTACGGTACTTCCCTCTGTCCAGTTAGTAAAAGTATAACCACTGTTTGCAGTGGCTGTTACTGTTACACTTTGTCCAGAGTTGTATGTGCCGCCGCCACTTGTTGTTCCCCCGGCTGCTGGGTTTGATGATGTAGTAACAGTATATTGTATCGGAGTAAAATTTCCTACAAAAGTTCTGTTCGACGTAATTGTAAATGTATAACTTGCGCTTGTGGATAAAACAGTACTTCCCTCAGTCCAGTTAACAAAATTATAACCGCTGTTCGCGGTGGCTGTTACCGTTACATTTTGGCCGAAAGTATATGTACCTCCTCCACTTGTTGTTCCACCCGCTAAAGGATTTGATGATGTTGAAACTGTGTATATAAGAACAAAATTTGCTACAAGTGTTTTGTTAGAATTTATAATAAATGAATAGCTTGCATTTGTTGATACGACAGTTCCACCTTCTGTCCAGCTAATAAAGCCGTAGCCGGTGTTTGCAACTGCCGTTACTGTAACACTCTGTCCAGTAGTGTATGTGCCTCCTCCGCTTGTTGTACCACCTGCTGTTGGATTGGAAGAAGTAGCTACAGTGTATTGTACCGATGAAAAATTTGCAACTAAAGTTCTATTATTACTTATAGTAAAAGTATAACTCGCATTTGTTGAAACAACTGTACTTCCTTCAGTCCAGTTAACAAAACTATAACCGCTGTTTGCAGTTGCTGTTACTGTTACACTTAGTCCAGGATTGTATGACCCTCCTCCAGTTGTTGTTCCTCCTGCTGTTGGATTGGATGAAATAGTAACTGAAAACTGTTGTGCAAAATTTGCAACTAAAGTTTTATTAGCGTTTATAGTAAAAGTATAACTTGCACTTGTTGAAACTTGAGTTCCTCCATCAGTCCAGTTAACAAAACTATAACCGCTGTTTGCAGCGGCTGTTACCGTTACACTTTGCCCTGAGTTGTATGTACCTCCTCCAGTTGTTGTTCCGCCTGCTGTTGGAGAAGATAAAGTGGAAACTGAAAACTGTTGTACAAAATTTGCAACTAAAGTTCTATTTGCAGTTGCATTAAATGTATAACTTGCGTTCGTGGAGACAATAGTACTTCCTTCTGTCCAGTTAACAAAACTATAACCGCTGTTTGCAGCTGCTGTTACTGTTACACTACTGCCTGTGTTGTATGTACCAGTTCCGGATTGTGTTACTATTCCTCCAGCTGTTGGATTTGATGAGGTTGTAACAGTGTATTGTTGAATTAAGGTTGATGTAGCGCTGCCGTTAGTTACAGTAAAACTCACATCCTGTAGATTATAATTAAAAATTTTATTCGTAAAATTTTGGTCGTTGGCTGCTAAGGTTATGCTTGAAGTACCAACCGTTAAAAATTTCACTTTTAGAGAAAATAATTTTCCCGCACCTGTATAGTCGCTTCCTTTAATAGAAACAACGTTTATCCTCCCTGTCTTGATATAATTAGTATCTGATGAAATTTGAGTTGAAGCACCGCTTGATATAGTGCCTGCTTGATTGTTTCCGGGGTCTGAAAATCTAATTACAGCCGGATCAAAACTAATCTTGAATTGATATCCTTGTACTCTGTATGAAGTCAGATCATTTACTGTAAAATCCACAATAACTTCATTACCGGGAGTACCTGTAATGGTCGGCAGAGTTAATTGAATTTGTGCTTTAATAATTATAGAAGAAAATAATAAAACAATAATTGCCGTTCGTTTTAATAAACTTGAAATAAAAATTAATTTTTGCATATCTCATTCCCTCAATTAATAAAAGTTTTCCAATTATTTAATTCATGATTTATTTAATGTTAATATAATTGAAAATTTTGGGTATTCAAATGCTATACGGCACGGTCAGAGTAAGCAACCTTCGAGGTTATAATACCGCCAAACGCTTTGTCAACCTCGAAGGTTGTGTTTTACAATTTGCGTAGTGCAACACGCTCGGCAGGCAGGAAGGTCAAAATCTTTTCGAAGCAATTACAAGATTAGCATATTTAACCGTTGCAAGAATTGCAGAATGACTTGCATACAAAACCTTGAAGGTTGCTTGAACCTTCAAGGTTGAAAATTAGCCTACTATGTCAAAATCATATTTATCTAAAACCGTATTCGTTGTAAGCTCTTCAAAAGATTTTTTAATATTCGTTAGCGATCCATAAATCATTATCAACTCATCTATTGATGTAATCCAATTTTTATCTTTGACTAATAATTCATTAGCAGTTGAATATTTCCATTTAGTAACATTGTCAACTAATTTTGCTTCTACTGGATTTAATAGAATGTATTCAACTATCCATTTGTAATATATTTTTTCTTTTACGAATTTTGTTTTAGCCGGTCCCTCAAATAGTACTCCAGTTCTATTGTACTTCTTGTTCATAAATTTTGTGTGTGCATTAAGTTGGTCGCTTATAAATTTTCCTATTTTGAGCTTATCATTTGTTTGTTTAGCAAAGAGGTGGAAGTGATTATTTAGAAGGCAAAAAGAAATGATTTTTATCTCGTATTTATCTTTGAATTTGCGGAGACGGTTCAGGAAATAATTAAAATCTTCTTCTTCAAAAAATATATTTGTTTGAAGTGTACCCCTATTATAAATATGATGATAAGTCTCGGCATAATAAAGTTTATCATTCATAGTAACTCAAAGTTTTTTAAGATTACTTATTCCTCCCAACTAAGTTATCTATTCCCGGCGATAATTTAAACTGAATAAGGTTGTTTCAAAAACCTTGAAGGTTGCCTGAACCTTAAAGGTTGAAAAAAAATAGACACCCAAAATTAATCCATCAATCACTCGACCTTGAAGGTTTGCACAATCATCTTCCTGTTTTCCGCATTGGGACACCCTAAGAAACAAACGAACCTGTCTACCGATTGGATTGTGTGTAATTTATTTTTGACAACCTCGTAGAGGTTATATTTTTGTAGATAAATATTAAGAATAGCATATTTCAATCCTCGTAGAGGATTCATAATATTTCTCACTTCAATCAAAAAAATCAAATAAATATTTTTCATCATATTCTATCTCAAATTTTTTAAGTAATTCTGTATACTCCTGCCGGAACGTTCTTCTTTTATGATGAATTTCCTGATTAGCTATATAATTATAAATAGTATCTAATTGAGATCTGCCGTAGGAGAAGGCTCCATATCCATCTTGCCAATGAAATTTTCCTCTAAACCAATTCTTCTGATTGATAAATGTAGATGAATCCCTTTTTATACATCCGACAAGGTCTGATATTTTATCATTGGGATTTAAACCTATCAGTAGATGTATATGATCCGGCATTCCATTTATTAGTATGGATTTATGTTTTCTATTTGTTATTATTCCACTAATATAGCTATGTACTTCTGCTCTAATCTCCTTGATTAATAATCGTTCCCGATATTTTACTGCAAATACTAAATGAGTATATAGCTGTGTAAATGCACCTGGTTTCATATTAAACTCCTTTTATTGATCCTCTACGAGGATCTTTTTCCCAGAGATACGTCTTATTACAATAATTAAACATCTACGATGTTTTACACTAATAAAAATATTTGATTAAACTTAATTGAAAACAAACCGCCTGGCTCTACCACTATATTCTTGCAAGATAATGTCAAAGGTATCACTAACCATTTTCCCTTTGGGACACCCAAGCTAATCAAAAATCATTTGATTCTGAACCATTTTCTCAACTTTTTGACCTTTTTTTTAAAACCGGTGAAAACAGGAAAATAGATACCTAAGATTAATCCATCAAACGCTCGACCTTGAAGGTTTGCACAATCTTCTCGATAAGTTCAACCTTCAAGGTTGAAAATAGATACCTAAGATTAATCCACCAAACATTCGACCTTGAAGGTTTGCAAAATCTTCTCGATAAGTTCAACCTTCAAGGTTGAAAAAGATACCTAAGATTAATTCATCAAACATTCGACCTTGAAGGTTGCCTGAACCTTCAAGGTCTAAAAACAAAAAACCCCCGCATAGCGAGGGTCTTTTGCAAAGCTTAAAGCTAATTCGTTATCAAGTAAGGGCTGAATAATATTCAGCCCCTACAAAAATGAATTACTTCATCAACATCATTTTCTTAACTTGAACAAAATTCTCTGCTTGAACTTTGTAGAAGTATAAACCACTTGTTAATTGTGACGCATCAAAATTAACTTTATGAAATCCTGCGCTCATTGTTTGGTTAACAAGAAGAGCAACTTCCTGACCTAATATATTAAATACAGATAATCTAACATTTGATTCTGTAGGTAATCCAAATTTGATTGATGTAGTTGGATTGAACGGGTTAGGATAATTCTGCATTAAAACATATTCTGTAGGAATGCCGCTGTACTCATTAACAGCAGTAATTGTACTGCTTGCAAAAATAATTCCGGTGTATAGAGCGGTTAATGATCCATCACTTATTTGCACTGAAATTACATAAGATGAACCGGCTTGAGCAAGAGTTGGAGCCCAAGTAAATAATCCATCAGTAGTAATACTTGCGCCTGTTGGTGCAGCTATTAAACTATACGCAACAGGTTGTCCGTCAGGATCATTTCCAACAAATTGGAAATTATAATAAACAGGATTTGGTGCTTTATGCACTGCAACTACAGTACCATTAGGAATAGTTGCTGTAAATACCGGGGCTCTGTTTGTATTACTTACTGTTATTGTAGCAGTCACAGTAGCAGAAGTACCCATTGCAGTAGTGCCTTTATAATCTGCTACCTTAAAGTCTATAGAATAGCTGCCGCTTTGAGTATATGTAGGTATCCATGTAAAAACACCAGTTGCACTCAATGCAGCACCAGCTATTGATGGCGGAGTTGTAACCATACTATACGTCAATGTATTATCAGTATCCAGATCGGCGCCGACTAAAGTAAGTGTAAATGGTGCACCTTCAGCAACTGTAAAAGCAGGACCTGCCGGATTTAATGCTAATGTAGGTGCTCTGTTTACATCATTAATTGTAAATTGAGCAACAACAGTAGCAAATAAACCAAGAGCATCTGTAACCTTAAAAGTTATTGAATAGCTTCCTGCTTGATCATAACCAGGAGTCCAAGCAAATGCACCCGTGCTAGCATTTAACGTTGCATCAGTAGGATTTCCTGCCATTGAATATGTTAATACTTCACCAGGATTAGCATCTGCACCAACTAATGTAAAGCTTACAGCTTGATTTTCGGAAGCAGTAACTGCAGCAACAGCCGCTAATGTAGGAGCTACATTTGTTCTTGTAACTGTTAGTACAACAGTTTGAGTAGCAGATAAACCAAGCGGGCTATTTGTTACTTTGAATGTTACATTATAAGTCCCAACTGTACCTAAACCAGGTGTCCATGTAAATACACCTGCCGTAGATAAAGAAGAACCTGTTGGATTTCCAGTTACTGAATAAGCTGCTGTTTGTCCTGAATTTGGATCAGTTGAAGATAGTGTTAATGTTAAAGTTCCTTGTTCTGCAACTGTATATCCGCCTACAGGTACTGCAGGAGTGAATATCAATGTTGGAGCTTGCGCAGCATTAACAGTAATGTTTGCAACAGCAGTTCCGGTTAAATTATCAGCATCCTTTACTGTGAATGTTACAGTATATGTACCTGCTTGACCTACAGTAGGCGTCCAACTAAATACTCCTGCTGTTGATAATGTAGCTCCGGTTATTGCCGGTGTAAAAGAATATTGAAGCCCGCTTACATCACCAGGATTTAGATCAGCGCCCACTAATAAGACTGATAAATTCTGACCTTCTGTTTTTGTATAAGGACCTACTGGGCTAAGAGTAAGAGTTGGAGCTTCCTGTTTCTTTGTAACTGTAATAACAGCGGCTTGTGTTGCTGTTAAGCCTAAATTATCTGTTACTTTGAATGTTACATTGAAAGTTCCAGCCGTACCATAATCCGGTGTCCATGTAAATACACCAGCTGTTAAAGAAGATCCGATTGGAGCTCCAGACATAGAATAAACCAAAGGTGTGCCACTAGGATTTGTAGTAGCACCGACTAAAGTAATACTCACAACTGATTTTTCAGCAACAGTAACAGGAGCTACTGCAGTTAATGTAGGAGCCGGTGCAGCCGTTACAATGACAGTAGTAATTCTAGAAGTGGCTGTTAAAGTACCATCACTTGCAAGAATAACTATTTGAGATGTTCCTGCTGAACCTAAAGCTGGTGTCCATGTAAATACACCGGTACTTGCATCAATTGTAGAAGCAGCCGGTGTTGGATTTGTCTTATAATAATTAATAACGTCACTTTCAGCATCAACTGCTTTATAAGTAAATGTAAGTGTCTGACCTTCCATAATAGTTTGGTCTGGCATTTGTGCCGCACCTGTTGCTGTAAAGGAAGGAACTGTATTTACATTATTAACGGTCAATGATAAAGTGGCAGTTGTTGTATTTGTTCCATTGCTTACTGTAACTGTAAATGGGAATGTTCCTGCCTGATGAAATCCCGGTGTCCAGCTAAATACACCGGCTGTAGAAACAGCAGGCTGAGCTAAAGACCCGGCAAGTGTTGTTGGGCTTACTGTATAAGTAAGAACATTATCTACATCTACATCTGCGCCGCCTAAACTAAATGTTACAACAGATCCTCCATTTACTGCACTTGTAGGAGCATTTGGTAATAGAGTAGGTGTTGTAACAGGATTAGCAACGATAATACTAATTGTAAGAGGATCGCTTGTTGAAGATCCATCACTTGCTGTAAATACGAAAGCGTATGTACCAGCTTGGCGATAACCTGGTGTCCAACTAAAAGCACCTGTTGTTGTGTTAAATGTTGGCACGGTAGTATTAGCGCCGGTCGGCAGTGTCGGGGATGTCATCGCATATGTCATTGGATCTGTATCAGCATCCGTTGCAACTAATGTAAAAGAAACTGCTGCATTTTCAATAACATTCAACGGTGTAGTATTAGTGCCGAAAACCGGAGCTTGATTTACTGCTGTTATTGTACCGTTTGCCCTTACAACAGCAGGAGTACCTGCGTTGTATGTAAAAGCACCAAGTGTTACATCAGTTGAACCTTTAACAAGCATTTTGGCTCTTACAAAAACCAAAGCGCCTACGGCAGCTGTTGTAACAGGGTTTGTAGCTCCGCTTGCCCAGGATAATAGGTATGTACCGGCAGTAGTATTATTCTCTGCGGTAGTACCATTAACTCCAAGTGCATTAGCTACAGTATTACCAAGTATTTGAAGTTTTGCTGCATCATAAGTTAATGTGAAGTTGAACGATCTCACATTATCTGCTGTAACAAGCGCAGAAGTATTTATTGGGATAAGTACTTCTACACCTTTTTGTGCATTGGCAACAGAACCGGCTGAAACCTCGATGGTTGCAGCGGTTGCTGATCCATTTGCTACTGTTATTTGCGTACTATTGAACAGAAAAGTTGTGCCAACACTTAGTGCTGATGTGCCGGCAACTTTAAAGCTCACTGTTAGGTTTATAAAATTGCCGCTTGTGGCAGTAATCGCAGTAGGACTTGCCCAAGCAACATATAACTTACCATTTGTCAGATCCGGGTTGGCTTGTAATAAACTACCAGCAACATCACTGATCGTACCAGTATTGCTCGCACCGGTAATATCAATTTTAGTATTATCATAAGACAATGTAAATTGATAAGATTTTACATTAGAACCCAAGCCGGTTACACTTATAGGCACTGTAACTGTTGTGCCTACCTTACCAGTAACACTTGGTAATGTAACAACCTGCGCAAAAGTAAGTGTAGTTCCTAACATAAGCATTGCAAATAAAAGGAGCATTTTTTTAACGCTTATTTTGAAACTTTTCATTATCACCTCTAATTGATTGAATTTACGTTTATCAATATTTCAAAAGGGCGGCTTATTAATAAACCGCCCAGGTGAAAATTATTTCATTAAGTTCATTTTTACTGTCTTAATGAAACTTCCAGCTTGAATTCGGTATATATAGATACCGGATGCTACTTTGCTGCCTATATTGCTTGTTCCATCCCATTGAATTGTGTAATAACCAGCTTCCTGTTGAGAGTCAACTAGTGTCTTTACAACTCTACCCAATATATCATAAACAATTAGATTAACATGAAGATCATTGGTGACAGAATATTTAATTGTTGTTGCCGGGTTAAATGGGTTTGGATAATTTTGGCTTAAAGTGAATTCAGTTGGAATTTCTTTAACCTTTGCGCTTATGTCTGATGAAAGTGAACTGTTTAATATTACATTACCTGATATTGTTGCAACAGTCTCTTTATTATTTTTTGTTAACTCGATATTTGCAATTGTGCTTTCAGTTAAAGGTGTTAAACCTGCAGCTGCAAATTGAATCTTTCCGTTTTCAGTTTTTGAAACTACTATCCAATCTGACGGCAGCGACATTTTAACACTCTTAACATCTACGCCATTACCATTCAAAGTACCTTCAAATGAAACGGAATTGACACCCTTCGTATTCATAACTGTTACCGGTAAGGTAACTGTATTATTATTCGAAGGAACAAGATTTCCAAATTCAACTTGACCTGATGCCGCAACAACTTTACTTGTTGGCCATACATTGTTATTGGCTACATAAGATAGAACGAAATATGCGTCATAAGCATTAACATTGCCATCAAGACTAGCATCAGCGTATGCTAAAGCTTCAGCTGGTAGAACAGGATTGGCTACAACGTGCTTTAATATTGCTAAAGCATCTATGGCATCTGCATTTCCACCGCTTAATGTTACATCACCTCTATTGTATTTATTGGAAACTACAATCGTTCCTGTAGTAGTAACAGGTGTAGTTCCATCAGTAACCTGGACAATAACTGTAAATGTTTTTCCTGCATCACCAAAAGCAGGTGTCCATGTAAAGTTTCCAAGTCCACCAATTTGTGCAGTCATAGTCGGCACAGCTGTACCTGTTGCAGCGGAAGCGGTTGTACCAGATAGAACACTTACAATAGAATAAGTTAATGTTTGAGCATCTGCATCTGTTGCTGCATAATTAAATGAATATTGTGTTCCATACGCAACAGTTGCACCAGCAGGCAATACACCAGTTACTGGTGTAAATACCGGAGCTCTGTTTACATTATTAACAGTTACAGTGAGTGTAAAATCTGTGCTCATACCACTACTAGATGTAGCGCGAACTACAACTGTAGAAACACCTGAATCGGTATAGCCTGGTAGCATAGTTAATAGACCAGCAGCACTTACTGTAGCCCATGTTGGACCAGAGAACTTACTATATGTAATTGTTTCGCCGGTATTCCGAGGCGTTGCTGTAAATTGAACTGTATTACCAGTAGTTGCAGCCTCATCAAGTGCAAAAGTTGTAAGAGTTGGAGCTGTAAACAGTGGAGCTCTTGCAGGAACACCAATTGTAAATCTGCTGCCTTGAGAAACTAAACCACCTTGAGCTGATACAGTTCTTGCAACGACTGTTGTATCTGTACCGCTAACTACCTGATAATTAGCATGATTTGCTGCAGTACCTTGCATTACCCAGCCATTGCTTTGTGAACTACCATCTTGTCTTCTAATAACACGTAATGATTGATCACTTGTATATGGAACACCAAGATTACTTGATGTTAAATCCATATCAAAGTTTTGAGTTGATGTTAAGCTTGTTGGTGTTGTGTTAACTAACCAATAAAATGGTGTATAAGCACCAATAGTAACGCCATTACCGCCGTTAATTGGCATTCCAACTGTGCCTGCTGGGTCGGCATTTACATGTGACACAACAATACTAACCGGGTTACCAACAACATAACTAGGTGTGAATGTAATGGCTGTAGGACGATATTTACCGGTCAATGTGCCAACCGGGAATTCAAATCGACCGTTAGTTGCAGTTTTACCATCACTTGTATTAGCTTGACGTTGAACTAATCCTACAACGTGCCCAACGTTTGTACCAGTTACAGCACTTCTGTCAAATGCAAGACCACTAAATTGAGTAGGTCCAGGTGTGCGATCAGCTGTTGGGTTTGGAAGAATAAGAGTATTTGAACCCATATCGACAATACCATTTGTAAATCTAATTGATAATACATCCAAATTTCCGCCAGCAACATTTAATACTGGATTAGTACCAGTTAAATTGATGCTTATATTACCAACTTGGGTTGTTCCAGCTGCTAAAGTCAATGTTTGACCTGTAGCGCCTGTGAATCCCAAGCTTCCATTACCAGCAATGGCACCAGTACCAGAAATAGTTATGTTAGCTGGTGTATTTAAAGCACCATTAATTGTTAGGGTTCTACCAGATGCAATCGAGATACCACCAATTACCGTGACCGTATTGGCTGCATTAATCGAAGCACTTCTGGTTAATGTCAATGTTCCATTAATAGTTTTAGTACTAATAAAGTCAAGCGGTGTTGCATTTGTATTATTGACAGTTACATTATTAATGGAAGATGGCTGACTGAATTCATCGCCTGTGGTAGAAGTGCCAGATCCACTGTATACTAAATTTACATTAGTTGCAGTTAAAGTACCTGTACCTGCACCAGCACCATTTTGATCAACATTAAATGTAGAATTTGAATTTCTATTGATTGTCATTCCGTCAGCTAAAGTTAAAACTGCACCGGGGTTTAATCCTAAAACACCTTTGGTTAAATTTAAGGTTGCAATACCGTTAACAGTTCTTGATTGATCAAGTCTGACAATGTCTGTGGTATTTGTCATATTAACTGTAAGGTTATAAGCTAACGTAGTTGGTGTAGTCGGCCAGTAAAGACTTGTAGCATCAACCACGATTGGTGATGTTCCACCAGTGTATGTATAGTTAACTTGTCCTTGTGCAAAAGTAGGGGCAACATCAACATTTCCACTTCCAGCAATTAATATTGTTGGAATTGAACCACTAGCAACACCCACAGAAAGTCTTGGACTTCCGCCCACTGTATGAGTTAAAGTAGTAGCATTACTGAGATATAAGTTATTTGAAACAGTAAAATTAGCCGATGTTTGAATTGTAGCAAGGTTAGCATCAATTCTCAAATTTGGAATTGAGAAATTGTTACCTTGTGTAAAATTACCATTTGAATTCCATCTCAAGTATCCTGAACCAGCGTAAGTACCAGTAGATAATGTGTTTCTTGTGAATGTACTTGCACCAACCATTTGTACTGTTTGACCGAATGTGAAAACACCGCCATCATGTTTAAAGTCATTATTGATAGTGAGCATTCCAGTCATATCGCCTGCAGGTGTAACATCGCCATTAACGAGAACTCTTGAAAGTGTAACATCTGTGCCACTTCCGTCAGCTTCGTTAAATGTCCAGGTTAATGTTCCGCTTGTCGGTTGTAATTGGAAATAACTAGCACTTGCATTGCTAAATTGGCCAGCATCGAGATCGGAGACGGTAAATGTGTTACCAGTTACTCTAATGTGACCTGTGCCTGGATTAAGCGTTCCCTTTGTATGAAGCAGAGTATTACTAACAGCTAATCTGCTGCCTGCTGTTGTTGCATTAACTGTGAAAGGAAATGTATTTGTGCCTAAATTAATTTCAAGATACGGGATAGTAGCTGAACCAGCTGTACCGCCCGATACGTTAAACGTTGTTGGATTATTGGTACCAATAAATTTAACATAACCGCCAGTTGAAGCTACTGTACCTGCTGTATTCTGATCGTGGCCTGAGCCTCTGAATGAAAGGTTATAGTTGCCAAGATCAACTGTACCGTTAGCGTGTGTATACGTACCATTAAATACTACATTGCCGCCAAGCGCAAAATAGTTGCCTGAATTGGCTGTTGTTAAATTATGAGCATGTGTTCCATTTAATGCGCCTGAACCGAAAGTAACTGTTAATTTGTTCGTACTTGTCGTTGAGCCAAATGTAATAGAGCCTGTTGCCGCAGTTGTAGGATCAAAATCCGCATTACCGCCAGCACCACCTCTAAGATTGTCAGCGCCAAGCAATGTTGTAACAAGAGCTCTTGCGCCACTAATTACGTTTGGTGTGGTTGTACCGTCATTAACTGAAATATCAGGTAAATAACCCGAACCAGTTATTGTGGTTCCAGTTGATTTTCTTAAGATAAGTTTATTTCCAGCTACTTTATTAGCAATATCACCATCCAAAGTAATGGTAGAACCATTCATTTCAAGATTGATATCTTTAATGAGGAGGGCTTGATTAGCGTAAACATTAAGAATACCGTTTACTCTTAAGTTAGCAAAATTAAGGACACCTCCAGAACCATCTACTAATACAGTTCCTTTACCAGCAGTTGCGCCATCAGTCGTAGCGATAGTTAGATCCTGCAATTTATTTGCACCTGCAGCATTTCCAGCGTTTAACTCGAATGAAGCTGTTTTGTCGGATCCATAATAAGTAACGTTTACATTAGATGAAAATACGAGCTGGGCGCCGCCATTACTGATCGAACCGTTAACTCTTACGATTGTCGGATAGGTTGTAGAATTGTCAAAAGTTAAAATCTGTCCTGCATTATTCAGAATACCTGAAGATAAATATAAATTACCTTGAATAGTAAATGCACCTGTCATGATGGCACTATTATTAACAGCATCAATTTCAAGATTTCCCCATGTATATGTAGCGCCGCCTGTACCGGAAATATTAGCATTGCCACCACCTGGGTTAATTGTAACAGCACCATTATTTAATGTTGTATATCCCGCAGTATTAGTGAAGTTAGGATTATTTGTTGGAGCTGATAAATTTTGTCCAAGGATAAGTTTAGTTCCATTTAATTGAACAACACCAGCCTGGAATACTACGTTACGGAGTACTCTCAAATTACCGCCAGTGATAACTACCGGTATTTCCAAAGCTGTACCGTTGTTAACTGTTAACAAACCAGGCCACAATGGAGAGGCTCCGCCTACATTAATGGTTTGAACTTGTGCTAAAGCCGGGGTTCCAAACGTTAATGTTGTAGCACATGTTGCATCTGTTGGAGTGAATGTTGGGTTTGTTGTTGTACCGCCGATTGTGTGGCTAACTGCAGTTGTTGTCCAGGTTCTAGCACCTGTACCAAGTGCAATTGTACCACCGGTAAGTGTCAACCCACCGCTAGTGATTGCGCCAGTGCTAGTTCCACCAGCACCTGACAAGGTCAAAGTACCTGCACTAACTTCTAAACCACCGGTAAATGCCCATGCTTCATCATTTGTTGCGGTCGGGAATGAAAGAGTAGCACCGCTGTTTGATATGGTAGTTTTACCAGTAACCGTGAATGTACTTCCAGCACCACCGTTATTAGCACTTTCTAAATTTACAGTCATATCACCGGCATTTAATAGATCTAAAGTACCGCCGATCGTTACGTTGGCTCCATCTGTGTTATAAGAACCGTCGCCAAAGTTGATATCGCCATCATTATCTGTTCTATTATTAGAAACATTGCCTGAAAATGTGCAAGCGCCGTTACCAAATACAATAACGCCACCTGAGCCTCCTGAAGTACTTACGTTCTTACCCCAGAAAACGCCTGTTGAGGCAACAGCAAAATCAATGATACCATTCTGATTTGCTACGGCATCCCAGCCATTTGTAACAGAAGATGTATTTGTAACATCAACTTTTTCAGTAGATGTATTAGCACCAATTACCGCACTGGTTCTACCTGTAAATAAGATTGAACCGATTTTGGTCATTGTTGAAGATGAATGAGATGTGGTAATGGCAGCAACTGCTTCATTAACAAATCCACCATTCACTTTTGTTAAATTACCAATTGTAGCGAATTCAATTGTCTTAATATTAAGAAAGTTACCTGCACCATCAGATTTAGTTGAAGTAGCAGTAACATTTCCGGTTAATTTAGCATAACCTTTTATAACGTGAGCAGCATTGCTAAATAAAATTTGGCCAATGGCACTTTTTCCTGAACTGGAACTTGTAGTTACAGTAGCAGAGTTAGTAACGTTTCCATTAGCTGTAACCGCACCAGAAGTAAATGTAATTCTGGAATTATTAGCTGTTGTGCTTGTTGTTGTTCCATCTAATGAAATGTTTTCGCATGTTACACCACCAGCACCGCTAAATGTAACAATTCCATTACCTGAGTTGGTGATATTTCCAGTTCCTTTGGTTTTATCAACAGTTACAGCAGCTGCAGTAGAAACTGTGACGTTCGCACTGTTCTGAGCTGTAATTGAACCAATATTTGTTGCGTTACTAATTACTAATTCTTCATTACCAATTGTACCGCCTGTAGCTGTCATATTTGGTAAATTACCAGTGCCGTTAAATGTAACATCATCAGTACCTGTACCATCTGTTGTTAACATTACTGTAATTCCACCAGTAGAAGCAGTAATATTACCAGCTTGAGTATGTGTCCAAACAGTAGCGCTTACGCCATTAAATGTTAATATCTTTGAACCTAGCGCTAAAGTTGAATTTGCATTACTTGCAAAAGTACCAATTATGGTTTTGTTTTCGTTTAATGTAATAGTCTTTGCAACAGTAAGTGAAAGAGTTAGATTATAAAGATTAGTTGTATTGCCAGCAGCAGGAAGTTCACCACCGGTTGTACGGCTGTTTGCACCGTTATAAGTGAAGTTTAATTTACCGCTAAATCCAAGTTGGCTATCTACTGTGCCTTCTGTAATTGTTACAACACCAGTATTGCCGGTTGATCCAATTGTTAAATTTGTTGCACCAAGCACATCGCCTGCAGTTAATAACAGATTATCACGAATCTGGTATGGACCAGAGAATGTAACTTGATTTGAATAACCACCTCCAACCGCAGTTAAATTTACTGTTAAATCTCTAACGAGTGGAGCTACGCTTCCGTAAGAAGTGAAAATAAATTCCTTTTCAATACCGGAAGCTGATAAATTGATTAATTCATTGTACAGAAAACCTGTACCTTTAACGCTGACAGTCGTACCGCTTGGGAACGTGCTAAGAGCGTTGGTGATAGTCGCCTTAGGAGCCGCCAGCGTAAGACCGCTGTTGAAGTCGTTGCCAACTCCAGACGTATTATCAACATAAACCGTGGTTTGTGCAAACGCCGTTGTTCCCAAAAGAACAAAGAACGTCAGCATAAAAAAGAGTTTCTTCAGATTCATTTTTTTCTCCCTAATTGGTTGAAAAAGATTTAATGATTAATATAGAATTAAGTAAAGATAAATTACACACACAAATTTTTTGAAAAGCCGTTCTTAAGTAGGTAAGTATAAATACATGTAGTTCCTCCTTTGTTTGGTTTAACAAATTAGAATTAATGTTACTCGCTATACGAAAAAAATTAAAAGTTAAGTTCAATAATTTTATATAGTTATGTGAATTGATATATAATTTGACTTTAATATAGAAAGCAAAATGTTAATTGTCAACATAAAAAAAGCAGTAAGTAGAAAGAAGTATGAAGTATGAATTACGAAGTACGAATTAATTTGCTGATCACCGACCACCGATAACCGACCACCGATAACTGATAACTGACGTGTAAAATATTCGTAGTAATGTAGAATTATTCGCACTAGATTATTCACTCCGAACGATTCCAAAAATTGTTTTCTGCAATTAGGAAAGAATTAAGCGATTTAAATACTTACTCTTGCCTGTTCCTGTTTAACAAAATATTTAAGACGCTTTCTATGTGCAATTGCAATGCCAGGAAGGTGAGAAGTACGAAGTTAGAAGTACGAAGTATGAAGTGAAAGGTCAAAGGCCTGTCCTGAGCGTTAGCGAAGGATGATTTGTGATTTACGATTTCTGAATTCTTATTTCTGAATTCTTATTTCTGAATTCTTATTTCTAAATAAGAAGTGAAAGGTGAAACGTGAAAAGGAAGAAAGAAGCCTGTCCTGAGCCGTAGCTCTGAGCTAGTCGAAGAGGTAGCGAAGGATGAGAAGTAAGGAGTATGAAGTATGGACATCATTTTTGTTAGTAAATATCAACCAAATAGTGAAACCGAAAAAGTAAAAGAAATTCTAAATAAAAATATTCTCTCAATGCCCGTAAAGTAACAATCGAGACTAACTAATAATATTAATTAAAGCATAATAAATCTATAATCTATAATAGAGTTTTTAAATCAGCTTCCGTCATTATTTCTACAAGTTTAGTAAACTTTGTTTTGGATACCCACCCGAGCTTATCTTTAGCTTTAGAAGCATCGCCAATTAACAAATCAACTTCAGTTGGTCTGTAATATTTTGGAGAAACTATAACAACTTCTTTTCCGATCAATTGGTTATTGATTTTTAATTTATATCGTTCAATAATTTCAGAATCGTTAATAGAACTAACAATTCCAACTTCATTTTCTTTTGAACCTTTCCATTCCAGCATAACACCTAAGTTGTTAAAAGCTAATTCGCAAAATTCTCTAACTGAATGAGCCTCGCCGGTAGCAATCACAAAGTCATCGGGCTGCTCTGTCTGCAGCATTTGCCACATTGCCTTGCAATATTCCGGTGCAAAACCCCAATCTCTTTTTGCATCCAAATTTCCGAGGATTAAATCATTTTGTTTACCCAAAACAATATTTGCTGCAGCACGGGTAATTTTTCTTGTTACAAAGGTTTCGCCTCTCCTTGGAGATTCGTGATTGAATAATATTCCGTTGCATGCAAAAAGATTATAAGCTTCTCTATAATTAACAATTATCCAGTATGCATAAAGTTTAGCTACACCGTAAGGCGAACGCGGATAAAAAGGAGTCTTTTCGGATTGAGGTATTTCCAGAGCCTTTCCAAAAAGTTCTGATGTTGATGCTTGATAAAATTTTGTTTCTCTGTTCAACCCAACTTCACGAATTGCATCTAAAAATCTCAACGCTCCGAGTGCGTCAACTTGCGCAGTATAATCAGGTATTTCAAAAGATACTTTTACATGGCTTTGTGCTGCAAGGTTATATATCTCATCGGGTTGAATTCTTTCGAGTAGACGGTTAAGACTGCTAGTATCTACAAGGTCTCCATAATGTAAAAAAAATCTTTTGTTGGAAATTTCCGGATCGTTATAAAGATGATCAATCCGAAAAGTATTAAATGAGCTGCTTCGGCGTATAACTCCGTGAACTATATATTCTTTTTCAAGTAGTAATTCAGCAAGGTAACTGCCGTCTTGCCCTGTGATACCTGTTATTAGTGCCTTTTTCATGATAAATATTATTCCAATTATTATTTTGTATTATTATTAAGAAACCATTCATAAGTTTTTCTTAAACCGTCTTCCAGAGAAGTTCTGTGATGCCAGCCCAAATCATGAATTCTTGTGACATCTAAAAGTTTTCTTGGAGTGCCGTCAGGTTTAGTTGTATCGTAAACTATCTCACCTTTGAATTCAATTACATTTTTTATTTTTTCAGCCAATTCGGAAATCGTAAGATCCTCACCAGTTCCGATATTTAAATGGGTAATATTGTTTGGATACAAATCAACAGCATCAATTCTGTTCATCAAAAAATAAACGGCATCAGCAAGATCGTCTACAAATAAAAATTCTCTTTTCGGATTTCCTGTGCCCCATATTTCAACCTTGCTATTGCCGTTCGCTTTAGCTTCGTGAATTTTACGAATAAGAGCCGGAAGCACATGCGATGAGTTCAGATCAAAATTGTCATTTGATCCGTAAAGATTTGTGGGCATTATGGAATAAAAATTTGAACCATATTGCCTGAAATAACTTTCGCAAAGCTTAATACCTGTAATTTTGGCAATGGCATAGGGTTCGTTCGTAAATTCAAGTGTATCCGTAAGTAAATATTCTTCTTTAATTGGCTGAGGCGCCAGTTTAGGATAAATGCAAGAGCTTCCAAGAAAAATTAATTTTTCTACTCCATTCAAATGTGAAGCATGAATAACATTGGCTGCAATCATTAAATTATTATAGATAAATTCTGCGCGGTAAGTATTGTTTGCTAATATACCGCCTACTTTTGCGGCAGCTATTATTACAATTTCCGGTTTTTCTTTATTAAAAAATTCGTTTGTGCTTTGCTGATTTATTAAATCTATTTGAGATGCTGTTTTCAAAACCAAATTTTGATAGCCGCTATCTTGCAGTTTTCCAACAATTGCAGTACCTACCATTCCAGTATGCCCGGCAATAAATATTTTTTTTTCTTTTGGTATCATTTCGTTTCAAAACTATGCTTTAAGGATCTTTGATGATTTAATGCCCAACCTACCAAACACATTTCTAGTATCAAGAATTAGGTTAGCATTATCAGCTACGAATTTATAATCTACCGAGTCATGATCAGCACTAATTAAAACAACGTCATAACTTTTGAGATTTTCTTTAGTCAATTCAATTGAAGTCATATTGAAATTATACTTTCTTGATTTAAGTAAACTGGGCACATATGGATCATAGTATTCAACGAAAGCCATTTTCCGATGTAAAATTTCAATTAATTTTAAAGTCGGCGATTCACGCATATCGTCAATATTTTTTTTGTAGGCGGCTCCAAGTATTAAAATTTTTGCCCCTTTCAATGAACATTTTTTTTGATTACTCAAAAGGTCAATTAATTTTTCTACAACATAATAAGGTTGAAATGTATTAATCTCGCCGGCTAATTCGATAAATTTAGTATTAACATCATACTCTTTTGCTTTCCAACTCAAATAAAATGGATCAATTGGAATGCAATGGCCGCCAAGTCCCGGACCGGGATAAAAAGGATGATACCCAAAGGGTTTAGTTTTAGCAGCTTCGATTACTTCCCAGATATCAATATCCATCCGGTCAAAAATCATTTTCAATTCATTAACCAAAGCGATATTAACCGAACGATAAATATTTTCTAAAAGTTTGGTGGCTTCAGCAGCTCGTGCTGATGAAACTTTTACTGTTTTAATAATGATTTGATCGTACAAAGCGGCTGCAACTTCCAGACAATTTTCTGTAATCCCGCCAACTACCTTCGGAATAGTAGAAGTAGAATAATCAGGATTGTTAGGGTCTTCACGCTCGGGGCTAAATGCTAAAAAGAAATCTTCACCAACTTTTAATGTCACATTTTGCAGTTGCGAATTTTCAAACATAGGAAGTAATATTTCTTCGGTTGTTCCCGGGTAAGTTGTTGATTCTAAAATTATCAACTGCCCTTTGCGTAAATATTTCCGGATTTCCTCTGATGTACTTATTATATAAGTCATATCTGGTTCCCTGTTCTCAGTCAATGGCGTAGGAACACAAATGATAATTGTATCAACCTCCGATAATCGCGAAAAATCCGAAGTCGCGACAAACTTTCCGCTTTTTACCGCTTTATCAATCTTCTCACCAGAAATATGTTTAATATAACTTTTACCGGTGTTTAGAATTGAAATTTTGCTTACATCAATATCGAATCCAAATGTATAAAATCCTTTTGACGTAAATTCCAAAACCAAAGGCAGCCCAACATAACCAAGTCCAATAATTCCGATTTTAATTTCTTTTGAATTAATTTTTTCCAGAAATATTTCCTTAAAGCCAGCCATAATTAATTTCTCTTTTAATGATAACAATAAGAATCTGTTGTGATATTTTAATCCATGGGAAATAAGTGATTATCTTAATTATCTTCTTTTCTTTCTTCCTGATTGATTTTTTTCAGTGAATGTTCAAGGATAGCGATCTTTTGAGAAAGATTTTTAACTCTGTTGGACAAAACAGATAATTTTAAAGAAAAGAAAATGCCAAGCAGCATCAGAAAAATTATACTTGCGAAGAATAAAGTGTTAATCGGTAATTCGGTACCAATGATTTGCGAAATATCAAAAACCAGCTGCGGAAATATTGTTATACAAACAAAAATAAATCCTATTGCAAGCCATAGAAAAGAGTACTCTTCATTCAGTTTTCTTCTTCTAATCAATTCGACAATACCAATAAGAATAATGGCACCGATAAATATCAATATTAAATTTAAACGGGTAGAAATAATTACCTCCTATGATTTTTAATATTTTTTTTTCTCATCAAGATAATAAAAATTGAAAGCAGCATTTTGAATATATAATAAATTGGTTTAAACCCTCTGTGCTGGGATTCCCCACCAATTCTTTTATTCATTTTGACCTGAATTTCACAAAAATGGAAGCCTGCACGGTGCAATGTAAGCAGAAAATCGGCATCGGGATAATCAAAGTTAAATAGATCATCAACCGAATAATTTAGAACTGCTCGATTCATTCCACGAAAACCTGAAGTTACATCAGTGAGTTTTTCACGAATTAAAACCGATACCACCCATGCAAAAAATTTATTTCCTGTAATTCTAACAATAGATCCATCATATTTTTTACCATTCATAAATCTGGATCCGATTACAATATCAAACTGCTTTGCCTCCAGTTTTTGTATGAACTTCGGAAGATCATCAGGGTCATGCTGGCCGTCGGCATCGATGGTTATAACATTTTCATAATTATTTTTAAGCGCATAAAGAAATCCCGTCTTCAAAGCATTTCCCACACCATGGTTGAAAGGAACAGATATAATATTCACTCCTGCATCTTCGCATACAGTCAAAGTTCTATCTGTCGAGCCGTCATTTACAACAATGAGATCAACTTTCTCCGATAGATATTTCCTGCATCGGGAAATAACATTCAGGATCCTCTCCTCTTCATTATATGCAGGAATAATAATTAGTGTTTTTTCGATGTTTGAATTTTTTGATCCCAAAATTACAAACCAAGAATTTTTCTAATGTAAATGTAAAACTTCCTTATATACTTTGATATATTTATTTACAGATGATTCCCAACTAAATTCTTTCCCAGGCTTATTCTTGTATATCCCTGAAACCGAATCGATACATCCATTCAGTATTGCTTCAGATGAAGCTGGCTCTATAAGAATGTGCTTTCCTGAAATGACCTCCGGAATTGCCCCGACATTTGCAGCAATTACTATTTTATTCAACATACATGCTTCAAGAGTCGTAAATCCGAACCCTTCTGACAAAGAAGGAATTATGATGGCATCCGAGGAATTCAAATAATCCAACATCAGGGATCTTTCGAGAGAGGAATAAAATAATACACGTCCCCGATCCAAATTTTCTATTCTATTAATAATTCTTTTCCAAATTTTTTTATCGCCAAAAGAAAGTATCAGAATAAAGACTGCATTCGGAATTTTATCCAGCACATCCGGGATGGCATCTACGACATAATCCAGTCCTTTCGTCAGTCCTGTCCTTCCAAAGGCAGCAAAAACAAATTTATCATCCGGAATATTCAGTTCTTTTCTTACTTCATGCTTAGTTTTTAATTTACTCAAATCGAGATCGCTCTCACCATTTGGAATTACAGTGATTTTACTTTCCGTTACCCCTGCATCAATCAGGCATTTCTTAGTATAATTTGAAACTGCAATAAAGCGATCGAATGAAAGCGAAGCGAATATTTTTTCGGATACTCTAAAGAAATATGCACTTATAAAATTAGATGCAAATTTGTTCCATTTCCTCCCCATGAATTCATGAATAGTAACAACGCACGGCTTCCTTAATAATTTGGCGGCGATGAAAGTTTGTAGAACACCTCCATAACTAGTTCCATGCAGAATGTCGGTATTCTTACACTTCTTTATGATTGCAAAAAAAGATAAGATCAAGAACCAGAATCTCTGCAAAGCTCGAGGGGTTTTTATTCTCAGAATAACTGACTCGTGGATTTTTGATTGAAAAGAGAAATTCTCTCTTGCTTGTGAAGTAATAACTGAAACATCAATATTATTTTCGGCAGCCCCTTCTACTATTTTTTGAATCGCATACTCTGCGCCTCCGATATTAGGGGGATAAGAATCGGTTATATAACAAACTCTCATTCTTTAGGATCCCTAGCAAGTTTTCTGTTTTTCAGTTTCCAGTAAGTGATATACAGAGGTTTTAGAATGCTGCTTTTTAATAATCTTCCTCCACAATCTTTAATAGACGCGTATAAGTAAATTATCCAGACATTCCAGATGTTGAAATAATTTTTTCTGGCAGACATAGTTTCTCTTAAAGCCAATCTCTTATTTTTATAAGAAATACCTTCAAGCCGTCTATTTGATACAACATCGTTTAGCAGGTAAAATTTTACATTGTTCATTTTCATTCTTAATAGCAGCTCGTAATCCATCGCGTATTTTAAATGGGTATCGAATAATCCGAATTTTTCATAAATAGATTTTTTAATAAAAACACCGGAATGGTGAATCGAAGTTTCGCGGTCAAGGTTTTGGAGATCAGGATACGATACGATTACTTCTTTCTCCTTTTCCCAGAATCTGACTGCACCGCAAATTATATCCGGTTTATCAGATGAAAATATTTTGACAATTTTTTTAATAGCGTCAGGTTCAAGCCAATCATCGGAATTTAAAAGCCCAATGATCTCACCGCTTGCAAGTTTAATTCCTTTATTAAATGCATCGCTGATTCCGTTGTCAGGTTCGCTTATCAATTTCGAAATTCTGCTCTCATACTTTTTAATAATATCAAGCGTGCCGTTAGTTGAACCGCCGTCAATTATAATATATTCTACTTTGGAGTATGATTGGGAAAGAACACTTTTGATTGCATTCTCTAAATACTTTGCGCCGTTTAATACTACAGTGATTATACTAATTAAAGGAGATTGATTCATATCATTAGATATTATTAATTATCAAATCAATAAAATATATGTTCAATCAGAACCCCTAATTATGGCTTCTTGTTTACTCATTCTTTTAATCAGCTCTGTCTATACAATGGAATTGACATTAATTATTTAGATAACTCACCTTACGCAAAAACATATATTTAAGTTTGGCATTAGAACTTCATAGCAAAGCAAGCTTTCATATTTTCTAATTCATTAAGAGCAGTTCGGTTAGCAGAGATATAAAGTTTAGACCTAAGA